>NZ_WOEZ01000353.1 GCF_013177735.1 Paraburkholderia elongata | reverse complement strand
ATCAGGTGGCGAAGGCGGGTATTGCGCGTACGTTCCAGAACATCCGTTTGTTCGGCGGCATGACCGCGTTGGAAAACGTGATGGTGGGGCGCCACGTGCGCACGAAGCACGGCCTGATCGGCGCGGTGTTCCAGACGCCGGCCGAGCGCAAGGAAGAGCGCGAGATCAAGGAACGCGCAGTCGAACTGCTGGAATACGTCGGCATCGCGCAGTACGCGGACTACACGTCGCGCAACCTGTCGTATGGCCACCAGCGTCGTCTGGAAATCGCCCGCGCGCTGGCAACGGATCCGAAGCTGCTCGCACTGGATGAACCGGCTGCCGGCATGAACGCAACGGAAAAGGTCGAACTGACCAAGCTGCTCGACAAGATCCGCACCGACGGCAAGACGATTCTCCTGATCGAGCACGACGTGAAACTGGTGATGGGTCTGTGCAACCAGATGACGGTGCTCGACTACGGCAAGGTGATTGCGCAGGGTCTTCCGCAAGACGTGCAGAAGGATCCGAAGGTGATCGAAGCTTATCTGGGTGCGGGGGTCCACTAATGGCTACGGCAATGTTGAAAATCAAGGGCCTGCAGGTCAATTACGGCGGCATCCAGGCAGTCAAGGGCATCGACCTCGAAGTCGCGCAGGGCGAACTGGTGACGCTGATCGGCGCGAACGGCGCGGGCAAGACCACGACGATGAAGGCGATCACGGGTCTGAAGC
>NZ_WOEZ01000352.1 GCF_013177735.1 Paraburkholderia elongata | reverse complement strand
CTGCCATACAGGTGTACTTGATCACCAGATATTCGTCGATCCCGAAATGCGAGCCTTCGCGGCCCACACCGGATTGCTTGACCCCGCCGAAAGGCGCCACTTCATTGGAGATTAGTCCGGTGTTCACACGGCGCAGACCGGCGCGGACAGATTCCCGACATAGCCTGCACAATTGCCGAGCCGCTGCGCCAGAACTTCACCTATGACCGCGAGAAAGAAATGTCGCGATGCGTCTTGCCGCACGTTGAGGCTGCTCCTACTTAAACCAAGCATTTAGGTGAGCGTTTGAAGATTATAGTTGAACTCCAGAATGCGAACCATACCGTCGGTTGCGCTATTTTTACGATGTTGTTGAGTCGCAACAACGCTAACGAGCACCGCGCCGCACCCGGCATCCCGCGCGCAGCTATCCGGCAGCGAAAGAGTTGCAAATAAAAGTCCGCGAACAAACGCTCGCGGACCTGGCACAGTGACCAAACAGGCGGACGAGGCCGGAAACCTCGCCCTGAAAGCCTGATGGCCTTCGGCGTCTTAAACCGCCATCACCGAAACCGCCTTGGTGACCAGATAGCCTTCCATCGCTTCCGGACCGCCTTCCGACCCATAGCCCGAATCCTTCACGCCGCCAAACGGCATTTCCGGCGAAGGCGTAGCATGCTGGTTGATCCACAACATGCCGACTTCCATCTGTTGCGACAGCAGATGCACGTTGCGGAACGACTTCGTGAATGCGTAACCGGCGAGACCGTACGGCAGACGATTCGCTTCAGCGATCGCTTCTTCGAGCGTGTCGAAACCGCGGATCGCTGCGATCGGGCCAAACGGCTCGTTGTTGAACACGTCCGCTTCGAGCGACACGTTGGTCAGCACGGTCGGCGCGAAGAAGTTGCCTTCCGAGCCCACGCGTTCGCCGCCCGTCTCGACCTTGGCGCCGGTCTTGCGCGCGTCGTCGAGCACCTTGCTCATTGCGGTTAGACGGCGCGCATTGGCGAGCGGCCCAAGGGTGGTGCCTTCGGCCAGCCCGTCGCCGAGCTTGAGGCCTTCAGCGTGCTTGACGAGCGCCGCCGCGAATTCTTCGCGGATGCTGTTGTGCACCAGAAAGCGCGTCGGCGAGATGCAGACCTGGC
>NZ_WOEZ01000351.1 GCF_013177735.1 Paraburkholderia elongata | reverse complement strand
GAAAACGCGAAATCACCCGGTTTTAGGGTGTCGCTTCACCCTTCCCGAGTCGTCACCAAGCCAACACAGCGCGATCTGAAGGTCGAGTTTTTCGATCGGCCCGCTTGACGTGGGTTTTCACACACCCTCGACCCAATACCGCCACGCGGAACGAAGCCAAGTTAATGGCCGCTTCATGAGCCGAACCGTCGCTCGAATGGCGACATCACCGACGCAGCCAACGACAGCTACTGGCCGAACCCCATCGGTCGGTCAAAACCGTTGCAATAAGCGCGCACCGGCGTTGGCTCATACCGAACTGGCGAGCTGCGTGTACGATAGGACCCGTTGACTTATGAGTCTCAGGAGGCACCATGAAAGCGGTGGTGTGCCCGCTGCACGGGCCAACGACCATCATCCGCACGAACGCGCAGGGGTTTCCGGTGTATGCGTGCTGCTGCGACGACGTGCCGTATGTAACGCCCCCGGACGCATGTACGAGGGCGCCGACGCAACGCGGATCTGAGCCGCGACAGCAACCCCGACAACCGAAATCGAAGCAGGAATGACACTGAAGATCAGCCTGCTGCCAGTGTGCTGAGTCGCAGTTTTGGACACGTGGGCTGTATTACTGCCCACCTTCGCGAATCGTCAGAGCGTTCTTCACGGACGTAACGCCAGAAACGCCGTTCGCTATCGAGCCTGCCTTCTCGATCTGTGACGGATCGGCGACCCTTCCAGCGAGCGTTACTGCGCCACCTTTCGCGAGTACATTGATGCCCGCGGTATCGACACCGCCCTTCGAAAGCGCCTGAAGCACTTTTTTGCCCAATGTCCGATTTGCCTTCCTGACGGCGGATTTCGACGTCCCTTGCGTTGCCGTCGATGTGGCAGAAGATTCGCTTTCCTGTGCCCACGCATTGACGGAAGCGACAACAATCAATGCAGCACCAGCGAGCTTGAGTGTTCTGATTGCGTTCATTGGCTGCTCCAGTATCAATGACCTAACGGAAGACCCTCTCCAGGATCCCGAAGTACCGCCACTTTACAAGCATTCACGCACATGGGGGTGGCCGTTTGCTGCAGCGCTCGGCCTTGTATCGATGGATGAATCTCCCCGCCAGGTGTTTTTCCGGCTCTTCCGTGTGAACACAATCTCCAAACTGCATCCGTTTTCGGATTTACAGTATAGAACTCTGATCTGGTAGACATCGTTGGCCGCTTTCCGATCGTCCGAATGATGGCTACTTCCCCCGAGATGCGACCGGCTCAGATCGACCGGCATCTGCCCTTCGGATCGACGCCGCCACAACGGCGGCTCTCCAAGGTACTACGGCCGTTCATCCTTTCAGGGCCCGCGTCATCTACCGAGGTGAGCTTTCATACCCGGAAGCTCGTGGCCGTTCCTCAATGGCCGGTTTCGTGCAGCGTGGATATGAACGTGTCGTCATAATTCGTGTTTTGCCCGCAGTCAGGGGCAGCCTTTGCAAGGACATAGCCGCCCGTCACCAAACAGAGCGAGTCAGCGCTAGCCACCAGGAGTCTACTGAAGTGGACATCGGCGCGCAGCGCTAGGCCAGAGCTTCCCCCGCGCGTCGAACGTTAATGCGCAGTTGCTGTGAGCACTTCGCTTCTGGGCGCATTCGCTTCGCCATATTGCCGGTTCAACGTCGCCGACAGCTATCTCGTGTTTACATCGCTTGTCTGCGCCTTTCGACCATCGGTGAAAACGTGAACACTGCCTAATACCGTCTCGCCTTTCTTTGAGAATAAATACGGGGAGATTCATGCGATGTCCCTTGGCATGCATGCGCCTGTCGCTTGCCTCAGTCAAACCCGCCATGTTCCACTTTTCCCCGTTTTTCCGGAACGGTGAGCGGTGGACTTCGCGTCGTCGAAAGTATTGCGTCGCTTAATTCATTTTTTATATAAAAGCTCTGCTGCCACAGCAATAACAGGCAGTCCTTCTCCATTCCCTGGCCGCCTCGGCATCGGCAATGCCTCGCGCTCAAAGCAGCGCAGCGCATCAAGACCCAACTGATCGGTCGTTATCCTGTACATAGAATCATCAGACGATTTGTACATGCCTGTCCCGACACAGCAAATAAACAACACTCCGTAACAAATATCTGTGCCTCAATGAAAGGACAGGCTACGCTCCCATTCACGGTCTTATTGCTCGAGCTTGGGAAGAATTCTCCCAGTCCGCTCACCAATTACTGTGGATTACTAATGAAAAAAATACTCATTTCCAGCGCCGCTGGCGCACTTTTCGCTGCCGCGGCGTCGTCGGCATTCGCACAAAGCTCGGTCACGCTGTACGGCATCGTTGATGAAGCCATCCGGTATCAGACGAATGCTGGCCCGGGTGGTAACGACCAGGTCGCCATGACGTCCGGCCCGGAAACCCACAGCCGCTGGGGCTTGAGGGGCAGTGAGGATCTGGGGGGCGGCTGGTCCGCAATCTTCCGCCTCGAAAACGGCTTCGAAGCCTTCAATGGGCAACTACACGTCCCCGGCACACTGTTCAGTCGACAAGCTTTCGTGGGTCTGTCGAATAAAACGTGGGGCTCGCTGACCTTCGGTAGGCAATATGCGCCGGCCTACGACACCTTGGGCGATATCTTCGACCCGCTGACCGTTGGCAACTATTGGCAAAACAGCTGGATGTATAACGGGATCGGGCCTTACCTCGAAATCAACAACGCGGTCAAGTACAAGGGCAGCTTCGATGGCCTGATGGTCGATGCCCTTTACGGCTTAGGCAACCAGCCGGGCGCGCTCGGGCTCGGCGCCATCTACGCCGCGGAACTGACGTACACGTACGGCCCTGCCATGCTCAACGCAGGCTTCCAGCAAGTCTCCGTGCCGACATCTGCGACCGGCTCTTCGGTCGGCACCAGTGTCGGCAGCGCAATCAATGGCGCGAAGACCACCTTCCTGCACATCAGCGGCGCGTATCAGGTCACCCATGACATCCGCCTGCTGGCCGGTTGGCTGCGGGGGCAGGACAAGACTGGTTTGACCGACAGCTACATGCAGCAATCTGGCGCGCCGACACTGAAGGGTGCCAGCCCCAACCGTATCGACAACACCTATTACGTCGGTGCGAACTGGCAAGCCATGGCTCCGCTGCTGTTCACGTTCGCCTACTACTACGGGCAGACGCGCAATGCTGAACTGCTCGACGGCTCGCTCGGCCGGGGGGTGAACCAATCGGCTACCGTTCTCGCCGAATACTCGTTCACGAAGCGCACGGAAGTCTACGCGATCACGGACTTCGCGCGCGGCACAGGCGCCTTCTCCGCCGACTACCCGGGCGGGGTCAACGGCGAGGGCGTTCCGACCAACACCATTGGCCGGACCAATCAAGTGGGCGTGGCAATCGGACTTCGCACGATGTTCTAAAGACGCGTTCATACCCTCCGACGCGGACCCCGCGTCGGGTGCACGGGCCAGCGCAACAGCGTCGGCCCGCGCGCCCTTTCTCGATGAGGCGAGTTTCCCGCTTCGATGCTTTCAGCGGTTATCTCTTGCGAAACTAGCTACCCGGCGATGCCACTGGCGTGACAGCCGGTACACCAGAGGTTTGTCCACTCCGTTCGTCTTGTACTAGCCCTACCTTCGCACACTTGGCGCCACCTCCGAGGGGCCGCCTAGCCGGAACGCGGCGGAAATATTGGATTTCGCTTGATTCTTGGCCTTGAGGATGCTACATGAAAGAACATGCACATCTTCGAACGAGAAGTCAACGGCCATCGCTACCGTATCGCAGCTCAGTCGGTGTGGGATGCCGAGCGAGGGCGCTCCGTCGCACGCCAGGTTGTCCTGGGGCCGGCTGAGCCGCCACCCTTGGCGGATCTGCGTGCCACGCATACGGTGGGCACGCGCGGGGTCGGCGATGTCGGGGCGTTGATCTGGGTGGCCGAGCAACTGGATCTGGTGGCGCACATCGATCGGGCATGCGCAGGGGTTGGCGCGAAGGGCGGCCCATCGGTAGGCGAGTTGGCTGTGGCAGTGGCGATTCAGCGGGCGTGCGCGCCCGGACCCAAGCGCGAGCTGGGGGAATTTCTGGATGCGAGTCTGCCGCGCTTGTCGTGTTTGCCGGGATCCGCGTTCAGCGGGCAGGCATTTCATCGCGTCGCGCAGCAGGTTACCGAGCATCAATTGGAGCAGGCGCAGGTAGCGGTCGCGAAAGCTGCCGTTGCCCGGTTCGAGCTTTCCGCGGACGTGCTCGCGTTCGACACGACGAACTTCGATACGCACATCGACACGCAGACGCCGGGCGAGCTGGCCCGGCGTGGACACGCCAAGAGCAAGAGAAAGGACCTCCGGGTGGTAGGGCTTGGCGTCCTGGTCAGTGAGACGGGGCATGTGCCGCTGTTGTATCGGACGTATCCGGGCAACGGCTCGGACCAGGCGGTGCTCGCGGCATGCCTGGGTGGGTTGGCGCAGCTGCACGAGGCACTCGACAGCGGTGAGGCTCGCGCGCGACCGGCGCAGCGTACGCTGGTACGAGACGGTGGGTTTTGGAGCCCGCAACTGGAGCTCGATCTCGACACCGCCGGCTACTACAGCCTCATTTCGTTGCCGCTCGGGCACAAGGCCGCGGAAGAGGCGTTGCAGATGGCGGCGCAGCGCGGTGCCATGAAACCGCTCTCGGGCAAGCTCAGCGAAGTCCGGGCGGCGCGCATTCGGACTACCGTCGGAGAGTTGGATCGCACGCTCGTTGTGGTGGAGAGCCAAGAATTGCTGGCGGGCCAGAAACGCGGGATCGCGGCGGCCCTGCGCAAAGCGAAGGTGGAACTGCGCACGCTGGAGGGGCTGATCCAAAAGGGCCGCATCTCGCGTAGCCGTCTGGAGCTGCGAGTCAACAAGGCGCTCGCTCGGGAACACCTGTCGAGCTTCGTCGTGACCACCTTCGCCGGAAGCGAAACGGCACCGACCTTGCACTGGCACGTCGATGCCGCATTGCGCCGCGAGCTGGAGAAGACGCGGCTCGGCCGGCGGGTACTGTGCACCGACCGACATACCTGGACCACAGGTCGGATTGTTTACGCCTTCCGAGGTCAGTGGAAAGTCGAGGAGCTGTTCCGCAGAGCGAAGAAAGGCGGTGTCGTCCCCTGGGGGCCATCGCACCAGTGGGCCGATGGGTCGCTGCGCCTGCACACCTTCGCGACCGTTCTCGGGTTGATGCTCGTGAGCCTGGCGAAGATCGCGCTCGGAACGGACGCTTCCGCCCGTCAGACGATGGAAAGCCTGGCTGAAATCAAGGTGACGTTGGTGCGGACCACGACCGGAGGCGCAGGACGACGGCCAACGGTGATGCTGGCGCCAGAGCTCACGACCGAGCAGCGCCGCGCAGTCAAGGTCTTCGAGCTGGCGAGGTGGGCCCCTCAATTATTTCATGTATGACCGATCAGCCTTTACTGCCATGTCTGCCCGGCGAAAACCATCGATCCGGCGCTCCGCCATGCGAAGGTAGGGCTAGGAGACCGTCGGAGTTGAGGTGAAGCGTAATTCAAAACACTTCAAGGTCCGACTGAGTTCGCGCCGGTTTGCGGACTCACTTCGTCGTCGACACGCAATGAAAGCAATTTGAAGGCTGATTGG
>NZ_WOEZ01000350.1 GCF_013177735.1 Paraburkholderia elongata | reverse complement strand
CATTATGTCCAGCGGGTAATGCAGCCGTTTGAGCGCCTTGCTCACAGTGGCGTTCGGGGTCTTGATCATTCGTTACATCGCTCGTCTCGGGACCGACCACCATAGCAGATCGGCTTACTGCGACAGAGCCCGTCGCGATGCCCGCCGTAACGCCAGCCGCGAATGACGAATTGGTGCAGATGTTCGGGTTTTGTCGCATTAGCGATGTCGCGGTAAAGTTCGGTTTACCAAAACTTTGCCTCGGCCCGCGATGAAGAAGCCCGCGACACTGCGAACGCCCCTTGCTGCGGGCATTGCCAAAGTTCTGAAGCGGTTGCACTATCCGCTGGATGTAATGCTGCTGTGCGTGCGGTGGTATGTGGCCTACTCGCTGAGTCTTCGCAATCTTGAGGAGATGATGGCTGAGCGCAACATTGGAGTGGATCATTCGACGGTGCACCGCTGGGTGATCAGGCTGGTTCCGCTGTTCGAAAATGCGTTTCGCAAGCACAAGCGCCCGGTGGGCAAGAGCTGGCGCATGGATGAAACCTATATCAAGGCAAGAAAGGGCAGATGAAGGGCTCGGGCGAAATCCCACTGTCTGCTGCCCAGCAGTTCTACTCGCTCGTTTCATAAGTAATGCATAGCATCTCGCGTTTGCTTGATCCTCTTGCCTTACTGCGACACAACCCCAAATAGTGATCGGTGAAAGATGCCACGCTGCGGCCGTGCCTCAGGGGCGCAGCGTGGGCTGGAACGTCAAATGCGATTACAAGACACACCGCTCGCGACGTTTGCCAAGCAGAGCAATCATGATGTTGAGGTCCGTTAATTATGGGAGTGGATAAAAGTTCGGGCCTCCCCCAACTTTTATCCACTCCCACGCACAACGCCTCATCTGATCAGCGAACTCCGAAGCGGACCGAGGCCAGTATGCGGTTAAACCGGTGCGATGGACTTGCACTAGACCGCTGTGCGAGACGCTTCAGTCATAACCCTAAGCGATCGCTCCGCCTTCAGTTACAGACCTTCCGTATTGAGCCCGTCAGGATGCATGCCATCTATGATCGATCGTCCCTCAGCGAAACCGGCCTGTTCCGCAGCTTCTGCAGTCAGCAGATCGGCGATCGGGTGAGCAAAGCTCACCCGCTGCGCCGACGCGTAACGAGCGTCAGCTCCGGGGCGTGCAACGTAGCCGGTATAACCGAATGGGATATTCGGCGGGTGAGGCGAGTACTCAGCAATGGCGAGGACACGAATCGTAAAGCCGTTGTACTCGTCAAACCGTTCCTGTCCCTCAGCCATGGCGGTCTCCCATCATTGAAGTGCACGGAACCGCCGTGTGCGGGCTCACTCGCGGTTTTCGTCACACCATTCGATAGCCCATGCCTTCGCGCATGAGATTGCATCGGCCTCGTCGACAAATGAAGCGATGTCGCCCGAATCATGCGTTTCGACGCGATCTTCTGCGCTGCCAGGCCCGCGAGTGATTCTGGCCCTCGCGACATAATGTCCGTCGCTGGCGCGACGTGTCCGGCAATCGATATGAAACGCCTTGTATTCGAACTGCATCAATGTCTCCCAAACGGCGGTCCACTAGAAGATTAGTCGTTGCGTGGGCCAATGTGGAGGTGCGCCGCGACAGATTCCCGATAGTCGCAGACCGGACGACGGAAGAAGACTTCACCTTCAACGACTTGTGGCTCAGCCTGCTCGCAGGCGAGCCGGGACGCGCAGCGGCGGGTCAGCACCCGGGCCACCGTCGGCATGCTGGGGAAATTCTGGCATGTCCGTCGGGATGAAGAAGCTGTGCGCATTGACGCATTCAGGACTCTCAGCGGTGGAGCAATGTCAAGGTGATAAGGGTTCCTGAAGCCGCATTCGTTGCCGCGTTCACGTGAGCGACACGCAGGGCCGCCCGTTTTGCCCATCTGATATTGGCGGCTTGTGCGCAGTATCGGCAGACACAGGATCGACATTGGCCGGATTTCACTGGATTTCAAACGAAACCAGCTCACGTCTTTTTCACGTATGCGCTGCACCATCCCTTTGCATTGACCAGCTTGCCGCCATATATCGGACAGGGACCATTGGCGCTGCCGGGCTTGCCCTGGTAGAGCTGACAATTTATGCAAACCTGACCGGTCTGGTACTTCGGATATTTGGTTTTGTCCACTTGGGACGCATCCGCTTTGTAGCCGAGCGCCTGGGCGGTGGGATCGCTCTCGGAGAGTACGGGGGCATCCGCCCATGACTCCTTTGAAAGCATAGCGGTTGAAGCGAGCGACGCGGCGATAATCATGAAATGACGGCGGGAGGCTTGCATCAGGGGACTCCTTTCGCGGTGTCGAGCCGGCTGCGGTGCAACGCGTCAGCCGGTAGAGACATTTCGCGACCTTCGGCCCGGTGAAGCTGAAAGACCTGTTTCGCGAGATCGATGCCGAGAATGTCGATTTCCATGATGAACAAGTCAGGTTGACGTCCGTCAGTGTCTCCCGGAGGGAGGCGTCGGGTCCATCTCAGTAGAAACCATCCGGGCGTAACGTCACTAGTCCATTGAACCAGATGAATCGCACCGGATGCGACGTGTTGGATCGGAGTACTTCCATTTCAGCGGTTCAGCTTGCTTGTTGTACTGGCGGATGTAGCGCATGAGCTTTTTGTGGAGGTCGTTGGTGCTGGTGAACACGCCGCGCGTGATGACATCGCGCTGGATGCGGGCAAACCAGTTCTCGACCTGGTTCAGCCATGATGAATACGTGGGGGTGTAATGCATTGTGACGTTGGGATGATCGGCCAGAAACGTCTGGACGGCCGCGGTCTTGTGGCTGCTGACGTTGTCGCAGATCACATGAATCTCTTGCGCGGCGCGCTGGGCCGAGACGACCTCAGTGAGAAAAGCGACGAACTGGGCACTGGTGTGGCGCGGCGCAGTCTTGCCCAGCACTTCGCCGGTGGCCGTGCTCAGCGCGGCGAACAGGCTCAGGGTCCCGTTACGCTTATATTCAAAGCCGTGGCTTTCGGCACGCCCGGGCGAGAGTGGCGGCACCCGGTCCTTGCGATCGAATGCCTGAATCGCTGTCTTCTCGTCCGCGCAGAACATCACCGCATGCGCCGGCGGGTTCAGGTACAGGCCGATGACACCGGCGGCCTTCGTTTCAAAGTCGGGGTCGTTGGACACCATGTGGGTATCCGGTCGATGCGGACGAATATCGTGCTTGCGCCAGATGCGCTGCACCGTCATGAACGGGATGCCCAACTGGGCGGCCAGCTTGCGACTGCTCCAGTGGGTCGCGCCGTCCTGCGGCTTGCGGCGCAGCGTGTAGTCGAGCACTCGCGCTTCCAGGCGCACCAGGTCCCGACGCGGCGCACGCCCCGGTTGCCGTCCGTAGAGCCCCCCAAGGCGATCACTTGCAAAGCGCGTCTTCCAGGTCGTAATAAAGCGCGAGTCGCGCCGCAGTTCAGTCATGATCGCCTCACGCGAGGTCCCTTCATCAAGCAGCAGGATCAGCCGCGCCCGTCGCAGCTGACCCACGGCCATCGTGCGACTGCGCGGCATTGCAATCAATTCCTCGCGCTCGGCTTCGCTCAGATTCATTTTGCCCATGCAACTTTAGATCGGTGCAATTTCCATGGTTCAATGGACTAGTGAAGCTAGCGATACAATGTCCGCTTCCTCCATGCGCGAACCGTCCGATGAATTGGAGCGGTTTGGCAATTGAGCGCATCGCATAATCGGATGAGTTTCACTGCGGTCGATTCGTAGACCGCATCAACGTCGTATTTTTTCTTCGCATGAACCTGAATTTTTTCAAGCATTGGTTAAGCGACCCTGCGACCGTGGGTGCAGTGGCGCCTTCATCGCGTTACCTCGCCGATGCCATGGCCGAAGGCGTTGACGCGTTCGAAGCAATTGTCGAGGTTGGCGCCGGCACTGGAGTCGTGACGGACTCTCTCGTACGCCGGCACCCGTCAGCGCGACTGATCGTATTCGAGCTCGGAGATCAATTGGCGACGGAACTAAGAGGGCGATTTCCGCAGGCGCATGTGGTCGGCGGCGCATTTCATGAGAACGTTTCGGTTCCGCAAGACTAGCCAGCGAAGACGATTTTTGTCTCCGGACTGCCGTTTCGTTCGCTTTCGCCCCGTGTCGTCGAACCAACGGTCGCGGCCTTCGCCGAACTCCTGTACGCGGACAATGCCCGGCGTCTTGTGCAGTTCACTTACCAACCCAGAGTCCCATTTACCGCGCCTACGGGCTTGTGTTGGCATCGCATCAAGACAGTCTGGTTGAATACGCCACCGGCGAACGTCTGGCATCTCAGCAGCAAGGCCAACGGGCGCCGTAGCGGCGCTGTGCGCCCCGTCTCGACGCGCGGTCCCTTCAGCAAGATATAACGCGACACGTGCGAAACCTGCGGTTCGGGGCGTCCCGGCAGGTTGGATCCGGGCTTGCATCGGTGGGGCCGGCAGACGGACGACTGAGGTGTTCGCTTGGGCTAGCTGTGTCCATGGCAAGCCCGCCGGCAGCCGGTTTGCGGGGATCGGCAGTGCGATTTGAAACGACGACAAGACGACTCATGAAATCCTTCGTGGTTGCGTTCAGTTGACGGTGTGGGTACCTGGTTGCGGCTGACCGCGGATCGAACAGCCCCTGGTTTGTCGGCAAGCCGTGTGCCGGCGATGGCGGAAAAGCGCTCGACCACGGGTTCCATGACGCAACTCACCGGTTCATCCGCACAGGGTCTCCTCTCCCGTGCGGCGAGTCATGAAAGACCGTAGCCGCAACGGCAGCGATCGCCGTACCAGGTAATGCGGTAATCGTACCGGCGGGAAATGCTTTGAGCTCTGCTGAGCCCTGTTCCGTCAGGGGGCTTAATTTTTTTGAGCACTTAACAGGAACCATATCTGTTCCGCGACTCCCGTACCGATGGTTTGACAGGCACCTGGTATTTTGAAGCGGTTTAAGGGGAGAAGCGCAACATTGAGGTTAGTGAACGGAAGTATCGAGTCGGGATGCAGGGGCAAGACACACCGCCTCCGCCAGCCAGTCAATGAATATTGGCCTTTCGGCCCGTTTTTCATTTCTACCCGCCAGACATGTAAATGTCCTTTGGGTGCGCCATTAATGCTTGTGGTGCATCAGGTCCCGAAGATGATGTTCGCGGAACCACTGGGTTAGCAGCTCCCGGTTGCTGGATGCGGCCCAGATCCCGGCGCCAACCACAACCACGATGATCCCCATCAAGATCGCCAACATTGAGTCAGTCATGGCACCCCTCCATCGAAGTTACAGCCGCGTTTAGATTTTAGGCGACAGCTTGCACCGATGCCTACCTGGGGTTATCGTACTTTCCGTGCAAAATCTGGCGCTTTGATCCTGAAAATCCATATTGATCAAGAACTTGCGAAATCGCTGATTGCGCGGAAAACACCGACGGCCGAGCCTTGCCGCTAACCCCAGTTACGCGGCCGCGAGTTATGCCTGATCGGCCCGTTGGCGGATGTCGACAGCCGTCGCGATCGGCAACGCAATGAACGTACGCTCCGACATTTCAGCGTAGGTGCGCAGGAACGGCAGATACAGTTCCACATTCCACTGTTTCCTGTCTTTCCGGCCCGCGTACGGATGGAGGATTTCGCCGTCTGGACGACGCCGGTCAAACCGCAGGACGCCCTTGTGCGGGTAACGGGCTTCAGGGCCTTTCCACGGTTCTGTCGCAGTAAGCCGATCTGCTATGGTGGTCGGTCCCGAGACGAGCGATGTAACGAATGATCAAGACCCCGAACGCCACTGTGAGCAAGGCGCTCAAACGGCTGCATTACCCGCTGGACATAATGCTGACATGCGTACGTTGGTACGTCGCCTATCCGTTGAGTCTGCGTCATCTGGAAGAAATGATGTCCGAGCGGGCAGTGTCGGTCGATCATTCGACGGTGCACCGGTGGGCTATCAAGTTGCTGCCTGCGCTCGGTAAGGCATTCGGACTGCGCAAGCAAAAGGTCGGTCGAAGTTGGCGAATGGATGAGACCTACATCAAGGTCAAGGGCGAATGGAAGTACCTGTATCGGGCCGTCGATAAGGCCGGCGACACGGTTGACTTCCTGTTCCGCGCCAAGCGGGACAAGGCCGCGGCCCGGCGCTATTTCGAAAAGGCGATCGCTGGAAACGGCGTACCGGAGACGGTGACGATCGACAAGAGCGGGGCGAATCTCGCGGGGCTAAATGCGATCAATGCTGATCGGGAAGTGCCGATCAAAATTCGACAATCGAAGTATCTGAACAACGTGGTGGAGCAGGACCATCGAGCGATCAAACGCGTCGTACGACCAATGCTAGGATTTAAAAGCTTTCGTTGCGCCCGCATCATTTTAGGCGGTATCGAACTCATGCACATGATAGCGAAAGGGCAGATGAAGAGTGACGGTGGACGGCATCGTTCAGTCCCCGAGCAGTTTTACGATCTCGTGAAATAAGCATTCCTATTCGTTCCGTCTAGACTTTTCCTGATTTCCTTACTGCGACAGAACCCCATTCATCGTTGAAGTCCAGCGCATCGTTGGGGCCGCCGGTATTCCGGACGGAGGATTTGAAGCTAACTCCGGCCGCTGTTTCTGTCACGACGATATGGCCAGACGGCATGCGTCAAACTTCATGCGGCGGCGGTGAGCGTAATGACCACTCCGGTCGGCACCTCAACGCGAGGCTCCGATGGCGCCAGCATGATGGCAATAGCCAGCAACGCATGCGGTTGTGTGGGTCCGCGTTGCGCTGAGCGACCTCGTCGACAGTCGTTGATTCCAACGCCAACGCGCGCCAGGTATCGGCGGAACCACCCTCCCTGCAGATCAGTTGCCACTGCCCGGGCCCAACGTCCAGACTGTCGCCGTATTCGTATTGTCGTTGACTGCCGCGAACTGTGACTGGCTACTGCTGCCGAGTCCGAACGCGAGGCCGAACGCGGCGCCTGCCGTCGGATCGACCTGCATCTGTGCGACGAACTGCCCGCCGGGCGTGAACTCGACCATTTCGCTCGCGTGCTGCGCATCGGGTGGATTAACAGCATCGCCGTTCGCTGTCACCAGATCTCCATTCGGCGCAAGCGCCAATGCCAGCGGCCCGTGAAGGTGGGTAGTGTCATTGTAAATCGGCGTTCCCGTGCCATTATCCTTCTTGAGCTTCATCGCGCCCATAATCCGGAACACCGCGTTGTCACCGGTTGATGCGACATACAGAAAATCGTTTGTACTGTCGTAGGCCAGTCCTGTCGGGCCGACAACCAGCGCCGCGGTGTTGGGCAGGTGCGTGTAGCCGGACGCAATGATGACCGAGCTTGTCGCCAGCGTCGCGCCGCTCTCCCCGATGTTGATATCGATCCTCGCCACGGTTCCGCTCAGCACGTTTGAGACGAACGCCGTGACCTGCGGCGCCTGAGCCTGCTCGTTGATTACCGTCATATCCCACGGACCGTCCAGGAGAGTGGCATCTGTCAGTTCACTAACGAGCCCGCCTTGGGGGTTGATCACCAGTAGCGAGCCGGGTGGCCTGATGGCCGACCCGTTCGTCGTCGGAAGATTGCCGACCAGCACAAAGCCGCTCTTCAGCACCGCAAGTGCGGTAGTGAGGCCAAGATTCTGTCCTTGGAAAAAGGTGACTGGCTTGCTGTCGGTCACAAGCTTCACGATGGTCGTGCCGCTGCCTTGCTTGTTCGACGCGGCGTTGAAGTTGGATACAAGGACGTCGCCCGGCTTCAGCGTGCTCCACGACGGCACGCCGCTGGGCACGAACGCAATGCCGTACGGATTGACGTCACCCCTGGTTGGAACCGTCGACGCGACCGTGGATGTCGGCGGAAGGATCCCCTCTGCACCTGCTATGGAGGATCCCAGCGACAATACGACGAGACCGACTCCACACATGGCGCCGCGTAATCGCCGGGGCAAAAGGCTGGATGGGGGACGGAATTTCGACGAGCGGATAAACCGGGTTGATGATTCGAAGGCAGACAACTGACGCGCAGTTTTCATTGGGCACCTCCTGTGTTTGGGGACCACCCCAGCTGGCTTGGCGGCTGGGGCAAGCTCTGAGAGTCTGCAATGCTTCAACGTAAAAGGTCGTTGATGCCGCGGAAGGCGACGTTCGCGCCGCTGATGCACGGGTCCGGCGGCCAGGAAAAAAACGTGCCGCTGCCGCCGAGAACGGCCGTGTTGAGGTCGGGCACCTTGACCAACGTGCCATAGCGCAACGCATAGATGCCCTGCTGCCCAGTGCCCCCCGCGCCCCAGAACGCCACGTTGCCGGCGCTGATGGCCGGGTCAGGCGGAAAAATAGGATCCTGGGGAACGAAGGCGGTGAAGTTGCCGCTGCCGCCGGGGATGGCGGTCGTGGTATCGACGACGGTGATGAGCACGGCGGTCGGGCCGCCGATGACCGTCACCGCGTGGCTGACGAGGGGCAGGACCGCGAGGAACAGGGCCAGCCAGGCAGAACATAGACGCCGCATGAGTATCTCCTCAGCGCAATCGAACCCGTTCAAAGCTTCTTTTTGGTGGCACCGATGCCGGGACAGCGTCTGGTGGTCATACCCGTCCGTAAAGCGTAGTCTCGCATCAACGCGCTTCGCCACACCCGAATGCGTGCCTATGTGCGGTACCGCACAGAAGTCTGCCGCGGCGCGTTCGCCACATGGCAACCTTCGATTCCGCCTTGGTGCGGGGCTGGCGGCCGTTTAACGATCGCATACGATCAGGTGCTCGCGCATGTAGTTCGCCTTTGTTATTAGTGAAGCCGTCAATTCATTGGAGCGTCTTTAGAGGACCGCACACTGCAGTCGTTGGACCATCCGGGCGCCTTTCACACCTTACCTGCTGTCATTCCCCATTGACTTGCTTAATGGATATCGGGTCTTTACTCATGCCGTTCGGTGAAGTGCCATGCCTGCCACTGGTTCGGGGTAAGACCAGGTCCCTACCGTCGAGCTACTGTCGTTTAGATTGGGCCTCACCATTGAATCGCTGCGGTCTTG
>NZ_WOEZ01000349.1 GCF_013177735.1 Paraburkholderia elongata | reverse complement strand
CGCCAGATAGTCCGCGAGCCTCGCACCACCGGGCAGCGTTGCTTCCGTTCTTGCCATCTTCAAGCTCTTCTTGTCGTTGCAGGCGCTTGAAAGTTAACACAAATTCGACTTTGTTAACAGTATTGGGTCTAGCCCTAGTACTCTAGGATACAGAGGCCGCCGTTTTAGTCGGTCGAATAGACCAGACCGCTTGCATCTACGAACACATCGCACGATTGAATCACGTTCGCGCGATTTGGTCTGTGGTCCATCAACTGCGACGGCTGCGGCGGCACAAAGGCCGCGACTTAGACGGGCCGACACGGTCTGCCAGCTTACCGAACACCAGCGCCAGCATACACATGATGATGCTCGTCACGAAGACGCTATGCAAATGGCAATGGCAATGGCAATGGCAATGGCAATGGCAGCGGAAGCGGCATTAGCTTCCAGCGGTTACGACGTCAAGGAAATATCGCAAAGAGCGGGGATCCATGTACAACGATATACCGAAACCGTTTAGCGGATGAAGATACGGCAATACACAGTATCCCGCAACGGTCCTAGGGTCTGATTGCATTTGAAAAAATGTGTTTACAACCTGTCTTTTGCGCTACGAGACAGGGTGGTACGAACGTTACTGAGCGACGAAGTATGGAACAAAGTCCAAGTTATCCTGCCGGGCAAGGAAGACGACCGTGGCCGAACGGCATCCAACAATCGTTGGTTCCTCGAAGCAGTGCTATGGATTTCCCGAACCGGCAGTCCGTGGCGCGATCTTCCCGCGGAATTCGGCCGATGGCATACGGTATATATCCGCTTCTCGCGCTGGCGAAGCAAGGGTGTGTGGGCGCGGGTGGCGAATGCTTTGGCAGGCGAGACGGAAATCGAGCACATCCTGATCGATTCGACGATCGTGCGAGCGCACCAGCGTTCGGCCGCGGCCTTAAAAAAAGTGGGCCGCAAGCGCTCGGACGTTCTCGAGGTGGACTGAGCACCAACCTGCATCTGGCGGTGGATTCGAAAGGTCGCCCGTTGCGACTGATCTTCACTGAAGGACAGGTCGCAGACATCTCGTGCGCCGCGCAACTGGTCGAGCATCTGCGCACCGGAGCGGTGATCGCAGACAAGGGCTACGATGCTGACCACTTCGTGCAACGGATTCGGGCTACCCGTGCGAAGGTCGTGATTCTCCCGTGTTCGAATCGCAAGACAAAGCGACGCTACAACCGTGCGCTGTACGGTACACGCAACCTGGTCGAACGGTTTTTTAATCGCGTCAAGCATTTTCGCCGCGTCTCCACTCGATATGACAAGCTTGCCGAGAGCTATCTCGTCTTTGCATCGCTTGCCTGCGCGTTTGGGCCAGTCGTAAATGTGAACACTGCCTAGCATGCCGAAACATTCCGACGTGGAATAGCAGCTATTCGGATGTTGCCATTTACGTTATCCGTAATCCAAAATATGCTGGAAAAAAACCAAGGAGACGTGATGCAAAAAATAGGCTTCGGATGGGCGCTTGTTTGCACGAGTGCCATCTTTCAACCGGCGCACGCGGAAGCAAGCGCACTATCAGGCTACGAGATGCTTGTCACGAGCGCCTCATATGGTACCGGTGACCATAAGAACGGCGTTTTTAGGTTCGACGCCGTGACCGGAAAGTACCTTGGCACCTTCGGCTCAGGCGCGCAAATTACGGATCCACGTGGCATCCGCCTGACTCCTCAAGGTGATCGAGTGATGGTAAACAATGGCGACGATCGAATCCTCATGTTCAACGCTAAGACGGGTACGTTCGCCGGTCAGCTACCACTTTTCAAAAACTTGGACCCGGGTGGAAGCAAGTTCGGAAAAGACGGGCGTTACTATGTTGGCGCTCGAAAAAGTAAAAGTATAGTAGCGTTCGATTTGGTGAAAATGTCGAGCCCCGAAACGTTCGAGCACGAAACTTACGTTAAGTACCCGCGAGGCTTGGCTGTCACCTCCGCTGGCAAGGTCTACCTTGCCAGCGGAACCGATCCGGCGACTGGTCAAGGACAGAATACGATCTTACGCTTTTGGCCAAACGGAAGATTAGATGAGACTTTCAAAGTTGATGATCCCGGCCTGAGTCCTACCGACACAGAGGTGGGCCCCAACGGCGATCTCTTCTCAGGCAGCGAACGTCCGTTTAACGATCCGAGTGCCAACACCACCGTTCGTGAATATGACGAGCGGACTGGCGCATTGAAGCAAGTCTTCGACGCGGGTTACGACGTAGACGGACACAGAGTTACCGAGAGGCCCCGGGGGATAACCTTCGGGCCCGACGGAGACTTGTACTCAGCTGGACGAAATAACATCGTGCGCTACAGGTTGTCGACCGGCAAATTCGATAAGGTCGTAGTGTCAAGCCCTGGCATTAATGCTCAATCAATAATTTTCATTCCTAAAATGCCATCGGCTCGTCAGCCCTGAGGCGAATCAGAAAAGCGTGCGGGGACTTTAAGCCCTAACGGGCCACGGCCCGCATACCAACTTCACATCACACTGTAGGAGAAAAGAAAAATGCCGTCACTCTTTAATGCTGGGACAGTTGGGGACATGAAGATTCCGAACCGAATCGTTATGGCGCCCTTAACTAGGTGTCGCGCAGGAGAAGGCGACGTGCCGGTCGTGACCAACACGAAGTATTACGCCCAACGTGCCAGCGCCGCGTTTATCATCACCGAAGCGACAAATATCAGCCCGCGATCATGTGCTTTCGAGCACGCACCTGGTATCTGGTCCCAGGATCAGGTCAAGGGATGGCGGGGAGTTACGAAAGCAGTTCACGAAGCTGGCGGCCGCATCTTCTTGCAACTTTGGCATTGTGGCCGGGTTGGCGCAGAGGGTATTCTCGACGGCGCGCAACCGTTGTCACCGTCCGGTGTAAACGACGATCTCGACGCGTTGCAAGTCTACGGGCTCTTGAAGAACGGCAGCTATGTGCGCATCGCCGCCACACCGTCTCGGGCCATGACAATCAGTGAAATTCGAGAAGCGGTAAACGAATATAGGACCGCTGCTAGGAATGCGATTGACGGAGGTTGCGATGGTGTCGAAGTACACATTGCTAACGGCTACTTGTTGCACCAGTTCCTGTCTCCGACAATCAACATTCGCGAAGACGAGTACGGTGGATCGGTAGAAAATCGGGCGCGCATCGTTCGTGAGGTTCTTGAGGCCATTCGCTTCGAAGTTCCGATGAGCAAGGTAGGAGTACGGATATCTCCGACCGCCGCATATAATAACGTTCGGGATCCGAATCCTCGCGAAACCTATGAGTACGTTTCTCAAATCTTTCAAGAGTTCGGTGTTGCATACGTTCATATCTGCGACATCAACGCTTGGGCTGGTGCGCCGGATCTTCCGGAACTTCTCGATATGGTGAAGCCGCACTATCAGGGGCCCATTATCGCTAATGCCGGGATCACGCCCGAGGCTGCGGAAGACCTAATCGCTGACGGCAAAGTTGACGCGGTTGCGTTCGGCCGCATGTTTTTGGCCAATCCAGATCTTCCTGCACGAATTTCGAATGGCGGCCCGTACAACGAGCTTCGATACACCGGACTGTACGGTGGTGGCGAAACAGGCTACACGGACTACCCCGTTCTTGAGGCCGTGTCGGCCTAGTTAATCAAACGCAAGGATCCGCTACCGCAAACCGATCTAACGATCGACGTCGAATCAGTTCGCTGCTCGTTAAGCCGAAAGTTGAAGCCGTCGGTAGCGGTTCCTAGGAAGATGCAAAAAAAAGCTTGTCAGAAGAATCCGTCATGACACGATCAGCGAGATGCGGCGGGACGCGCAAAAACTGGTTACCCCGCCCTTGCTTGAGGTCTTGCGGCAAGTCCAGCAGCCGTTCTTCACCCCAATTTATGATCTGGTGTCGCCCGATCTCTCGATGGGACGAATCGCTCTTGTAGGCAATGCAGCCGTCGTCGCACGGCCGCACGTCGGTTATGGAACCTCCCAAGGCCGCGGGTGATGCCCTTGCACTCGCTCAGTGTTGGGCACCGGCACCGATCTGGAAGGAAGTTTGCGGGCGTACTCCGCGCTCCGTAGACCATTTGGTATTAAGTGCTACGAAAGGGGCCGCCAGCTTGGCGCGTGCCTGACGGGGGACGGTTCAATAAATGAGCGAGAAAAAACTGAATCCGAGGAGCTTCACAGCATAGGCGGAGTACCTCGGCATATCGCCAGCGGAGAATTCCTTAGCATGTGACCGGTCAGACGGGATCTTAAGCGGCGCATTTCGGCAGTATGCCGAACTACGTCGACGTTCGGGATTCGTTGCTACGAAAGAGGGCGTCAACTGGGTTCCTGGTTGACTGGCCAGGAGCCTGCCAACGAGAGGGAGCTGTCGGAAGCGCACGAACTCTATACAGTGGGAGGGATATTCCGGCACATCGCCAGTGGCTAATTCCTCTTGGCGTAATCGTCGTCGCTTTATCGAGGCATTAGCCACTTCGAACTCTGTCGCCATCCGCTCAAGGGACCGATTTATGAGCGTTCATGAACTACCAGCGCCAGACTATGCACACAACATGCGTTTGATGGGCCATTCAGAGCAAGCGGGCCGACCCGATGGTGTTCACTTGATGGTTGAAAAGGGGCATGCGTATGTGGGCCACATGTTTTGATAGCGAGGCGCCGGGTCCGAGACCGCTTTTGGTCTCGCAGCAGTCAGAGGCGCCGAGTGCTCACGGACGGCCATGGCGGATGGGATGTGACGAGCGAGGGCGGCGAAGCCTCACAATCCGCAACATTACGAGAGGCGGTTGACGATCGCGAAGAAAGATCGTTCTGAGATTGTCTGAACGTAAAGTTCCAATAAAAAAGTAGGAAACCTAAATGATTAGAAAATGCATAGGTCCAGCTTTTCTCTCTAGTATCGTCTCTGTTCCCGCGTTCTCGCAAAGTAGCGTCACGCTGTACGGCGTCATTGACGCTGGCATTACGTATACGAACAACTCGGCAGGACACAGTCTTTGGCAGACGCAAAGCAGTATCGCGCAAGGCAGTCGCTGGGGACTGAAAGGAACGGAGAACCTTGGCAGTGGCGTCAAGGCAATCTTCCAGCTTGAGAACGGCCTTAACGTCTTCAATGGAAAGATGAGCCAGGGTGGCCTTGAGTTCGGTCGCCAGGCATATGTTGGTCTGGCGAGCCAGACTATGGGTACGCTGACCCTCGGTCGTCAGTATGATCCATTCGTCGATATCATTCAGCCGCTCACATTTAACTCATCGGGAGCGCTGTTCTCGCGCCCGAGCGATATTGACAACTCCAATAACGGCTTTCGCGTGAATGACGCCGTCAAGTACGTGACGCCAACGTGGAATGGATTGTCCGTAGAAGCGATGTACGCGCTCGGCGGGGTTGCAGGAAGTTTTGGCCGGAACAGCACGATCTCGGCTGGAGCGAGCTATTCCAATGGTGGGCTGTACCTTGGAGCGGCCTATTTCTACGCGAAGAATCCAGCTTCACAATTCCCCGAAGGGAATTTTCAGCCTGGTGCTGCGAAACCAGGCGTCTCTAATGGACTAGGGGCGTTTGGTTACGTTGGTAGCCCAAGTAATATGCAGACATTTGGCGTTGGTGGAACGTACATTGTTGGACAGGCTCGGATCGGTTTGGACTTCACGAACGTCAGATTCCAGGATTCCAACGGATTGCAAGGCAACACGGTAAGGTTTGGTAATTACGAGGTCTGGGCACAGTATTACGTAACGTCGGCAACGACGTTGGGGGGGGGCTACACCTTCACAGATGGGAAGGTTGATTTTAATGGCGCAAAGCCGAAGTACAGTCAGTTTAACTTGATGGCAGATTACTTCATATCGAAACGCACGGATGTATACCTGATGGGCATCTATCAAAAGGCATTCGGCGGCGCAAACGCTGACATCTACCAGGGCGTCGCTGGGCAGCAGTCAAGCACAAGGTCACAGATAGTTGGGCGAATCGGCATTCGCCACAAGTTCTGAGTGCGCCGCGAGATCAGCGGTAAGCGAGAGTGAACGACGTAGCGCCGGTCGCTGCGTTACCCATTTCGGCACGGCAGGGTGAGAGGTTCTGATTTCCCCTTCGGAAGGCCGGACGCGGCATGCACCGTACGCGAAGACGACAGATCAACCGGTAGCCTTGTCCGCGTGTTCCGGGCGGATCCGAATATGAGCTTTCATCGTCCTCGGGGCCTGCGCTCCGGTCCTGGAGGACATTTGTTTTGCGTCGCTCGGGATACGTCATTGCGTTCGACTTCGTCGACGGACGCTGCCTGGGCCCCGTTATCGATATGCCAAGGTTAAACGGCCAGGCAATGCTTTCTTTGCTTGAGTCAGCCGGGTGAGGCGGACGTCGCGCTCATCGCTTGACGTCCACGGCTCACCCGCCAACAACGATCAGGCAGGCAGTTGCGGAGCAGCGGGGAAGTCGACCGTCACGCGAGTCGTCGAATGCAGATAGTTGGTCACCGTCTTGTCGCCGATGACGACGATCGCGTCGACCAGATTAGCCTTGGTCCAGCCAGCGGCGAAGAAGGCAGCGACCAGTGCCTGGTCCGCTTGTCCGCGGTTGATCGCGATGTTCTTGACGAGTCTCGCCAATGCGTCGAACTTCGCGTCGAAGCTTGCCTTGCCACTGCGGATCTCAAGGATCTGCTCATCGGTGAAACCGCTCATCTTGCCAATGACGGTGTGGGCCGCGAGGCAGTATTCGCAGGCGTTCACCTGGCTGACGACGAGGTTGACGATTTCGCGTGCCTTGCCGCTAATGCTGCTCTCCGCGTTCTGGAAGGCGAGGTAGCTGCCGAGCGCATTCTCGGAATGGGCGAGCGTAGCGTAGAGATTGGGCACCATGCCAAGGCCGCTCTTGAGGTTGTCGAAGATGGCCTGATTGGCCGGGGAAACTTCGTCGCGGGTGGGGACGTTGATGGTGGTCATGCTGGTTCTCCTGGGTTGAAAAAACGACGTGATAAGTGGGTTAGCCGACGCGTTATTGCGCGGTGTAACCGCCGTCTACTGCAATGGACTGTCCGGTGAGGTAGCGCGCCTTGTCGCTGGCAAGAAACACGATGGTTTGAGCGATCTCTTCCGGGGCAGCGGCGCGTCGCGCCGGTATCGTTGCAAGGAAGCCCGCTTTGCCACCTCGCTGCCGCCGACGAAATGATCGAGCATCTCGGTGGCCACAGGGCTGGGCGCCACAGCGTTGACGCGCACGCCGGCGGCGCCTTCGAGGGCTGCGCTCTTCGTGAGACCAACGACCGCGTGCGTGCCATGACTGCACTTTGACTGATTCCAACCGGTTGATCTAGCCGCTTTGAAGGAATATCATCAAGTCCCGTTTGGAATAGGTTGAGCGTTAATGGACAAGTTGCAGACCATGAGGACCTTCGTGCGCGTTGTCGAAGCAGGTAGCTTTTCGGCGGTCGCGCGCGAGTCTGACACAACCCAGAGCGCCGTGAGCAAACAGGTCGCGGCGCTGGAGCGCGAGCTTGGGGCACGATTGCTGACGCGCACGACGCGCTCACTCGCGCTGACCGAAGACGGCGAGCGTTACTTCGAACAGGTGCGGCGCCTCGTGACGGAGATTGCGGAGGCCGAGAGCACGTTGCAACGCGGCGAGCAGCAACTGACAGGGTGGCTGCGAGTCGCGGCGTCGGTGGGGTTCGGGCGCCTTAAACTCATGCCGACGATTCAGTCATTTCTGGCCGCACATGGCGGCGTAAAGATCGACCTGAGGCTTCACGACGGCTTCATCGACCTGGTTGAACAGGGGATCGACGTGGCGGTGCGTATCGGCGACTTGCCAGACAGCGGCCTGATCGCGAGGCGCGTGGGGACAACCTACCGGATGCTCGTCGCCCATCGCAGTTACCTGCGTTCATTAACCAAGGGGACAAGAGCACCCACTATTCCTGAAGACCTTTCCCAGCACAACTGCATTGTCTACACGGAACAGCCCATGCGTAATCACTGGAATTTTACGGCGGGCCCGGGAACGTCTGAACCTGCAGGAACGACGCGCATCGTGCGTGTCGAAGGCAACCTGCAAACCAACAGCAGCGAAGTCATGAGAGCTTCGGTCCTGGCTGGAATGGGCATTGGCTATTCACCGACGTGGCTTTTCGATCAGGAACTGGCGAGCGGCGAGGTCCAGCAACTCCTGCCGGATTGGACGCCGCCCGCCATCCCCGTCCATGTGGTGAGCCCTCGTGAGCGTAGGCATTCGGCCAAGGTCAAAGCCTTCGTCGAGTACGTCAGCCAGGAGATGGCCAGCGAGTAAATGCGCTGAATGTCTGCAGTGCGTTTGATGAACGGTCATTTGGCGGTGCCTCGCCATTTTCCCATTATGTTGAGGGTTGTTCTAGGTTGTGTCGCGATAAGTTCGGCGAGGCGAGAGAATTCCGCGATGGTACGGAATCCTTATTCAACCAGCGAATAGAACTGAGCAGCAGCGGTTCGGGTAACGCCGTTGTCCTTCATCTGACCTTTCCTGATCATATGCATCGTCTCAATGCCTGACAGGATGATGCGGGCACACCGGAAATCCTTGAAACCCATCATGGGCCTGGCTCGGCGTTTGATCGCCCGATGATCCTGTTCGACGGCGATGTTCAAATACTTGACCTGCCGGACCTTGATGGGCGTTTTCCGCTCAGCGTTGATGGCCTGAAGGGCGGCAAGACTGGCCCCGCTTTTATCCATGGTCACGGTCTCAGGCGCGCCGTTCCGATCGATGGCTTTCTCGAAATAGCGGCGCGCGGCAGCCTTGTTGCGATGCGCCCGCAACAGGAAATCGACCGTATTGGGGTAATCGTCCTTTTCGTGCAATTTCTTGCGGTCATCGCCCGCAGAGCCCCGTCCAGCGGGGATCTCCTGTGCTGCAACATTCCTTCGAAACACACATTCACCAAGTCCCTGATAAATAAGCGTTCTTAGACACTAGCCGCCAGAAATTGCACGAAAAGGACGATTACCCCGTGACGCGCTGCCCAGACTGAGCCAGATGGCGCGCGCGTCAGTCTGGACGGCGTCTAAGACTGCCGGGCCAACCGCAAGGCCATTTTCAACCGGGGCATGGTTCCCAACATTCCGGAAAACCCGCGCGGGCGCAAGAGAGCAAAGCGCGGTCGCAAGCAGGGCTTCGACCCGGCCATCTTCGAGGAGCGCTTCTGGACCATTGGAGAGTGAACCAAACCGTGGGAGGTCAATTCACGCCGCTCGGCGCGCACTCGGCGAGTTTGCAGCCGCAGAAGTCTTGGTCAACACGGCAAGTTTCTTAACCGAGAATTCTTCGTTGAGAACAGCAA
>NZ_WOEZ01000348.1 GCF_013177735.1 Paraburkholderia elongata | reverse complement strand
GCCGGTTCACTCAGCGTCGGATGCTCGTTCGTGTACGCGCGGCGCTTTCTCTCCGGCCTCGACCTCTCGCCACTGGCGCTTTCGACATGGCAGATCGGCTTCGCGCTTGTCGTGCTGAGTTGCGTCACAGACTTCCACGGCATGGCCCGTGTAACAGGTGACACGCGTGCAGCGCTTGGGCTCGTGCTGGGTCTCGGGCTGACAGGAACGGGGATTGCCTACATCCTGTATTACTTCATTGTCGGGCGGCTCGGCGCGGTCGCGGCTTCCAGCGTGACGTATATCCCGCCTGTCATTGCCTTGCTGCTGGGATTGTCGATCGGCCACGAACCGATGCGCCCGCTCGATCTGATCGCGATGGCGGCCATTCTCGCGGGGGTCTACCTGCTCCAGAAACGGGCGCGCGAGAAGCCAGCTGGCGTGCCGCAGACTCGATCTGCGATGGGTTGGATGCGGTCGCGTTGATCGGAACGATGTCAGTGGCCGTTTGGTTCGTTTGGGGACTGTTCGATGAAACCGCCGGCTTCCGCCCGCCCCAATCAGGCGAAGTTCTGGCGCGAGCCGGCGTTCGCCGGCGCGGAATTACTGAGAGCGGCATACCGTACGCACCGGTTCCCTCCCCACACGCACGATGAATTCGCTTTCGGCGTGATCGAGCGTGGTGCCCAAGCCTACCTCGACAGCCGAGGGCAGCGGATCATCATGCCGGAAGGAACGATCTGCGTGATCAATCCTGGCCACTTGCATGAAGGTCGCCCCGCTACGGAGG
The DNA here is from genome assembly GCF_013177735.1 of Paraburkholderia elongata. Lineage (GTDB taxonomy): Bacteria > Pseudomonadota > Gammaproteobacteria > Burkholderiales > Burkholderiaceae > Paraburkholderia > Paraburkholderia elongata. Next base: position 17,046 of record NZ_WOEZ01000348.1, on the reverse strand, counting down.
CCGGATGGGACTACCGGATGGTGTACATACCGACAACAGGCCTCATCAGCCTGCTCAAGGACGACGGCGAGGATTTCTCGGGGACGTTGTACTTCCCCGAGACGGTCATCGACGACCCGCAGACAATGAAGCTGATACGAGAGGCGCATGTCTGCTCGGAGTCGAATGACGCCACGCAACTTGAAAAGACGTCGCGCCTCGCGACTGCGGTCTTCCAACTGGTGCAGCGTCACGGGCAGATGCCCCACCCGATGCCACGCCCGGCAGCGATACCGGGAGCAGTAAAACGCGCCCGCGAAGGTCCGCGAAGACCATGGACGGCCAGCCTTAGACGTTGCGGCCGATGATTTCGATGAAGACGGCAGCGCGATTACTCCAGATTTTCAGTTTCCATACTGTCCTCCAGATTATTTCGCAGTCTTATCATCACGCGGTGTGCTGCCTCGATTTCCTCGACAGATAACCCGTCAGAGAGGCGATTGACCCAAGCGGCCTGAAGTCCCATGGCAGCGTCAAATGCCTGCCTCCCCTTGTCCGTCAAAACGACAAGTTGCGCGCGGCGATGGTGGGGGTTGACCTCGAATCTAACTAACCCTTCCTCTTCCAGGTCGTTGACTATCCGTTGCACGTTTTGGCGATTGGCGCTCAGGTCCCGAGCGATCCACGCGACCGGCTGAGGCTGCTGTGCTGCGGTGATTGCACCAAGGATCTGCCAACGGGCGCTCGTGAGCCCGAGTTCCGCTACCAGGCGATCGCCTGCGGTCAGAAGTCGGCTATTTAGCCTGAAAAATCGAGTATGAAGCTCGTCAGGGTCTCGCCGGCTGGCGTTCTCTTCATCTTGCGCATCTGTCACCATCGAAGTAATTTGACATCATAGTGTCAATGCACTATACATCAATCATGTCCGATTGACATTATGCAGCCAAACTAACAGAGCCCCTATGCCGCAATTGCGCCCACTTGACCCTTCTTTCCCGATCGAAGGTCAACTCGCCACTGACGCCGCCCCCGTCGTACTTTTCAACGTCTTCACACTGGATAAGGCCGACGAGCAGACTTTTCTCCAGGTCTGGCAGGACGATGCGGCGTTTATGAAGCAGCAGCCCGGCTTCATTTGGACACAACTTCATCGCGCAATCGGAGAAAATCCGACGTACCTGAACTATGCAGTGTGGGAGTCCATCGCCCACTTTCGAGCGGCGTTCACTCATCCGGAATTCAAGGCGAAGCTCACCGCGTATCCCTCGTCGGCGATCGCTTCGCCACACCTGTTCCAGAAGGTCGCAGTACCGGGTATTTGCGTCAGTTAGGGGCGTCCCCCGTCGGGCGCCATCTCGGGAGCGGACCTTCATGCGATGTAGCAATTGAGTCATCGAAAGCGTACGCAACGGCCGAGAATTTGCCGGCCGGCGCGACCGGGAAATGACCACTTCACCTTGCAGGACGAAACCGCGCGCGCGGTAATGGGGCTCCGATTAAGCTCTGGTGGCAGGTGAGAGGAAACCGGCTCTGTTTCCATGTTGGGTACGAGGCAATCCGCCTCGTTCCTCAACAGGAGCAGAGCCATGACTCACACCAGCCAGGATATCAGTCCGCTGCGCCAGCGCCTGATCGACGACATGCGCATGCGCAAGCTCGCACCGAAGACGCAAGCCGGTTATGTCCGCGTGGTCCGTCAGTTCGCCGCTTTCCTCGGACGCCGGCCCGACACCGCCACGGTCGAGGACCTGCGGCGCTACCAGCTGCATCTGGTCGACCACGGCATCTCGCCCGTGTCGCTGAATGCCGCCATCACCGGACTGAAGTTCTTCTTCGACATCACGCTCAACCAGCCCGAGCTGATGGCGAGGATGCAGCCGGTGCGCGTGCCCCGCACGCGGTTCGCGCCGGTCAGGATGGCGCTGATGGGAACGCCATTGGCGTCTACGAGGATGTGGTGCTTGGAACCGGGTCGCGAGCGATCCGTGGGGTTCGGGCCAGTTTTTCGCCCGCCCCAACAGCTCGTACCGACGAGGAATCGACGGCAGCGTATGAAAGATCGATCTGGCCGGCCTCGCGCAACTTGTCGAGCAGCAGTTCGTGCAGTCGATCCCATACTCCTGCTTTGCGCCAGTCGTTCAGTCGTCGCCAGCAGGTCGCGCCGGAGCCAAAGCCCAATACGGTCGGCAGGTGGTTCCATCGCAGACCGGTTTTCAACACGAACAGGATGCCATTCAACGCCGCCCGATCCGATACGCGTGGGCGACCAGGATGCTCTTTGCGCCGGGGCTTGGGCGGCGGCAGTAACGGTTCGATCAGTGTCCACAATTCGTCATCAATGATCGGCGCTTCCATCCCTTGGGTTCCGTTGTTCAGACATCCAAGGTTAACAGCTTGCCGAGAAAGTAAACAGCCCCCTCAGGGGTTTTTGAACTGGCCTCTTAGCCAGAAGCGGTTCGCGTTCATCCTCGGGCACCCAAGACCAGACGTTTGGTAACGATTGAACAGTGCGGCAACTCAACGGCGTGTGGCATACCGGGTCAAGGTTGCGGATGCCCTGCGGCAGACTGCCTGCTGCGAACCTCCCCGATGCGCATACGATCCGTGGCGCGATGCTGTGTGGCGCCACTACCAACGCTTTCGGCGTCCAATCTCGCGAGCGGCGTATACGGTCAGGAACACGCCAATGAGTACTGCGGCAACAGCCACCGACTGGTCACCCTCCGAGGAGGACGACGTTCTCGCATAGAACCAGAGACCTAACCCTACGGCTGAAATCAAGATGCCGAAGACCAGCCCCCATACAGGCCCTGCTGTTCGTGACCGCAACTTATGCAACGTTTTCATGGACTTCTCCGTGCGCTTGCCTGGCGTGTGCTGTCAGCAAGCGCCAGGCATTTATCGTGAGGCCCTTGTGTCCGGCCATCACGGAACGCCGCTCACGCCGCGGGAGGACTCAAGGCCTCGCGCTCAAGCTGCTCTCTGGAAAGGTGACGAACGTCCCCGCCCTTGACGACATAGATGACAAGCTCTGCAAGATTGGTCGCATGGTCCCCAATGCGTTCTATGGCCGATGCAATGAACAGATAGTCTCGAGTGCCGCTGAAATGGCACGAGGGTCTACGCCGGTCAGATTTATATGAGCATGCGATCCTGGCGCGGGCGCACGCCAGTCAACGAGTATGCAGACGCGGGCAACTCACAATGCTCCGGGGTCCGGAAATACAGGCCGGCGCATGCTGCGTCGGAACGACTGGCCAACCAGTGAAAAAACTCGGCGAAGCACAGGCACCGGCCATACCGGCAAGCAGGTCGATCAGGAACGGTCCAGCCGGTTTCCGTCAATCCGCACGCGGTCGCCCGGACGGAGATCGCCGGGTGAGGGCACGTCGAAGGAGCGTGACGATCCGTCATTGAGTTGAACAACGATTCGATACGCGCTCGGGGCCGCATTGCTGTACTGCCGGCCAATCTGATTTCCGGCCACCGCGCCGCCGAGCGCACCCACTACGGTCGCCACGTCGCGGCCATGCCCGCCGCCAAACTGATTGCCGACCACACCACCGACGACCGCGCCGACCACCGTGCCCATTACACCGCCCGGGCTCACCGCATTGGATGTGGCGAGAGGCTGAATTTCCGAAACAACCCCATACTGAAGTCCGTAACCGGAGCTTGCAGGAGGCGCGTTGCCATAGGCGCTTGCGCTATCGACTGGCTGTGGATAGGTTGGCTGCACATACGCCGGCTGGGCATATGCGGGTTGCGCATAGGCAGGCTGCGCCGGACTCGCCCCGTACGGCACGTTTGCGCCAGGAACCACGCATCCACTCAGGGGTAAAGCTGCGCACAGCGCGATGTAAAAGATTGGTTTGGCAAATTGAGTGTTGTACATGATGCTCTCGACATCTTGACGCCGCATGTCAGCGGGCAAAGTTGAAGTTCGGCATGGAGTATAAGGAAGCGTTGCCGAATATTTTCACTGCGCCGCGTAACAGTGTGTAAGTTGTTCCGCTGCCAACGCTCAAGTCAAACGCATCGCCTTGCTGACTTGTGAAGTTTCTCTGCGACGCATTCCCGGACGCTTCGCTCGACGGGTGAGCGGCGTCGCGGCGTCACGTTGAGTCGACCGCTTGATGTGTGCCGGGCACTAAGCAAACGGGGGTGCCGGAACACAGCCGCTCGAACGCACTTACGTCCTTCCTCGCGGCCGCAGTTCGAAACGCTGATCAGCACTCGCCTTTTTTCGCATGTCCCGGCGGACAGTGATCGGGGCCATGCCCGTGATGGCGATGACGCTCTTCCCATTCATCGCGATCCCAGTAGCGGCGTCCGTCGCAGTAACGGTCGCCATGCCAACCCGGCGACACGACGACCACCGCTGCCGGAGCGACCACGTCGGGCGGCGGCACGCCAATTGTTGAAGGAAGCCGTTAAAAAGGCTGGGAGACCGGCGCACGAAGGGATATTGTTTCCCTAACAACGAGACCAGGAGCCGCCATGCGATGCACGATCGTTCTTGAGTTCGATAATGGCGATGGGAGTGTGGTGAAGAGGGTTGAGGTCATGCGGCTTCACAGGGCGACCGAAAACCAGATGCCCGGGGACGTGGGACTGTCACTCGCCGAAGGCATGTCATTGGTCAACTGTGTGCAGCAGGAGTTTGTCGTCGAGCAGATCGAACGTTTTTGCGCATCGCATAGAGCCTGCGTGGTCTGCGGCGTGCAGCGTCGCCTGCACGATAGTCATTGCTCGGAGCTGAAGACCGCACTGGGAAAGGTTTTCTATTGCCGCGAACGATGGAAGGCCTGCAACTGTGGCGCTGACGGCTCGAGATATGTTTCTCCGCTCAAGAAATACCTGACCGAGGCAAGCACCGGTGAACTGAGATGGCTGCACGCGGAGCTTGGCGCTACGATGCCCTATCGACAAGCCAGGCGTGTCATGGACCTTCTGCTACCACCTCGGGCCGCGACAATCATGTAACCATCCGCAATCACACCGTGATCATCGGCAAATCGATACAGCACGCACGGCCTGTGCGCCGGTGGTCCGAGACGACAAAACCGAATGCGGAGCTTGGCATTGACGTCGGCTATGTCCGGCGCGCACGTTGCAATTGCAAGGGCTCGGGAAAGGACAATCGCGCAGAAGCCGGAAACCAGTCATCGACAATCGCAGTCGTCGTTGCTGCTGTGGGCCAAGCCGGTGAGCAACCACGGGTGTGGGCTTCCGCCATGCCGCGCACCAAGCGACTGAATGAAGAAATGACGCGATTTCTGGAGGACAGTGGATACGCGGATCCTGGTGAAGTCGTCGTCCTGACTGATGGAGCACTGGACCTGGCCGGCGTCGCGAACGACCTTCCCTACGATAGTGAGTGGATTCTCGATTGGGCGCACATCGGGCGCATGTTGCGACGCGTCGATCAAGCTATCACCCCTCTGGCATATGGGCGACTCACGGACAGTGGATCAGCGTTCGAACTGTGGGATGTGTTCGTCCGCTTCCGCCATTACGTCTGGACCGGAGACTCAGTGGCTTGGCAGCAGTTCGCAGCAAAGCTAGCTCACTTGCTAGATCTGCGTGAGAAACGAGATCCGGCAGCGAGCAGCCAAATCAAGAAAGCAAGCTACAGCCTCTCGAATGTGATCACGTATCTCAAGAGCAACGTTGAGTCGCTGATCGACTATCGCACGTGGCAACGTGTAGGATGGCCAATCTCCACCGGCTTCGTCGAATCGTCGATTAACCGAATAGTTGGCCGTCGAATGTGCAAGAGCCAGCATATGCGCTGGAGTCGCGTGGGAGCACACAGTGTCGTGCAATTGCGCGTCGCGCTGTTGAACCAGGAATTCCACGAACTCGCACGGCGACAGTTTCCGTGGATTGGACAGCGACGCGTTACGTGGCCCTGGCAAAGAACATCCCAGGGATTTTAACGGCTTCCAGCTACAGTTATTGAAATCGACTAGAAAAAGTGCCTGATACCCACCATTGCTCCGAACTGACCCTGCCCTGGCGCCGGCGTCGTACCCCCACCTCCTGCGCTGACCGAATAGCTCGCATGCTTGCTGTTACCGAGATAGGCACCTTGAACATATAGCGCTGTGCTCTTCGACAGCAGATACGTGCCTCTCACTACACCTAGCGTGGCGCGTGCATCCTGATCGCTAACGATGACACGATAGACACCGCCGTCGACGATGAAGCTCGGCACAACCTGATAACTGGCGCTTACGTAAAAGAGGTCCGAATGCACGTTGGGACCGCCGGACGCATCGGTGTCGACCCAACGACCGATCCAGCCGCTCGCGACTTTTACGCCATACAGCTTCACGTAGCCGTTCAGTTGCGCGCGATCGTCCTTGTCGCCGTCCGCTGTCAACGGCAACGGCTTGACGCCATCGAAGAGATTGGCGGCAGCGCCCTTCCCTCCGCGTTGCTCTTCGTACGAACCTGCAACGCCGAACCATGGTGCGTCGTATTTGACCATCGCCGACCAGGAACGGCATTCCGTCTCATTTCCAGCAACCTGGCCTGCGCATGTTCCCTGCCCGGGCGAGTTGCCGGTCCCAGTAGAGTCACGCCCGAACGAGTAGCTTGCACCAACGGTCAAACCCGAAAACGTTGCCTTGTAGGCGATGGTGTTGTCGCTACGCGCGTTCGGAATGTACGAATCCAGCGAACCCATGCCGTAGATGTTCGGCCCGATCACGTCGGCGTCGATCACCGCCAGATAGGTCATTGTGTACTGCCGGCCGAATGAAAGCGTGCCGTATGGGCCGCTAACACCCACCCAACTCTGACGGCCAAACAGGCGGCCGCCCTGGCCGATGTCACCTTTGCCGACGTTGAATCCGTTTTCCAGCACGAACAGCGCCTTGTAGCCTGCGCCGAGATCCTCGGTACCACGCAGGCCCCATCGGGACGGCAATTCGCCGGTGATAGAAGGCATGCGCACTACGCCGTTGCCCGAAGCATTCGCGTGCGATACATACTCGACGCCCGTATCGATAATGCCGTACAGCGTCACACTGCTCTGCGCGTGTGCCGTCAATGCGAACATACAGAGCGCACCATACAATCCGTATTTCAACTTCATCTCCGCCTCCAATATTTTTCTACTTAAAATTAGTTTTGTGATAGAAGAAAATCGATTACAAAAAAATTACATACTAGTAGTACTACAGATTAAAATTTAATGAAGCGTGCAGTGAGATTCTATGAAATGCGTATTCGCTTCAGCGATGAGCGGCTTTCAGCCCAGAACGATCACGGAATCCGCCGAAGAAAAAAGCCGCGTAACATCGTCCGCGCGCAGGCTCAGAACCGCGCGCTGGTTGATGTACCCCTTATCAGTAACTTCTCCCAACTCAAGCGACGGAGGTGCCGAGAGAATGGCAACCCGTGCTGCTCTTTGCGAACTCCCAGCATCGCGGGCGAGCTCCCGCAAGGCTGTATTCAACGTCGCTCGAACGGTCGGGTGCCGGCCCAGTTCTTCGCCATCCGCGTTACCATCAAGTTCGGGCGCGAGTTCGCGCAGCGCCTTGGTCGGAAAGACGAGCAGACCAATCTGGTCACGGTCGTGACCGGCGATGACGATGTCCAGTGCGTACGGAGTCAGTACGCTCACAGCCTTGATCCGCAACGTGCCCACGGAAACCCAGGTGCCACTCGACAGCTTGAAGTCTTCCGCCACCCGCCCGTCGAACATCACACCGCGATTGGCATCCAACGGATCGCACAATTTCCCGGCATCACCAATCCGGTAGAAACCTTCCTCATCGAATGCCGCCGCTGTTGCCTCGGGGTCGTTCAGATAACCCGGGAACACTGACGGTCCACGCACGCGCATTTCCAGCTTTCCGCCGCCGGGTACGAACTTCAGCTCGTTGCCGGGTGCAGGCACGCCGATATTTCCCGCGACCGCGCCGGGAAAATGCACACTGGTCACGAGTGGCGCTGTTTCGGTCGAACCCCACGCAGAAGCAAAGAACACTTGACCCGTATGCCCGGTTCGTAGCGCAGCGCGTTCGTAGTGGCTACGGACCGTTGCGGGTAAGCTGGCTGCCGCATAGAAAAGAACCTGCAGACGCGAGAAAAAGCGTGTAGCGAATGCGTGGTCCGTTTCGAGAAACGGCGCCAGCGCATCGAACCCGCGCGGAACGTTGAAGTGCAACGTGGGACAGACGTCCCGGAGGTTTTCGACGGTGCGTTCGATCAGCCCCGGAACAGGCCGTCCGTCGTCGATATACAGCGCGCCGCCGTTGCGCAAGACAAGGTTGAAATTGTGATTTGCGCCAAATGTATGGCTCCACGGCAGCCAGTCCACCACCACCGGCGCGGCACGATCCACGAAAGGCCAGCACTGCGCGATCATCTGCTGATTCGCGCTGAGCATCCCGTGAGTGTTGACGACGAGCTTCGGGCTCCCTGTCGAGCCCGACGTGAGCAGCAGCTTCGCAATGTCGCCAGGCGCGAGAGCAGCAAACGCATCGTCCACCGCCTGGTGTGGCTTACAGGCCGTCAGTGTATCGAACGGCAGCCAACCGGCACACGGTGCATCTTTTGCGACCACTGGACAATTAAGCGGCGCATTGGCGAGTGCCAATCCATAGCCCTCTCCATCCTCGACATAGACAAGCGCCGGATCGAGCTGCTTGAGAATTGCATGCAGCTTGGTCATGTCCTTCGCAACGCGCGCGTAGGCTGACGAGACGGTTGCCGACGGCCGCCCGACGTACATCGCGGCGAGCGACATCAATGCATGATTGACGCTGTTGTCGGACAGAATCACGACCGGCCTCAACCGGCCGTCAGGCAGATCGAGCAGCGCCTGCCCGATCGAGCGTACCGTTGCGAGCACTTGCGAATACGTCACCGTTCGCCAGCTTGCCGGACCGTCCGAACGAATCCTCTCGGCCAGAAACGGCGCATCGGGTGTACACGCAGCCCAATGAACCAGCCAGTCGACGATACTGCGGCCGTATGGCTGGAGCATTGCGCGGGAGCGAAGGATAAAGCTACCATCCGCGCGCACCTCCTGATCGATGTCAGGCGTCGCCAGGACCACGCACTGCTCGCCGATCAATGGGGACACGCTCCGGACTTCAGACCGCGTAAAAGTCTTCAATTCAGAATCCATTGCCCACCTCTCACGACGACGAGAACCCGCCCCGACACGCCGTAGGCCGAATGATCTTTCGCGTTGATGTTGATTACGCCATGCGTGGCTGGAAGATCGGTGACATTAGCAAGCGCACCCGCCAATGCATCGCGGAACGCCTGAGTACCTGGCGCGGCGCTGCGCAAGGCAGTCGCAACGGCCTTGTCGAGAAGGAGATAGGCGTCAAACGCATACCCCGCGAAGAGGTTGCGCGAACCCGCGCCGAACTGCGCCTCATAGCGCTTCGCAAAATCCAGAGCGACTCCGCGGCTACGGTTGCTGGCCGGCAATTGTTCGGCGACCAGGATGCTACCCACGGGCACGATCACGCCTTCTGCCGTCTTTCCGGCGACTCGCAGAAAATCGTTGTTCGCGACACCATGGGTCTGGTATAGGCGCCCCTTGTAACCGCGGTCGCGCAATGCGCTCATCGGCAATACGCCGGGAGTGCCGCTTGCCGCAATCAGTATCGCGTCGGGATGGGTTGCGAGCAGCTTCAACGTCTGTGCAGTCACGGTCGAGTCGGTACGGACATAGCGCTCGACATCCGTCATGCGGATGCCACGAGCCTCCGCGCGCGTCTGGACGTCCTTCAGCCAGGCCTCGCCGTACGAATCTGCAAAACCGATGAAACCGAGCGTCTTGACGTTGTGCACACGCATATCGTCGAACAGTGCGTCCGACATGACCGCGACCGATTGCGGCAACGAGAACACGTATCGCATCTGCTCCAGCCGCGGCACGAACGGACACAATGCCAGTTGTGGTGTCGATACTTCCGCGGCTACCGCTGCGACGGCCATGCACGCGGGGGTGGTCGACGAACCGATGATTGCGTCCGCCTTGTCTTCAGTCGCCAGTTTTCTCGCGTTCTTCGCCGCTGTCGAGGGATCTGAACCGTCGTCGAGGAGCACATAGCGGACTGCTCGGCCACCGAGCGTGGCAGGCAGCATGCTGATCGTTTGTCGTTCGGGAATTCCCAGCGACGCCCCCGGTCCGGTAGACGACAGCGTCACGCCGACCGTGACCGGTTCTTCTCCCGCCAACGCAACTCCTGCTACGTGTACGCCGACAATGGTCAACGCAAGCATCCAAACCGTCCGCGCACTTTTTCTTCGATGCTCAACCATCGCGTGTCTCCTTTATTTTGAGTCATGTCGCGCGAGTGCTATTGCATCGCGAAATCCGGTCGCGGTCCGCTCTTGCGCGGAAGCCCCATGATTTCGCGCGCCTCGCCAGGCGTTGCCGGTTCGAAACCCATCTCGCGCACAAGACGAACGATCCGCTCGACCAGTTGCACGTTGGTCGCAAGCTCCCCAGGTCCGTAATAAAGGTTGTCTTCGAGACCGACGCGCACGTGGCCGCCTAGAAGCAGGGAGTTCATCGCCGACGGCAACTGCGCAGGGCCAATTCCGCTCACACAGAAGATGCTGCCCTTCGGCAAGAGGTCCACCATCGATTGCAATATGCGAGGGGTGTACGGCATCGCATTCTGGAAGTTGCGATGAACGCCGAGCACCAGATTGATGAAGAACGGCTCCTCGTCGAAACCCGCCGCCGTCAGTGCCGCGACGTCCTGCACGATATGTGTCGGACTGAACACCTCCCATTCCGGCTTGATACCGCGTTTCTTCATCTCGGCCGCGAGATGCTTCGACCGCTCAGGCGACGTGTGCATCAGCAGTTCCCTGCCGCCAAAGGTCGCGATGATGGTCGTCGCATCCAGCGTGCACATTTCGGCGCCGGCATCCATGCCCTTCAGTCGTTCTTCCCAAAGAATCTCCCAATATCCATTCGGCGCCTGTCCGATCATTTCGCCGTGCACGCCGCCACCGGTCGAGTTGTTGATCACGATGTCGCATTTCGCATGGATACGGGTGTTGATGTCCCGATAAATTGCGGCGTCACACGTCGCGCCGTCGTCGGGCAAACGGGCGTGCACCGCAACCACGCTGGCGCCGGCGTTATAGCAGTCGTAGACATCGCGTGCGATTTCGTCGGGCTGCGTGGGCAGATGCGGGTTCTGTTGCTTGCTCGCCATCCCGCCTGTCGGCGCGATGGTCACAATGACCTTGGGTTTGCTCATGTTCGTCTCCGTCGTTGTTCGGTGGAAAGCCCTGCTTTATCCGTCAGGGAATGTCAGGCGCTGCCGCCTTCGCACGTAGCATGGCGAGAATCAGCGAGTCGCGTTGCACAGCGAGATCGCTATCTTTACGACCCGCAAGCGCGCTGCCGACGCCGTCGATCACCTGCTGCTTCAATTCGGGCGTCAGCGCGGGTGTTCCGAGTTGCGCCCACCAACTCTCGATGGGGCCGCCCAGATGGTCGAGCAGATGACGCATTCCGTCGGCTCCGCCTGACAGATGCAGGTTCGCAAACGGCCCCATGACGGCCCAGCGCAAGCCGGGGCCGTATGCAATCGCGTCGTCGATGTCTTGCACGCTGGCAGCGCCAATCGACACCAGATGGAACGCCTCGCGCCACAACGCCGCCTGCAGCCGGTTCGCGATATGACCCGGAAGCTCCCTTTGCGGATTGATCGGGCGCTTGCCGATCGCGCGATAAAAATCGATCGCATGCTGGATCGCGGCTGCGGAGGTCAAGCGTCCGCCGATCACCTCGACGAGCGGAATCAGATGCGGCGGATTGAACGGATGACCGAGCACCACACGTTCCGGGTTCCGGCAGGCGGTCTGCACATCACTGATCAACAGCCCTGATGAACTCGACGCGATGACCACGTCGGGCCCCACTGCGGCATCGATTCCAGCGAAGAGTTCGCGCTTCAGATCAATCCGCTCGGGACCGTTCTCCTGAACGAACTGCGCCCCCTCGAGCGTTGTGTCAAGCGTGTCGTGGAAGGTGAGGTTATCCGGTGACGCGCCGGGTGCTAGCCCGGCTGACGCGAGCGTGGGCCAATGCTGCCTGACCGCATCTTCCAGTCGTTCGCGCGCGTGCGACGAAGGGTCAGTCGCGGTGACCTGCAAACCACGGGCGAGAAAATAGGCGACCCAACTGGCGCCGATCACGCCCGTGCCAACAACGGCGACCCGACTTATGGCGCTCGCGGTCATGGCAACTCCGTGGCGTCTTTCGCGCGTGCCCCGCCGAGGAATGCCTGCATGCGGGTTTTCGCCTCATCGCCGCTCTGGGTCAGCGCGACGGTCAAGGATTCTGTAAAAAGACCGTCGCTCATCGACATGTCGTGGATACGCGGAACCGCATTGATCGCCGCCCAGTTCGACAACGGCGCATTGGTCGCGAGTTGCGTCGCGAGCTGAATCGCTTTTTCCCGGCCGCAGCCCTGTTCGGCCATGTAGTGCGCAAGTCCGAGACGGTGTCCTTCCTCTGCGCTGTAGCTGCGCCCCGACAGCATCATCTCGGTCATCCGGTCGGGACCGATCACGCGCGCGACACGTACCGATGCGCCACCGCCGACGAAAATGCCGTGTTGCGCTTCGGGCAACTGAAAGAAGGCGTCGGCTTCGGCGATCCGCACATGTGTAGCGAGCGCGAGCTCGAGGCCGCCACCGATCACCGCGCCCTGCATCACCGTCACGATGGGTCTGTCGGAAAATTGCATGCGCTGGAACACCCGATGCCACTGCTGCGAGGTGCGCAAAACATCCATCGGCGCACGCACGCTGTTTTCGGCAAGGTCGAGCCCCGCGCAAAAGTGAGAACCCGCGGCCGTCATCACCACAGCGCGCACGCTCTCATCGAACCGGATGAAGACCGACTCAAGCTCCTCGATCAGCGCATTGTTGACCGCATTCCTCTTTGCGGGGCGATTCAGCTCGACGTAGGCCAAAGGTCCGTCGTACTGCACTTTTAGAAATTCGTAGGGCATGCGACCACCGGATTTGTTTTCATGAAACATATCTTATAAGATACTTTTCAATGAGAACAAGCAGTATCAACTCGTCGTTTACCCGGAATAGCCCAACAGACACCCCAAATATCTGACCTGCCAGTTTTTCCTGAATATATCGTTTACGATATCTTTTAGAATGACGGCGCCGTGCAGCGAGCCGGGGGCGCCTGCTCCGTCCGCAGCCCGGGTACCGTAAAATGCGACTTTCCCGTCAAGAATGGTTATGGCGACCCGTACCAATCCAACTGCAGAGTCGGCGTTGGCGAACTCTGAATCTGACCTGTTGCTTTCGGAGCTGGCGCATCGTATCCGGACGCTGCGCGCACAACGCGGCATGACCCGCAAGCAGCTCGCCTCGCAGTCGGGCGTATCGATCCCACACCTTGCGCGCATCGAAGGTGGCGAGGGCAATGTGTCAGTGTCCTTGTTGCAGAAACTCGCCGCAGCCCTCAACGTGCCGATCCACGACCTGCTCTCAGACGGTACGTCCCAGAATGCGGATCTAACTATGTTGGTTCAGTTCCTGAAGCAGCAGCCCCCCGCGGAACTTGCACGGCTGCGGCAGACGTTGATTTCGACGCCGGAGTTCGCGACCGTCGAACGGCACCAACGCATTGCGCTCATCGGCCTTCGTGGCGCGGGTAAATCAACGCTGGGAGCGGCTCTTGCAGGACAGCTCGAGATCCCGTTTGTCGAACTCGACCGGATGATCGAGCAGGAAGCCGGCATCGCGATTGGAGAGGTCATCACGCTCTATGGGCAGACGGGCATGCGCCGGCTCGAGCGGCGCTGCATCGAGAGGATCATCGAAACATATCCGAGAGTGGTGGTGGCCACTGGCGGCGGTATCGTCGCGGAGGCCGCCACCTATGAACTATTGCTGCGGACCTTCCTCACTGTCTGGCTAAAAGCGCAGCCCGATGTGCACTTTGAGCGCGTCATGGCGCAAAACGATGCACGCATCGCAACGCGGACACTTCACCGGGAGGCGCTCGAACACATTCACCGCATGCTGGACGCGCGCGAGCCACTGTATCGGCTAGCCAACTTTACCGTCGACACGTCGAACTTAACGGTTAAACAGGCGTTGCGACAGGTCGTAGAAAACGTCCAGCCGGATACCGTAATACCGAACTAGAGACGGCCGGAATTTTGTATCAGGATCACAGCCACGCAGCTGTAACAGTTCGAGTGGCGTAATTCACGCACAATACAAACCCGAGACTCTCGCAGTTGCCAATCATCGTCTCGTCGCCCAAACCGAACAAGGCTCGCATGTAGGTAAGCCACCGCCTGAATGCCAACATGCTGCGGCCCAGGAAGAACTGGATGCGGCTGAAGTGGTCTGCAAATCTACGAGCGTGCTATCGGCAGAGTTTGTGCTGTTACAGCTGAAAACATCCGCAGTGGCATCTGGCGCAACGGAGATCCAGATTGAGGTGCACGGGGGTGCGGCGGCGGCGACCGTGCGCTGGCCGTTATCAGCGGCACGTGATTGTCCGGTGTGGCTGCAGGGATGGCAGCGGACGAATTTAATACGGATATATGCGAATTAACACTTTTGCGCCGCTCGGAGCGAACGTAAAAATGTCAACCTGTTCGATAACACCTCGCCAGTGCTATCCAGACCAGTAACAGATTTGCTCCGCACTATGTCAACAAAACGCCTAATGTGTCTCACCGCGATACGCGATACGCGATACGCCAAGGATAGGTCTTCAAAAAGGCGTTTTGACACACGCTGAGCCGAAGTCCGCCCGACGAACACAAACGCGAAACGATTTCCGAAAGCCGTTAGATGTTCCTGGCCGATTCAGCGGGAGCGCGTCCCAGCGGCACTCACGAAAACAGCGACAGGGATTCGACGACGGGCTGGCGCCGACGCCGTGGTGACGCAAATCGACTGATCCGGGCGGGCGTTTCCTTTCGGGCCGAATCAAGCCGCCGGTTCAGATCCAACAGCGCTCTGCATACAGACGTGCGAGCGGGCGTCTCCGCCAATGCCAGTTCAAGCCGGTTCAGTAGTTCCGGCAGACTTCCATCACTACCCCTCTTTTGCACCGACATCCGTTTCTGCATAAGACCGCTCCTTTGACCCCGTCGGCGAAGCACGTTGGCGTCGACGCCAACCCAAATCGTCAAGATCCAGCGACATCTGTTGTTTCGTATCAGCGCCATCGACTTCGCCAGAAACCGCCAGCGTCGGAAGTGGCGGCGCAGCGCGTCGCGATGGAAAAACACCCCCACACCGATCCTGATGACGCCATCAGCCGACGACTTCAGGGCGTCGCCGCCTTTCAACGCGGCCGGACTGCCCCTCCTTTCCCCAGCCAACTCACTCACGCTGCGTCCGCCAACATCGACTGACGGCAGCCCGATGCCGCACACCGGCAGGCGTACTGGGCCCGAACCTCTTCATTAGGAGGATCGTCAATCGCCAGCAGATATTCAATGAACAGTTCTTCGCCCGGCTCGATGGCCCGCAGCGTATGAATGAAAATCCGCCCCTGGTCCTCGATGGTCTCGCAGTTCGGTGCGCAGGCGTGATTCAGCCAGCGTGCACTGTTGCCACCGCGGCTCCCGTCGATCACGGACCCGTTCGACAGCCCGAACAGAAACGTATGGCCTTCGACGCCTTCACGCTGGTGACGGCGCACCGCATTGCGCCACGACGTGATTTCACCCTTGTACTGCAGCACGCGCTCGCCCGCCGCGAGCGGTTTTATTGCGAACACGCCCCTGCCGTGAACCGACGATCGCCGGACGATCACACGCCTCATGGTGTTCCCTCGACTGTTATGCGCGTCAGTATAGAAGAGGCATAAATCCGCATCCACACTGACGTGGATGGGTTACTTGCGTCAAGGTTTTGGCGACCGTACTGCATTGCAACTGGAAGTTCGTTCTGACGCAATCAGCTGGAGGTTCGGAACCCGCTCGACTGAAGGCAGCGTCGGACTAGAAAAGCTGGGCGCCGAGCTCCCGCAGGCTGTTCCACTTGACGGTGCTGACGAAGGTCCTGCCCGTCGTATCAAGTGGCTCGATCATCGCGCGCTGTCCACGCGCTTCTGCAATCACGCGCACGATGCGCGCCCGGTAGCGCAGCAGCGCACCGATCGGTGGACACAGCGGCTCCCGCCTGCTCCGCGATCGTTTCTTTTCCATACGGGTATCTATAGAGATGTGCAGCGAATCGAAGGGGCCGCGGCACGTCGCGGCATCTCGCCACCGATGCTACCAGGCCGACTTGCCCAGGTCCAGGCTCTATGCGCAATCACGTCCCCTCCCTTCTGTCGCCGGCCAACGGTGGGGGCGATGTGGCCGGCTGGGTACGGCCGGGAGGAACCCGGCCGACGGCTTGTGCACGGTCTCAGCCGCCGTTCACCGCATCCTTGAATGCCTTGCCCGCCGTGAACTTGACGGTCTTCGCCGCAGGGATCTGGATCTCGGCGCCGGTGGCCGGGTTGCGACCGACCCGCGCGGCACGCGCACCGGTGGAAAACGAGCCGAAGCCAATCAGTTGCACCGTCTTTCCCTTGGTCACCTCGCCAGTGATCGCAGCGATAACTGCGTCGATCATCTCGCCGGTCGAGGCCTTGCTTTCGCCCGTCGCCGCGGCGACCGCATCCACCAGTTCCTGCTTGTTCATTGTTTTTTCCTCGTTGAGTGAATGATGATGCCGACACCCTACCCGATCGGCGCGCCTCCGCGCAATCGGCACGCGACTGCACCGCTTTCGCCCCTCCGATACCGCCCCATCGTCGCCTGTCCTAACGGGCACGCGCCTGCTGAAGCCACCTGAGGAAATTGGCACATGCAAGGTCAGGGACGCTGACCGCGAAAGGTCAATGGCCAGATTTCTGCGCCGGAGGCCCCGGCGTTCCCCGGGGATCGCCCTGCCGCGACCATCGACCACGCCTCGGTCTGCCCCACGCCTTCTGTTGCTTGCGCCCGCGTCCCTCGCGGCTCCCGGTCACATCCCGACAATCCGGCGGCGCATCTTCCCGAAATAAGGGCCAGTGTC
>NZ_WOEZ01000347.1 GCF_013177735.1 Paraburkholderia elongata | reverse complement strand
ATAGCGAAGCTATCACGATAACACTGCCAAAATTCCCCGAGAACAACTTGCGAATTGATGGAAGTTTGTAATGGATGCTTGCCGTCAATGCGCTGTACACAAAATACCATTCTACGTGATTAGCGCTATAGCGGTACACGGCAACCGCAGATACAATCAGGACCAGCCATGCCCATATTCCACGAGCGAAAACGATCAATAGTGGAAATATCAAGTAAAATTTCCACTCGTAAGCAAGTGTCCAGAATGCTGAATCAATTAGTTTGCTATTTGGTAGGCCATTGATATTAACATAGTCCACGCTGCAAACACCGTAAAGTAGCATAGCATAGCGGCAGCCGCAGATATCATTCTTGCCAATTTCTTATCTGCGAAGAATAACAGTACGCGGAAGATCAAAAAAAACTTCCACGTATAGAGCAGATTAATGAGAAATTCATTGATGTTTGTGATCTGCTGCGGAGCGAAATTGTCACCAAATCCCAGGAATGCAAAAAGAAACCATGATGCACATTCTTTTAAAGCATCCGCAAATGGTTCGTTCAGCCGAAAATGTGTTAAGGCAATAGATGTGATTATTACGGAAGCACTAGCAACTAGATACATTGGCATTATGCGAAATAATCTGGATCGAAAGAACTTTTGCGTATCTATGTTCCAATGCTCTCAACTTAAGCTCGAAAGGGCTTGTATACTTGGCGTTCGACCTGTAAACTTCATTGCATAACTTTGATAAATCGACGATATGAACTCAAATACCAGCGTCCTCCCAACTCCTGGCTGAGTTCTCCGATTTCCTGTTCGATCCGGCGCTCGCTGAGCGCGTGCGTCTTTCTCCCACTGCATTCACCCGCAATCGCACACTGACATTGCCGCGCTGATGATGTCGGGCATGTGCGCGAGCGTGCAGGCCGAGCTCGATGGCCTGTTTGGTGAGCTCGGCGAACGCGGCGTGCGTACCCGCGGCGTCAGTGCACAGGCCTTCAGCAAGGCGCGCCGGGGGCTGTCGGCCGAGCTGTTCGAACGGGCCCGCGCACGTCTGATTGAGCTTGCCCAACCCCATATTGACTCGATGCGCTGGAACGGCCTGAGGCCGGTCGCCGCGGACGGCACCCGGCTGCGGGTGGCGACCCGCCAGGGCCATGAGTTGCGCGCCGATCACTACGCGTTCGCGCTGTTCCTGCCGGGGCCCGAACTGACGCTGCATGCCGCGCTCCATCCGGCCGACGGCGCCGAGCGGCAGATGCTGTTCGAAGCGCTGGATGTGCTTCAGCCGCACACCGATCTGCTGCTGCTTGATCGCGGCTATATCGGCAACATGATGGTGGCCGCGCTGGCGCAGCGCGAGATCCACTTCTGCCTGCGCGTTGATACCCGAGGATGGAAATGTGTAAGCGCGTTTGCGCGCAGCGGCCAGGCCGAGCAGGTCGTGACACTGAGCGCGCCCAACGAAGAGGATGCCCGCGACTATGAACTGGCGCGCACGCCCACCACCGTGCGCCTGATCCGTGATGTCACGCCCAGCGGCCGCGTGCGTGTGCTGATGACCTCGCTGCTGGAGCGCGAGCGTTATCCGGCCAGCGCTTTCGGCGCGCTCTATCATCAACGCTGGCGTATTGAGGAAGCGTTCAAACGTCTGAAGCACCGACTGCGGCTTGAGGCTGTCACGGGCCTGGATTACCTGGCGCTGCAGCAGGACTTCGGTGCGAAAACCGTCGCTGATAACCTGTGTACGCTACTCAATGACCTGGACGATCCAGTCAAAGACGACCACATCAGTCATCCAAACCGTCTGTACGCGCTGGGCGCACTCAAGCCGATCCTCGGCGCGTGCCTGCTGCGGATTGAGCGCTGCCTGAACCGGCTCACCGATCTCATGCCCGCCATCCACGGAGCCCGATGTCGTATTCAGCCCTCGCGCTCTTACCCACGACCGCCCAGAAAAGCCAAACCCCATCTCCATCTCGCGTACAAGGTCGCTTGATGGAATGGGTACGCGACTCGGCTCCTTCCCACTATGGGTTGAAATCATCCTTCATCAGGCAGGTCGTGGCCCCGACTTTATAGGCATATGTGTCGCGCATCGCCCATTTTTTGGGCTAGTAAATGAAATTCTGTATCGACGCTTTGATTCACTGGATCGAAGTCATGGTGGCACCGGGTCTGCGCTGTCAATGATTGACCTCGGATGATATCACTCACGTCCCCAGCATCCTTTTAACAATGGCGAAAGGCGGCCAGCGATGTTCGGGTAAACGTAGTTCAGCGTCACGGCTTGCGGCGTTCAATTTTCTCGGCGACTGGCCTTATCGACTCTACTTTTTTCGTATTCCGGCGTTTATCGTCGCCCTTACGCTTGGATCGAACCGATCGGTGACTACGCTCTCAGTCGCCTTCGGCATATCACTCATTGCTTTGTATGTTATTGAGTATCCGTTAAGGAAATTGTTCCGACGTCCCTCCTCGGGTTCGTCCGTTTCGGCGATTTAGCAGACATCATTGGTAAATTTCTACCGCTACGTGCTTAAACGCGTGTCAAGCCGTACACCGCGCGCCAGCGTCACGATGGCGCGCGGAAAGAGGCGCCGCTTACCGCGCCCAGCTCACATCAGCGATATCCGTCGAGTACGGCTTGCCGTTCTCATCGAACTTCGTCATCACAGCCGGGCCACGATAACCATCTTCTTCGACCGACACATCAATCAGGCGACGGGGTGCACCACTGTTCAGGCTGGCTTCGAGCTGCTCCAGCGTGTCGCATTTCTCATATGGCAGGCCCGCGAGCTTCGCCAGCAAATCGAATTGAAGTTCGTACAGGCCAGACGCCTTGGACGCACCGAATTCCTTGTTGAACGCGCGCGCCTGCGACTTCATGATCGACTGGTAGCCGCGATTGTTCAGCACGAGGATAGTCAGCGGCAGATCCGGGTTCGCAGCAAGCGTGAACAGCTCCTGGACGTTCAGCAGCAGGCCACCGTCACCTTCCAGGCATACCACCGGAGTCTTCAGCGCAGCCACCGCGCCTACCGCAGTCGGCAGCCCCAGGCCCATCGAACCGAGGACGTGTCCGGCCCACGCGAAGCTCGCGCCTTCAGTCGGCTTGAAGAACCGCGCAATCCCTTCGATGGCGTAGCCGGATGCAGTGGGCACCACATACTTCCCAACACGCGACCGGGACAGCACATTCGAGATTTGGTACGTCGTCAGCCGGGGTGCGCCGAATGCAGCCTGTTCGTCTTCCTGGTCTTTCGCCAGCAACGTTTTGCAATGTGCCAGCCAGTCTTTGACATCGACCGCCGGCGCGTGAGTCAGCAGCGCGTCTACGACGCCCGCAACGTTACTGTTAAAGAACGTGGTGTTCGTCATTCCCTCGTTCTTCGCGATTTCCTTTTCGTCCAGTTCCACGACGATACGCTTTGCGTTCTTGCCATAGTTCTGCGGGTTAAACGCGGTGGTCAGCAGATCAAGGCGCGTACCGAGGAAAATCACCACATCGGCCGACTGGATGATCTTGTTCGAATGCGTCGGCGCAAGACCACCGGCGCAGCCGAAGTTCAGTTCGTGGTCGTGTGCCAGCAAGTCGAAGCTCGCCCAGGTGAACAACGTGGGCACGCCCACCTTCTCCACCAGTTGCTTGATCGACGCACGGGAGATGCCGGCAATGCGCAGGGCATTGCCGACCACCAGCACCGGCTGACGCGCGCCTTGCAGCGCGGAAACGATCGCCGACACTGCCGCTTCCGGCACCTCGTGATCTTTATGTATCGCGTCTGTGATCAGCGCCGAGATCTTCGCCAGTCGTGCTTCCGCGTCCGGTACCGTCTCGGCTTGAACGTCCAGCGGGATGTCGATGAACACCGGTCCCTTGCGGCCGGAGACGGCTTGCGCCAGATTGGCCGCCAGCGTCTTGTCGTCGACCTCCGAGGGCACGTAGCGGAACGCGCACTTCGTGATCTGCTGCATCAGTTCGAGGTGGGGCGTTTCCTGCGCACCGCGGCTGCGCACACCGTGCCCGTTGATGTCGGCACGCTTGACCTGGCCGGCGAGAACGAACATCGGCACAGAGTCGTAGTAGGCAGAAGCCACCGACGTGATGGTGTTCGTTACGCCGGGGCCTGATGTCACGATGGCCAGGCCCGGTGTCACGTAGTCCTTCGCTTTTGCATAACCGTCAGCCGCGGCAGCCACCGCCTGCTCATGGTTACAGTAAATCACCCGCAAGTCCGGCGCCGCATCCGCCGCGCGGTTGATGTGCATCGCCATACCGCCGGTCAGGCAGAACGCGGTGTCGGTACCAAGCTTCTGGATGTTGGCAAGGATAAATTCAGCAACGTTCATAATGACGATTTAGTTGAGCTTGGTGAGGAAATCCAGCGCGTGCCAGAATCCGGCACCATGGTCCTTGTGGCCTTGCCACACTTCTGGGATAAAGCTGACCGACGGGTAAGCCGAAACCTTCTTCCAGGTTCCCGGCCAGTTGACGTCGCCAGTGCCGATCACAACACCTTCGCCGTTGACGCCGAGCGCGTCGGCCACGTGCAAGTGGGCGCTGTGCGGCAACAGCTTCGCCAACGCTTCCTGGAAGTCCAGTCCGAAATGACTGCACGTCATCTGCAGGTGCGACAGGTCGGTGCACAGGCGCAGGTTGAGTTCTTGGGCCTTTTGCGCCAGTTCATCCGGCATCATGAAGATGTTCTGATGACGTTGACCGCCGAAGTGCCAGGGGAACGGCGCCATGTTCTGCGGCGTCAGTTCGGTGGAACCGAAATCGATTTTCGCGCACGACTCGACGAAGCGGTCGTACAGTGCGGCGCGATGCGCGAGCGGGAAGGGCGCGTCCATCGAGAATCCGCCCACGTTTGCGACGATCAGCGCCGAATCGGCCGCCGGGAAGAAGGCGCGGATTTGCTCGGTCGCTTCGACCACCCGTTTGAGGTTGTCGATCGAGCGTTGACGATAGCTAAGGTCGTCGGCGGTGAGATCGAGCAGCTCGCTGTTCTCGAACAGTTCGGGCGCGTGAACCACCAGGCGCTTGCAGTCCACTTGCTTCAGGTACTTCGCCGGCGTCAACGACATGTCGCGATACGACAGATGGAACTCATAGAGGTCCGGGTCGATCATGCGCAGGTACTGATCGAAGTCGTGGTAGCGAACCGGCACGCCCCAATATCCCGCGAATTGATAGGTGCGCTTCACCGTCTTCTGAGCGGTCAAATCGCCCTCATACAGGAAGTCGCCGACGCGGATATCGCGATTCGCCACTTTGCCCAGCAACTCAGGCAGCCGGTAGGGGGCCAGCCCTTGACCAGGGCTCGCCACACGCAGGCTTTCCTCAGTAAAAGTCTCGCCGCGCTTGATTGCGCGCGCGGCGATGACGCTCTTGCTCAGGTTTTCACGGTTCAGCAGTTCTCCCTGGCTTGCCTGGCGGCCGGGGCCGGTCCAGGGCAACGCCTGTTCGACCTGCCGGATGCCGTCGACCAGGAACTTGAATTCCGCCGGTTCGAGACTTGCCGCGTGATCGGGACCTTCCATGTTGCGGTCGAGCGTGATGTGCCGTTCGACGACCTTCGCACCGAGCGTGACGGCTGCGATCGTCACGGCCATGCCGCGCTCGTGACCGGAATAGCCGATTACGCTGTGGATTTCCTGAAGACGCTTGATATAGCCTAGGTGAATATCGGCTTCCGGCGCGGGATAGGCGCTATTGCAGT
Organism: Paraburkholderia elongata; assembly: GCF_013177735.1. GTDB lineage: Bacteria > Pseudomonadota > Gammaproteobacteria > Burkholderiales > Burkholderiaceae > Paraburkholderia > Paraburkholderia elongata. The sequence goes on along the minus strand of NZ_WOEZ01000347.1, from coordinate 14,074 downwards.
GGAGCATCGCAAACGGTACGCCCAGGCTCTTGACCAGTTTCGCTGCGGCTTCGATTTCCGGCTCGAACGACATGCCGGTGGAAAGGATCAGCGGCTTGCCCAAGCTGGCCGCCTTGCGGATCAGATAGGGATTCGTCAGGTCGGCCGATGCCAGCTTCAGCGCCGGCACGTCGAACTCCGCCAGAACATCGACGCTCGGCTCGTCCCACGGCGTGCACATATACGCGACATTCTTCTGCGTGCAATAGTCGCGCAGTTCGCGGTGCTCGTCATTCGTCAGTTCGACCTTGTTCAAGAGGTCCTGAATGTATTCGACGCCGAGATCCTCGGAGCCTTCTTCTCCGGGAGCCGTCCGGTAGAGCGCAGCGCGGTTCCTAAGCTGAAACTTGACGCAATCCGCACCGGCTTCGATCGACGCGTCCACCAGCTTTTTTGCCAGTTCGACACTGCCGTTGTGATTGTTGCCGATTTCAGAGATCACGAACGTACGCGGACCCCCGACAATAAAATCGCCAATCTTGAATGTCGATTCGTTCATGCTACTTTGGTTCTCCACGATGTAACGCCCTCTTGTTCGAAACGGATGGTGCTCAGTGTGCAGCCAAGCGCCTTGAGCGCTGCGCTGACCGCGGAACGGAAGCGCGGCTGCACATAGAACAGGAAGAAACCGCCTCCCCCCGCGCCCAGCAACTTCCCGCCTAACGCACCCGCATCCAGCGCGGACTTGTAGATTGTATCGAGTGTGCTGCCGCTGATCGCACTGGACAGCCCATGTTTGATCGTCCACGCCTCATGCAGGCTGGTGCCGAATTCATTGAGGTCGCCGCGAATCAGATGCTTGTGCATGCGCCGGCACAAGTCCACCATATCGAACAGTTGCTGGCTGCGGTCGACATTGTTGAAGTCTTCGCGTTGCTGCTTATGGATCTTGCCCGAGTTGTGCTCGATACCGGTGTCGCACAGCACCAGGCACTCTTCCAGCTCGTTGCTGGTCGCCGGCTCGAGTCGCAGCGAATGCACGAGATTGCGCTTGCCGTCGAACTCGATCAGGTTGAACCCCCCAAACGCTGACGCATACTGGTCCTGCCAGCCGCCGGAGATTGCGAAGCAGAGCCGCTCGGCCTGGAACGCCAATTCCGCGATTTCATAAGTGCTCCATTTGTCCAGCCGCAGCTCGTTGAATGCAGCGACGACGCTCGTCGCCACGGCGGACGATCCGCCGAGGCCGGAGCCTACCGGGAAGTCGGAGTGAACAAACAGGTCGAAGCCGAAGTCCGGACGGATCACCGATACAACGGAGGACAAGAGCCCCTTATCCGGGCTGTCCAACAGACTGCGCAGCGACGGGTAGTGTTCATGTCGATCGATATCATGGGAGATGATATTGATTTCCGATCCTGCGGACGGGATCAGTGTTGCGTGAGCATACAGCGCGATCGATGCGTTCAGAACGACGCCGCCGTTCTTCATGAAGTAATAGGTGAGATCCGTCCCGCCACCGGAGAAGCTGATGCGGACTGGCGCACGGGCACGCGACAGCACCGCCACTTCCTTCGCGGGAGGAAAGAAATCCGGGGTCGCGAATTCGACCAGCTTACCTTGCTCGTCGAGCAAAGGCACCGCGTTATAGCCAATATCGAACAGCTTCAACAGCTCTTCGCGCGAGGTCCCCTGCGGCAACGCATGGAAATTGCGGTTCATGCACTCATGAACCGGGGTCGACGTTTGACCGCCGTTCACCAGGAAACGCCGGAGATCCCCATTGGTGAGCACGCCCACGAGGACGCCCTCGGCGTCGACCACGAGCGCGATCTGCGTCGGCCCCCGTTCGATGGCGGCAATCGCATCGACGACGGGTTGGTCGCGTTTGACAACAAGATTTTTGAAATGGTCTTTCATTACAGTTTCTGCACACCGTGTTCACGAATGAGTTTCAAGCTGTCGGGCGTGCCGATATCCAGGAAGGGCCCGTCGTACACCTGCGCTGTCAGCAGCTTTTGCGAGATCAGCGCAGGGATGATGTCCTGTTCCATCGATAACGTCTCGACAGGGAAGTCGGTCAGGTAGCGCGTATGCAGACTGTAGACGCCGGCGCTGATCAGCCCCGGACCAGTCTTGCCTTTCTCGGTGACGGCCTGAACCTGACGATCCTCATCGAGTTGCACAGCGCCATACCGCTGGCAGTCGTCCATCGGCGTGACGACGATCGCGGGCGGCGCCGCCTCCGCGGCGGCTCGATAGGCGGTGGCATCAAGATAGGTGTCCGCATTCAACGCAATAAACGGGCCTTCATACTGAAGCTGGGACAGCGCGTACAAAATGGCGCCGCCAGTTCCCATGGCGGACGGCTCGCACATGACTGCAACCTTCTGCGCAGGGTCGGCGGGCAGATTCGCGACCACGCTCTCCACCTGTTCGGACTGGTAATGGGTACAAAAAACGAGGTCATGAATGCCAGCTTTCGCGAGCTGTTCGATGACAAAGGAAAGGAACGGGCGCCCGTCGATATCGGCCACCGCCTTTTGCGACGCGCCGATCACGCTACGCAGGCGGGTACCCAGTCCTCCACAAAGTATCAGGGCTTTCATTTCTTCGAAGACCAAAGGGCAGTGTTGAGAATCGCCAGCGGCAATGCGGTCCAGACGTCGAGGCCGAGTTGGCTGCGGGCCTGATCGATCGACGGAACATACCGGTTGCCGGCGCCCGGGCTATTGCTGGCGCCTTCGACAACGACCGTCTTTGCCGGCGCCAGCGTGGAAATCACCTGGCGCGCCAGCTCGGCGATCGTGACTTCCTGATCGGAGCCCACGTTGTAGATCCCGCGGTTCTGCCCGTTCAACAGCAGATGCATCAGCCAGACAGCCAGATCGGCCGCGTACAGATAGGAGCGGACGCCTTTGCCATCGCCGCGAATCACGATTCGATCCTGCGTGAGCGCGTCGCGGATGAAGTTGCCGATCGCAAAATGCCCGTCGAGAGGCAGGCCCGCGCCGAGGAATGCGAAACATCGGGCAATGACAACGGCACACGCGTTCTCATGCGCATGGATCGCCCCGAGCAGTTCCATCACCCGCTTGCCCTCGCCGTACGCACTGCCGACATCCATCGTCGAAGGACTGTTTCTCGACGACTCCAGCAACCGCGATGTATCGACGGACTGTCCGCCATACGCGCCGCCCGAACTCACCAGCAGGACACGCTTTGCCCCGCACGCTTTGGCACATGCAAGGACGCGCTCGGTGCCGCGCACGATCGAGTTCAGCAGCAGAGCAGGCGATCTTCCGGCGGGCGCCGACGTGTCGGTCGCCGCATGGATGACGTAATCGACCGCTTGCTCGGGAAAGGCGAAGTCCTGGATGTCGCCGGTGATCCACTGCAACCACTCCACGTCGTCAATCCAGGGATGTTTGCTCCGAAAGCTCTGTGGATTGCGCGATATGGCAAGCACGCGGAACTGCACGTTGCGTGTCTTTCGCAGCCATTCGAACAGCGCAAGTATCCACGCGCCGAAAAAGCCGGTCGCGCCGGAGACCAGGATGGTCTTTCCGTCGATGTCGCGGCAATCGATATGCGCTGTCAGTCTCGCGAAGTCGGAGCTGGCGATGTCCAGAAACGGCCGTTGCGATGCCTGCGTCTCATTGGGCGACGTCATACTCAGAATCCGATGCCGAGATAATTTTCGATCTTCGTCGCAACGTATTCGAGGTGCTCGTTCGTCAGTCCTGGGTAAATGCCGAGCCAGAACGTTTGATTCATGACGATGTCGCTGTTGGTCAGATCGCCGACCACGCGGAAGTTCCGGCCCAGCATGTAGGGTTGGCGCGTCAAGTTGCCGGCGAACAGGAGGCGGGTGCCGACCTTGTTCTGGTCGAGATAAGTCAGCAGCTCAAGGCGGCTGACAGGCCCATTGTCCTTCAGCGTGATGGGGAAGCCGAACCAGGAAGGATCGGAGTTCGGGGTGGCATGCGGCAGCAACAGGAATTCCTCGCAGCTTGCGAGACGCGCCTTCAGGAAATCGAAGTTGGCGCGGCGCTTCGCGATGAAATCATCGATACGATCGAGCTGCGAAAGCGCGCAAGCGGCTTGCATGTCAGTGATTTTCAGGTTGTAGCCGAGATGCGAATACGTATATTTGTGGTCGTATCCTTCCGGCAGATTCCCGAGCTTCCAGCAGAAACGCTTGTTACACGTGTTGTCCTTGCCCGGCGCGCAATAGCAGTCGCGACCCCAATCGCGGAACGATTCCGCGATCATCTTCAGTTCGGTGTCGTTCATGAATACTGCACCGCCTTCGCCCATCGTAATGTGGTGCGCGGGGTAGAAGCTCAACGTGCCTATGTCGCCGAACGTGCCGACCTTCTGTCCGTTGTACGTCGCGCCCAGCGCATCGCAGCAGTCCTCGATCAACCACAGGTTATGCCGCTTGCAGATGTCCTTGATCACGCCGAGGTTGTAAGGATTGCCCAGCGTATGGGCCAGCATGATGGCCTTCGTTTTGCTGGAGAGAGCGGCCTCGATCTTCGACGCGTCGATATTGTAGGTACCGAGTTCGACGTCGACGAAGACCGGCACGGCGCCGAACTGCAGAATCGGATTGACCGTGGTCGGGAATCCCGCCGCTACGCCAATCACTTCGTCGCCCGGCAGAATGGCGCGTTCACCGAGCTTCGGAGACGTGAGCGTGCTGAATGCGACCAGGTTGGCCGAGGAGCCCGAATTGACCGTGATCAGGTGATTGACGCCGAGATACTGGGCGAGGCGCTTTTCAAACTCGTCGTTGAAGCGGCCGGTCGTCAGCCAGCCGTCTAGCGATGCCTCTACCATGTTGCGCAGTTCTGGTGCACCAATAACCTTGCCCGACGGCGGAATGGTTGTCTGTCCCGGGACGAAGGGTTTGTCTGCATAGGCGAGCGCCGCATATTCGTCAACCAGTGCCGCGATTTTGCGGCGCAGTTCGGCTTGTGCTTGTTTGCCGGAATCGATGATTTCGATAGCCATATTGGGAAACCTTATAGGAATCTTGATTACTTTCTTGCCGCGCGTTGTTGCGCAGCCTTTGAATAACGCTGAATTTGTGCGAGGCAGACTTGCTGCATGTCCTCACCGTTCGTTCTGCCGCGATGCCATGCAACGGTTGCTTCAATCGCTGTCGACAAATTCCAGCTTGGGACCCAGCCCAGGTGCTGTTTGGCTTTCGAACAATCCAGCTTCAGGAAATTGGCTTCATGGGGTTGTTCTGCGCCATCCTGTTGCCAGCGAGCCGGCTCGCCCCATTTTTCAATGACGAGCTCGACGACTTCTCGCACGCTCCGTGCATCGGTATCATTGGGACCGAAGTTCCAGCCGCCATTGAAGGTGACACCCTGCTCCGCGAGGGCCTGCGCCAGTATCAGATAGCCCGATACGGGCTCCAGCGCGTGCTGCCAGGGGCGGATGGCACCGGGATTGCGGATCAGCAGGGGTACGCCCTTCTGGAACGCGGTAATGGCATCCGGAACCAGCCGGTCAGCAGACCAGTCGCCTCCGCCAATCACATTGCCTGCTCTTCCGGAGGCGATGGCTACGCCGTGGTCTGCATAACGCTCGGCCGGGAAGAACGACTGCCGGTAGGCCGACGTCACCAGTTCCGCGCAGCCCTTGCTATTGCTGTACGGGTCATACCCGCCCATCGGCTCGTTTTCACGATAGCCCCAAGGCCACTCATTGTTCTGGTAACACTTGTCGGACGTCACCATGACGGCCGCCCGTACCGTGTTGCACTGCCGGATCGCGTCGAGCACATGTACGGTGCCCATGACATTGGTCGCGTACGTTTCGACGGGCGCCGCATACGAATAGCGCACCAGAGCTTGCGCCGCCATGTGAATCACGATGTCGGGACGGAAGCCGACCATCGCGGCGGTCAGTTCCTCCCGGTCGCAAATGTCGCCGAAGTGGTTCTGTTCCAGCGTGGCGAGCACGCTGGCTGTCTCGAAAAGATTCGGCTGCGTGTTCGGTTGCAGCGCATAGCCAGCCACTTTGGCGCCCATGGACGCCAACCACAGCGATATCCAGCCACCTTTGAAGCCGGTATGGCCGGTCAGGAATACGCGCTTGTCGCGCCAGAACGCAGGATCAACGAGCATCGTTACTCCCACGTTTTCCACGGCGCATTGCCCGACGTCCACAGCTCCTCGAGGTGGGTCTTGTCGCGCAGCGTGTCCATAGGCTGCCAGAAGCCGTGATGCAGGTAAGCCTGCAGTTCATCGTTCGTTGCCAGCGCTTCAAGCGGCTGGCGTTCCCATAGCGTTTCGTCCGCTTCGATGAGATCGATCGCGGACGGATTCAGTACAAAGAAGCCGCCGTTGATCCAGCCGCCGTCGCCGGTCGGCTTTTCCACGAACGAGCGCACTTGCGTGCCGCTCATTTCCAGTGCGCCGAACCGGCCCGGCGGCTGAACGGCAGTCATCGTCGCCTGCTTGCCGTGCGCGTGATGGAATGCGAGCAGCTCAGTGATGTTGACCGAGCCAACGCCGTCGCCGTACGTCATGCAAAAATCGCCGTCGATATAGTCTCGTACACGGCGCAGACGGCCGCCGGTCTGCGTGGCCTCGCCGGTATCGACCAGCGTCACGCGCCACGGCTCGGCCTTTTTCTGATGTACTTCCAGCGTGTTCTTTGCGAGGTCGATCGTCACGTCGGACATGTGCAGGAAATAGTTGGCGAAGTATTCCTTGATCAGATACCCTTTGTAGCCGCAACAAACTATGAAATCAGTCAAGCCATGTGCGGCATAAATTTTCATGATATGCCACAGGATAGGCTTGCCACCGATTTCGACCATCGGCTTTGGTCGGACCGATGTCTCTTCCGAAATTCGGGTCCCGAGACCCCCTGCAAGCAATACAACTTTCATCTAAGCGTAGCTCCCTCGGAAATATTGGTTTTGGGCAATCCCGCAGTTGCTCTAACGAGCGCCGGACGTCGCGTAACAAGAAGTAACAGTTGATGCGCTGTGGACGGTTTTCAGCATTCAGAATCCCGTCAAAAAACAGTATCAAACCATGCGCGATTGTACGATTAGACTGGCGGGCCTCAAAGTACCGTTAGATATCGTTGCAAACGAGCGGGGAAGTTACAGGCTGCCGAGCGTCGTGAGGCCGCTCGACTTCAGGGGCTAAAGCCATTCCCTATCGACGATAGCATGCGCACTGTCGCGCGTTGCGCCGCCCAACTATGACGCGCGCGCTTGATGGCCGACATGGAGGGGGTAGATCCTGGCCAATGAGCGTCTCGCTGCAGGCGGCTGAAAACGCTGGGACCGAGGTATCGCAAGTATTGTAAATCGCGTAAGCAACCTAACTAAAAACGTACGCTGAAAAAGCGCGCGCCATCTTGTAATGTTACCGCAGAGGGGCGCAGGGGTGAAGCGCTTCTCGCCGGGACGGCACGCGTACTAACAGCGTAACGTTTGTCTGTCCGGTGGACTCAGGCAGGTTCGATTTGCGGCGGGGCGACTTGCGCAAGCATCGGGATGGCCAAAGGATAATGCAGCCATCCCCTTAATGTACGGACCGCGGAGCGGGGGCCGTTTGTTATGCCGCGGCGCCTTATCGGCATACTGCATGCGTCGGCGTGCGCGTCGCGTCGGGAGTCAGTGTGCTGCTTCTTCTATGGGGAAGAGCGCCATTTCAACCGTCTCGCACACGCTATGCGCCAGCAGGATATGCAGTTCCTGGATCGTGCTGGTCCGATTGCCGGGAACAATCAATGGATAGTCCGCGAGCGTCGCGGCCTCGCCGCCTCCAAAGCCAGTGAAGACGATCGACTTTGCCCCGATCTGCTTACACACTTGCAACGCCGACAGGATGTTTTTCGATTTTCCAGATGTCGTGATGCCCAGAAACACATCGTTCGGCCTCAATTTCGCGATCAATTGTCGGGAAAATACGTGTTCATAACCGTAGTCATTGCCGATGGCGGTAAGAATAGAGGTATCCGTTGTCAGGGATTCCGCAGGGAGGGGATTTCTGTCCCTTGCGAGCTTGCTGACGAATTCCGCGGCCAAATGCTGGGAATCGGCGGCAGAGCCGCCGTTGCCGGCGATATAAAGCCGTCCGCCTGACTTGTAGCATGCTATGACATGCGACGCTGCTTTCGAGAACGTTTCGATTAAGCGGGCGTCATTGAGCAGCGCTTCTTTTGCCTGGATGGATTGGGTCGCATTGCTCTGTAGAATATCTGCGGGGTTAGAGGTGCTCGTCATAACATTTGTCATCGGTGGATTGTCCGGTTATGGTTAAAAAAACGTGCGTCGGCGCGCGGATCGGCGCGGGTCACGGAGCATAAAGGCACTCGCTCACGTGTGGTCTGTTGCATCGTCTTCGGTTTTTCGAAGCGGAGGGTGGATCCGTCGCGCTTCGCCGTCTTCAAAAGGCACCGCTAACAACAAGCACCGCTTGCGGCGCGCTTAGGTCGGGGCTACTCCGAGGGGGAGGTCGTGCCGTCCGATGCTGGAATGATTGTACGGCTTGGGTGGCTCGTCGCATAGGTGCCCGTCCTCGCGTGGCAGGGCCGGAGCATCAAATTGGCTGTAATTTCAAGACCTGAGCGAGGTAGTCGGGATTCCAGGCAGCGGCCTTGCGCTTCTTTGGCAGGCTGAGTGCGCGGCGGGAATCGGCGCGGAACAGGTTGATGGCGAGCCGGCGCAGGAAGGAGACGCGGCGTTGCGTAGCCGGATCTGGCTGGCGTCCTCATTGAAGGTGACATCCGGGCACCAGTGCAGGCCATTCTCGATAGCCCAGCGAGTGCGTGCGACGTACAGGATGCGCTGGGCATCCGCCGGCAGCGAACTGATCACGTAGCGCGTTTCGGTCTGGACCTGGCCGTGTGTCTCGCGCTGCGACTCGATGCACGCCACCGAGCGCAGGTTCGGCCAGCGTGCGCGTAACTCGATGGCGTCGAGCCACGCGAGATCATCCACCGCCGTGCAGCGGCGCGTCTCGAAGCGGCCATGGCCCTTGTCGACAGTTTCGTGGGTATCGCATGGCCGCAGCGGATAACCGGGTTGATTCAGGCAGGCGAAGAACTCGCGCAGCGCGGTGGCCAGCGTCGGCTGGTTGTCCTTGACGGCGAGCACGTAATCTCCGCCGCCTTCTATAATTTGGCCGGCGATTGCGGTCTGGCAGCCGATCGCATCGATCGTCACCACCGCGCCTTCGAGCGCCAGTGCCGGCAGCAAATCCTTGATCGCCTCAATCTCGTTGGATTTTTCCTCACACGGCTGCTGTCCCAGCGTCAGGCCCATCTCGGCCGCATACGCCGACACCAGGTGCAGCGCACCGGTACCGCGCGCCACCGAACGCGAGCCACGTAGCGCCTTGCCATCAATGGCGATCACCCGTCCATCGACCGCACCACAGACGCCCTGGGCCCATTCGACGAACCGGCTTTCGAGCGCCGCAGGCGAGAGCGTCTCAAACACCCGCCGGATCGTGTCGTGACCTGGAATACCGTTGCGCAGCTTCAAATACTGCCGCAGCCACGCCTGCCGCTCCACACCCCAGTCTTCGATGTCGTCCCAGCCTTCGGCGCCTGACATCACCGCACACAGTGCCAGCACTACGATATCCAGCAGATCGTGATCGCAGCGTCCAATCACCCGCGGGTCCGGCAGGTCCGCGAACGCCTCCACCAGCGCAGCCACTTCCATGCGCATCTGTCGTCTCCGAAAAATCGACAGTAAACCCCGCGCGCCTGATCCTGCACACTGAGTGGCACCGAATCTTCAGGTGTTTTTTTGCCGCGCACCCGCAAGGTGACGAGCACGGCATGGGCCAGCAAGGCCAGCGTGATGTGGCGGTACCAGCCCTGCCATCGGCGCACCTCGTATTGATCGAGCCCGCATTCGCCTTTGGTCGCCTCGAAGCCGGTTTCGATTTCCCACCTGCGGCCAGCGACGTTCACCAGGGTTTGCCGCGTGGCTTTGCTGCGCGGGGCATATACGACGTAATACGCATGCTCGCGTTCCTCACCCAGGCTGCGTCGCACCAGCAGGTAATGCCCGAAACGGCGCTCGTCTGCGGTGATCTGCAGACGCCACAGCGGGGTCAGCGCCCAATCATACAGGCGCTCGCCTTTGGCTCCGGCACCCGCCGACAGGCGTCGCCATGCACGCGCCGGCAGGGCTTCTGCGATCCGGTCTGCCCGTACGTAATCTGGACCATGCCACCACAGGGGTTCGTTCTTCGCGATGGCCAGCACGAAAGACTGGCCACGCGACTCGAGCCATAGCCGCAGGTGACGGTCGCTGTAGACTTCGTCACCCGTGACCCAGCCACACGGCACACCTGCGTCCAGTGCCCGCTCGAGCATGCTGCGCGCGAGTTGCGGCTTCGTTGCAAACTCCACCGACCCGGGGATGCCAGCTGCCTCGCAGCGCACACGGTCGTCGGTCCACGCCTTGGGCACATACAGCTCGCGGTCAATAAACGCGCTACCGCCACGACCGGCATAGCAAAGAAACACGCCGATCTGGCTGTTCTCGATACGGCCTGCCGTGCCACTACTGGCGTTGCACACCGGCCGAGTGCTGCCCCTTCTTGACGAAACCGGTCTCATCCACGATGAGCACCGCGTCACGCTCGCCCAGTTGTTCGACTACATAGCTGCGCAGCACATCGCGTGCGGCATCAGCATCCCACTGAGCCCGTTCCAGCAGGTGCTGCACGCCGTCTGGTGTCGCTTCGCCGATCCATTCGGCGAGTTGCCAGCCGTTCTTGCGCTCGACTGTGCCCAGCAAGCCCTTCAGGTACGCGAGCGACCGCTGTCGGGGCTCGGGCCGCCTGAACAGCTCTCCGAGCTGCTCGTGCAGTGCCTCCAGTTCACGCTCCCACGCTTTTGCAGTCGAATGCATATTTCGCTCATGTAGGAATACTAATTACTATAAGTATAGTAAAAAATCTACGGCTGTAGTACTAGAGACCATGCGCGAGATCGGCGCGGTTATCGACCTGGACGCGGACTCAGTTTCCCCGGTGCCTGATGGAGAGCCACAGCCGTAGCAATGACGCTCGGCTGCGCTCTCTCGGCTTGCGGCGGTGGCGGCGGATCCAGTCCAGGACGCCTGTTGCAGCATCCACTCCCGCTAAACCTGCCGTTCAGTTGCCGATCAAAGTCAGTTGGCGCGGTGACAGTACTGGCTATGGGATATGCACTGCGCAACAATACGCGCCGTCGTACCGCTGTCCGCAGACGCCGGCAATGCTCGCGCAGGCCGACTTCGACAACGCGCTTTGGACTGGCGTCGTGTTGGTCGTCGATCAGTCCGCGCCGGGCTCCACGTTCAAGCAGGATCTGAGCGGAACCGGCGAATACGCGGCGACGGCATACGGAACCGGTCAAACTCTCGCAACCGTACTCGCGAGCGGGGACGCTGATTTCAGCATCATTGTCACGAACGAAGGGATCAACGACGAGACTGTCGAAGGCGACACCCCCGATCAATATAAGGTGGATGCGCAAAACTGGATCACGACAGTTCAGGCGGCCGGCAAAGTGGCGTTGCTTCTTGAAGAAAACCCGATCGCGCCTACTTCGGTAGCCTGTGCGACCTGTACGGATGCGTTCTACGACGCAACTGCGTTCGTTGCCGCCGAACACGCTGCGGCAGGGATGTATGGAGTGTCGGTCGCGCCGCTGTACAACGCGTTTATCCATGTGCCGCAGTGGAATCTGACGCTGCTTGGTCCGGACGGTGTGCATCCGAATCAGGATGGTTACATCTACAAGGAGCAGCAGTACCTTCCGACGTTGCTCGCGGCCGTGAAGCAGATGCTGGGCAAGTGAGTGCTATCATCATGCGCTGATCACTGACAGCGCAGAACAGGTGCCGCCATGACTTCGGTCCAGCGAATAAAGGCCTTCATATCGAATTTCATCTATGAGCCCAAAAAATGGGCAATGCGCGAGACGTATGCCTATAAAGCCGGAGCCCTAGCCTACCAGATGAAGGACGATTTCAATCCATATAGGGAAGGAATCGAGTCGCATCGCATCTGGCAGAAGGGCTACGACGACGAACACCGATATCAACTGACGCTGTGGTGACGCCCGTCGCCATTGATAAAGGAAGGCGAGGTGCGCCGGTCACTCCAACAGGAAACCACTCCGAAATGAATCCATCGAAAAACTTAGCCACCGAAAGTCACTGGGCAGTCCTCGCTGCACTGAGATTCTTTCTGGCCGTTGTTGTTGTCGCCGGTCACTTCTCCCTCTATGTGAGACTGGACACCTTGCATATATTTGGCGCTGGCTATCTAAACCCGCTTGGCGCCGTTTATGGATTCTTCATCCTTTCTGGTTACAGCATTGCGGCGAGTATCGAGCGCAGCACCGTTGGATTCATAAGGCGAAGGTTCGTCCGTATATGGCCGCTGTATCTTGCGGCGATTGCATTTGGGATGGTGGCGTGCCTGCTCATCCCCAATGGGTTTGAGTGGCCGCTAAAAACGGCCTTCACACCGGGCAGCGCAAGCGCTCTCTCCGTTATCGCCTCACTGCTGATGCTACAAACCGTGATTGCCGGGCCGATTCCGATCGTCGGGCAGATATGGTCGCTCAGCGCTGAGTGGTGGCATTACATGATCTCACCCCGGCTTCGCAAAGCCCCTTCCTGGGTGCTCCTCGTCTTGATCGCTGCATCTTTCGTCTCTTACATCAACGCCTTTCCGCCGGGCCCCGGCGTTGCGGGCATGGGTGATCTGTCCTATGGTAAAGGAATCATCGGCCTGTCGTGGATATGGCTGACCGGGTTCGTCTATTACCGTCACCGTGGAACGCCATTCGCATTGATACTGCTAATCGCCCCGTCGCTGTTTGCGATGACAATAAACCATTCCACTGGCATACCCATCTTCATCACTGCCTTTGTGCTGATCGCAGCGAACGAGTTTTCCATCTCCGAAAGAGTCCAGAAGGCACTCATATTCCTAGGGGATTGGTCCTACTCGCTATACCTCTTCCACATAGCGGGTTTTATCGTGATGCTGCATTTCGGTTCGAGCAGATCGATAATCACATTGGGTGGCGCATTTGCTGTTTCGTTGGCGGCGCTGCTTCTAGTGGATTACCCGTGCAGAAGGTTGTTTAGGCGCAAGGCCGCGCCGACAACCGTCGAGCAGCACACCCCAGTTGAGCAAAACAGCTACGACCAGACGACGGCCTGAACAGCGATAACGGTCGTCGCGGTGCTTACCTGCGCCTTGAATGTTTGCAACTTCTGGAAGGCTGCCCAGCCTTGTGCCAGCATCGCAGCATAGAGACCCTTCAGGTCGGCGAGCGCGAATGGAACTTCGGTGTTGTCCGAAGACTTCCAATAGAAGCCAGCCGAGGCCATCCGTCGCTGGCCAGCCTGCTCGAGCGCGCGCCCTACGCGGCGCTCTACGGTCGCATCCAGGTGCGCGTGCACCTGAATCCGGTCATCGAGCGCGAGCGCTTCGCCCAGCTTATCGGTCACGCGCTGAACCCGGCCGGCTGCACCCACACGCTGCTCTCGGACTCTGCCATGGAACAGCTGCGCGAGGCTTCGCGCGGTGTGCCCCGTCAGGCCGGGCGCATCCTGCGTAACGCCATGCGCCTGGCCGTGCCCAAGGGACTCAATCACTTCCCCGACGATCTCCTGCAGCGCGCCATCGAGGAAGTGCGATGAACGCCACCGTCCAACCCGCCATGACGCCAGCTTCCATCCGTGAGGCCATCATGTACGTCTTTACCCGCAACGCCGGACTCGCCGATCCCGTGCTCTCCGATGAGACCGCCTTCATGATCATGGGCATTCTCGACGATCTCTGGCTCTGGTTTAACACCGTCTACGCCGAGCAGGCACGCAGCTATCGACCGCCGGAAGACCTCGGCGCAGATGACGATCCATCGGAGTCGCTCAACGACCCACTCGATCCGTTCTGACTTCCTAGGAGGTTGTCGGAGTTTGCGCCGAGGTTGGTCATCCGGGCGGGCACGTTGGGCGTTAATGAATCAGCCAGTTCACTGAGAGAGCCCATAGATGAGTCGCTTCGTGCCCGTTGATCGTCAGACC
>NZ_WOEZ01000346.1 GCF_013177735.1 Paraburkholderia elongata | reverse complement strand
CAGCCCTTTCAAGGTCTTTGCGCGACAAACCTGGTAACCTGGCGACCTGTTCAAGGACGACGGGTACGAAGGGATGTTTGACGAGGTGATGAAGCGTTTCGAGCAGCAGGCACCGGTATGCGTGATGGCACGCCTGGCACTGCAGAGAGCCATCGCACCGCAATGGGTCGACGAGGTGTTTGCCGAGCACCGGCAACGGCAATATCCACGGGAATTGCTGTTCTCGACGGTGGTGGAACTCATGACGCTGGTGTCGCTAGGGCTGAGCCCGTCGCTGCACGCTGCGGCGACGCAGACGAAGCACCTGCCGGTGTCACTGGCCGCGCTGTACGAGAAGGTCAACCGCACCGAACCCGCGATCCTGCGTGCCCTGGTACAGGGAAGCGCACAGCGTCTGGAGCCAGTGCTGGCGGCATGGCCATGCCCGGCCAGCCTACCCGGCTGGCGTGTGCGTGTGCTTGACGGCAATCACCTGGCGGCCAGTGAGAAACGGCTGGCGGCGCTGCGCGAACAGCGGGGCGCAGCGTTACCCGCGCAGGCCCTGGTCGTCTACGAGCCGGATCTGGGACTGGTGACCGATCTGATCGCAATCGAGGACGCACACGCGCAGGAGCGCTCGGCCATGGCACCGCTGATTGAATGTGCCGGCCCGGGCGAGCTGTGGCTGGCCGACCGGAATTTCTGCACCAGCACAATCCTGCTGGGCTGGCATCAGGCGCAGGCCAGCTTCATCGTGCGCGAACATGGGCGCAACAGACCGCCGCTTGCCAGTAGTGGGCCATGGGTGGACGCTGAGCGCATCGAGACCGGACAGGTACGTGAGCAACTCATTGACCTGAAGTCCGGGCTGCAGGGCTGGCGGCGCATCGAACTGCAGCTGGAGCAGCCCACCGAGGCGGGCGACACGGTGATCCGGCTGTGGAGCAATCTGCCTGCCGCGGTGGGCGCACACGAGATCGCCCGACTATATCGCAAGCGCTGGCGTATCGAAGGCATGTTCCAGCGACTCGAGTCGGTCCTGCAAAGCGAGATCCGCACCCTGGGTCATCCACGGGCCGCGCTGCTGGGTTTTACCGTCGCGGTGCTGGCGTACAACGTGCTGGCCACGCTCAAGCGCGGTGTTGAAACTGCCCATGCTGCAGCCGATGAAACCGGTGCAGCGCCACCGGAGGTCTCCACGTATTACCTTGCCGTGCAGATTCGCAGCCACTATGAGGGCATGCTCATCGCGCTGCCGCCCAACGAATGGTCGCACTGGCGCGATGCCTCGCCCGATGTGATTGCCGGCAAACTGTTCGAGCTGGCCCGCTGCGTCGATCCGGCTCAGGTACGTACACGCAGGCGTGGCCCCAAGACCCGCAAACCCGCACCCTATGTCGAAGGCGCGGTAGCCCGTGCCCATCACAGTACCGCCCGCCTGCTTAAACGCGCCAAAGGCGAAACATCTTGATCAAGACCTTGAAAGGGCTG
>NZ_WOEZ01000345.1 GCF_013177735.1 Paraburkholderia elongata | reverse complement strand
GCAGCCGGCGAGCGGACGGATGTTCTGACTGGTTCCCACACTACTCACAAAGGACTGAATGCAATGGACACCGTAACGACAAAGGATGGCACGCAAATCTTTTACAAGGATTGGGGTACCGGACGCCCGGTAGTGTTCTCCCATGGCTGGCCACTCGACGCAGACGCGTGGGATGCCCAGATGATGTTTCTCGCCAGTCGCGGCTTCCGCGTGGTCGCTCATGACCGGCGTGGACATGGTCGCTCTGGCCAGCCGTGGAACGGGAACGACATGAACACCTACGCAGACGATCTGGCGACGGTGATCGAGCACCTGGACCTGAAGGAATCCACGCTGGTCGGTCATTCGACGGGCGGAGGCGAGGTGGCGCGCTACATTGGCCGACACGGCACAAAGCGTGTGGCGAAGGTGGTCCTCATCGGAGCAGTTCCACCGATCATGGTAAAGACTCCCGCTAACCCCGGCGGGACTCCAATCGAAGTGTTCGACAAAATCCGCGCCGGAGTCCTTGGAGACCGCGCGCAGTTCTACAAGGACCTCGCATTGCCGTTTTACGGCGCTAACCGTCCGAACGCAAAGGTGTCGCAGGGCGTGCTTGACTCGTTCTGGAGCCAGGGAATGCTGGGTTCGATCAAAGGCCAGTACGACTGCGTCAAACAATTTTCGGAAGTCGACTTTACCGAAGACCTCAAGAAGATCGATGTACCGACACTGATTCTGCAGGGCGATGCCGATCAGATTGTTCCGCTCGATGACTCTGGTCGCCTGTCGGCGAAAATCGTGAAAAATGCAATGCTGAAGGTCTATCCCGGTGCCCCGCACGGCATGTGCACGACCGAGGCCGACAAGGTTAATACAGATCTGCTCGCATTCATCAAGGGGTGATCCATCCCACGGATACCCGCACTATTACGTGCTCCACGCAAGCTCATCCCGTGCAAAAGCAGCCCGATAAACATGCGGGTTTCCGGACGGTCGGCCGTGTCCATTTCCACTAGATAACGGCTGATGCTTGCCTCGATATCCCGCATTCGCCGTTCTAGTTTTGCGATGGTGAAGTTGCGGTCGCGATGGTTCACCGCCTTAAACTTGCT
Source organism: Paraburkholderia elongata (assembly GCF_013177735.1). Classification (GTDB taxonomy): domain Bacteria; phylum Pseudomonadota; class Gammaproteobacteria; order Burkholderiales; family Burkholderiaceae; genus Paraburkholderia; species Paraburkholderia elongata. The sequence continues at coordinate 17,612 of NZ_WOEZ01000345.1, read as the reverse complement.
GCCGTCGATCGCAACGAGCGCGTCTGCGAAGAGGTCCAGACGCTGGCATAGCATCACGAACTGACGACAGACACTGCGGATCGCTTTGCCGTTGTCTTTGCGGAACCGGGCAATGGTCTTGAAGCCCGGCGCCAGGCGGCCCGTGAGCCACATCAGTTCAACGTTGCGTTGGGCCTCACGTTCAAGGCGACGGCTAGATTGAATACGGTTCAGGTAACCGTAGATGTAAATCTTGAGCATCACCTCCGGATGATACGAAGGTCGACCGGTCAGCGCAGGCTCGACACCGTCAAACCCGAGCTTCTGAAGGTCGAGCTCGTTCACAAAGACGTCCACCACGCGCACAGGATTGGTGTCCGTCACGTAGTCATCAAGCGCTTCGGGAAGGAGAAAGCTTTGCGTACGATTATCGCCTTGAACGAACCGCGTCATCTCGCTCATCCTCCGCTATCGGATGAATAATTCTAGCGTTTCAAAAAAGGCGTTTTGACACACTCTGGGCCACAAGCGGCCGGCCGCAATTGACGCTCGGATCGTCGACAATCTCACCGAAAGCATTGAACCGACTGTAGCTGACAATTCAGGCGAATTCATGTCGAAACCAACACGCCAAATTATTGATTTACTACTGCGATACTGGTGGGTGCCGTACTTTATTGTTTGCCTTGCCGTTGGAATCCATGATTGGGCAGAAATACTCGCTTCGCCGTCAACGCCAAACCCGGCGACTGGAAACGTTGTTCCTTACAACTACCACGGAAGAACTCTCTACATAAGTCGCAATGAGAGTCTTGCCATGGTGTGGGAACCCTGCATTGGGCCGATCCTCGCTCTTGCCCTGTTTGTACTTCAACGAACTCGGGCCAAGCGCTAGCAATAATTTGGAACCGACTGTCGCAGCGAGATAGGACTCGCGTTCGGATGAGGCGAACGGCTGCTTTCAGCAAGCTCGATAGTCTCTTCAGGGTCGAAAGTACGCATTCGCTTGCTGTGAGACCCGACATTCGCGACTGCCGAGGTGCGAATGTCGGGAAAGCAACCCGTAGCTGTAACGGCTTGCATTCGAAACCGGCCGTACTTGCAATCGACACGATTTCCTGCTTGAAATAACTGCAACTGACGGAAGGGTCGTGCTCAGATTACTCATAAGTCAGGAATTTAGCGGACAAATGGTCTATGCTTGAGCGACGGTCATTGACAGGAGCGCTCATGAAACGGGACGGCCGGGGCCTGGCTCACAACACGCTTGAAGAAATGCGCATCCTTGCGGTTCAACGCATGGCCGGGGGCGAGCATCCGGATGATGTTGCGGTATCGTTTGGGATGCATCGCTCGTGGGCGTACAAGGTCCGGGCTCAGGCGCGTGGTCGCGGTCGTGGCGTTCGGGCACTGCGCTCCAGCAAAGGCACGGGGCGCCCGCGCAAGCTCACGCGTGCGCAGGAACAGCAGGTGCTGCGCTGGATTAATGGCAAGAATCCGATGCAGTATGGGTTTGACTTTGGGCTGTGGACGCGCAACCTGGTTCGGGAGCTGGTGCAGCGGGAGTTCGATGTCACGCTGAGCCTGGCGTCGATAGGCACGATGCTGGCGCGCTTGAACCTGACGCCGCAAAAGCCGTTGCAGCGCGCGTATCAGCGCGACCCGGAGGCAATCGGGCGCTGGCAACGTGACACGTATCCGACCATTGCCAGACAGGCGCGCAAGGAAAACGCCGACATCTTCTTCTGGGACGAATCGGGCTTCCGGGCTGACTCGGTGCATGGCAGGACCTGGGCGCCGTGCGGTGAAACACCCGTTGTCGAACGGCCGGGCCAGCGGCAAAGTATGAGCGCAGCGTCTGCCGTCAACTCGAAGGGTGCCTTCTGGTTTGCAACGTACGAAGGTGGGCTCAGCGGTGAGCTGTTCGTGACGCTGCTCAAGAAGTTGATGTTCAATCGCAAGAAGGCGGTTCATCTGGTCGTCGACGGATTGCCTGCGCATAAGAAAGCCATCGTCAAGGAATATGTCGCCAGCACCCAGGGGAAACTGACTTTGCACTTCCTGCCCGGTTACGCGCCGGACCTCAATCCGGATGAGTTGGTGTGGAGTCACGTCAAGCGCACCGGCGCCGCGCGACGCCCTTTGCAAAAGGGCGAAAAGCTGGGGCCACGGATTCACGAACAGCTTGCACAAATTGGGCGAGACCCGAAGCTCGTGCGTTCGTTCTTCAGGCATCCATCTGTCCGCTATATTTCTGACTTGTGAGTAACTGCAACTGTGCTTGCATTCAGCCGGCCGTGCTTGCATTCCATCTCCGCCTGTTCACATTCTCTGCAACCAACAAAATCAGATTGGTTGTCCGGTGGAAAGCGGGTAATCGGGGGTTGAGGCTACTGCTGTCGTTTCGAGGGCTCCCATTCATCCGACGCTGCGTACGCAGTTTCTACTCGGCCTCGACATCATCGCGCTCGTCGTATTCCGGTTGGCGGCGGAACGCCTCGGACAGCGTGACTTGTGGTGTCCGGGCCAACCTCTTATAAGAACCTTGTGCGTTGAGCTGTTGAGCGTTCGGATCGAAGCGATAGATGTGCCGAAGAATTCCTTCAAGCTCGCGAATTTCTTCAGCTCGCACGTTGGGCCATACGACGAAAATTGAACAGCAATCCCAATATTCGCTCTTGTGCCGACGATGCGCGCGTAAGCGATTGTGGTTCGTCCGGCAGCGCGGGAGGGAATTGCTCTAGAAGTCCAACGAAGGGACATGTAGTCGATAACGGTGCAAAGAAATGTATTTATTGCGGTTCATCCAGCGGCGCGGGAGGGAATTGCTCCAGAAGCCCAACGAAGGGACATGTGCTTGGCGGCGGAATAATGTAACGGGAGCTACAAATGGACGTCCCAGCACAACGGGGAACCCAGCGGACCGATCCTCTTCGTCTTATCGAGCAGAAGAAAGAATTGATCTCCATCGCCGATATCGACTCGATTCCACGGGGGATGCGGGGAATCTACGTGTTATATCGGACAGCGGACTCGGACAATCCTCGTAGACCCCACAGGCACGTGGTCTATGTAGGCATGTCGGCCACGGGCATCAAGGGTAGATACATTTGCCAGGAACATGTACGACGTGACCACGGGTTGGGCCCTGCGCCACCGGACGAACCGCAATAGATGCATTTCGACATTGTTTTTCCCCGTTTTGCTTATGAATTTGGTTGGTGCTAAACCTCGTATCGTCGTCCAACAAACGAAGGTTTGATGGACGCTGGCCGCCGCCGATCCCGATTGGCCGCGAACCGCATCAAGAGCGTCCAATATCGGCTTCCATTTTTCAACGTCCGACTATACTGGATTTTCACTGGACAAACTGGAATTCGTATGTTGATAGGATACGCGCGCGTTTCGACGGATGACCAGCATCTCGACCTGCAACGCGACGCGTTGGCGAAGGCCGGATGCGAGCGCGTTTTCGAGGACACGGCGAGCGGCGCGAAATCGGAACGCACCGGGTTGACGGCATTGCTTGCGGCATTGCGCCGGGGCGACACGGTCGTGATCTGGCGGCTGGACCGGCTCGGGCGCTCGCTGAAAGACTTGATCTACCTGGTTGAGCGGCTTGATGCCGCCGGCGTCGGCCTGCGCAGCTTGCAGGAAAGCATCGATACCGCGTCGATCGGTGGCCGGCTCGTGTTTCATCTGTTCGGCGCACTCGCCGAGTTCGAGCGCAACCTGATTCGCGAGCGCACCCGCGCGGGCTTGTCGGCGGCCCGCGCCCGCGGCCACAAGGGCGGGCGCAAGAAGCGGCTCGACCCGGAGCGCGAGCAACTCGCCTTGCAGCTCTATCACGAGCGCCGGCACACCGTCGAAGAAATCTGCCGGCTGATGGGCATCGGCCGCTCAACCTTGTACAACTACCTGACCGAGGCGGAACGCAATGCCCAGCGGGCGGCGTAAGGCGATCCCGCCGGACTCGCTGATGCAGCTGCGGCAGCGGCTCGACCGTCTGCCGCACAAAAGCCCCGAGCGGGCCGCGCAGGTCGCGGCGGTCGCCGAGTTGTACGGGATCTCGACGACGAGCGTCTACCGCGCGCTACATCGCTTCCAGCAGCCCCATGCCGCGCACCGCGCCGACTACGGCAAGCCGCGCGTGTTGCAGCAGATAGAACTGGAGCGCTACTGCGAGCTGATCGCGGCGCTGAAACTGCGCACCACCAACAAGCAGGGACGGCACGTCTCCACCCAACGGGCCATTGAGCTGCTTGAGGACTACGGCATCGAGACCGTGCAGGGCTTGGTGAAGGCGCCCAAGGGCGTGCTGCGCGTGCCGACGATCAACCACTATCTGGCAGCGCTGCGGCTCGATCAGCCGCACCTGCTGCGGCAGCCTCCCGCGGTGCGCTTTCAGGCCGAGCGCAGCAACGATTGCTGGCAGTTCGATCTCTCACCGTCCGACCTCAAGCACATCGAACGTCCCGCCTGGATCGACCCGGCGAAGGGCGAGCCGACGCTGATGCTGTTCGGGGTGGTCGACGATCGCAGCGGCGTCGCCTACGAGGAGTATCGCTGCGTGTACGGCGAAGACGTGGAATCGGCGCTGCGCTTCCTGTTCAATGCGATGGCGCCCAAGGCCGATCCGGCATTCCCGTTTGAGGGTCGGCCGAAGATGATCTATCTGGACAATGGCCCGGTCGCAAAAAGCCGGGTGTTCCAGAACGTCATGCAGGCGCTTGACATCAAGTGGCAGACGCATCTGCCCGCCGGCAAGGACGGCACGCGCACGACGGCGCGCTCGAAGGGCAAGGTCGAGCGCCCGTTTCGCACCGTCAAAGAAGCGCACGAGACGCTGTATCACTTCCACAAGCCGGAAACCGAGTTGCAGGCCAACGAGTGGCTGCTCCGCTATTTACAGCGCTACAACGATCAGCGGCACCGATCCGAGAAACATTCGCGGCTCGAGGACTGGCGCGCGCACCTACCCGACGAGGGCGTGCGCGACATGTGTACGTGGGAGCAGTTCTGCCGGTTCGCGCGCGAACCGGAACGGCGCAAGGTCGGTATTGATGCGCGTATCGCGATCGACGGCACCGCGTATGAACTCGAGCCCGACATGGCGGGCGAGACCGTGGTGCTGTGGTGGGGCTTGTTCGATGACGAGCTGTATGCGGAGTTCGACGGCGAACGCTTCGGCCCATACCACCCAGTATCCGGCCCGATCCCGCTGCATCGCTATCGCGCGTTCAAACGCGGCAAGGCCGATGAGCGCGCCGATCGCATCCGCTCGCTGGCCGACCAGCTCGGCTTGCCGATCGCTGCGCTCGCCGGCGACGACGTTCGCCTCGCGCCGTCCGCGACGGCTCCCGTACCGCTGCCACATCAACCCTTTGACGCTGACGCGCACGAATACCGGTTTCCGACTGCGATCGCGGCCAAGCTCGCGATCGCCGGCGATCTGGCACGGCCCCTCGCGAAATTGTCGCCTCAGGATCGGCAGTTCATCGACCAAGTGCTGGCCGAGACATTGGTCCGCCGTATCGTACTGGCGCGCGTCCGAGACTATTTCCGGCACGGTAAATCAGGAGAAGAACATGCGAGCTGAAGTGATGCAGCACTACGGACTGACAGTGCCGCTGAATCAGGCCGGCTATTTCGAAACCGGCCACCACCAGCAGTTGATGAAAGATATCAAAGGCGCCATCGTGGAAGGACGGCTGATCGCGGTGTGTGGCGTCGTCGGCAGCGGCAAGACGATGATGCTGCGCCGGCTTCAGCAGGCGCTCGAGGACGAGAAGCGCGTCACCGTTTCGAAGTCACTGGCGATCGAGAAGCATCGCATCAAGCTCGCGACGTTCATCGCGGCGCTGTTCTATGACCTGTCGACCGAGAAGCAGGTGCGCATTCCTACGCAGGGCGAGAAGCGCGAGCGCGACCTGCGTGAGTTGGTGAGGAAGAACAAGCGCCCCGTCGCATTGTTCGTCGACGAGGCGCACGACCTGAACGGCAACACCCTCACCGGACTAAAGCGCCTGATGGAGCTGGTCGAGGATGGCGACGGCAGCCTGTCGGTGATCCTTGCTGGCCACCCCAAGCTGCGCAACGACCTGCGGCGCGCGACGATGGAAGAAATCGGCTATCGCACCGACATCTTCTCGCTGGACGGCATCGCCGGCAGCCAGCGTGAATACATTCACTGGTTGCTCGGCGCATGCGCCCGCGACGGGACCGACGTCGAATCGATTCTGACCGAGGGGGCGATGGACCTGCTCGCGACGAAACTGCGCACGCCGCTGCAAATTCAGCTGCATCTGGCACTCGCATTCGAAGCGGGTTATCTGACGGGCGAAAAGCCCGTATCCGCCGAACTCCTCGAGTCGGTCCTCTCGCGCCAACTCGACGACATCGAGCCGACGCTGACGCGCCATGGCTATCGCGTCAAGGATCTCGTCGAACAGTTCGACGCCAAGCCGGCCGAGATCAAGGCGCTCTTCAGTAACTTGCTGGACCCGGTGCGCGCCGCGACCCTGCGCGACAAGATGCTGGCGGCAGGGTTGCCGATCTGAACACACGACTGATCAAGGGCAGTTTATGGATACATTGAGCGCCCCTACCTTGCCGCAGACACTATTTGTGAAAGGAATGAACAAACCGACCACGAACAACACGAGCGGATACGCCGGCGTTTCTTGGCACAAGGCAGCGGGCAAATGGAGCGCGTACATTCATATTGAAGGTAAGCGAAAGTACCTCGGCCTCTTTCAGACCGCCGAGGCCGCTAGCGCCGCTGTTACTGCGGCGGCGCCAGCACTGCCGCTGCCGCCACCAGTTCCGACCGTGGCCGAGCAGCGGGCTGAGCTGCTGACGGCAGTTCAGCGTCTGTACGAACAGCACGGCCTTCGGGCACTCGCGACCCCGTTCCTCGAAAAACAGCCGGACGCATTGTATCCGCGGCTGCTGTCCTCTAGTCTAAAGCAGCCTGTCCTCCTGGCAGAATTGGGCTTGGCCGAAGCGTATGCGGCTTGGAAGCTTTCGTCCCGGACCTATCGCGGATCGACTAAGCCTCAATGGACTTGGGAAGTCGCGATAGAGCGAGCAAGAGAAGTGAAGGAGCGGGAGGGCGATTTGCCCACCGTCCAGTGGTTCCGCCAGAACGGGTACAGCTCCCTCGTGGTGGCCGTTCACAAGTCAGGGCGGACCTGGGGAGACCTACGAGAGGCGCTGGGGAGCTTCGCAACGTGTCCGTTTTATGAGTCGAGAAATGGCGTTCGCTGGCGCAGCCGACCGGAGGCCTCGTTGTCCAATTTTCTCTATGCACGAGGGATCGATCACAAGCGCGGAGAGCGCTATCCCGACCGCTATGCGGAGCAAACGGGGCGTCATCGCGGCTTGTTTGACCTTCACTTTGTGTCGACGACAGGCGCCTGGATCGACGTAGAAATATGGGGCGACCTCCCCGACAACCTCACGAAGGGCCGCTACGCGGCCACGCGGGCCATGAAAGAAACGTTCAACGCAACCAACCCGCGTTTCCTTGGACTGCAATATCGGGATTGCCTATCCGACGCACGGTTGACTGAGCTTCTTGCCCCGTATATCGGGCACATCGACCCATTCCGTTTCGACAAACCGAGCGATCGGACGATCGAGACGGCGCACTGGTCCGATGCAGACGAACTCTTGGAGAGTTGTCGGGCGTTGGCGGCCGACATGCCCGACGGCCGATTTCCTTCAGAGGACTGGCTGCGGAAACGCGGGAAGTATGCGGACCGGGCTGGCCCTCAATACAGCACCTTGGCTGGACGGGTGCACGAATGGCTCGGCGGTACTCGGCAAGTTAGGCGCATGCTGAATCAAGACCACGCAAGCACTATCTCCTGGAGCCCCGATCGCGCAGTCGAAGCTTGGCGAGATTTTCATATCAAGTACGGCATGACGCCATCGCAATACATGGGGGCACGCAAAAGGATGACTCTGCCAGCCGAAGTGGTAGCCGAAGCCAGCCGCATATATGCGGCTGCGGAGCGGCATGGCGCTTTGGCTACAGCGCGCGCCGGTCACAACACACGGGTGAAATGGACCGAGGAAACCGTCACTGCTGCGTGGCGTCGCTTTGTTTCAACCCACGGAGTTATACCATCGCAATGCATGAGCGCTACACGACGAAAGACCATGCCGAGCGAGGTGTGTGACGAAGCAACACGCATTTACGAAGCAGCGCGTCGACTGGATATTTTGGCCACCCTACGAGGCCTGTCGAAGTAGCATCGCTGGATGCAGATAATGTGAGCAGGCGCCGATGGAATGCGAGCATGGCCGGCTGAATGCAAGCACAGTTGCAGTTAATCCGAGCACGCGCGCCTGGTCAGTTGCAGTTATTTCGAGCAGGAACTCCCGTCGATTGCAAGCACGGCCGGTATCGAATGCAAGTAGCTACAGGTACCTTTAGGGAAGTACTGCCTCAGAAGCCGATTCGCGTTTTCCTTCGAGCCGCGTTGCCAGGGATGCTGCGGATCGCAGAAGTAGACCATGAGGTTGGTGGCCACGGTGAAGCGCTTGTGGTCGACCATCTCCTTGCCCCGGTCCCACGTCAGCGATCTTTACGGTTCCTGAGGCAGCTTGCCGGTATGCCTGATCAAGAAGGCGTTGACGACGGTCTCGGTATCCTTGCTGGCAACCTTCACCAGCTTCACGAACCGGGGTTGACGTTCGACGAGCGTTGCAATCTGGCTGTTTGCGCTGCCAAACAGCAGATCGCCTTCCCAATGGCCCGGTATTGCGCGGTCTTCAGCCGTCGCAGGGCGTTCGCTAATCGTTCACAATGCGGCATCGGCTCACGCTCTCGGGTGAATCGATGCGCAAAAGCCGAAATGGTTTGACCGACAAATCGGAGTCAGCGTAAAACCAATTCAAGCCCGCTCGCTACGCGTACACGCCGGTCGTCTTCGCGTGGAGTCGCTGGTCTTCTTCCGTGGAATACGCAGCGTTGCCGAAGCGCTGCTCCACGGCCGCGAGGATGACATCACGCCTTTCCAAATCAAGAGGCCGGACGGTCATTCAGCGGACTTCCGGGTTCGCCGTCGCAACTTGCTCATATCCTCGGGAGACGCATTTGATCGCGCATCAGCGCTCTAACCACCGCGCGGTGACGCTCCGTGCCGCCACATCGGAGTGAATCCATTGTGAGCGGCGTGGCTTGCGTAGGCCTGGTGGTGTTCTCAGCTCACTGTGTAGCGTTCGAGCCAATGCGCGTACGGTGCTGGGAGTGTCCAGGACGCACGGTCGATCCCGAGCTTGCGCGCGGCTGAATACGGCCAATGAGGATCGGCGAGGTGCGCACGCCCAACCATCACGAGGTCGAGCTGTCCATTTTCAATGCACCGATTTGCGAGTTCGGGCGTGTCGATGCCCCACGCCGACGCGACAGGCAGTTGCGCTTCGCGGCGTACGCGCTCCGCAATGCGCGTGAGGAATGCAGGTGCCCACGGAATTTCAGCTGTCGGTGTGGAGAAGCCTAGGCTGACACTCAGCATGTCCAGCCCTTCCCGTTTGAAGTTCTTTGCCAGTTCGATGGATTCGGCGAGGGTCTCGTCGTCGCGCCCGTCGTATTCGACGACGCCGAAACGGGCGGTCAGTGGCAGATGTTCGGGCCATACATCGCGCACCGCCGCCAAAGTCTCTAACAGGAAACGGCTGCGGTTATCGAGGCTGCCGCCATATGCATCGTTCCGTTGATTCGAGTGTCTCGAAAAAAAACTCTGACCGAGATAGCCATGTGCAAAGTGCAGTTCCAGCCATTCGAAGCCGGCATCCCGCGCACGCTTTGCGGCCGCTACGAAATCCTCGCACACGCGGGCGATGTCTTGAAGCGTCATTGCTTCGGGCACTCTCGGCAGATGGGCGCCAAAAGCGATGGCCGACGGAGCAATGGTCTGCCAGCCGCGAGGATCTTCTGCAGCGATATGGTTGTCACCTTCCCACGGCCTGTTCGAACTGGCTTTGCGGCCCGCATGGGCGATCTGGATGCCGGGTACGGCGCCGGCAGCCTTGATTGAAGCAACGACGGGCGCAAATGCCTGTGCCTGCTCGTCGCTCCAGATCCCGGTGCAGCCCGGAGTAATGCGGCCCTCTGGCGACACGGCCGTCGCTTCGACGATCACCAACCCGGCACCACCGCGTGCAAGGCCGGCGAGGTGGACGCGGTGCCAATCATTAATCAGTCCGTCGACAGCGGCGTATTGGCACATCGGGGGAATCGCGATGCGGTTACGCAAATAGACGTCTTTGAGCTTGTAGGGTTCGAATAGTGTGGACATTTGGCGGGTTCCATAGATAAGGTCGTTCGATAGCTCACCCGAGCGTAGTTCTGGTCGATTTGGAAGCACCAACCGAGTTGGCGAGATTGGCCGGACCGTCGGCAACGGCCTTCGCTGGCGATGTCTCAATCGAGGCTACCTGGGCCAAACTCGGGGGTGCGATAGACTAGAGGTTCAATCGTTTGGACATCGGTCAGCCCCGCATTTAACGAGTTTGACTGCAATAGCACGGCCGATATCGCGTCCCACACCGGTGAGGACTGCTACCTTACCATTCAACGATATCACGTGTCCTCTCCACCAAGATTCGGGGTCTGGCGCAAGATCTCGTCTCACGAGCTTGCAACGGATAAGTTTCCAATCACAACGCCCGCGATGGCGATCGCCCCGCCAACAACTTGGATAATCGAGACCCGTTCTCCAAAAGACAGACCTACGAAGAAAGAGCCAATCATCACGCCAACCGTCAGCGCTGTCACTGCGGCACCGACCGGCGCACCAGCTGTCATTGCCCGCCCGAGAAACCAAAGGCACAGCGTATTGGCTAGAACCATTCCAAGGGTCGGCCACGGCTGCGTCATGCCACCGCAGAGTTTCATGAAATAGACGGAAAGAATATTGGTGGCGATGGCAATCCCAACCATTACATAGCTAATAGGCATTTTTTTCCTCTCGAAATAATCACCCGCGGCGCCCTTCGCCACGGATCTCTAAGCAGGGCTTTTGATCAGCGTCGCGGCGACCAGCCCCGTTCTATGCTTCGAAGTCGGGGCGCCGGTGGTATAAAGGCAGACACAAAAGCAAGGACGCTTGCGTTATTAAATCATTGGTACTCCTTATACCATGGGTTGAAGGAGTTGAATATGGAATGACTAGCTCAACCCGAGCCGGAATCCCTAAACGACTTTATAGGGCAGGAAGCACCTCCAATCACAAAAGACTCCCGAAGCTTTTGCCAATGGCCATTGTTTCCATTCATTCAGTGGGATAGGTCGCTACACGGCGCGCAGCATAGTGCGCCTCCCAAAAGCGGAGATGTTCCAGCCACGGCTTCTGCATCACGCCGATCGCGTCGTCGAGCGCCATGACGCGCGGCGCCGCTGGATCAAAGATGGGCCAGACAGGAAGTCCTTTCGCCACAGGCTTGCCGGTACGGGTGAATTCCACCTGGACAGTGCGGATCGTCTTGCGCAGCGCACGGTCCGCGAGTTGCCAAGGCCGATCTCGTAGACCGAAGCGGTCGAAGCTGAACGAGACAGAACTGCAATGAAAGGCTGCCAGCGGTCTCGGGAACGCCTACTCGTCATAAGAACCGGCGGGCACGGGGGAGCCCTCTGGATCTGATAGTAGTAGACGTCGTGACCAGTAACTGCATGAAGATGAGCCCATGTCCAATTCTGCACTAGAAAATAACCCCACGGACGCACTTGACCCTGGCCCATAAAGCCGCCGTGCTGGACTTGGATCAACGCACATATTCGATTCCTGGCGGCGGCACCTCGTGTCAGCGGATGAATTCGTTCTGCCATGGCATGTGGCTCACGACTACATTGTGGCATTGACATGAAGTGTTGCTCTGAGGATCACGAGGCTTCGGCTTGCTCAGCACGAGGGCAGCAAGATTACCGTGCACTGCAACAGACCGGCCTGAATAGTCTCGGCGCATGGACAACTCCCAAGTCATCAGTCATCGTCGAGGCATGGCTACCTCTTTGACTTTTGCAGGAGGTCTTGCGAGCCTCTATGGCACCTAGATTACGTTCGAATTCGGAGATCGATTAGATGCCACATCCGGATTGCACTCATCCACGAAAAGCAGGAATCGCCCGCTCATTGGACGTCCCACACGTAGTTGGGAAACGACTCGGATATGAGACCCTGTCCACCGCGGTGCGCCTGCGCGCGTGGGGCGTCAAGTCATGCGTAATACCCCCACGAGCAGAAGCCTCAGTGCGCCAACCGGAGCGCCGCGAGGTCAGGCCTGTCATGCGCGAGTTGCCGCAAACCGCCCAAGCGACTATCACCACAGACCGCTCGGGCACGGCTTAAGACCGGCTAACAAGGTGAACCTTCAATCGAGAGGCACGTTGTCTCTCGAGCTCCGCACGCTCCCGTTACCAGGAGCGCACGTTCAGACAGGTAAGCGCTGGTCGTACAGCAGCCCACGGCGACGCGAACCATGCATAGCGTGACAAGACAGAAACGAGCTTTACCGCCTACTACATGCCGCTTAACGCGCGCCTGACAGCGACACGTGTCGCACAAGGCAAGACTGATTAAGCCCGTCGCTCTTCCGCCTCAAGCATTATAGAGCGGACATGCAACGGTAAAGACACAAGACGCTGAAACAGCGGACGCTCGCGGTGGCTTCGGATCAAGGTGGGGGTTTCGAGAACCGACGCAAACGCACGCGGCGCGACGAGTTTCTCCACACGATGAACACAATCATGACGTGGACCGGACTGTACGCGGTGCTTGAGCCGTACTATCCGAAATGCGACAACGGCCGTCCGCCGACCGGGCTCAAGCGCATGCTGCGGATTCACTTTATCCCGCACTGGTTCAATCTGGCCGACTTCACTTGCGAGGAGGCGCGGTACGACAGCACGAGCCTGAGTCGCTTTGTGGGAATTGATCTGTGCAGCGAAGCCGTGCCGGACGCGACCACGCTGCTCAAATTCTGGCGCCTGCTTGAGACGAACAAGCTCGTTGAACGACTCTTCGGCGAGGTGGGGTGGGTTTTGGAGGTCTGCGGGATGACGCTCAGCAGCGATGCAACGTTGATCTCCGCGCCCATCTCAGCGAAGAATGAACAGAAGGCGCGTGATCCCGAGATGCATCAGACGCGCAAAGGCCAGTAGTGTTACTTCGGCTTGAGGCTGCACGTCGGGGTGGATACCTGTCACTGAGTTGTGCAATTTTACCTTAGCTGAGCGACCGTTTGAGTATGCAGCCACTTTTATACATACCCGAGCGGCTCGACTCTACTGTTGTTGACGGACCGTCAAAGCGTTTTCGACCGAGTTCACTCCACTTACCGTCCGTGCGACATCTCCTGCAGCCTCGATTTCAGACTGCTCTCGGACCGAACCTGCGAGCGTGACGGATCCATTCTTTGCAAGAACTGATATGGTCGGCGTGTCGACAATCTTCGCCTTAATCAGGGCCGTTCGTACATTATTCGAAAGTGCGCGGTCAGCCGCATTACTGGACTTCGTTAATTGAGGCGCCGGGGTAGAAGCCGAATCCGTCTGGGCATACACACCCATTGACTCTGTCGCGAAAAGGCAAAATACGCAAACCGCAAGCCTACACTTCATCGGGAATTCTCCTAATAGAGATCAGAGGTTCAATGCTGTACTGCTTCCCACGTTCCATGCCTGCAGGATAACAGGCCACCTTAGTGCGGCAGAACCGCCCAAAGTAGTCCCCACCACTTGAAGTAACGGGCATCACTTTGGACACCGGTGCCAGCTCTGCCCATGCAGCCTTCAAATGACGCTTACGAGCAATCGGTATGACAGTTCCCCGTCGGCGTCGCTCGAGTGTCCTACGAGACGATGCGATCGAGGAGATTCGGTCGTCTAAGCGGAACCGCTTCCTTTAGCTGATAGTCGGGGTCCCCACACGTGAGGCTGCACGTCCGAAGCGCGCATCCAGGCTGAGTGCGCCCGCGCCAAAGTAGGCAATCTGAAGTAGGCCGCCAGCCATCATCACGTTCTTAAAGAAGTGAATCACCTGGTTCTGGTCCGCGAAATTGTTGTGGAAGAACGCCCCGGTGACCACGCAGAACACTGCCAGTGCTAGCGATACGGCACGAACCCGATAGCCCGAAATGAGCAGCAAACCACCGCCGATCTCCAGGATCACCGCACCTATGTACGCAATCGGAGACGCTGGGAGACCAGCGGCCGCGATGAAGCTGACGGTTGCGTCATGCGCCGCCAACTTACTCAAACCACTCATGAGAAACGGTGCACCGATCAGAATGCGACCCAGCAGTGGAAGAAACTTGTAACGATCCATGATGACATCCTGAAATGAAACGACGTAGAGACGGTTTGATTACGATTGTTGGTGCCGGCGCAGTCTCAACCCTCAACATGCAACCGAGTTTGCTCGTCGGGTCTAGTCGATGGGCACAGAACAGCACTAACCCGGCTGTTGGAGCATGCGGAAACTGGAAAACGGGGAATCATTCCCGTCGAAGCTATGTGATTTGCTGTGGTGGCCGCTCAGTTCGTAGATCGACGGGGTCTTGGCCGTGGGCATGGTAGTAATGCTGAGCATTTCCGCGGTGTAAACAGTGCAGAATATAGTGAACAACCTGCAGTAGGCACTAGGTGGTCTCTGTGGATTACATTCGTCCATAATTGGGGGAGATGGGGGCGTCATGACGGATCTAAACGACGTTGCATTGTTCGTTCACGTGGTTCGCGCCGGCAGCTTTGCCGAGGCGGCACGGCGCCTCGGCATTCCGCCCAATACCGCCAGTCGCCGGATCACTCAACTGGAGCAGGAACTCGGGCTACGGCTGATGCAACGCTCCACCCGGCGCCTATCGCTTACGGAGGCCGGTGAAGCGTTTTACGCGCGATGCGCCGATCAAATCGAGGCCTTGGTGCAGGCGGCCGACGAGCTCTCCGATAAAGGTAGGCTGCCCAGTGGACGCGTTCGTGTCGCTGGTACCGCAGATTTCTTCAATCTAAATGCAATGCCGTGGGTTGCGGAGTTTTTGGCCAACTATCCGGACGTGAGACTGGAATTCATCCTTAGCGATGGTCGCGCCGACGTCGTCGGTGAAGCCATTGATGTGGCAATTCGTTCCGGCAAGAACCTCGAGCCCACGCTCATCGCGCGGCAGCTTTGCGTCAGCCGCCGTACGTTGGTCGCGAGCCCAGCCTACCTCGCAGCGCGAGGCGCCCCTCACTCTCCGGACGAATTGGCGGAACACGACTGTATTTCCATGACTGAGCCTGCGCCCCGCACCGTGTGGCGGCTCGACGGACCGGGCGGCACGACTGAAGTCCATGTTACTGGCCGGTTCCGTGCCAACACCGCGGCAGCGCAGCTGGAGGCCGCGCGAGCCCACCTGGGCGTTGCGCTGTTGCCGGTCACGTTGACTGAGAAGTATTTGCGCTCGGGGGAGCTGATTGAAGTTCTACCAGGATACGGGGGCGAAGGTTACGGCGTATACGTTGTATATCCCAGTCGACGACAGTTGCCGCGCGCGGTGCAGGTCTTTATCGACTTCGCGATGAAATCGATGATCGCGCAGGTGCCCGAGTGGAAATGAATTACGTTTAACTTCTTGCGCAGCAAAACATCTCCTGAAATGCATTATCCCATCCCTTACTTTCCGTCGGGGACCAGCGCTCAAGCCCCCGTTGCACGTCGACGCTTGCTGCCACAACCGCGAATTGGCTCTGGTGCAAATGGACGGTCTGGAAGAGTTCGTTGATATAGAAAGGATTTCTTATCAAGCGAACAGGACAGAATTCCAGATGGCAGACGCAGTGGTAACTTCGAGGCGGAGCCTCGCCAGATTGAATAGGCCTTGGCGAATGCGTTGCATCAAGTCGATGCCTGCAAGAGTGGTCGTGGCATTCCTGAAACGCTTGAAGCCGAGCATGACATTGGTTCGGGACTTGATGTGGCGAAGGTCCTGTTCGATCGGGTTGTTGAGATATTTCGAGGATCGGACCTCTGTGTCCTCCGGCAGCTGGCCGTCGGCCTTCATCTCCCGCACAGCATGGTGTGCGGCGGCATAGCCATCGAGCGTGATGGTCGTTGGCGGCTTGCCCCGATATTTGATGGCCTTGCTAAAAAAGGCTTTGGCCGCCTTGACATCACGTTTCTCCCTGAGCAGGAAATCAACCGTCTGACCTGCCCGATTCACCGCCCGAAAAAGATAGACCCGTTTGCCGCGGATCTTCACGTAAGTTTCGTCGACGCGCCACGACGCGCCCGCAGGCGTGGCGAAGCCGTCCCAGCGCTTGACGAACTCCGGCGTGTAACGCTTCACCCAACGCGGGATCGTCGTGTGGGCCAGCGATAGGCCACGCTTGGCCATCATCTCTACAAGATCACGCAGGCTGAGCTTGTAATGCAGATACCAGCGCACGCACAGGATGATCACGTCGCGGTTGAAGTGACGGCCTGGGAACAGTGCGTCCATACTCCTCAGCTTGCTCATTGTCGGATGATGAGATCGGGGATAACACTTTATCCGATTCACCGTCACTACTTGCACCAGAGCCTCTGAGTGCACTGCATCATCGGTGCTCCGCGGGAGACGCGCGGGATGTTGTCGCGTGCGCATCTCATTTGAATTTACGCCGCTACGCGGCGCGGCGACACATTGAAGGCGCGAACAACGCGATGCGCCTCGGGCTTCGAAGACGTGCGCGATTCCTGCTGTTGGTGGACGAGTGCAATCCGAGTCCACCGTCTAATCCATCGGCGGACTCGAACGTAGTCTTACTGTCATAGAGATCGCAACACCCGGGGCGTGTTCGGATAAGGTTAGCTTACCTCGGATGACGACGTGGGATTTGTTCGTACGTGCCGATTCGGGCTGCACGTCAGTAAGCGCGGTGATCGCAGCGTCAGCGTAACGAGTGCGATGAAGCTTCGTGGGCCTCATAGGAGCATTTCATGTCAACGTCGGTCGCCCCAAGTATGAGCCGTGAATCAAATGTTACTGTCAAGCGGAAGAGTCTGCAGGCACCGCTTGCGGCCGCTAGGCATCAGACGTGTGCTCTGACCCAAGGTTCAGCGGGCAGTGGGAATACGACGTTGGCATTTCAGTGGCGTATTCGGGCAATTTCGTATGGTTACGATTGTGCTCCCGTGACTATCGCGCAGGGCGACGACGATGAACGGCTGGCTGAGCCGCCGCTCTTGCTCGAGAGTGATGGGTCATTGCTTGACTCGTCGTTCGGTCTTTTCGTCAGGGAGTGCCCTCGCGGCCACCCCTACGTAAGCGAAGGCGAAATGCGTGAGGAAGAGCAGGTTCTGCGGGAAGTCCCGCGCAAGTCGGAGAGTATGTTGGGGACGCGTCGCGAGGCAGCGGCCAACGCGGCTGGATTCTTGAGCTCCGCTGTCCGTCGCAAGCTGGCGCGCGAAGTGACCGAGCGTATCGACCGGGCCGGAGGGGCCATCGTCAATCTAGAGGAGAACGAAACACGGCAGATCGCCGGCAAGCTGCCGTCCTCTCTCGACGAAATCGAAGGCGATGCCAATCCGACGCAGTGCTACGCCCAGACGGTTATCGAGCCGGGTGACCTGCTCTATCTCAACTGCCAGGGCGGCGGCGGCTAC
>NZ_WOEZ01000344.1 GCF_013177735.1 Paraburkholderia elongata | reverse complement strand
GTGAAGGCGATCATCGTTGTACCGGTGACGACCCCGCAGGTGAAGGTCGATGCGGTGCGCGCGCATGGCGGGGCGACGGTCGAGGTGGTGCAGTTCGGCGAGTCCTATAGTGATGCGTACGGGCATGCCGTGAAGCTGCAGGAAGAACGCGGTCTGACGTTCGTCCACCCGTTCGACGATCCGTACGTGATCGCCGGCCAGGGCACGGTCGCGATGGAGATTCTCAGCCAGCATCAGGGCCCGATCCACGCGATCTTCGTGCCGATCGGCGGCGGTGGGCTCGCGGCAGGCGTGGCGGCGTATGTGAAATCGGTGCGCCCGGAGATCAAGGTGATCGGCGTACAGACCGATGACTCGTGCGCGATGGCCGCGTCGCTGAAAGCGGGTGAACGCGTCACGCTGAACGAAGTCGGGCTGTTCTCGGACGGCACCGCAGTGAAGCTGGTCGGCGAGGAAACCTTCCGCCTGTGCCGCGAATATCTCGACGACGTACTGCTCGTGAACACCGATGCGCTGTGCGCCGCGATCAAGGACGTGTTCCAGGACACCCGCAGCGTGCTGGAGCCCGCCGGCGCGCTGGCCGTGGCCGGCGCCAAGCAGTATGCCGAGCGCGAAGGTCTGGAGAACCAGACGCTGATTGCGATCACGTCCGGCGCGAACATGAACTTCGATCGCATGCGTTTCGTGGCCGAGCGTGCCGAAGTCGGTGAAGCGCGTGAAGCGGTGTTCGCCGTGACGATTCCCGAAGAGCGCGGCAGCTTCCGCCGTTTCTGCGAACTGGTGGGGACGCGTAGCGTCACCGAATTCAACTACCGGATTGCGGACGCGCAATCAGCCCATATCTTTGTCGGCGTGCAGATCCGCAACCGCAGCGAATCGGCGCAGATTGCGGGCGCATTTGAAGCGCACGGCTTCGCCACCGTCGATCTGACCTTCGATGAACTGTCGAAGCAGCACATCCGCTACATGGTCGGCGGCCGCTCGCCTCTGGCGCATGACGAACGTCTGTTCCGCTTCGAGTTTCCGGAACGGCCAGGCGCGCTGATGAAGTTCCTGTCGTCGATGGCGCCGAACTGGAATATCAGCCTGTTCCACTACCGCAACCAGGGCGCGGACTACAGTTCGATTCTGGTCGGCATCCAGGTGCCGGAGAGCGAGAACGGCGAGTTCGAACGCTTTCTCGCGACGCTTGGCTATCCGTACTGGGAAGAGACCCAGAACCCCGTGTACCGCTTGTTCCTCGC
>NZ_WOEZ01000035.1 GCF_013177735.1 Paraburkholderia elongata | reverse complement strand
CAATCGTTCACTCATCATTCACTTTCCTCGAAAGGATCGCCGCGTAACATGGGGTGGTCATCATGCGTTGGTCCGGCCGATGCTCATGTTCACGACTGCCGTCGGCAGCGCATGCCGTTGTCGGAGATCAGGGCGGGAGGGTTGTGCGTTTTGCACGAAGCGCGGCAAGAATGCCCCTCTGGATATCGATGGGAGGCGGCGGGCAGCCCGGGATCGTAACGTCGACCGGCAGCAGACTCGACAGCGGCCCCCGCACGGCGTAGCTTTCCCTGAACATGCCGCCCGTGCAGGCGCACTCGCCGGTGGCAACCACCAGCTTCGGCTGAGGCGTTGCCTCGTAGGCCCGCAATACCGCTTCCTGCATGTTCAGTGTCAGCGGGCCGGTGACCAGCAGCATGTCGGCATGGCGGGGACTCGCGACGAACCTGATACCCAGACCTTCGATGTTGTAGTACGGATTGTTGAGCGCATGGATTTCCAGTTCGCATCCGTTGCAGGAGCCCGCGTCGATCTCGCGAATGCGCAGCGCCCGGCCTAGTACGTTGAGTATGTCCTGCTGGATCTGCTGGCTTTCGGTGCGCCATGCGTCATCGCTTTCCGGCACGCGATTTTCCGGCGTGCCGCTTCTCGCGATCTGTTTGAGAAGTTGCCACATTACAGGTCGTGTCCCGCGTAGTTCAGATTGAACGACTTGTTGATCAGCGGGAAATCGGGAACGATATTGCCGATGATCGCGTGCTCCAGAGCTGGCCAGTTCTGCCACGACGGGTCATGGCAGTGGCAGCGCGCAATGGTGCCGTCGGCTCCAGTCTCGATGGCGACCAACACATCGCCCCGCCAGCCCTCAATCCAGCCCACGCCGTAGGACGGCGCGCTGCCGTGTTCAATCCCGGAGGCAATCGCTCCGTCCGGCAGATCCGTGAGCAGGGCGCGGATCAGCCGGATGGACTCGTAGACCTCGCCGAAACGGACCGCGACGCGGGCCGCCACATCACCCCGGTCGTCGCTGACCATCTGCACCTGAACCTCATGGTAGGGCGCGTAAGGATGATCGACGCGCACGTCGATTTTCCGCCCGCTGGCACGCGCGACCAGCCCGCATACATCGAAGTGCTCTGCCACTTTGGCGGACAGTATCCCTGAGCCCGCGAAGCGATCCTGCAGTCCCGATTGATCGTCGTAGATACGCTGCATCACGCGAACCTGGGTGTTGATCCGCTCGCACTGCGTCAGCATCGCGGTGATGAAGCGCGGATCGATCTCCGTTGCCACGCCCCCAGGAACGATCTGATCCATCAGATAGCGGTGTCCGAAGACCCGGTCGTTCAGGCGCAGCCAGTCTTCCTTCAGGCGGGAAAACGTGGCCAACCCGTACGCGAACCCCGCGTCGTTGCCGAGCGCTCCAAGATCACCCAGATGGTTGGCAATGCGCTCGCGCTCGAGCAGCAGCGCGCGCAGCCACTGCGCGTGTGGCGGAATCTGCCCATTCAACGCGCGCTCGACCGCCATGCAATAGGCCCAGGCAAAGGCAACTGTGGTGTCTCCGGCGATGCGTCCTCCGAGACGGTGTCCGTCGAGCGCGGGCACGTGCTCGAACAGCCGCTCGATTCCCCGGTGCGCATAGCCCAGCCGCTCCTCGAGACGCAACACCTTTTCCCCGACGACCGAGAAGCGGAAGTGTCCCGGCTCGATCACGCCTGCGTGGATCGGGTCCACGGCGATCTCGTGGACGCCGTCCCCGGCGACCGGCACGAACGGATAGTCCGCTTCCTGGGATTGAAACCGCTCGGTCCCGGAGGACAATTTCTGCAACGGAAAGTAATCGGCAGGCCAGTTGCCATGATTCAGCCACGGCCGTGTATCTTCGGCGCCGATCGCACGCAGCCCGACGCTCGCTAGCCCGACGGAATTTTTCATCCGGGCCGAGCACAGCTACGCGAGCGCGCGCGATGCGCTGGGTCGTGGCGACGCCGGCGCGCTCAAGATGTTTCTGACGGAACTGAAGCCGCAGTAAACGGCGCGTTCTAACCGATAGCTAATGAACAAACGAGAGGGGCGGGAAGGGCCAGCCGTCCCGCAACGCCCACCACAATTGCTTCTCCTCTCGTGAAGACCTGGCCAACGCGAGCGAGACACGCGCTTCTATTAACGCCATCTGTTGATGCTCGTTGAGCGTCAACCGACCACCAGATTCACAATGAGAAGCAGCAACGCAATAAATGCGCCCACTGCAGCGATTGCAGCAATAACAACGACCACAGGATTCAGTTGCGTTGCGTCCGCTTCAAGATTTTTTCGTTTGTTGACACCGAGAAATGCCCAAAAGACCGCGCGGAACGCACGCACAACCTGGCCTTTGGCACTTTCAGCCATTCCTTGATCCTCCCTCAGAAATCACAAAATGAGCTAGTGAGATCGTCGCCATTCCTCTTCCTCGGCCTCTTCGGCGGACGCATCCACAAGCGTTTGGCCATGGATCACCATGCACTCGGCGCACGGTGCTTGCATCAAAATACGGCGATGCCCATGTCGCTGAAGGCACTGATCATGTTCTCAATAACGTGAGCTTGCGCAAGATGCTCCGGCCGGTAATTGTGATTTCCCCAGGCATCACAAAACCCCGCGCTGTTACAAGCTTGATCATCATGTTCAGGCTCGCGCTGCCACTTTCATTTTCGCCGGCGGACTGAGCCGACAGCACCGCAACACGGTGCGGAACTGCCTCGGGCACCTGCGTTCTCACAACGCTCGTCGTTACCAATTGCTCTGGATGGGACATCGGGGTTAGCGCAAGAGTTGGATCGCGAAGGCTGAGCGAGCGTCGAGGGGCACGGACGAACTGAATCGGTCCAGTCACAGAAGTCTCGTGGCGATCCGCAGCGGGTTCGAGCCTGCTGCATGCTGATCACTGAAACTCCCCTCGACCTCGACCAGCGCGAAGGTCGTGCGGCGATACCGTGAGGACAAGATCGCAGTGTACCGGCGTCGCTCGCGGGGCAACCGCGAGAGGTGCACCAGATTGAAGCCGCAATTACCCATAGTTGACTTCGTGTACCGTTCGATTCAACTGAACACCCCAATTTTCCTGCTGTCGCCCTGCTGCCTTGCGAAAAACAGATCGCGCAGGGATGCTGCCGGGCTGCGCAACCTAACCCTGCACGCAGGACAGTTGCATGATAATATCATTATCATGCTCTGTAAATGTGTTTGTTTGGAGGCATTGTCCCTGTACAGAGCTGTTCCGCCGTCCTGTCGATGCTCGCCGCGTACAGGTTGTGCGGAACCGCCTACCGGCGACTGCTTTCTCTAGATCATGCCGATGCGGAAACTCCGCGCGGGACTCGACTGACATCCGTCTCAAGCCGGGCTCAAATGGGACGGTTGTGAGCGCAATCTGACCGGAGCCCCGGAGGCAAGAGCGTTCGCCAGCGTCTGGCGCCGGTCATGCGCAGCGGTAAGCAACGTCGCTGTGCGTTATAGATGGGATATGTAGTGACGCCATCGAGACGACTATTTTGTCTCAATGGCATACATTTCCGTCGGCTCACCGACCAATCGGAATTCCGGTCGGGTCGATGTAACCCAGCCAATGTGCGACCCATAAACTGAGAAACAGGGTGATGGACAGCCCCACCCGCACTGCAAGCGACCAAGCCATCCGTCCGGTGCGTCCGCGGTCGTGGTTCATGAAATAAAGCGCAGAAATCAGGCTGCCGATGATCAGCGCGAATGCGATTGCTACGAGAACATCCTTCATTTCTGACTTCCTGACTGGTAAGGATCTGAATGAACTAGGGCAGCCAGCTTGCGTCGCTCCGCTACCACATCACTTGCGCCGGTCGCCGGCCATTCCAACGCGATCCCATCCTTCAGCGATTGGCGTGCGAGTGCCTGATAATCCCAATCATCAATCTGGTCATGCTTCATTGCACTGGCAATCTCACGTCGAAATTGTGGCGGAAAATCTGTATATGCGCTCGAAAGTGCTGCGTATTGTCGAGCATCGATTTCCTTCGACGCAGGTACGGAAGTCCAGATGACAACGCCAGCGATCGCAATCAGTGGCACTGCGGTATAACGAATTACGAACTTGGCCGGACTCATAAAATCTCACTATTCGCGATGACTAACTGAAGCTGGGTGATAGGGACTCGCTACTCCACGCATTCAAGTCACGAGTCTCGCGGATTCCCTCTGCGCAGGAAGCGCTTTCCACTTTCAATCGTATCTACCTCGTCGCGGAGGTGTAGCCGCACAGACGGGAGGACTTACCCAAATCTCAGGCGTCGATTCTCCAGCACACGTCCCCATGTGAAGGCCGAGCCAGACGCCTCCAGCCTAGACACTCGCCGTCTTTCAGGCGTCTGGCCGTTGCGGATAAACGGAGATCGCTTACCCAACTCATGGACCGCGCATGTGCCAGCAACGCTTGCCTCGACGGCAAATGATGCGTGTCCTTCCAGGCGAAGCCGACATAGTTCGCCCCCCCCATTGCACGAGACAGGCGCATATGAGATACCAAACACCGCTTCAAGTCTTTGCACGTGAAGCGGCAATCCTGGATCGTCGCCAGTGAAATTGACAACGAGTACGCCAGAATCCGTCAATCTCTCGCGGCACGTGGCAAAAAACTCGAAGTTCGCGCACTGGTCAGACATCCCGCGCGCGCCGAATGCGTCGAGCAGGATCACGTCTGTCGCTACAGCGGCGTCTCGCATGTACTCCGCTCCGTCGGCGCAAATCACCTTGAATCGATCATCATCCGCCGGTATCCGGAAAACGTCGCGCAGGGCGATGACCTCAGCGCTGATTTCGATTGCGGTAATAGTGGATTCGGGCAGGTGGCGATAGCAGTATTTCGCCAGCGATCCGCCACCTAGGCCGATCATGCATATGTGTTCGGGTTGGGGTTGGAGAAGTAGAAACCCCATCATCGTGCGCGTGTAGCCAAGAACGAGTTCGTCTGGCGACCTGCGCGACATCGAGCTCTGTATCGCAAAATGATCAAAATGCAACGATATCCCACGCTTCGTTTCCAGCACGAACGGCCGTCCGTCGTCCAGCGGGGTCGATAAAAACTCGACAAACGCATCATAAGATGCCCAATCATCACTCATCTCAAGCATTCATCCTGGCAGCTGAAACGATCTGATATCGAGGCCTAACTTGCTCGGGCGACGGCCGTGATACCTGTCATACGCACCTGATCAGACCTTCCTCAGATAGCACGCCTTAAGCATGAAACTGCCCGCGTCCATCCTGCAGTCCACTTCGTGATCACCTTCCACCAGACGAATGCTCTTGACGCGGGTGCCCACCTTCAGTGTGATTGAGGAGCCTTTGACGCGCAGATCCTTTACCAGAACCACCGAATCTCCGTCTGACAGGGCATTCCCATTTGCGTCCCTGATAACGTTCATCTCCGGCAGGTCGTCCGACGCCTGCATCGAGTGGGGCGACCATTCGTGACCACAATCAGCGCAGACATTTAGCGTGCCGTCAGGGTAGGTGTTCTCCTGGGCACAGTTTGGACACGGCGGTACATCCGACATACATTCTCCCTTCAAGTTATTCGAAGCGTGCAAGAAACCAATGCGTGAGCCGCTCGCATCGTCCCACCCGGCCACTTAGAGCGACGTTTCGATACACACATTCTATTATAATAGAACTCGACTATAATTACACTTTCCAAGGAAAACGTCAGTTACGTCCTGACCTGGCGTTGCTGAACACAACCGGAACCGGCCCGACGAGGACATCACCATGTTTGATCTGGACGGAGTATTGCTATCACCTGACCGTCGACCCACTTCGCTGGGGGAGCAGATGGGTAGCCGCGGAATTGTCGTCGTTGGCGTGGGCGAAGGCGGGGGCGTGGCTTCGAGATGGTCTGTCGGTTCAACTGCATTGAAAAACAATTGGTGAAGGCAGGTGTCAATCTGGTCCTGATCTACCCGAAGGCATCCTCGCGACACGTGCTGGACTCACTGTCCGTCGCAAGTAGCCGCTTCCAGGGCGGCCCCGTTTTCCTGCTCGACGGGGAAGGACATTTGTTCCGACGGCCGCAGCAGGCGCGCTCGTTGAGCTTTGCGCACATGGATCGCGGCCTGCGACTGATCGCCGCAGCGAACATCGATCTGCAGGACAACGCATGGGCCGATTTGCTGCAGACATTCCTGTCCAGCCCCCTGGAATCCGACGGGTATCCAGCAATACAGATTGATTGTCACCGCAGTACGAGGTCAGATTCACAGTGCCCGCCTTGAAAAAGCTTTCCAAACGGGGCCCGGTATGCGGGCGTGCCGTCTCCGCGGATCTTCCGGGCGCGGTTGTGCTCGGGTCCAAGGATCATCTGTCATCATCGTTCTTGCGGAGAGTCGCCCCAGCAACCTGCTTGCGTTTGCCTGGAAAGGCAATGCTTCCATTCCACTTCTCAGAACATTAGCCCGACGCGTCGCACTCCAGATGGGCGACGGTCGCATAGACCGTCTGGACGCGGCCGGACGCATCAGCAAAGCCTGGCAGCGCAGTCCGGCGACGCTGAACCTCTCGAGCTGCTCGTGAAACACCTCATCCGTCGCTCTGCGGCAGATCGCAACACCGTGAAGATGTCATGAACGACGAAAACAGACCGGACACGCGCAACCTTTCCCCGTCGGCCATGTGGGCGCTCCAGTACCTTGCCGAAATCCGCTATGGCCGGGGGTGCCCGCCCTTGGATGGGCGGTGACCCGAGAACTCATCAGCGCCGGATTCGTTAGCTATGGCGCAACGGGACGAACCAGCTTGTCGATTACCCTCGCAGGCGGGGCGTTCATGAAAAACCGCGCCTCACCTTTGCGGCTGACACAAGACACAATTGCAACGGCATGGCGCAAGCGGCCGCCAGGGGGCTAATCTGAGATTCCGCCGCGAGATAGGCAAGTTTCCTTTGTGATTCAAGCGCCTGGCTTGAAGTCGGGGTTTGGTTTTCTGTCTACGGGCGGATCGCCTGGACGAGCGCGAGAGCACGTTCGTGCCAGGGC
>NZ_WOEZ01000343.1 GCF_013177735.1 Paraburkholderia elongata | reverse complement strand
CGGTAGAGTCGAGTTGTGGCGCGGTAGCATTAGGTTCGGTTTGTCTGTTTCCGCCCCTTTCGTCTGGCGGTGCCCGAATATCCTTGCCTTAACCCCGTTTCCACAACCCGCTCATCGAACCGGACATGCAGATCTCCCGCATCCGGCTCTCGGACAAGACATCACGCCTTCGTACGCGGCAAGTCACTACCAAGGCCCTTGTAGACGAACGAGACCAAAGTGCCCGTAGAGGTGCGAGGGTGGATAAGTCCCGCCCCTGCGACGCCTGACCTTGTGCTTGATACGTAACCACCGGCGCAACCGCGTGGAGGTGTAGCTGTCAAGCGCCCGATACGCGCGGCTGACCGTCCCTACCTTGAAGTAGTTCGCCCAGCCGCGCAGCGTGCGGTTCAACTTGCCCACCAACTCCGTGGTATCTAGCCACGTCATCGACGAAGCGGTCAGCGCGTGAATCTTCTCGACCATGCGCCGGATACTCTTCTTCGACGGACGCATGCCCATACGGGCCTGGCCAGTCACTGCAGAGTACATCCGCCCAAACGTGTAACCCAGGAAGTCGAATTCGCCTTCCGGCACCTTGCAGATTTGCGTCTTCTCCTCGTTGACAGTCAGCTTCAGTTTGCTCATGATCTCGCGCATTCGCTCCAAGGCTTCTTCCGCCTTGCCCCGCTTGCACAGGATCACAAGATCATCCGCGTAAGTCACAATGCGGCTGCCAAGACTGCGCTGAAGTCCGAGCTTCTTCCATGCCAACACAAACCGGCGCATGTAAACATTCGCCAACAAGGGTGAGATGGGAGAACCTTGCGGAATGCCGCGCCGGCTGTCCCGGGCCTCCGTCGTACGTTTCTTCCGGCCTCGGTTATCGGTTTCTTCCACGGGGCATTCCAGCCACATCCTGATCAGATGCAGTACGCGCCGATCAACGATGCGTCGCGCGAGCGACAGCATCAGTTCGGCGTGGGGAATACTTCCGAAGTAGTCCGCCAAGTCGGCATCAACAACGTCCGTTTGTCCACGGTGCAACCGCTCCTCCACCTCGACCACCGCCTGCTGGGCGTTTCGCCCCGGGCGGTAAGCGTATTGCTCTGGTGGAAGGTCGGCTTCGAAGATCGGTTCGAGCACCAGCATCGCTGCTGTCATGCACACCCGATCACGCAGGGTCGAGATGCCCAGGGGCCTCAGCTTGCCATTGGCCTTCGGGATAAACACTCTTCTAATAGGGTCCGGCCGGTAACTCTCCTGCCTGAGCGCAAGCGCCAGTTCACCGAGCCACTTCTGCACCCCGTACGCCTCGACCTCCGCAAAGTCTTGCTGATCGACACCCGGCGCGCCCTTGTTCGAGCGGCACTGGGCGTATGCATGCGCCAGCACATCCTCACGATAGATCTTGTCGTACAGAGCGTAAAAGCGGTACCCGGCTTCTGCCTTCGCTTTCGCGTGTAACGCCATCTGCAGCTTCTGAACACTGATCGGAGTTGATAGGTTGCCCAATCTCCACGTCCTCGCTCCGTATTGCGTCTGTCTTGAACTGAGGCCCCTTCCCTCCACCAGCATTACACCGGCTTCAACGGTAATACGAGCCTCTCCGTCACCCCAAGGCGCCCGGCCTGTCCCTCACGGGCGTCCGGTTGGTCATCCCTGACCACGCCAGGGGGCTTCCCGTGTTGCGTGCGCTTCCCTTGTGTGCATGCTGTCGCCACTACCCCGGCGCAGCGACTGGGCGTCCTGCCTGCTCACTCACCCAGTCGTATCAGCCTTCCCCGATATGGCAGTCAGGTCGGCCTGCGCATCGACTTTTTCGAGGCTTGCTCGGCGTTCACTCGCGTTACGGCCTGCACACTCGCGCTGTCACCGTATTTCGTGACACGCTTCACCGAAGGCTTCAACCGCTTCGTTACCTCCACGATTGCTCCGGTTGCTTCCGGCTGGAGCGGGTGCCGGGTGGGGCTTGCACCCACTGGGAAAGCGCCGCCTTTGCACGGCGCACGCCA
>NZ_WOEZ01000342.1 GCF_013177735.1 Paraburkholderia elongata | reverse complement strand
ACCGCCTTCGAGCAAACCATCCTTTGCCGGCTTTCTCTATTCGTTGGCACGTTTTCCCTTGACGCGGCGCGGGCAATCGCGGCGGATGGAGATGTCGACGAAACCCAGGTCGTGGATGCCGTGGGCAATCTCGTTGGGAAGTCCCTTGCGTCGGCGGAGAAAGCCGGCGACGCGACGATGCGTTACCGGCTACTCGACACCACGCGCGCGTACGTTACCGGGAAACTCATGGAAAGCGGTGAGATGGACAGGATCGCGCGACGTCACGCGATCTATTTCTGCCAGGTTCTCGACGGCGCTAACGCCGCTGATTCGACCCATCGCAAGACGCACGGCCTCGTGGAGTGCGTCGAGGAGCTTGGAAATGTGCGCGCGGCTCTGGACTGGAGTTTCTCTGACCGTGGAGACCGCTCTGTCGGCACGGCGCTCGTCGCCGCGTCGGTCCCTCACTTTCTTGAACTCTCACTGCTAAGCGAGTGTCAGCGCTGGACGGGGCGTGCCCTGACAGCAATCGATTGCGCCAATCGCGGGAGCCGTCGCGAGATGAAACTGCAGGCATCGCTCGGGCTGTCGTCGATGTTCACCACGGGCCACGGCGAGGAGGTCCGCTCAGCATTGACTCGTGGACTCGAACTCGCGGAATCGCTTGATGAACCGTACCATCAACTCAAGCTGCTCGGCGGTCTGAACGTCTTTCTGACACAAAGCGGAGATTTCAGGGGCGCGCTAAAGCTCGCGCAGCAGAGCGAGGTCGTGGCCAAGACACTGGCTGATCCAGCGGCAACCGCATTGGCAGACTGGATGCTTGGCGTCGCGCATCACGTCATCGGGAACCTGGCCGACGCTAAAAAACACTGCGAAGCTGCGGTGGCTCGCGAGATGGCGTCCCGGCACATCAACATGATCCAGTTCGGCTACGACCATCGTAACCGTGCGCTAGCCTCTCTCGCACGAACGCTATGGCTTCAAGGTTGCCCGGATCAGGCCGCGAAAGTTGCACGTCAAACGATCCACGAGGCTGACGAGTTCAAGCATCCGGTCACCCTCTGCATTGCATTGATCTGGACCTTGCCTGTGTTCATCTGGAACGGCGACTGGACGACGGCGGAAGCAATCATCGAGCGGCTGGCGGCGCACGCCGCACGGCATTCGCTCGGGCCATATCAGGCTGTAAGCCCGGGTTTGATGGGTAAATTGTTGATCAAGCATGGCGATGCGCAACGCGGCGTCCGATTACTTGGCGATTGTTTGGACAGAGTCCGTGCCACCCGCTACTACGTCCTCACGCCAATTTTCGAGAGCGCCATGGCGGAAGGTCTGGCGGGGATGGGACAGGTCAAGGAGGCTCTTGCCGCAATCGATTACGCGCTGGCAAGCGTCGCGGAAAGCGGAGGATCGTGCAGGATGCCGGAGATCTTGCGCATCAAGGGACAGATCCTCGCTTCGGCGCCGCGATCGGATTCCTCGGAAGCCAAGGACTGGCTCTTACGCTCGCTCGAATTGGCGCGCCAGCAATCGGCGTTGGGGTGGGAGCTACGTACAGCGACTACGCTCGCGCGATTGCTGTCCGATCAAGGTCACCGAATGGGAGCGCATGACATGCTTGCCGGAATTTATGGTCGGTTTACCGAAGGATTCGACACGTCCGATCTCAAGATAGCGAGGCGCCTGCTGGACGATCTAAGTCGCCCTGCCGATTCCGACGAATCGGGCCGCGAGTTGTTTTCTAAAGAGTGAAGCGCGCAGCAGATGCTGCTTTACCCGAAGTGTTGGGGTCTGTCGGCTAGCTGGACGCGGGTAACCGCGCCGGTTCTGTCGCAGTAAGGGCCTTCGCAATGCCCGCAGCGAGGGCCGTTCGGGGAGTTAGTGTCTTCTTCATCGTGGGCACAATGCGTTTTCGTCACCCACGAATTTTACGTGCTCCGCGTTAATGCGACACCCATTAGTCGGCCGAAGTCAAGGTACGAATCTTCCCCATCGCCGGATTGCCGTGACGATGGTCAGTTTCATCGTCATGGCAATCCGGCGAAATTCCTTCGTTATCCTGTCACGACTGTCTGCAGGTCGGTATCGCATCCGTTTTCTCAGAACTGGTTGCGAACCGGATCGCACCAGACACCCATCGGGATCAAGCGTGCTGTGATGTAACTCACGGCTGCCCTGGCGACTATTGCCGCCCCAGAGAAACGTTGGTGCCAGACGAAGTCCAATGGGTTTCACAGAACCGTGGCTGTTGCTTGTGCAACGCCAGTCAATAGTGGCTCATCGCCCGGGCGACCCGGTCATCCTCAAACAGGCGGTGGGGCAAAGGGAGGGCCCAATCAGAGCCGTGGTTTTTCGCCAGTCGCATTACCGGGCTCGCTCCCCTTGCACCACCGTTTACCCAAAGCAGCGCGCTATCTCAAATGGCTTGTGCTCCCGAAGCATGTGATAGCAGGCGCGCGCCAGCTTGTGCGCCAACGCCTTGATCGCAACAATCCTGTTACGTGCGCGTTTCTTGCGTTCGTAAAAGCGCCTGGCTTCCGGGCAGGAGCGTATGGCGAAGTTGGCCGCCTCGACAAATGCCCACGCCAGATACTTGTTACCATTCTTTGTGTTGCCTTCACCTTTCTTCCTGCTATTGCTTTCGCGCCGGCTGTCCACACAGCGGCAGTACGAACTGAAATTACCAACCTCGGTAAAGCGCGAGATGGTTCCTGTTTCCAGCATGATCGTGGTTGCGAGAACCGGACCAATGCCGGGCACCGAGTTCAGCAACACGTAGTCAGGTTGCAGCTTCACCCGCTCCATGAGTCGCTTCTCGAGAATTCCGATCTGCTCCTGCAATCTTTGCATCACCGCCAGATTTGCTTGCATCGCGAGCGCTACATCCGGTGGAAAGCCGAATCCGCTGACCTGTGTCTAATCCAGACGCTTGACCTGTTCACCCCGCATCTGCCCACCAGTATGGCGTGAGAACAGGTTCTCGATGGCGAGGATCTGGGCCGTTCGACACTGCACCAGTTGCATGCGCTTGCGCGAGAGATCGCGCACCGGACGCTCTTCTGCTGGATAAATGTAGCCTTCTGGCAATAACCCCAGACGTAGCAATTGCGCGAGATGGGCCGCATCGGTGAAGTCGCCACCGTATTTCAGTCCCTCGTACTGCCTGATTGCCGCGGGGTTAGCCAGATGTACACGGTAACCATCGTTCATCAACTGATCCACGAGCCGGTACCAGTTGAACGTTGCCTCGATGACCACCCCCACCAGATCTTCGCGGTGCGGTGCCAGCGCGGCCCGGATCTGTACCGGATCGTTCCGTAACCGCCGCTGGTAGACAACCCGGTCAGCTTCATCGCTAACCACAACCACACTATTGTTCGAATGCAGGTCGATTCCACTAAACTTGTTCATGCCGGCCTCCTGTGCGTCAAGTCGGTGGGTTTGCACCCTGACTTTACGCCAGCCGTTCTATCGGAGCGGAGGCCGGCCGGCTATATGAATATCGTGCGACACGAAGTCGCTTGTAGAAGTTGTGCCCACGGCAACGGAGGGTACCACCCGTGTCACCGGGTGAATCCAGGAGCCTGAGTGCGACACGAGGTCGCTTGTAGAAGTTGTCCCTACTTCAACAGGAAGGGACCATCCATGTCACTGGATGAACCTACGGTTCTGAATCAAGTGCGAACCGGACAACGT
>NZ_WOEZ01000341.1 GCF_013177735.1 Paraburkholderia elongata | reverse complement strand
CATTCTGGACGTAGAGACCGCTTGAGATCCGGCAGCGCGCCCGGATTTCTCACGAACATATACAGGCCCGGCTCCAGGTCGCCCACGCGGTGCACCATTAGCGCTGCATGCACTGCTGCAGGAGACACCAGCGCATTCCACGGCGGCGCGTCATGACGTGCCAACAGGCACGCCAGCATGCTGAAAAACGCTGCCTTGGCGATGCACGTCGTACCGTCGAAATTCACCGCGCTGCGACGCTGCCGCGCGATCCGGGCAAAGCTGAGATCAAGGGCGGGCGCCGCGGGCGACGGATGCGGCTCAAGATCCGGTGAGGTCGGTTCGCGAGTACGGGCCTTATGCGTGGCGCGATGGATCGAATCGATATCCGGCCACTTCACATGTCCCGGACTCAGCTGATTCGCGCGTCCGTGCCACTGTGCGCGATCCAAGGCGATCAGCATGCGCTCAAGATCAGGCCGCAATTCAGGGTTGCCGATCCAGAGCAAGCCATCCGGCGCCTCTGCTTCTGCCTCCCCGAAATCTTCTCCGCGGTTCAATCCAAGCAAGTTGGCCACTGCGTCGTCCGCAGCCGCCTCCACCAGCCGCGTCTGCCAGCCAAGCGCTGCCGCTGCGTAACTCACCGCGGCGATGACATGGCCGCAATCGTGCTGGCAGTAGCGCCAGGCGCGCATG
>NZ_WOEZ01000340.1 GCF_013177735.1 Paraburkholderia elongata | reverse complement strand
AATCCTCCATATCAAGCGAGAGCAGCAGTGAGGTCGGGGTGCCTGAAGTCCGGACAATTGACCGGACCAACTTCTATCCGTGCCGGCCACCAGACCGGTCACCACATACCGCATGCGCAAGGCGCAGGAACCACCCCATTACGGACGCGCCCCATCTAAAACTACGGTTACCTCCTAGGGTAACCCGCTGCTTACTGTCCGGGCGCGCCGAACCTTCAGACGCTGTTGCCGCTCGACGTTCGTTTGCTCAGTTCGCCAGCACCTTCCTGGCAGGTGACTTGAGGGTTGCCCCGAGGGGAATCTCGCCGAACTCCAGATAGCGCCATAGCGCGACCGCGAGACGTCTCGCAAGCGCCACAATGCCGATGCGTCGCACACGCTTGCCGCCGCCGGCAAAGCGCTCGTTGAACCAGTGGCTTAGCTGGCTGCTGCGCTGGAAGCGCAACCAGCTCCACGCCAGCTCCACCATCAGCCATCGGGCTCGCTTGTTGCCGATCTTGCTGATGCCCTGCTCAACTTCACTCGTGCCGCTGGCATAGGGCGTCGGGGCCAGGCCCAGGCAGGCGGCCACTTCGAGGCGGTTGTGAAACTCTCGCCAGCCGAACAGTTCCCTGACCAGGACCCAGGCACTGCCGGTTCCGATACCCGCGAGGTGCGCGAGCCGCGCAATTGCGGGTTGCGCACCGCTACGCACCTCGTGCTGCTGCTGTGCCTCGAGCGCCCTGATCTGCCTGGCAGCGAGCGAAAGCCGCTCACATTCGCGCTCGATCTCAGCGCGCAAGCCCGGCAACAATCGGGCGGCGTTTTGCGCCCACCAGTGTGTCCACGCGCGCCCACCGATGCGCTCGACTCGCAGGTTGTGGAGTATCAGCAGCGAGCGGATCCGGTTGCTGTGGGCGGTACGCTCCTGCCGCAGGCGACCGAGTTCACGGTGTACTCGCCGCTCATCTTCCTGTTCGCGAGTAGGGATGCGCGCGACCGCCCACACCCGGCGTTCACCACCGTAGTAGCGCATCAGCATGGACAGCAGCTTGTCGCTGTCAAGACGGTCGGTCTTGGCGCGACGTCTGCGCCGGTTCACCTCGATACTGGCAGAATCCACCACGAGGTTCGTGATCTGATGTTCTTCCAGGCAGCGGTGCAGCCAGAAGCCGTCACGCCCGGCTTCATAACAGCTGCACACCGGAGCATCGGCGGCCAGATGACAGCGCGCCTTGGCCTTCGCAATCGCCGTGAAGACTGCGGCCGTATCGCCGGCGGCCA
>NZ_WOEZ01000339.1 GCF_013177735.1 Paraburkholderia elongata | reverse complement strand
GGCGATCCCGATGGCCGCCAGGAGCCCCATCATGAAACTTTATGTGCAGTAATCCAAGGCTAACGCCTTGCTATCAAAGCAATTACGTTGGCTACTCTTCATAACGTTCTACTGTGTCTAATACATGAAATGTGCTGCAGCACATTTGACCTATCTCAAGGTCGCGACCAGCACGATCTGCGCGACGACCAGCCCATTCGACCGGCTGCCCCCAAACACTTCGCAGACCTCACCCGAAACGCCGGCTGACCACGTCTGAGCCCGCGATGAAGGCCAAGCTGGAACTGGCGGACATCCTGCACCGTCACGGCCCGGCATACCGGCATCTCTACGCCGATTCGCTTGACCGTGAACAGTGCCGTGTCATGCGCGCCATTGAACAATGCCGCACATCTGCCCTGGGTGGCCACGTCGAGCAGTGCGACGCCTGCGGACACCAGCGCATTGCCTACAACTCGTGTGGTAACCGGCACTGTCCGAAGTGCCAGTCGCTCGCCCGCGCAGACTGGCTCGACCGCCGTCAGACGGACCTGTTGCCCGTCCCGTACTTCCACGTGGTGTTCACCGTGCCGCAGGAGATATCGGCCATTGCATTCCAGAACAAGCGCACCGTCTACGACATCCTGTTTCAGGCCACCGCCGAAACGCTGCAGACAATCGCCGAGGATCCAAGGCACCTCGGCGCCACGATCGGCTTCATCGCACTCCTGCACACGTGGGGGCAGAATCTGGTGCATCATCCACATCTGCACTGCGTGGTCCCTGGCGGCGGGCTCGCTACCGACGGCACGCGCTGGGTGGCCTGCCGGCCTGGTTTCTTCCTGCCCGTGCGGGTACTCTCGCGCCTGTTCCGTCGACTGTTTCTCGAACGGTTGCAACGCGCATTCGATGCCGGCGCCCTGGGTTTCTTCGCGTCACTGGCCCATCTGTCCGAGCCCGGCGAATTCGCCCGCTATCTGTCGGGCCCGCGTCATACCGAATGGGTTGTCTATGCCAAGGAGCCGTTCGGCAGCCCACAGCAGGTGCTCGACTATCTCGGCCGCTACACGCACCGCGTCGCAATCTCCAACCACCGCCTGCTCAGCCTGACCGACGGGCACGTGACGTTTCGCTGGAAGGACTATCGTCATCCAGGCAAGCCTCGCTCCATGTGCCTGCACGCTCACGAGTTCCTGCGCCGCTTCCTGCTGCACGTGCTGCCCCACGGGCTGCAACGGATTCGCCACTACGGCCTGCTTAGCAACCGGCTGCGCGCGACCCGCATTGCCGCCTGCCGGCGTCTGCTTGGCGCACCGCCTGCTGAAGCCCGCACGCCGCCCAGACCTGATTACCGCGACCGTTACGCGCAGTTGACCGGCCGATCATTGCGTGACTGTCCGGTCTGCCGAAACGGTCACATGGTCTGCGTCGAATGTCTCCTGCCAGGCGCATTACCCCGGGCACCGCCGAACTATCCATGACGCTCGAATCGCGATCGCCGGCAGGCCGGAGCCGGCCCGTCCTCACGGGTCGGCAGGATGCGTACGTACGCGGCGGTCCCAGCCTGCCTTCTACGAGCGTCGAACCCGTCGGCGACCCACCGCGATCGCACGGGCCAGGCCCAATTGAGCGTCCAGAGCCGCCCGTACGAATGTTTCAATCCTCGAATCCGATCGCCACAACCATCGCCACGCCAATTCAATTCCCATAGCCACCGTCGGCGGAGCGGTTTAGCTCAACGAATTGTTAGCGGAGAGGGAACGGCTCGATCGCCGTGCCTTCGACCAGCTCATTACGCCGTTCCCTCTCCGCTAACAATCCTATGGATTATCGCCGCATTGATGCGCCATCAAATGCATTCATGATAAATGGCAGCTGTCAGGATAGGGGAGCGGTAGCGGTGGGTGGTCCCAAAGGCGCGAACCCGCGGGCGGTGATCGTTGGAAACCCTCGGTTGACATGAATGCAGCCGTTGCACGCACGGGACTGCAGACAGAGGTCGTGCAACGGAAACAAATTGGGTGTTGCCTATTGATGCGGCCGACTGCAAATGAAGGCCCGGATAGTCAGAGCTATCATCCCCTTCATTTGCGGACACGAGCCCTTGTATCGACTGGACGACGTCGCCGGATGGCACCTGGCGCGACGGCGTGGCGCGTCACAGACGATTGGGCATGAAGGCCGGATGCAACCGGCGATGCGGAAAGGCGGCCACGCGCAGCAGGGAGGAAGACCTTGCGATCCGCGGCGCCGGGACGTCTGCGGCGCAGAACCATAAACGTTCACGTTTCATTGAGGCGCCGGACTTTGCACGCGCAACGTTCCTCACGATCGCGTGAACCGGGATCCGTGCCTACAGGTAGCGGGGCCGGTCCGGCCGGCTTATTTCTGCGTGAAGGAGTCGTGCAGTTGCGTGCCGATTGCGCGGAGGTGCGCCGATCGGGTAGATCCTATGAGCAGGAGGCGTCGACGAACTGATACGTAAAATCAGCGTGTCAAGTCTTGTTCAAAGGAGAACATCATGCGCACGGATCAGACATTCATCACCCGCGGTGAAGAAGCAATACTTGCCGTGTCGCTAGAGTTGGCCGGGACGAAGTGGAAGGTCGCGCTGCATGACGGCCGGCGCGAGACGCCCGCCGTGCACGCCGTCGCGCAGCCACAGGCCGCCGCCCGCGTGCAGGCAGTTCTGGACCTGATCGAACGCCACAAAGAGAAGTGGTCGCTGCCTGCGGACGTGCGGGTGGTCGTGAGCTACGAGGCCGGTCAGGATGCCTTCTGGATCTTTCGTGCGCTGCAGGCGCGCAGCATCGAGTGCCATGTCGTCGATCCGGCGAGCATTCCGGTCGAACGCCACAAGCGGCGCGCGAAGACCGACCGGCTCGATGTCATCAAGCTGGTGATTAACCTGCGTGCGTGGCTACGCGGCGAGCGCGACCGAATGCACGTGGTGCATGTGCCATCGCCGCAGGATGAAGCGTCCCGCCAGCTAATGCGCGATCGTGGGCAACTGCAAAAGGAA
The DNA here is from genome assembly GCF_013177735.1 of Paraburkholderia elongata. Taxonomy (GTDB): domain Bacteria; phylum Pseudomonadota; class Gammaproteobacteria; order Burkholderiales; family Burkholderiaceae; genus Paraburkholderia; species Paraburkholderia elongata. Next base: position 4,552 of record NZ_WOEZ01000339.1, on the reverse strand, counting down.
GTGCGGCAGCACCGCGACCGGATGCGCAAACTGCTGGCCACGCTGGGCTGCTGGGACGACGTCGACTGCAAGACCTTCGCTGGCCGGCTCGCGCGTAACGAGGTGAAGTGCCACGACGGTGCGCCGCTACCGCCCGAGCTGCGTGAGCGGCTTCTGCGCGAGTGCGAACGGCTGGCGCTCGCCGAGCAGCAATTCGTGGCGCTGGAGAAGACGCGGCAGGCAAACGTGCCGGCGCCCGCGCGCAAGCGAAGCCACGACTTGACGCGTCTGAAGGGGATTGGCGAGGTCGGTGCGTCTCGCCTCGCGCTCGAGCTGTTCTGGCGGGAGTTCAGCAACCGGCGCCAGGTGGGTGCATGCGTCGGACTGGTGCCGCAGCCGTACGACAGCGGCGAGAGCCAGGTCGATCAGGGCATCAGCAAACAGGGCGACCGGCGGGTGCGCGCATTACTGGTCGAGATGGCATGGACCTGGCTGCGCTATCAGCCCGGCAGCGCACTCACCCAGTGGTTCAACCGGCGCACGCAGGGCACTGGGCCCAATCGCCGGGCGCGACGGATTGCGATCGTCGCGGTCGCACGTCGCCTCGCGATTGCGCTGTGGCGCTATCTGAAGGACGGCACCATTCCGGAAGGGGCACAGATGAAGGTGGCCTGAGGCGAAAGCATGGCGAGCACCCATTGAGTGAACCCGATATATACAACGTCTGAAGTGAACATGCCCGTTCGCCACCCGGGTTGCTAGCGCAACCGATCTGTTAGATGGGGTATGTTTTGGACACTAGTCCCACGACGCAAAGCGCATGCAGGATAAGGCTGGCGAGTCGCCAGCGGATAGAAGGTGGTCGGACGTCACGTCTGACGCGCGCAACGATCGGCTTCAGACCAGCAGGAGCGACGCACATCGGATCACAGCAAATACTGATGCACAATACGCTACGTCAGCATATCCATCCCTTCCTGGGCCAAGGGTCCGCTGCCGCCAGGCTTCGCCTACCCGCGACCCAGATTACGCGCACTGAGCAGAAGGTGCTGAACGATGCTTTGTGAGTCAGTCCGTCGAGAGGCCTTGACAACTTACTGCTCATAGAAGGGTGGCGGCATCATCATTCACTCAACGAGGAAAAAACGATGAACAAGCAGGAACTGGTGGATGCTGTCGCCGCGAAGACCGGCGCAACCAAGGCGGCCGCCGCTGACGCGCTTGATGCGCTGATCGCCACCATTACGGCGGCCGTCAAAAAAGACGATACCGTGCAACTGATCGACTCCGGATCGTTTTCCACCGGCGCGCGCGCCGCGCGGGTGGGCCGCAATCCGGCGACCGGCGCCGAGATCCAGATCCCTGCCGCAAAGACGGTGAAATTCATGGCGGGCAAGCCGTTCAAGGGGCGTTGTCAACTTGCCGAGAGTGAGACGAAACGCCGGCAGGTGTGACTTTCGTTCAGAAGCCAGTCGACGGATTTTGGGCTTGTTCGGTGAATTCGCGCCAGGCAACGAACCTTGCTGCAAGCTGTTTGCGATACAGTGACGCGCGCAGCAGATGCCGCTTGAGCGCGAAGTGTTGCCGTATCGGTCCGAAGCAGGAGAGAAATTGTTGTGTGCGTTTCGGGTCGCGAAAGCCGCGCATGCGGCGCTCGCGTTCCCGGGTCGGCTGGTGGCTGTTCTCCGCCCGGTTGTTCAGCCGGGCGGCCGCTTTGACGAACACGTGCTTCACGCTGACCAGCTCCGGAATGTCAGCCTTTGCTGCGGGATAGCTGCGCAGCTGGTCGGTGACGATCTTGCGCGGTACCAGGTTTGAGCGCAGCACACGCCTGAAGAAGCGTTTGGCGGCTGCCTTGTCGCGCCGCTTTTGCAGCAGGATATCGAGTTCGGTGCCGTGCTCGTCAACAAACTCGCCCGAGCAGGTACGGTTCCCCACGCAAAGTCACAAACATCTCATCGAGATGCCACGTGCCACCCGGTTTGCGCCGCGCTGCCTTCACCCGGCGAGCCAAGCCCGCACCGAATTTGTCGCACCAGCACCGGATCGTCTCATACGTCACGATCACGCCGCGCTCGAAAAGCAACTCTTTGACGTCGCGCAAGCTCAACTGAAAGCGAAAATACCAGCGCACTGCGCAACTGATGACGCTGGCTGGGAAACGGTGACCGTGATAGAGCGATTTCGTTTTCTTCATCGTGCCATCTTACGCCACTGATAAATCAACCTGACAGCGCCCCGTCGACGTTACAGGCTGCGCCGCCCTGAGGAGAGTCGCCGACAGGAAGTGCCGAGGGGGACACCCACAGACAAAAACGGCTTGCAGAGAAAGGGGCGGTCATCGAGGCGAAACGGCTTGTGGTTCTTGACCAGCGTTTAGCACTTGACAAGGAGGAAGTCATATCAGGATCTAAACGAACGCAGCCACCACGCTTTGCGCATTTTAGCCAATAGTGTCAAAATACTCCTGATAGATAAACCGTGATTGAGGCGCACCATGGCTGGAGTCCGTCAGTTTGATGAAGAGCACGCCTTTGCGCAGGCGCTGGATGTCTTCTGGCGCAAGGGTTTTCGCGCCACCTCGATGCTGGATCTGGCAGAAGCCACCGGCGTGCAGCGCGGGTCCCTATACAACGCGTACGGCGACAAGGAAGAAATCTTCGTGCGCGTGTTTGAGCGGTACACCGTCGAATTCCTCGCCGCTGCTCGCCACGCGCTGGACAAGCCTGACGCGCGCGACGCGTTGACGGCGTTTTTCACGTTCGCCATCCGCTCGATTGCACAGGGTTCGCCGGCGCGGGGCTGTCTGTCCACCAAAACGGCGATCGAAGTCGACCCCGAATCGCCTCGCTTGCGCGACGCCCTGCAAAAGATGTTAGATGAGCTGGAAGCGATCGTCCTCAGTGCGCTCGCTACGCCAGAAGCTAAAAAGAGACTCGCGATTCCGGCGCCGCAGGCCGCCAGGCTCATCGTCACCATGACACGCGGCATTGCCGTCATGGAGCGTGTCTACGCCGATCCGAAGAGTCTTAGACAGACCGCAGCAGGGCTCGTCGACGCATTGGTGCCGCAGCGCTCGTAATGCGCTGTCGTCCCGGGTCGAGCGGTGCTCCGCCAGCACCGCTCGATTGACGCCCACCCTGCCGGTGGTTCTGGTGCAAACAGCCGGTGAAGCCGAGACGTGTACAATACATAAGGATACCTTATGTATTGTACAGGACAGCGTTCCAGACGGCGGGTGCAGCAGCATCCTTGAGTCCGAGAGTGCGGAGGTTGAACTGACCCTTGCGGACGCGGGGCATCAACTCGATGCCTGCAATCGTGGTCGCGGCGCTCCTGAACCGTTTGAATCCGAGCATCACGTTCGTTCTGGACTTGATGTTTCGAATGATATGAACGTTCCCCACCACCGGTGGGGACATACAGGGAAGTGGATCCTTGCGGGCCTCATCCCAGCGTCGGTCTTTCGAAAAGCTGCCAACTTCGGTGCAGCGCTTCGGGCAATATCGCGCTATCGAACTCCTCGGTTTCCACGAAACGGACGGCTACGCTAGCAGCATTACTGAACTTGCTAGTGTTCCGTCCCAGAAATAGCTTTGCATAGCCGGGCCACTTTCTGGAGAATGGAATCGGCTGTCGCGGTCCATACGAACGGCCGCTTGTGCTGGTTGTACTGCTCGGTATAACGCTCGATGCTGGCGATGAGCTGGCGCACGTTTCTGAATGACCCGCGACGGATCGCCTGCTGCGTTATCAGGCCAAACCAGCGTTCAACCTGATTCAGCCAGCTTGAGTAGGTTGGCGTGAAGTGCATGTGGTAGCGCGTATGCCTGGCGAGCCACGCCCTGACCCTCGGATGCTTGTGTGTCGCGTAGTTGTCGACGACCAGATGCACATCGAGATCGACCGGCACCACCTGGTCAATATGCCTGAGGAACGGTAGGAATTCCTGATGCCGGTGGCGCGGCTTGCATTGAGCAATGACTTCGCCCGTTGCTGCATTGAGCGCAGCGAACAGGGTTGTGGTGCCATGTCGGACGTAATCATGCGTCACCCCTTCGAGATAACCCAGCCCCATCGGCAGCATCGGCTGCGTGCGCTCCAGCGCCTGACACTGGCTCTTCTCGTCGACGCACAGCACCAGGGCGTTGGTGGGCGGGCTCAGGTACAGCCCGACAATATCGCGCACCTTCTCGACGAAGAATGAATCGGTAGACAGTTTGAAGCTCTTTGAACGATGGGGCTGTATACCGAACAGCGACAGATACCGGGCAACCGAACTCTTCGAAATCCCTGTCTGCGCGGCCGCAGAACGCACGCTCCAGTGCGTTGCCCCGTCCGGCTTTTCATGCAACACCCGGGCCAGCAATTCCGCGACCGCCTCGTCGTCATGTGTGCGCGGTCGGCCTGGGCGAGCTTCATCATGCAGACCCGCAAGCCCCTGAGCGACAAACCGCTTCTTCCAGTGCGTGATCGCCGGTGGCGTCACTTCGCACCGCATCGCAATTTCCGTGGTTGTGTGACCGTCAGCGGCCATCAGGACAATCTTTGCCCGACGCAACAGAGAATGAGG
>NZ_WOEZ01000338.1 GCF_013177735.1 Paraburkholderia elongata | reverse complement strand
ACCGCGCCGATCAGGCCGTGCTTCGTGCGCACGTGGCGCCCCACCATCACGTTTTCCAACGCGGTCATGCCGCCGAACAAACGGATGTTCTGGAACGTACGCGCAATACCCGCCTTCGCCACCTGATAGACGGCGGTCGGCGTGTATTCCGTGCCGTTGAGCTTGAACTCGCCCGAATCCGGCGTGTACAGACCCGTGATCACGTTGAAGAAAGTCGTCTTGCCGGCACCGTTCGGGCCGATCAGGCCATAAATCTGGCCCGCCTTGATCTGCAGGCCGACATCGGACAGTGCCTGCAAGCCGCCGAAGCGCTTGTTGACGCCCTTCACCGACAGGCGGATCTGATCGCTGCCGACGCCGTTGTTTACGTTATCGCTCATATGATTTCTCCCTGCGGGCCTCAGGCGCGCACCGGCTTCTTGCCAGCACGCTTCGCCAGTTTCGCAATCTTGTCTTCGTGCTTCGGCGACGGCCACAGGCCTTCCGAGCGGTACAGCATGATCACGACCATCGCGAGGCCGTACAGCAACTGACGGATCACTTCGGTATCGACGATTTCATGGCCGAAGATCATGTTCTGCAACGGACCCATCGTCGAGCGCAGGAATTCCGGGAACACGGCGAGCAGCACCGCGCCGAGAATCACGCCAGGGATGTGGCCCATACCGCCGAGCACCACGCACGCCAGCACCACGACCGATTCCCAGAACGTGAACGACTCCGGCGACACGAAGCCCTGGAACGAACCGAACATCGCGCCCGACAGCCCGCCGAACGACGCGCCCATTGCAAAGGCCAGCAGCTTCACGTTACGGGTGTTGATACCCATCGCCTTGGCGGCGATTTCGTCTTCGCGGATCGCGGCCCATGCACGGCCGATACGCGAGTGCTGCAAACGCGTACAGGTCCAGATCACGAACAGCGCGCACAGCACGAACAGGTAGTAATACATGTACACCGACGGGAACGAGAACCCGAGGAACGTGTGTGTCTGCGCGAGGCTGAAGCCGCCTGCCGACACCGGAGCGATGCCGGTGATCCCCTTCGGCCCGTTCGTGATGTTGACCGGACGGTCGAGGTTGTTAATGAAGATCCGCACAATCTCCCCGAAGCCCAGGGTCACGATCGCGAGGTAGTCGCCACGCAGACGCAAGGTCGGCGCGCCGAGCAGGACGCCGAAGGTCGCGGCGAGCCCCATCGCAATCGGCACGATGATCCAGATCGGCGTATGCAGGCCGCCCGGGAACAGGTGCGCGATCCACTCGAACTGCGAGGTCAGGTGGGGCGAACTCAGCAGCGCCGCGGTGTACGCGCCGATGGCGTAGAACGCAATATAGCCCAGGTCCAGCAGGCCGGCGAAGCCGACCACCACATTGAGGCCCAGTGCGAGCATCACATACAGCATCGCGAAGTCGAGCACGCGGACCCAGTAGTTGCCGCCGGCGGCACCGATGATCATCGGCGCCGCGATCACGAAGATCGCGGTGATGATGCCGACGGTCAGCGTCTTCGTCAGGTTCTTTTCAGGGATGAGCGTCGTGGACGGCTCGATCGGTTGAATTGAGGTCATGTCTGTCTACTCCTTATGCTCGATCCGCAACACGTTCGCCCAGCAGGCCCGACGGACGGAACACCAGCACGACGATCAGCACGATGAATGCGAAC
>NZ_WOEZ01000337.1 GCF_013177735.1 Paraburkholderia elongata | reverse complement strand
GTGGACGGCTCGATCGGTTGAATTGAGGTCATGTCTGTCTACTCCTTATGCTCGATCCGCAACACGTTCGCCCAGCAGGCCCGACGGACGGAACACCAGCACGACGATCAGCACGATGAATGCGAACACGTCCTGGTAGTTACTGCCGAACACACCGCCCGTAAGGTTGCCGATGTAGCCGGCGCCCAACTGTTCGATCAGGCCGAGCAGCACGCCGCCCACCATCGCCCCGCCGAGATTGCCGATCCCGCCCAGCACCGCCGCGGTAAAGGCCTTCAGACCCGGGATGAAGCCCATATAGAAGTGTGCGTTGCCGTATTCGGACGCGATCATCACGCCGGCCAGAGCGGCCAGCGCCGAGCCGATCATGAAGGTCGCCGAAATCACGAAATTCGGGTTCACGCCCATCAGGCTGGCGACACCCGGGTTCTCAGCGATCGCACGCATCGCGCGGCCCAGCCTGGTCTTGTGAACCAGCAACAGCAGACCGCCCATCACGAGGAACGCCACGACCATGATCACGATTTCGGTCATCGAGATCACGGCGCCAGGCGTCGTGTCGGTGGCCTTGATCACGTTGATCGGGTCGGTGGGCAACAGCTGCGGGAACGGCAGCGGGTTGCGCGACCAGATCATCATCGCGAGGGTTTGCAGCAGGATCGACACGCCGATCGCGGTGATCAGCGGGGCGAGGCGCGGCGCTTTACGCAACGGCCGGTAGGCCACGCGCTCGATCGTGTAGCCGACCAGCGAGCAAACCACTGCCGCGATGATCAACGCGATGATGAGCGTCGGCACATTGCCGAGGCCGGGGAAGTGGTTCTGAAGCACGCCTATGGCTGAGAGCGCAACCATCGCGCCCACCATCAACACATCGCC
>NZ_WOEZ01000336.1 GCF_013177735.1 Paraburkholderia elongata | reverse complement strand
AGCCGACCTCGCGCTACCCATGCATTTCATTCGCCATTCGAGGTCTTCGAACGTATGCTCGCAACCGCTTCGATACACTCAGCTTCCATTCATTAGCCCCCTGTTGCGCTTCACTTTTGAAACCGCCTTCCCTCTCTCCCTGACGAGACCATCCAGTCGCGCGTTGCCCGACATCACGTGCTCTCGGGCAACCGGATTGAGACTGACACCTTTCTTGACCTGTTCGACAGTATGCCGTTTGCGCTTGAGCAAATCGTGCCGCCAGCCCTGAGGCGGCTTGCTGTTCGTCTGGACGACGAGCCGGCTGCGGCGCTGCAACGGCTTTTGGAACGTAACACCCTGCGGCCGCTTTTCGAGCCTTTTTTGGGCGACGCACCGCAACCAGCGTTGGCAGACGTTGGAGCAATGGTGAGCCGATTGCCTCGGCGTGTTGTGGGACTTCACGGTGAGGCTCATTTATGCACGGCCTGCGTGGAAGAGGACTTACGTACGCTTGGGATGGCGTACTGGCACCGTGCGCATCACGTGCCGGGCGTCAGTGCGTGTTGGCGGCATGGTGCAAACCTGCTGTCGAGCTGCCCGCATTGCCACCGGCCGTTCCAGTTTCACAATCGACTGCTACGGCAACCTTGGCAGGCTTGCCGCTGCGGCTGGCGGGTGACAGGCGCCGGAGATGCCGCCACCGCGGGCTCACCGACTATGCTTCACTACGCGCGTTTTGCTCACGATCTGCTCAACCGCCCCTTGGGCCGGCTGGAGCCCTTTCGCTTGCGTGCGGCGTACCAGAATCGCATTCGCGAATTAGGTTTCGCATGGGGATCAAAGGTACAAGCGAAAGCGTTCCAGAACCACCTGATCAAAGAATTGGGTGATGCGTTTCTCGCTGCGGTGGATCCGGCGTTCGCCGCGAAGAGGATGAGTTTCTGGATCCGCTTTACACCTAGCAACAGCATGGTGTGCGATATGCCGATTATGCGGCACCTGCTGCTGGCGATGTATCTGTTTGGCACTCGGGACGAGTTCGCCTCGAGCCTGCTGCGCGTGACTCCGGAGGAGACGCCGGTCTGTCGCACAAAGACGGGTGACGCCGACTCGGTACGTCCCATGAAGTCGGTGCGTTCAACACCGAGTGCAACGCACCGACGCCGGATACGAGACGAACTTGTCAGAAACCCGGAAACGACGATCGAGGACCTGTGGCGCAAGGCGTATCGCGTCACCTCGTGGCTTTACGATCATGACCGGGCGTGGTTGCTGGAAACGCTCTCAGTGCCGGCAGCGGGGACAGCTATCGGTACGTCGGCAGCGATCATCGTGTCACCGGACGACGAGCGTTTCGCCGCCCATGTTGACACGACCGCCGCTGCGCTGCTCGCCAAGCCCGGCAAGCCGCAGCAGGTGACGAAGGAGCGCTTGCTCGCGGCGCTCCCGGTGCGCATCGCCGACACTCTCCGGTACCGCGAACGATATCCGAACACGCTCATGCGGGTTACGGAAAACCGGGAGTCGACGTGGCATTTCCGGGCGCGGCGCGTGTGGTGGGCGTATGCGGTGCTGAGTGCACGGGGAGACACGCTACTGGCGAGAGAAGCCGCGATTTTGTCGGGCGTTGGTTATAACGCCGTCCAGGCTATCGTCGAGCATTGTGGGTGGGAGCCTCTGTTGCAACGTGCGGCACAGTTCGACGTCGTGGGAAAGCTGGCCGAACTGGGAATTGCACGAAAATGGGACGGTCCGCCGGCGTGGCTGGGTCGCGCCATCGGTGGGCGCGCGTACCAACGGCGAACTTGAGGCGGATCGGGAATAATCAAGCTCGACGGCAGGTGGCATTTGCCTCTCCACGGCAGTCCCGAACGCACGGGCAACGGATGCGCATAAGAGATCGCGGTCGGCGGGTACGGAGCGATGGTCATCGTTAATGCCGCTGAACGATCGATCGTGGGTCCTGGCAACAGGCGGGAATCGGCCAAGAGCTGCCGGTGGCGCGACCCTGCGAGTGCGCATTCGAACGTCGGCGTGGCCCCAACTTCGGCCATTGGCCGGCGTGAGCAGTGTTTGATCACGCGACAGCCGCGTTCTTTAAGATCCGGCTGTCCTATGCGTTAAGGCATGTTCGACCAGTAGCGATTGTGCTTCTTCAGACTATCGGGACCGGTAGCAGCTGGAGATTGAACTCATTGTGTAAGCCACAAACCAAGTGACTTACCGGTAGCACGATATGGTCAACGTGATAGATCGTACCCATCAGCGCGGTTAGCCGCCGTGCCTTGTGACGCCGAACATTCGAATGTCAATATCCGAGACAAGGCTGTCGATCGTGAAACCCGTCAGCACGACGAGGATTGCTCTACAGGTGTGCTCGGCGGAATTTCACCAGCCAAATCTGCCGCTCATCTGGGCATGCACGCCCGTCCAAGATAATGCCTCCCATTACTGCCGTGGCATGCCAATCGTCGTGTTGGCCTGACGAACAATGTCTCCAGCCATATCCAAGTATCTTATATGAGCAGATAGTGCGTTCTCCAGCGCGCGATAGTCATTAACCAGTCGATCATGTTCCTGAACCGGGTCCAACACGCGTCTCTCGTCAACCCATGTCTGCCTTACATTTTGGGATGCCATATTTTCAGCCAAAAGCGAAATGACCGTGTCATCACGCCATTTTCTTGCATCCGGACTATCACTTCTTAGAAGCTCCTTTATCTCGCCTTCCCGATAAATGGTGTTTATAATCTGCAGAAGATTAAATAATGACAGTGCCGCCCCTCCTGGGGCATCCATCAGTTCTTCTGGAAACAGCACTCCTGGTTTGTCAGTCATTTTTCCAACCAGTTTTTCTATTCCGGCATCGGTTAATTGTTCTAATGTTCGATCCCCTAAATCCCCAAACAAATCTTTCCCCACCGAGCCCAACGTTAGAGTCGCGTCTTCCCCAAGTTCGAGAGTAACTCGTTCCTTGGCATGGGTAAGCCGCTTGTACTGGTCACCAAAACGTCCTATCAGTTCCCGAAGGTTATCTTGATTTCTTATTGCCGCGTCTTTATCCGCAAATGACTTGAGTCCATCGAAGTTCCGGTCGAGTGGCGGAAAAAACGGATCGGTCGGTAAATTGTCAGTGAATGGGTGTCGTTCTGCGATTAAAAACATTTTTGCTAAGGCGCGGTTTGCTTCTGTGGGCGCGACTCCCTCCGTGCGAAGGCGTTCCGTTACCTCTCGCTCAAGTTTTGCACGTGCTTCTTCACGTGATTCATGTGGGCCTCTAACTAAGTCTACAGAATCATCTTTTGTGCAGCGCGCAGCCTTTTCGACCTGGTAGTCTGTTGCTGTGGCTCTGGGCCATGCCTCTCCCTGCCCAGTATTATCGCTATATTGATTATCAGGGGAATGCCCGCGTGCGACTGATTCCACAGCAGAATTTGTCACGCGATCGCCCCGCGTCGTTTGATGCACATTTTTATCAGAATCTCGTTGCGACGAGCGCTCTTTAGTGTCTTGTTTCGTGTGGCCGCCTAAATCACTCATCTCTATCTTCCTTTAGTATCCAAAAGTTCGCCTATTATTTGCTTATGTACTTCGACGAATTTACTAGCTAGCATGTGTTGCGCATAACAGAGGCGAATGCGCGTTGCTTCTTCTGTATTCTGCAGTCTTCGCTCAAGGAGTTCATTAGAAGCCTCGTCCAATATTTCCCACGTAGCCTTCCGCTGTGCCTTCGGAGGCTCTTCAGTGGGCGCTTTCGGCGCCGCTGCTATGCGGCCGGTTGTTCGAACATCCGTCACATACGCCCTGTTAAAAACGCCTTCCAAATCCTCGTTTTTTCTCCCTTCAATAAAATCGTCGACGGCATTTCGATATAAACACGTATGATTGGCACAGATCTCCCAGCAGCGGGGAAATGGTTCAATCGCACGTTCGCTCAGTTCGTATATCAATGCGCGGAAAGACGCCAATGGTGACGCGGGATCCTGTCCGTCGATCTGACTGAGCAACACTTCGCTTAACATCCGTTCGACTTCTGCAGCCTCGGAGTATGACCACCCGCCTTGGCTGGCACGTCGATAGGCATACCACTTTGATGCCTGCGTTAGCGCTGATCGAAGTACTGCCGCACTATCTATATCGGACCGACTAAATGCTTGTTGTCGATATTTTAGGTCTGCCCAAAGCCGTTCAATTGACTCGTCGCATTTGATCATTGACGTAACGAGGCGTACGAGGTCGCGCCGAAAATTGGGATCGGCACATAGACTCCGGCCGGCGTCATGAGCGATGCTAGCGGCAATGTCTAACGGCGAGAGTCTCGCAACATGCTGTTTTAAGCGCTGCCTAAGCGTTTCGCCGATGTCTTCGCGCCACTCTTTTTCTTTCTGAGCTAACATGTGTAGGCGGACATCCTCGTCAGTCGGTCCAATTATGTGCTCGTCATTAGATCCGGGCAAACGCTCATCATTTGACGGCGGCGCTACTCGGACCATTATCGGTGTATCGTCTCCCTCACTAAAAACAACTGCCTGACCGAGCGTCAATGTGGCAAGCGCGCGCGTTTGCCGCTCATCCATTGCTGTGGCACCAGCGAGCACCTCGCGGTCGTCGGCTGCCACTACTCTGTGAATGATCTTCAGATTCGTGTTTTTAATGACCTCCGGTGCAAGTTTCATTGGTATCTGGTCAGCTACAATTACGCCCTGCCCGTACGCGCGAATCTCAGATATGAGATTTGCAAACGTTTCGACAGCTTTACCGCGAGGGTCGGCCTCCCATTGGCTCTTCCGCGTTCCGACATTCGTTAATATCCGATGAGCCTCCTCTATCACCAGAAGGTGACGTAAAGAACGGACTTCATGGCTTGCTCGCCGATACTCGTAAAGGCGAGCAAGCAAGAGCGCGATAGCAAACGCCTTATCATCGTCATCGCCCATCGCTTGCAACTCGACAACAGTGGGATACTCCATGAGGAAGTTCATTGGCATCGAATTCTGTACATCGAGCATGCATCCCTTCCCGCCGGCTCGCAGCCCATCGATTCGCGTATGAAGTGCTGCCCGGATGTTGTCGGAAATCTCGGCGGGATGGCCAAGTTCCTTAACGACTTCATCTACCTTTGCCGCTAGCTCCGAAAGGGTTGGAAATGCGTCCCCGACTCGCGAATTCTTGTCCAAGCGAGAGTTACTATTGGTCGTAATGTCCCAGCCGCGATCTCTGTAAATCCGGTGAAGACATTGTTCTAGGACTTGCGGTAACGGTGTCCACATCCCAAAACTTGCGCCGAACACGGATCGTAGGAGGTCAATATGAACGCCTACCGAAACGCTCGGCCAACCGATCACCTCGAATGGATTTAGTCGGAATGGTGATATCTGTTCGTCTCCGAGTGTAAAGACCCGTATTGCCGCCTTGAGGCTGGGTTCGTCCATCAGGGACCGATATTCTGCCTTCGCGGGTTCTATGACCAAGAACGGGACCTCGAGCGCAGGGGTCTGTTTGAGCAAACTGAGAATAGTGTGAGTCTTTCCGGATCCCGTGACACCTGCGACAAAAGCGTGTTGTGTCAAGGCACTTGTCGTAATTCGATACGGCTGACTTGTGTCACGCCCAAAATGGGTGATCGTACCGATATCTAATGATCGCCCATCCTTGACTGGTTGCGGCACGGTATCAAACGCCGCCACTCCGTGTACGCTGAATCCCGGGCTTTCTAGTTGAGGCAAATGAATGTATGCCGCCAACTGTGACGACGTAAGTAAGCTCAGGTGTTGGAACAAATGTCTGAAATCGCCCGGCCCCTTAGAGCCCTCTGTATCGGACAAAGCCCAAGTCTCAGCCAAATTACTGACGTCATTGCAATCCCAAACACGTATTGGCTCGGGTAGTGACTTCTCACCCGAAAAGATGCCTCGCCACAAGCTAGACAGGCGATAGTAGCTCTTGCCGTCACCTAAAAGGTAGATAGCAGTACGCCACATACCGGTTCCCAAGCCGGCCGTACAGGCGTGCAGGCCAGCTTTGAGTTGCTCAATGTAATACTCCGCAAGTGGGCTGGGTGCCTTTTCCGCTTGTGCAGACGCTTGGACGCTCCTTATTTCTTCAATAAATTTATTCCGTTCGCGGTTTGTCGAGCTCTCTTGCAGCGGTTCGGCCAAGACGAGGCATGCCCAACTGTCGCCCGTAAGCGCTCGGATTAGTCGGTCAAGCGGAAAGGCTCCGTCAGCCGAATCTGGCGGATGTACGGTTGGAACTCCAAGGGCTAACCCAGCGAGAGCGTACTTTGGAAGAGGTTCTGCTGCAGCCGCAAGTTCTACGGCCGGGTAGGCGCCGCTTAACGCAGTGCGCAATATTTCCTTTCTCTCATCAAGCCCGGGCCCGGAAGCTTTCTCACGCCGCACGTTGACCCACGTGCCTAAATGGATCGAGACGCCCTTTGACTCACCGCGAACAAGGAAAGCCACTGGAATCTTAGTGCCGTATAGTCCAACTAGTAGGTCTTCGGTGGGTAGACGAGTTTGTCGCGCTCCGCTCGGTGAATCTCGCTTGTCAATACGACCGATGGACTGAATACGCCATAGGCAGCGTAGCTGTGGCGGCCCCGCCATACATGCAAAGGTCGATAAATCGACGCAATCTCGCTGTAGATAATCGATATGGAAATTAGAGAACGACATATTTCGCCTCAACGTTTTTTAAAAACATAAAAAGCGAATATAGTCAACGCCAATAACAAAATTTTAAAGAATGGACTACGAATCACTTTGGCTAGAAAACGCCCAACGTTTTCAGCGGGGATGGGTGGCGCCAGTGATCCTTCTACCTTGACGATAGAGTGTGTACTCTTGTTATAGACTCGGTCGGTCCACGTAGTTCCATAGTATGGACGGCCGCTCGTTATCTCGACTTCATCTCCTGGATCGAGCAACCCCAAAATCGATTCACCGCGCAGTTCCACCGGCGCACGCTGGGCGACATTCCCATTCTTGTCGAAAGATACGACCACAAATCTCCAAATTTGGATGCTTTTTCTTTTGGCGTATGGGTTTCCTGCGATCGACCACTGTTTTTTTTCTTCGGTTCCTCTATTAATTTCTCGCACCCTTCCCACTATCCTAATCCTAGCGTCAGCGCTCATGAGAAATCCCCTTCTTGTCACAATTGTTCGCGTGCCCAGAACGGACTAGACTCCGACTGCTTGGGCTATCTCCTTGCGGAGACGCAAGCAAGTTTTCAGTTCATCAGTCGTCTGGCACTACTCTAGATATATAAGGACTGGGGCACGATGAGGCGACCAATAAAAAACAGCGAGTTCCCTCGGAACCGTTGGGCGCGCAGCGATGTGCAATACCTTACGCATCTGCGTTTCAAGCCATGTCAATAAAATAGGAAACCCTCGTGCCTTCTGCAACCGCTGAGTGGATGGGCCTGAAAGTCCCGTCAGTACCTTTCGCTCATTTAATTTATATAGGATATTTGAAATTATATTGAAAGTTACTTGTAAATATCGATACGCGGTGGCTGACCTCGACCGAATGGATTCTCAATCAGCAGGCGCATCCTGATCGTCAGGTAGGCGCATTCGGGCTATCACGGCGTCAGGAGAACGCGTCGGCGACTTGCCTCGCTGGGCGGAGCGCTGCAAGTGATTCGGGTGGCTCCCATCCAGTCCGCGCAAACGCTTGCCTTCTTCTGGCCGATTACTTGGCGCGGTCTGCGAGAAGACGGACGTCCGAAGAACCCCTGGAAGCCGCCATTCAGATCGCCCACGCTGCAACGTCTGGAGTGGGTCGACATGGGTCTGCCGCATCAAGGCAGTACCCGGCCAGGAACAGACGACCAAGCTGGTTTCCCGACAACCAGCCCCATACTTTGCCCGGGTACACTCATGCCTCTGCCACACGCGCCGCAATAGCATGGACAGTCTGTCGAATAGAGTTATGAAGAAACCATACCCATCCACGTCGAAGGCGGCCAAATGATCGACCACGTTTACATCTCAGTCACCGACATCGACAAGTCACTAGCCTTCTACTCTGAAACCTTGAAGCCACTCGGCTGGAGCGTATTCGGTAACTACGACTCCGCTTCGGGCCCCGACGGCGTCCCTGATCTTTACGGCATCGGTGACGACGTGTACGGCAAGGGAAAGGCGGTTGGATCAAGCATCTGGCTACGTCAACGCAAGCCCGGCGAGACCGGGCTGTACCTCGGCATCGTCTGCGACACCAACGAACTGGTCGACGCCGCCTACGCAGCTGCAATCAAAGCCGGCGGCATCGACGAGGGGAAACCAGCAGATCGTACCTACTTCGCCCCCGGCTATTACGCCGCCAACGTCTCCGACTTCGACGGCAACCGTCTTGAGTTCGTGCACAAAGCGTGGAACCCCAAGCGACACTAAAAGCAATCCTCTTGATACAAGTGTGCCGTCGCTATTCGTACAAGCTTTGGACAATCCTGCATCGAATAAATGGCTGCTTTGCGGAAGTGCGATTGACCGAAACGGGTCGGTTACGGAAGCTCGCAATCGGACCGGGTTCGGCCATCTACGGTCGTTTGTACGCGCATCGATGAAGATGTTGGGGCGTCGCATATACTTAAATATCGGCCATTCGCGCGTCGCTTGTGTGAGTTATATCGTCGGCCACGCCGGCGGATCGCCAGCCGGCTGCCAGGGTCCGTCGCGGTTGTCTGCGGTATTGGTCGGCGAGTAGTCCGCAAGATATAACACATCGACGTCGCACAAAGGCGGGACGCGTCAGCTGGGCGTTCGGTTCGGTTTATTCCATACGATCGTCGGCCCGCCTGAATAAGGTGCGACACCGAAAATCATTGGTTCTGTTTCAATTAGGAGCGGGGGAATCCAAATGTCTCGCATTGAACTACCTGCAGTTTCCTCGCTTTCGGAAGACCAGAAGCAGCAATATGACCGTTTCCCCGCGAACGTGACGCTCGCATTGCTGCGCACGACTGGCTCTGCGTCTGGTTACCTTTCGCTCGGCGGATCGTTCCCGCGTGGCGCGATAGGCAACAAGGACCGCGAGATGATCATCCTGCGGGTGGGCGCGCTCAGCCGCAGCCCATACGAGCGGATGCAGCACCTGCCACTTGCACGGCAGGCCGGCTGGCGTGATGCCGAGATCGCGGCGATCGAAGCGGGACACAGTTCGGACGCACGGTCCCAGGCGATTCTGCGATTCGTCGACGAGTGCGTGCGCGACATCAAGGTTGGAGCACAGACCTTTGCCGACGTCCGCGCGTTTTTCTCTGAGACTCAGATGGCCGAGCTGACGCTCCTGATCGGCCACTACATGATGACGGCTCGTTTCCTCGAAACCCTCGAAGTGCCGCTCGACGACGCGGCGACGTCGTGGGACAAGATATAGGTTTCGTGTTCGCGTAGCTCTGGCGATGGCCGTTCGCCCCTGGAAGCTGCCATTAACGTGGCGAAGAATCCATGGCTGGACTGGGTCGCATTGGGACGGTCGAGATGGAGCTGACATACCGGGTTTAATACCAAGACATCGCCGACAGCTTCCGAGGAACGTGTAGACACTTCCGAGCCGTCACCACCGTGTGGAGCGTCGGATGAACGAGCCGCTCATGCCATGACAAAACCGAGCGCACTGTGCCGCTCAGTCGGTCGAAGCGCCAAAGCAGCGGCCGCAGGAACGCACCTTGCCCAGTCGCAGGCGCCCGGCACTCACTGTCACCTCACCACCGCAGTCGCACCGGCAAACCCACAAACCATCGCCAGCGTACCGATCGGTCGTCAACTGGCCGAACACCTCACCGCCCCGCAGCGCAGGGGAACCCGCTCGGGATCGCCACACACGACGCTGCTCACGGCAGCCGCAATCCCGCGTTCGGCCGCCCTCTACCGCCTCCAGTTCGGCAGTCACGTGGCCGCCGCACCGGCACCTCCAGAGCCACACGTCGGCGCCGCGATATTGAAGCGCGACAAGATCGCCGAAGGTGTGACCCGCGACGTCGCGACTCGGCGGAAAGGGCCATTCAGGCGGCAAGGTGGGACGGATACGCTGGTTCACGAAAGGTAAATGGGATTCGGCATCCTACTGTCAAGCGTAACCGCGCAGCCCGCCTTCGATTCGTAGGGCGCGCGGCTCGGCAAAGAGGGGGCGGGTCAGCGCGGACCGATGTGGTCGGTGAGTCGCCGCCCCGTTACGGGGAGCGCGTGCGCATTTTGACAGCTCGCGCACACCGCGAATGATAGTTCGTGAACATCCTCTTGGGTGAGTGATGAACTGCTGAGACGGCGCCATGAACATTGGCCCCAACGGACACGTGTCGGCCAAGAAGCGTCATTCGTCCGTCGAGTCGCCCGGACATTCGGACGGCAGGTCCGCCCCCAGCAAACGGCCATTCGATTGCCGAAAGTGAAAGCAGCTTGTACACCGAGCGCCAGGGCGAAACAT
>NZ_WOEZ01000335.1 GCF_013177735.1 Paraburkholderia elongata | reverse complement strand
GAGAAGACCGGATAGGTCGCCTCGCTACGGAACGGCAACTTGTCGCCTTTCGCGCGGTGGCTGATAACGCCGCCGTTGTTCATCTCCGAACCGGTGGCGGGCAGCGTCAGCACGCTGCCGAACGGCAGCGCGTCGCGTATCTCGGCTTGCTTCGCCAGAATGTCCCACGGCTCGCCGTGGAACTTCACAGCGGCAGCGATGAACTTGGTGCCGTCGATCACCGAGCCGCCGCCCACCGCCAGCAGAAAGTCGATGTTCTTCTCGCGGGCGAGCGCAACCGCTTCCATCAGCGTTTCGTAAGTGGGATTCGGTTCGATGCCGCTGAAGACGAACGATGCACGCTCACCGAGCGCCGCTTGCACTTGCGCGAGCACGCCATTGCGCGTGATGCTGCCGCCGCCGGAGGTGATCATCACGCGCGCGTTGCGCGGCACGTGCGCATCGAGCGCGGCAATCTGGCCTTCCCCGAAAATGATCTTCGTGGGGTTTTGAAACATGAAATTTTGCATGAAATATCTTTTCTGTAATTTAGATGACCGGTCGTCTTAAACTTGATGAAAAAATGTGACTGGATCGAGACCCAAGGAGGTCAGGAGGATTGGGACGTTAAGCGCGTCTACCCCCTTGGCGTCCAGTTCGGCTTGTCTGATAAATGCGTCGAATTCCATAGCTGCCTCCGCCACAATTACGTCTTCTATACCCGGACAAAGCCGGCACGTCTGACGGAATGGAAAGCGCCATAACGGCAGGTTGCTAACGCTTCAGCGTCGGACTGTGAAGCGGCCTGTGCGAAGGCGACCGACCAACGGCCGCAGCCAGCACGATAACGGATCGAATAGATGAACATGGCAATCTCCTGTGGCATTCACTAGCAACGTGCCGGGGCGCCCTTCGTCGCTGATCCGTACGGCTTGATTTCATTCTGCTCAGCCGCCGTTGACTCGATCCAGTCTCTCGGATTACATGCTTGTTATCTCGAAGCAACTTGTGCGCGTCGCAGCCATCCACCGATTTCTTCCCCACGAACGCTGAACCCAATACGACTTCGAACATGCTGTCAGAGAATGGCTCTCATCATACGTAAGCGGTGCGCGCTTTCTCGATGAGAGAAGAATAAGTTTTGCGGAAGGGCGAATCTACTCTACGGTTGGATATGCCGATACCGCGTTAGCGTTGCCTGGTTATACGGGCGTGTAACCGCGGTAAGGTGCGCTCCTTCGGCGGATGAAAGATGCCCGACCTGAGCCGCCTGCGAAAAATGACGACACGACGCATTGTCCTGAGAAGATTCGTCCGCGCGACGGGCATAGAGCGGGGCATTGGCGCAGCTATCGCGAATCGCTCGCGACAGGGGCCGCCCCGAGCTAACCGTCAAACTCTTTCATCCGACGCTCAAGCTCGGCAATATCCTTCGAAGCTGCGAGGTGTTCATCACGGCGGGTCCGGTGGAAATTTTCCAGCCACTGGTTGAGGCGATCTAATAGGAGAGTCAAAAGCATACGTACACCCGATTCGGTTGATCGCTATTTAAGGTTTCGTTAGCGGAAATGCTTTGCCGTTGTGCACGCAGAAGCTCTTCTGGCACTGCACGGTATTCCCGAATAGTAGATAGCAATCCGACGGCGTTCCCTTGAGGTCAGTATGTGATGCGTGCGACTCTCATTCAATCGAGTGGATGCATCGAAGCATGCCAAACGTACAGCGTTTCATGCCACCCCGAGCGACTGATTTTTACTCCTCTTGAATTTTGAGTGGGTAAGTTTGGCGGCTCAAAGAAGGCGTAAGTCCGGCGAAGCGAATCCTTGAGGCGCCCAGAATTGATAAGCTGAGCCATGGCTGGTTGCGACAGAATGTGGCAACCAGCCATGCAAGTCAAAGCGACCGTGACGAATTTACTGTTCGAATGATGGCATCGAGTACACGCCATCTGTTCGCGGGATGTGGAACTGGCACTCGCGGGGCTGACCTATCTGAGGTGAAGGCAGGGCATCGTCAGGTTGCGGAGTCGGTGGCGAAAAATTGCATGATGAAGAAACCGAAATCGCTTTATCACGGACTGAGGTCGGTCGGAACCCGTTGGCATCTACGGCTTCCGACCGACCTCACCCATGCCCAATAGTCCTGATTCGGAGAGATTTTCAAAATCCGCTTGAACGACAAGGCCGCTATCCCAGCGCTACTTTCTCCTTCGCTTGAACGCTGGGCGAATCCTACGTGCGGCAAAAGATCGATGCCGAGGGACCCACGGCGGACATCATTCAGGTCGCGGACCAGCTTGCAGAATTCCGTGGCGGCGATCCTGGGCTCACAGCGCGCATTGCACAGCGGTTTTCGCATTCGCGAAAGGAAGACAAGGAATGGATCCAGTACCACTACGACGTATCGAGCGAGTTTCGTCGGTATTGAGAATCTTCCCGCCTACTTCAGGAGGATTCGAGAGCGGCTGGCAGTCGGTGGCGTCGCAATGAATCACGGGATTACCGCGACCGATGCGGACTGCCGCGACACACCGCTTGGCGGCGGGACCTTTATCGACAAGTACGTATTCCCGGCGGGTGAAGTGCCGCATGTGTCGATGGCGCTGAGGGCGATGCAGGCGTGTCCTCATAGACGCTATCGATAGCTGTTGCGAGGATCATGTCGCCCGGGATAGCAAATTTTGACACGCGACGCAGCGGCCGGTAAACGCAATCGCCGCGCCTGATTTGCCCGCCGCTCATTGCGCATACACCGCTCGCAGATGCGGTGCCGAGTCGCCAGCGCTGGTCCCCTAAGCGGCCGCGCGTCGAGTCTTGCCACGAAATCACGATGTCTCGCTCGTCGCAACGTTCAACGACCGTAAATCCTGTCCATGTCTGGCAATCGGTCCGCTCAAGCGGTGCGCTTAGCCCGCCTGATGCCGGCCAGTGGTAATCGGGTCCAGTGGTCTGATACAGATGTTGGGCGAGCCGCGACACTGCCCACGTGCTGGACTCGCGATTCAGCGACGTAGCCTCCTCAAGGTGTTCGAGAACGCCGGCCCACGGATCAGACGCATAAACGATCACATTCATCGAATTGCTCCGGCTTTTGACGGAAGGTGGGGATTGGCGCGTAACGGCTCGGTTCTGATCTCGAACTGCCCGGACGGGGCGGTTGGCCCGAGGATCTCACTGCCGAAAAATTCGACACTACGGATTTGCTCCTTGAACTCCACTTTGGCCCTACGCGCCGGCAGCGATGCATCGACGCTCATGCTGAACTACGACACCCATTTATCGCAGGTCGCTTCGCCGCGGGCGGAAATACGTACCACGAGCCATCTTCATGCCGGAAGAAGATCGACAGGATCCCGTCTGCTCGTAAGGCCTCAACACATACATAGTGATAGCGTGTGTGGTGCTGCGCGTTACGGGTAAACTGGATGACACGCACGGGCGTCCCGGTCGTTGGAGATAGCCATTTTTGGACGGCCCAGTGCAAAGACATCTCGCCAACTCTCATGTCCTTCTCCTTCACTTGCGTTCATGGTGTCAGGATGATCACCATCGGGACACCGGTAAGCTAAGCATGCGCAGGTAAGCGCGCCCTTCGATTAAGCTGAAGAATGACGACTTTCCTGCGCCGAAGGGCTGGATGTCCGGCTGGCTGCGCCTGGTGAGCCTTTGCTACACTTCAGTTTTACCGATTGCGGCCGTCAACGAACAGCCCGTACGAATTCAGTTTGCCCACGGGCGCAGGCTCCGACAATCAAAACGGTGCGTCGAAACCTGCCAGGCGTACGATGTCTTCGGCCACGGATCGGCCACGCGCTATCTTCCAGGCTGTCAGGGGGACCTATGCGAAGTGTCGCAATTGCGATATTCCCGGGCGTCCAAGCGCTCGACGTCGCCGGGCCCGTTGATGTGTTCGCCGAGACCAACAACTTCGTCGCGTCGAAGGACGCATACCTGATCACTCTGGTGAGTTCCGAGGCAGGCGCGATACGCGCTTCAAACGGGACTCGGCTCTTCGCCGACCTGAGTTGCGAGGATGCCCGCGAGCGTTACGACACCGCGCTCGTCGCGGGCGGCCCGGGGCTGCCCTCCGAACCGCCCGACGGGAGGCTTATCGGCTGGCTCACCCATGTGGCCGCAAAGTGCGGACGCTACGGATCGATCTGCACGGGCTCGTTTGCGTTAGGTCACGCGGGCCTGCTCGATGAGCGTCACGTCACAACACACTGGCAGAATGCGCCGCAACTCGCGCAGCAGTTTCCCCGCGCAAAGGTCGAGCTAGACCGGATCTATATCCGCGACGAACGGCTCGTTACGTCGGCCGGCGTGACGGCAGGCATTGATGTGGCGCTTGCGCTCGTTGCCGAGGATCATGGTCCGCAGGTGTCACTCGCGGTGGCAAAACGTCTGGTCGTGTTCGCGCAGCGCCGAGGGGGACAATCTCAGTTCAGTCCGTATCTCAGCGCGCCGGTGGACGAAACTTCGCCGGTCGCGAAAGTACAGGCCTATGTAATGGAGCATCTGCGCGACCCGCTCTCTGTCGGAAAGCTCGCGCAAGTGGCCAGCATGAGCGAACGGAACTTTGCGCGTACGTTTGTAGGGCTGGCCAACATGACCCCCCATGAGTTCGTCGAACGCGCCCGGGTCGATGCGGCGCGTAATGCCCTCGAAAGCAGCGATAAACCGCTCAAGGCAGTCGCCTATGACTGCGGTTTCGGAACAGCCGACCGTATGCGGCTCGTATTTACGCGGCGGCTCGGGGTGTCGCCAAACAGCTATCGAACCAGTTTCCGCCAGGTCTAGTCGCAGTTTGGGCAGGAGTCGACCGAGCTTCACGCGGTGGCCGACGCAAGATTGTCCGTTTGGCGGGTCGCGATACGCAAACTAAACGCACGGCCGCATGGCGTAACTGCAGATAGCGCTGGCGGTAGTTGCCGTCTGTTTGGCCGAAGCTTTACGTAGAAAATTCTCTCTTTCCACATCGTCACCAGGCTTGGCATCGGTGGCCGGATACGATCCCACCGTGGCAGTTTCCTGAGTGACGCAATCGCGCACTGTCAGACCCGTTCTTTTCACAATTCCCCGTCCGTAGCGCGGCATTCTCGCTGCGTTCACATGGAGATCGAAAGAATGACAAACACTGCTGGACGTGCCCGACGCGCCGTAGGCATTGACCCTATCGCATGTCGATAGGCGGGAAGCCCTGCGGGTGACAGGGTCAAATGAAGCGTTGCCGCCACACTAAGAAACGTTTGCACGATGCAGCGCTTGCGTTGACTGCGGCGGCAGAACCGCTGCAGCGCTGCACTCCGCCGGAGTCCTGCTTTCTGGAAGGCATTGGAAGGGCATGGAGCGAGTCCGGTGCGCTACTGATTTTCGATGAGGTGGTCGCCGCCAAGAGGCACGGCAGGATAACTCGCAAGCTTGGCGGGATTCAGCGCTTCATGTCGGTTGTCGGACACCGGGTGTTGCCCAATACTGATTCTCATTGACACGCCGCCAGGCACAAGCTGCGGAGAAGCGAGTCGGATGCTTCTCGCGAGCAGCGGTCCATGTTCCACGGATGAGGTGGGCGGATCGCGGCATCAATTGTCACGATAGGTATTTCTAATTCCGCGGCGCTTGGGGTCGCATGCTCCCCACCCGCTTGGCAACTGAGGAACCCGAAATGAGCAACGGGATGTGCCGTAAAGGTGAAGGAGTGAACATGGCTAGCGATCCAGCGCTTGCGGCCTTGGAAACGGGTCGCGAACTCGACGACGCAACGCTCGACTTTGCCAGCAAAGTCTTCGACATGGCCCGGTGTGGTGAAGCAGACGCGCTACAGCAATTGCTCGAGCGGGGCTTGCGTCCCAATCTGCTTAACCACAAGGGCGACAGTCTGCTGATGTTAGCGAGCTATCACGGCCACCTCGAAACGGTGAAGGTGCTGCTGAGTCACAAAGCCGATCCCGATCTGCGCAACCACAATGGGCAGACGCCGATCGCCGGCGCCGCGTTCAAGGGCAACCTGCCGATGATCGAACTGTTGCTGGAGCATGGTGCCAACATCGACAGCGCATCGCTGGACGGCCGCACGGCGTTGATGATGGCGGCAATGTTTAACCGCACGGATGTCGTTGATTATCTGGTCGCGCGCGGAGCGAACGTAAGTGCAAGGGATGCGAACGGTGTGGACGCAATCGGCGCGGCGGCCCGCATGGGCGCACCTGACACGCCAGCCCAGCTAGAGAGGTTTGGTCCAGGGTGACCGGCCCGTTCCTGTAACCCGATACCGGGAATACAAAAGAGGACGCGGTCCGTCACCCGAAAGTCCCATACCTGCCATGGCCGTTGTTGCCCAATTTTATTGAAAGAGGATTTCTCATGAAAAAGCTTACCACAGTCTTCGGCGCGCCCGTCGTCGACAACCAGAACATTAAGACCGCCGGTCCGCGCGGACCAGCATTGCTCGAAGATGTATGGTTTCTCGAGAAACTGGCGCATTTCGACCGCGAGGTCATTCCCGAACGGCGGATGCACGCGAAGGCCTCGGGCGCGTTCGGAACCTTCACCGTCACGCACGACATCACGAAATACACCCGGGCGGCGATTTTTTCGGAAGTCGGCAAGAAGACTGAGATGTTCGCGCGCTTCTCAACCGTTGCGGGCGAACGCGGCGCGGCCGACGCGGAGCGCGATATCCGTGGCTTTGCGTTGAAGTTCTATACCGAAGAGGGTAATTGGGACCTGGTCGGCAACAACACGCCCGTGTTCTTCCTGCGCGATCCACTGAAGTTCCCGGACCTGAACCATGCGATCAAGCGCGATCCGCGCACGGGTCTGCGCAGCGCGGAAAGCAACTGGGACTTCTGGACCCAGCTTCCCGAAGCGCTCCATCAGATCACGATTGTCATGAGCGATCGTGGCATCCCGAAGACGTTCCGTCATATGCACGGGTTCGGCAGCCACACCTTCAGTTTCATCAGTGCGGAACAGGAACGCTTCTGGGTGAAATTCCATTTCCGTTCACAACAGGGAATCGCCAACCTGACGGACGCAGAAGCCGAAGCACTCGTCGGCCGCGATCGCGAGACGCATCATCGCGACCTGTACGAGGCGGTTGAACGCCGGGAATTTCCGCGCTGGACCATGTGCGTGCAGATCATGCCGGAGAAGGAAGCAGGTAGCTACCCCATCAATCCATTCGATCTGACGAAGGTCTGGCCCAAGAGCGACTATCCGCTGATCGAAGTAGGCGTGGTCGAGCTGAACCGCAACCCGGAGAATCATTTTGCCGATGTGGAGCAGGCGGCTTTCGCTCCGGCCAACGTCGTGCCCGGCATCAGCTTCTCACCCGACAAGATGTTGCAGGGTCGCCTGTTTTCGTATGGAGACGCACAGCGCTATCGCCTGAGTGTCAACTTCCATCAGATCCCGGTGAACGCGCCGCGTGGTGCGAAGTACGTACACAGCTACCACCGCGATGGACTGTTGCGAGTCGACGCCAATCAGGGCGGTGCCACGCCGTATGAGCCGAACACGCGCGGTGAATGGCAGGAGCAGCCCGACTTCCGCGAACCGCCACTGTCGATCGAAGGCTCGGCCGATCACTGGAACCATCGCGTCGACGACGACTACTATTCGCAGCCGGGTGCATTGTTCCGCAAGATGACGGCCGAGCAGCAGCAGACGCTGTTCGATAACACTGCGCGCGCGCTGAACGGGGTATCGAAGCCGATCCAGCAGTTGCATGTTGAACACTGCACGAAGGCGGATCCTGCCTACGGCGCGGGTGTGAGCAAGGCAATCGCGAAACTCCCAAAGGAATCTGCGTAACCTGTCGCGCGTTCCAGGGAGGGGCAGGGCTTCAGTGGCAATCCGCTGGCGATGCTGGAACGCGCGAGAGGAACATAAGCGCGCAAAGTTGCTGCAGTTTGCCGAACGGGGATGGAACATCCCGAGGAACGCGAGGACGAACGCATCAAGCCGGCGATCATGGCGACCCGCGTGTTCTTCGAGAGAGTAACCGTCGGGACCCGCCTGCGCGATTACCACATCAGTGGCCTGGCCCCTGAGCGAACGTGTCTGTTGGTAGCCGTTGTACAGATGTGCTCCCGGCTTCGGCAATCTGGCCCGGCAAGCATGCGATGGTCGCGAATCGTCCGCTTTGGTCTAGGGGTCTGACCGTGATAGCGGTAGCTGTCACGCTGTACGCGGGCGCGCTGGCCGGGGCGGTTTGATCGAAGTGAACAGTTGCGACGATAGCCCCCGTTATCGATCCGTTGCTTCGATACGGGTGCCGGCGCAACGCAGCTTTTTCCAAGCCCAAATCCGACGCAACGCAGGGATATGATCGGGTTGCCGGTGACCCGGGTCGACGTGTGCGTCTCAACTCCTGAATTTCTGAACCGGCGCCTCGTTCGTCCGCACATCGGGCGCAGGGTTCGGCACAGGACGCTGAATGGTCAGCCGATTTGGCAGCCAACTGAGTTCCCGGCCTACGAAATCCGGAGTACGGCTCGTGCGACTCAGGCGATCACACAAGTTCGATACTGCTTGCTTCGTCGAACTTTGCCTGGGCGAGCGGCTTGTCGTTTCACGATTGTGGGCGGCCAGCGTCAAATGCAGTGCACACGACCACACATGGCAGAATTCAACGCCGGGTTGGCAGAATCCCCTGCAAGCTTTTGCGCGTCGCAAACGTGTTAAGGCAGTAGCCTGTAGTTCAGCGTGGCGCCTCGGCCGCGCAAGAACAGGAAGCCTTTGCCATGTCACCATCGCAAGCCATTGTTGCATCGATTCACCGATATCCCGTCAAGTCAATGATGGGTGAGGAACTCAATTCAGTCGCGATTACCACGCGCGGAGTGGCGGGCGATCGCGCCTACTCGCTCATCGATGTCGAGACCAATAAGCTCGTCAATGCGAAGCATCCCCAAAAGTGGCCGGAGATGTTTGCCTATCGTGCCCGCTACATGTCGCCCCCGGTTTCGCCGGAGCATGTGCCGCCGGTGTACATCACGTTGCCCAATGGCGATGTGATCGAATCCACATCCGGCGATGCGGAGCAAACGTTGTCCGCAGCGCTGCGCAAACGCGTGTGTCTTGTGCGTCCCGATGAATCGGACAAGGGGTTCGAAGGCTTTGTGCCTACTGTCGAGGGCGTGTCCGATCGCGACTTCGTTTTCGACAAGATCTCCCCGCCAGGAACGTTTTTCGACATCGGGCTAATCCATATCCTGACGACGTCGACCATCGACGCCTTGCGAAAAACGGTGCCGCACAGCCGCATCGAAAGCCGTCGCTTTCGCCCTAACCTCGTCATCCGTACCGATGGCGCGGAAGGTTTCGTCGAGAACACATGGGTGGGTCGAACCTTGCGTATAGGCCAGGTGGTGCTGCAGGTGAAACAGCCGACGCAACGATGTGTGATGACGACGCTTGCCCAGGGAGACTTGCCCAAGGACATCTCTGTCCTGAAGGCGATCTATCAGCATAACGCGGGCACCATCGGCGTGTACGCGGAGCCCGTGCAGATCGGTACGGTGCGAGTCAACGACGTGGTCGAGTTGAATTGAATAACTATGCACAAGCTTGGCGCGCTATACCGCCACGTCAGTCGGCACGTCTGTAATCCCTATGCCGCGGACTACATCAAAGGATATCGATGCCGCGGTAATTCACTAGGTCCACACAATGAAGACCTGGCAGTGCGTCGTTTGCGGATTCATTTACAACGAAGCCGAGGGTATCCCTGAGGATGGCATAGCACCTGGCACGCCGTGGGAGGCTGTCCCCCCGACTGGGCCTGTCCAGAGTGTGCTGTGAGCAAAGTCGAGTTCGTGATGGTCGAGCTCGCTTGAAACATGTGAGCGGCTTTAATGGATCTGCTTGTGTTTGGCCTTGTCGCGATGGGATTCGGCGCTTATTCCACTTACCTTCTGGCGACGAGTCTGCCGGACGAGGTCCTTGATGCTGCCGCGAAACACTGTCGGTTCGCCGGCGTTGGCGGCGACACCGTTCACGAAGATGATGCGAAACTGGCGATCAATCGGTTATCTGAAGGAAAGGGCAGTCTCTTGCCTACATGCCCGGCTAGACGAGATATCTAATGCGCCACTTTTTGCGCAGGAAGCTCAACTGAAAAACATCGCGGCCTGGTGTGGCAGAGATCCGCTTGTGGTCGATAAACTCCTATCCGCGCCGCCAGGAAGCGGACATTGCCGAACGGCCTCAACTGCGAGGAGCGAAGATGGCTATTTCCACCCAACGCCCGAAAAGAGAAAATCACATCGTCGAACGCGTGAGGGGCGACTGCGAAGCGCCTGTATATGGCGGTATTGCGTTATGCCCGTAATGATTCTGGCAAGAGATTTACGGTAACGCGCATAACCGAAAGAAATTGTGCCGTACGCCGTCAACGCACCAATTTCCAGCGCGTCTCACCGTGGGAGTATTTCGAAAACCCTTTCTGGATGGGCGTTTTAGCGATATGGCGTGATCCGCAAGCCTAGTTCTCAACAGGCTGATTTTCACTTTTCGGGCGTTGGGCGGAAATAGCCAATTTGGACGCGTCGCGCTTTACGCGGATAGCGAAATTTCCATGATCCGGCTCAAGGTGGGCCGCATGTCTCTTGCGCATGCTGAATTGATTTTCAGAGGTCAGTTCAAAAAGACTGCTCTGTACGTCTGAAGATATTCCACCAGACGATGGACCAACCGAGGTTAAGGAATGCTTCGCGTATGTCAGAACGGCGTTCGAAGCGAATGCGAAGGCGCCGGAAACTGTGGAGCCACGAGTGAGTCCGCTCGACACGCCGATCATATCCGTTACGGGGCGGCAGATCACCAATGGTCGCGGGATTTGGCATTAGGCCAAAAAAGCACGATCGTTCAAATGTTGATTCTTGGCACCTACGGCGCGGCGTTGCGCGACAGAGGGAATGGACAGTGTCAGCGTTTATCGACGCCTGAGTAATGTTTTGCAAGGAAAAACCATCAGGAACCGTTGCGTCGCATGCGTGGCCGTTTCTGTTGCGCAGAATCCGGCTGGAAGCCTTGAGCTACCGTCGCCGGATGCCCGAAAAACGCAACAGTCCCAAACATACCAGTCCTGTTGATAATTCCTTTAGTACTAAACCGCTGACGCGGTAGTGGGAGGATGGCGAAGGTCAACGCCTGGCGTTCCGCGAGGACAGGTATCCGGTGCCAGACCGTGGGGAAGTGGTGAGCAGGCTGCCAGGAGCAGCATGGACGTGCCCGACCGGGTATTCCATTCACTGTTCCCAGGAGGTCCGCCATGACACCGCTCCGTGAACGCATGCAGCACGACATGCTGATCAGATAATACTGAGGATTTTGTAATGTGAAGGAAATCCCGCTACGTGTTGTCGAAGCTAGGCAGGTTGCTTCTCTCCTTCACATTACAATATGACGTCTCAAAGCGAATCAAGCCAATCCAATAACGAAGCGGACCGCTTCCAGCGAGGGGGTGGCCTGATCCCGGAAGGCGCATCGAACCGTTGAAGTGCGTCGCGCATCGTTTGCATGTTAGCGCGGGCATACTGATTGGTCGTATCAAGGCTCGAATGTCCAAGCCAACTTCTGATGACCGTAACATCAACCTTTGAAGCCACCAGATGGACGGCCGTTGTGTGCCTCCTATGTCTTCAAAGACATAGGCGGCACTATGTGCCCTTCCTGACTATGTCTTGCAACTCCGCGATAACCTGCATTTTATGGGCGAATGAGTGAAGCGGGATAGAGATAGTCTTGATTCCTTCCGCCAGCGGTCGGAGTCTGTGGAGGAGTCAATCATTACGTACGGTATCCTATCTATGTCGCTCTCTCACGACCGACTGAAGTCCGCTCGCGCCCTTGAATCAACACTTGAGATGAATGTGCAGGACTTTGGGAAGGCATCCCCCCACTCCGCGAACCAGGACGCTACCAGCCGGCGAACCAGCTCTTGAGCCTTGTCGAACAGAGCAAACTATGTCATGTGATTGGCTGGGCACGTCGGCACCGCAACCAGTAATGTTCGGACTGTCGCGGACGCTCAATCGTGTCACCCGACATAGTCAGGAAGGGCACATAGTGGCGACTATGTCTTCAAAGACATAGGCGGCACGCCACCGCAGTCAGCCTGTTGGAAGGCGGTGCAGAAATCAATGTCATCCGCGCATGGCTTGGACACGCCAGCCTCGAGACGACACACCGCTATGCCGAAATCAATATGCGCATGAAAGAAGCGGCGATGAGGCTATGCGAACCTTCCGATCAGTTGAGTTCTTCGGCGACATCCCACACAGGCGCAGTGTGGCGAGACGATAAATCGCTGCTTGATTGGCTACGCCAGCTCTGAAAGTTATGTGGCCGACGGATCAATCTCGGGTATCCGTGGCGGGGCCCACCGAGAAGTCGGCCACATCTCGCGCGCGGGCACAGAACATCGATTTTGTACCGCGGTACAAAATCGATGATGACCCGACCCGGGCAACCTCCCAGCCATTCAAAGGCGCGCCGGTGGCAGGCCAGCCACGTCTCCACTGTCTGGTCCAGCACGATCTCAGCGTACTGATGCCGCGACCATGCCAGCGTCATCACGAAGATCCACGTCTTGAGCGGGATACCGGACTCGTGCGTCAGCACTGGCCCGGCGCCGAAGTCAACCTGTGCGGCGTCGGCCGGCGGGAATTCCAGGATCGTCGTCGCCGTTACACCACGTTCGGCTTTCAGGTGAAGCAGAAAGCGCCGCACGGCCGAGTAACTGCCGCTGTAGCCGTGGTTGCGTTCGAGCGCGCCGAAGATCGTCGTGCCCTGCACGCCGGCGTCAAACCAGCCGCGGACCAGATCGCGAAACGGCTCGAGCGTGGAAATGCGGCTACGCGGCACCTTCGGATCGCGCCCGAAGATGCCCGCCAGTTCGGCGTCGTCTGGCAAGGGCCGGCCCGGCTCGAGCCAGTTGTGGGTAAGCGCGACCTGCCGTACGGTCTTCAGCTTGCTGCGCCCCATCAGGTGCGCGCTGGCAATGTCGCGGTCGGAATCGCCCTGGCGCATGCGCACCAGAACCTGTCGATATTCGAACACTTCAAATCTCCTGTTACTCATCGGCCCTCCGGACAAAAGCTCCGAAGGTACCCAGGTAGGGAAATTCGAAATGCGTTTCGGGATGCAGCCGGACATAACAACGAGCCTGCTGCGTGGCTCGATTACGCCGATCCTGAGGTGGCTCCTATACGCCGATCATCGAGTGGCTCCAATACGCCGATCCTGCACTGGCTCGATTACGGCGATCATCTGGTGGCTCCATTACGCCGATCCCGGAATGGCCCCAATACGCCGATCCGTGACAACCGGCTCACCGCCGGCCAGGTGGGTTTGCCGGCGTGTCATCACGTCGGGGTATCCTTCCATGATCCGTGAGTCAGCTCGCGAAACCACAGCCAGACGCGGCGGGCTGTGCCGGACTGCACCGCATCCCATAGCCTACCTATCCGTTCCAGAAGGCCTTCCTCATAATCACGCCATGTAACCCCATCGACTCCGGCTGCCGCCGTGCGCTTCAGATGCGCGGGTGCGGTACGATGGTATGGCATCAACGGAGGCGAACATGGCATGGGACTTTCAACCGACTACGGCGTCAGACCTGGGGCAACGCCTGTCCGAGTTGCGGTCGCAAGCGCTTGCGGCTGTGCACGGTCAGTATTCAGGCGATCTCTGCGGGAAAGTGCTTGACCTGATCGACCATGCTGAGCGGCTTCTTGTGCTTGATGCCTCCGATGAAGAAGCAATTGCCATTTCCAGACGGCTTCTCGACGACGGGAACCCTCGCCTCGCGTTGGAGAAGCTGGCTCATGTAATCGAGCCGCGTCTTTTAAGGCAATCACCTTGATGGTGGGTTGGTCAGGCCGAGATATTCCCTGATAGCCCACCCGACCCGCTGGAACTATTTCAGCGGGCGTGACGGTCCGTCTGGAAACGATGAGGATTGTCAGATCGCTTCGCGTCTCGACATTTGCGAATCGGTTCGGGCAGGCGGGCCGTCAACGCAACGGACACCGCCTGCGTTGACGATCTGACTGGCGATAGAATTGCGACGCCGCAAGACCGCGAATCGAGTGCATCAATGAAAAGAATCTATGCCTATAAAGGCTTCGAGATCGCCGTGGAGCTTGAAACGGTGTGGGAAGCTTCCGGAAACGTCACGTTGGTGCCACCACGCGGCTTTATAGCTGTTGTACATATCCGAACGGCGGGAGCTACTCGCCCGATGGTTGCGCCGATACGCCTGACGGCAGATCAGCAGCAGCCCTTCACGACGGAAGCCGACGCGCTGATGGCAGGGTTCAGCGCCGGACAGCGGGTCGTAGATGACACGCTCGCGCCGTGAATGTACCGGCCTGGCGTGTGGTCGCTGTCAGTCTCTGAACGTTGGTAGACGTTCCCGCGTTGACGACCTGACAAGCGTTGGAATTTCATATGGGAAGCGGGCGATGCTGGACTCCACCTCACCGATTCATCGTCCGCGAAACCGTCACCGTCGGGACCGGGTCCAGCGACAACAGTCGTGATGGTCCAGGTTCTGAGTAACTGAGCACGCCGATGTTCGCGACGATAGTGACTGACGACAGCGGTCGCTGCGAACACTAGCGCGAACGTACCGATCACAATCCCGATTCACGATTCACCCATCGCAGTCTCCTTCGTTACGTCCGATCCGCAGTTGCCGACCGGTTGCCTTCATTGCAGGTCTGATTTCCTGCCCGCGCAGTCCATTCTCATCGAACGAACCGCGTCACAGCGGTGCGCGGACATCGCTTAACGAATTCTCGCTACAGCGTTCAGGACGGCGCGGCCCTGTGGTGTGATGCTTGGTCGCCGCTGCCCTGACGCCTGCAGTTCAAAGATTACTTGTCGAAAAAGTCGCTGACCGTCTCTCTCACAAGATTCTCAGGGGTCCTTACCCTTCACCGACGTTCGCGAACGGTTTACAGGTTGATCTGAGAGGTCGATTTTTTCACCAGCGGACTGAAAACGCCGTGCAGCGACTTTTTCAACAGCATCTGAAGAATTCCGGACATTCGGAGGTGTGCATTCCGCGATCAGCCACCGGCGGCTCCTGGCCGAGCCCGGAAGTTCGATGTCGAACCGATTTGGTCGGACCCAGCCTGCGTCGAACTTCCACAGTCGGCCCCGGCATGTGGAAGCATCCGGAGAACTGAAATCGTCCGTTTCTTACATCGCCTTGCACCCACAAGAGTGCGTCCATGCCGGGCGCACAAAAAAAGCCAAGGCGGTGAAGCCTTGGCTCAGGGGATTCTGCTGGTTGAGAGGACCAGCAGAATCCGAGGGTGGCCACCGCGCCTAAGAGCGCGGCAGCCGAGTCACAGGATATCGCCGTTTCATCGTCGCGCGAATCGATGTTTACCGCCATGGCGTACGAAACGGCGGCAACCGTCGCATAGGTGTTGCCAGTGCACGTTTGCTGATGGAACTCAGGTGCCCATCCATTCAGGCAACGATGCGATCACCCTCGATACCGCAACAACAGGATAGCGCGCGCAGTAGTTCAATGCCGGGCGTTGCTCCAGTGCGGCCAGTAGTGGTGGTGATCCAGCTCTCTGAGCCGTTTCCGACGCAATTGCTCCCGGTAATAGTGAGCGGCGACGAACACGGGTGCCATTGCCAGCACGAACGAACCCATCACGATTCCCACTGCTTCACTCATCGGAACCTCCATTGCAGAACTATCGGCTTCACTGCAGGTGTTGCCCCCCGTTGATTGCGATGTTGGCGCCGGTCACGAAACCCGCTTCGCGCGAGCACAGGTACAGCACGAGTGCGGCGACTTCGTCGGGCTCTCCGAGCCGGCCGACCGGAATCTGCGGAATGATCTTCGTCTCGCGGATGTCCTCGGGCACCGCCATCACCATCTTCGTCGCGATATAGCCGGGCGAGATGGTGTTGACGGTGACGCCCTTCTTCGCCACCTCAAGCGCCAGCGATTTCGTGAAACCATGCATGCCGGCCTTGGCCGCCGCATAGTTGGTCTGGCCGAAGCCGCCCTTGGAGCCGATGATCGACGACACGTTGATGATGCGGCCCCAGCCACGCTCGACCATGCTGTCGCACACCGGCTTCGTCATGTTGAACACCGAATCGAGGTTGGTCCGGATTACCGCGTCCCAATTGATCT
>NZ_WOEZ01000334.1 GCF_013177735.1 Paraburkholderia elongata | reverse complement strand
ATCCGCTTTCCGTCGACGACTACGTCGCCCACGGCGGCCTCGAAGGTCTCAAGCAAGCCTTGAAAACCGACGGCGACGCCGCCTGTGAAGCGCTGATCGAATCCGGCCTGCGCGGCCGCGGCGGCGCAGCCTTCCCCGCCGGCATCAAATGGCGCACGGTGCGCGGTGCAAAAGCGGCGCAGAAATACATCGTCTGCAATGCGGACGAAGGCGACTCCGGCACGTTCTCCGACCGCCTGGTGATGGAAAGCGACCCGTACGTGCTGATCGAAGGGATGATCATCGCGGGCGTCGTGACCGGTGCGACGGTCGGCTATATCTATGTGCGCAGCGAATATCCGCACTCGATCGCGACGCTCGAAGCCGCAATCGCAAAAGCACGCGCCGCCGGCTGGCTCGGCGACAGCGTGCTCGGCTCGGCGCATCGCTTCGAGCTGTTCGTGGCGAAGGGGGCGGGCGCCTATGTCTGCGGCGAGGAAACCGCGCTGCTCGAATCGCTCGAAGGCAAACGCGGCATCGTGCGCGCGAAGCCGCCCGTGCCGGCGCTAGTCGGCCTCTACGGCCAGCCGACTGTGATCAACAACGTCATCACACTCGCGACGGTGCCGATCATCTTCGCCCGCGGCGCGGCGTTCTATCAAGATTTCGGCATGGGCCGTTCGCGTGGCACGCTGCCGTTCCAGCTCGCCGGCAACGTGAAGCAGGGCGGTCTGGTGGAACTGGCGTTCGGCGTCACGCTGCGTGAACTGCTGTACGACTACGGCGGCGGCACGGCAAGCGGGCGCCCCGCGCGCGCCGTGCAGGTCGGCGGCCCCCTTGGCACGTATCTGCCGGAAAGCCAGTGGGACATCCCCATGGACTACGAAGCGTACGCGGCCGTCGGCGCGGTGGTCGGCCACGGCGGCATCGTCGTGCATGACGACACGTCGAATCTCGCCGAACTCGCACAGTACGCGATGCACTTCTGCGCGCTCGAATCGTGCGGCAAATGCACGCCGTGCCGGATCGGCTCGACGCGCGGCGTCGAAGTGATTGGACGGATCCGCAACGGCGATACGTCCACGCGGCAGGTGCAGTTGCTGCGCGATCTGTGCGACACGATGGTGTCCGGTTCGCTCTGCGCGATGGGCGGCATGACGCCGTTCCCGGTGCTGTCCGCGCTCGACCATTTTCCCGAAGACTTCGGTCTCGACAACGTACACGACCACGCGCCCAAAGCGGCTGCGGCCTGATTCAGGAGCCTCACATGTCCGATGTGCTCAATTCCCCTGCCGGCGCCCCGCAGGAAGTCCCCTTGGGGGGCGGCTGCGGCTCGGGCAACTGCGCGTGCAAATCGCAAGCGCAAGCGCAACAACGTGCGCCCCGTTCGTTCTTTGACGACACCGACTACGGCACGCCGCTGCGTCATGCCGACGTCGACGTCACGCTGGAAATCGACGGCCAGGCGGTGACGGTTCCAGCCGGCACGTCAGTCATGCGCGCCGCCGTCGAAGCCGGCGTCAACGTGCCGAAGCTCTGCGCGACCGATTCGCTCGAACCGTTCGGCTCATGCCGTTTGTGTCTGGTCGAGATCGAAGGCAAGCGCGGCTACCCGGCTTCGTGCACGACGCCTGTCGAAGCCGGCATGAAGGTCCGCACGCAAACCGATCGTCTGCAGTCGCTGCGCCGTAACGTGATGGAGTTGTACATCTCCGATCACCCGCTCGACTGCCTGACCTGTCCCGCCAACGGCGACTGCGAATTGCAGGACATGGCAGGCGTCACCGGCTTGCGCGAAGTGCGCTACGGCTTCGACGGTGCGAACCACCTGAAGGACAGGAAGGACGAATCGAATCCGTACTTCACGTACGACCCGTCGAAGTGCATCGTCTGCAATCGCTGCGTGCGCGCGTGCGAAGAAACGCAAGGCACGTTTGCGCTGACGATCGCCGGACGCGGTTTCGAATCGCGCGTGGCGGCCAGTGAAAACCAGCCGTTCATGGAATCGGAATGCGTGTCGTGCGGCGCCTGCGTCGCCGCGTGCCCGACCGCGACCTTGCAGGAAAAGACCGTCATCATGCTCGGCCAGGCCGAGCATTCGGTGGTCACGACGTGCGCATATTGCGGCGTGGGCTGCTCGTTCAAGGCCGAGATGAAGGGCAACGAGGTCGTGCGCATGGTGCCGCACAAGAACGGCCAGGCCAACGAAGGGCACGCGTGCGTGAAGGGCCGCTTCGCATGGGGCTATGCGACGCACAAGGACCGCATCACCAAGCCGATGATCCGCGCGAAGATTACCGATCCGTGGCGCGAAGTCAGCTGGGAAGAAGCGCTCAGTTACGCGGCGTCGGAATTCCGCCGCATTCAGGCGAAGCATGGTCGCGATTCAATCGGCGGCATTACGTCGTCGCGTTGCACGAACG
>NZ_WOEZ01000034.1 GCF_013177735.1 Paraburkholderia elongata | reverse complement strand
CGGTAGCTGCGCCGCAGCAGGTGCGTGCGATAGATCTGCCCCTTGTACTTGCGGGTCGTGGTGACGACGTGGGCGGTTCCGGTTCGCGCTGGCATATGGCTAAATATAGTTAAAAATCATCTAAAGTCAAATATTTTAGTGACTACAAATTTAACTAAAAAAATAGCGTTCGCCCGATCAAATCATGAGACCCGACAGGCACTTGCCGCCATCAACGAGACTACAAGATGGGCGGAACTTCCGGCTAATGACCCGGTAAGTCTGGTGGGCTTTAGGTCGTTGTCGAGGAATCTTGCGAAAGGGACAGGCTTCTGAATAAAGGCCAGTGAACTCGCCGGTAAAGCGGTTTGCGGATTTCGAGGGGCGGACGAACCTGAGAGAGGCTGCGGGCAGGCGCAATGGACTTCTTTCGGAGGAGAGGCAAAGGTCTCGACACCGGAATCACTTTCAATCAATAAACGGGCGGGCGAAAGGGTCGTGGCCCACATTGCCGATGCAAGCGCGTGTAGTCCTGATTGCCGACAACGCCCGCTACGCCTCCGAATAGCTACGCACAAACAGGCAGAATTTTGATGGCACGCAAGATTTTCGGGAATGCTCTGGCCACTCGGGGCAAAGCACTCTTCCTTCCCATGCCACGGGCCGACGTAGATGCACTCATGCTTCAGCACCGGATGGCACTCGAGGCTGCGCGCGGCAGACACGGCGACGCGTCCATTACGCGGCGGCTTTATATGGTTATCCTGATG
Source organism: Paraburkholderia elongata (assembly GCF_013177735.1). Classification (GTDB taxonomy): domain Bacteria; phylum Pseudomonadota; class Gammaproteobacteria; order Burkholderiales; family Burkholderiaceae; genus Paraburkholderia; species Paraburkholderia elongata. Next base: position 32,824 of record NZ_WOEZ01000034.1, on the reverse strand, counting down.
ACCCGTTATCTCACGGAGGACGGGCACGGACTACTCACTCTCGACAGCGTGCGTGAGGCGGAGCAGGAAGTGGCCGCGATCTTTGATCGTGGAGAAGCCGTGGGCGACTGGAGCTACCCGGACAAAGTGATTGGGCTGATTTCTATGGTCATCAACGAGTATGACAGGCAACTCAGGGAAACCCGTCTTCAGGCAATTCTTCGGGCGAACGAGCGTCTGGGCCGCCTGATCGCACACGGAGCTGCCATTGCCGCAGCGGAGGGCAACGGTTAGAGAGGTGGGGTCGGCGCGCGGCACTTTGTCACGGAAATAATCAACCTTCGACGCATCGTAAATCTTACTATACTGAAGGAAATAGCCTTGATTCAGGAGTGCCTGGCTCAAGCTGCGGGCTTCGGGCAGGACGTCAAGACGAACAGGCCCGGCCGATGGGAGAAACGTATGTTCAAGCATCTGCTGGTGCCGACTGACGGGTCGGCCCTCTCCGAAGCAGCGATCCAGACGGCGGTGACGCTCGCGAGCGAAAGTGGCGCCAAGGTTACGGGGCTTCATGTCATCCCGGAATTCCATGTCCTGGCGTACGGCGCCGAAGTGATCGCAGACACCGAGGACCAGTTCATTCAGGCTGCCCGACAGCATGCGGATGACTACCTCATGGTCGTCACAAAAGCGGCCACGCAGGCCGGTGTCGAGTGCGATACGTTCACCAGGAACCGCGCTCACCCATACGAGGCGATTATCAGCGTGGCAGCGCAACGAAACTGTGATCTTATCGTCATGGCGTCCCACGGTCGAGGCGGCATGCGCGCGTTGTTGCTTGGCAGTGAGACCCAGAAAGTGCTGACGCACTGCCAGATCCCGGTTCTCGTCGTCCGTGAGCCGACATAGACCGGTGCGGGTCGTGTTGTGGAGTCCAGAACGCGGTCAACTGAATCAAAGCCGTCTCCGCCCCAGACGTAGATCGTCGCCCGCGCTTCGCTCGTGGTCATCCCGGTGCGTGTCTCTTCTCCCATCGCCGGTACAGCCGCGAGGCTGGCAACGGTGACCGTAGACTTCAGGCTTTCGCGCGTTCGCGGAAAACGTCGGCTGACGTACTGAGCGGGTTCGGTATTCAGTCGGCACGTCCGCTACCCAGCGCCCACACCGCTACAATCACCAGAAAGATCGAGCAGGAGCCCCACTGGGTCAGGACGCTTGACCATGCCAGCGCTGGATCTGAAGTCGCCTCTGTATGGCCGGCCATATGCAGGAGTACACCGTGTGCGAGCTTTAACTGCTGTTCCACGGCCCACCACTTGAGAGTCAGGGCGATAGACGCCAGTCCACTGCCGATCACGATGACGCCGAGGAACGGGTCACCACCCGTGTGGGACCGCCGGGACGCGAAGTTCCGCGTGAGGTATGTCAGGGCGGTGCCGTTGACGATGGCCGAGAGCATCACAAACCATAGTGGAAAGCGCAGGCTGATTGCCACCATGAAGACGATTATCGTCAGCACCTGTGGCCATGCTCTGCCGATTGCTTTCAGCCGGCTCAATTGCTCACTCATCGCGCGTCGTCCGTAAAAATATCAGCGTGGCACACTGGGACGGTCATCACACGTGGGCTCCGTGCGGAACCCTTACCCATGAACGCCGTGATTGGCGAGTGTCCCGGACCGCGATCATGGCGGGGAGGTTGCGTGTTTCGTACGAAGCGCGGCGAGAATGCCTCTCAGGATATCGATGGGGGGCGGCGGGCAGCCCGGGATCGTGACGTCGACAGGAAGAAGCTTCGAGAGCGGCCCACACACGGCGTAGCTTTCTTTGAACATGCCACCGGTGCAGGCGCACTCGCCCACTGCGACGACCAGCTTCGGGTGGGGCGTCGCTTCGTAGGCCCGCCGCACCGCTTCCTTCATGTTCAGTGTCAGCGGGCCGGTGACTAGCAGCATGTCGGCATGGCGGGGACTCGCGACGAAGCGGATACCCAGACCCTCGATGTTGTAGTACGGATTGTTGAGCGCATGGATTTCCAGTTCGCAGCCGTTGCAGGAGCCCGCATCGACCTCGCGAATGCAGAGCGCCCGGCCAAGCACGTCGAGTATTTCCTGCTGGATCCGGTGGCCTTCGGCCCGCCATGCGTCATCGCCCTCGGGCACGCGCAGAGTCGGCGTGGCAGTTGTCGCGATCTGTTTGAGAAGTTGCCACATTACAGGTCGTGTCCCGCGTAGTTCAGATTGAACGACTTGTTGATTAGCGGGAAATCGGGAACGATATTGCCGATGATCGCGTGCTCCAGAGCTGGCCAGTTCTGCCACGACGGGTCATGGCAGTGGCAGCGCGCAATGGTGCCGTCGGCTCCAGTCTCGATGGCGACCAACACATCGCCCCGCCAGCCCTCAATCCAGCCCACGCCGTAGGACGGCGCGCTGCCGTGTTCAATCCCGGAGGCAATCGCTCCGTCCGGCAGATCCGTGAGCAGGGCGCGGATCAGCCGGATGGACTCGTAGACCTCGCCGAAACGGACCGCGACGCGGGCCGCCACATCACCCCGGTCGTCGCTGACCATCTGCACCTGAACCTCATGGTAGGGCGCGTAAGGATGATCGACCCGCACGTCGATTTTCCTCCCGCTGGCACGCGCGACCAGCCCGCATACATCGAAGTGCTCTGCCACGCTGGCGGACAGTATCCCTGAGCCCGCGAAGCGATCCTGCAGTCCCGATTGATCGTCGTAGATACGTTGCATCACGCGGACCTGCGCATCGATCTGCTCGCACTGCGTCTCTATTGCAGTGATGAAACGCGGATCGATCTCCGTTGCCACGCCCCCAGGAACGATCTGATCCATCAGATAGCGGTGTCCGAAGACCCGGTCGTTCAGGCGCAGCCAGTCTTCCTTCAGGCGGGAAAACGTGGCCAGCCCGTACGCGAACCCGGCATCGTTGCCGAGCGCACCCAGATCGCCGAGGTGGTTGGCAATGCGCTCACGCTCGAGCAACAGCGCACGCAGCCACTGCGCGCGTGGCGGAATCTGGACATCGAGTGCCCGTTCGACCGCCATGCAATACGCCCACGAGAACGCGACCGTGGAATCCCCGGCGATGCGTCCCGCCAGACGATGCCCGAGCAACAGAGGCGTTTGCTGAAACAGCTTTTCGATGCCCCGGTGCGCATAGCCCAGCCGCTCCTCAAGGCGCAACACCTTTTCGCCGACGACCGAGAAGCGGAAGTGTCCGGGCTCGATCACGCCTGCGTGGATCGGACCGACGGCAATCTCGTGGACACCGTCACCATCGACGTGGACGAACGGATAGTCCGCTTCCTGGGATTGAAACCGCTCGGTCCCGGAGGACAATTTCTGCAACGGAAAGTAATCGGCAGGCCAGTTGCCATGATTCAGCCACGGCCGTGTATCTTCGGCGCCGATCGCACGCAGCCCGACCAGCTCGTAGACGGCCCGTTGCATGCGTGTCGCGCACGGAAAGACCGTCGATATATCCGGGTATCCGTCGCTGTCCCCATGCCCGTCGCCTACCGGTGACTGAAGCCACAAGATGCCGTCTTCCAGTGCATACGCGGCGGAGATCACGAAGGCGCCTGCCGTCTCTTCGGCACCCCACAGGGAGATCAGACGGCCACCCGCCTCGCGCACCGTGCCGGTGGTGCGGGTCCACGAGTCATGATCGACCCGTGCGAGAAAAGCCGAAGACCTGCCCGCGAACACGGACAGGCGAACCAGGTTGGGAAACCCGAATGCCTCGATGCGCATGTGTCACCCCGCGATCATGGCCGCCGCCTGCCGATACCACGTCGCAAGATAGGGCGGAATGTAAAGCCCGAGCATCAAGCCGATGCCGAGATGGACGAACACGGGCAGCAACGCCGGTGGGTGTTCGAGAACTTTGGCCGTCGTGTCGCCGAACACCATGCCCTGCACGCGCACGAAGATGGCCGCGAACGCCACGGCAAGCGCGAGCAACAGGAAGGGCGTGGCCCACGGGAGTTTGCTCATCGCGGTCGTCAGGATCAGGAATTCGCTCGCGAAGACACCGAATGGCGGCATGCCCAGAATCGCGAGCGCGCCGAGCATCATGCCCCACCCAACGGTTGGGCTCACGCGTAACAAGCCGCGGATGTCGTCGATCGCCTGGGTGCCGGCCTTTTGCGCCGCGTGCCCGACGGTAAAGAAGATCGCGGACTTCACGAGCGAATGCACCGTCATGTGCAGCAGTCCCGCAAAGGTCGCAATGGGGCCGCCGAGCCCGAACGCGAACGTCATCAACCCCATGTGTTCGATCGACGAATACGAGAAGAGCCGCTTGACGTCTTTCTGCCGGAACAGCGAAAAGGTCGCGATCAGCACCGAGACCAGCCCGAAGCCGACCAGCAGGTGTCCCGGCAGGCCGTTCTGGAGTGCGCCATCGGCGAGGACCTTGCAGCGCAGCACCGCGTAGAGCGCGACATTGAGCAGCAGGCCGGACAGTACGGCCGAAATCGGGGTAGGGCCCTCGGCATGGGCATCGGGCAGCCAGTTGTGCATGGGCACGAGGCCGACCTTCGTGCCATAGCCGATCAGCAGAAACACGAACGCGAGCGAGATGATGGTCGGGTCGAGACTCCCTTTGACTGCGTTCAGACTGGTCCAGAGCAGCGCGTCGCCGCCGCCGAGCTGCCGGCTTGCTGCAAGATAGAGCAGGATCGTGCCGAACAGCGCCTGTGCGATGCCGACGCCGCACAGGATGAAGTACTTCCATGCGGCTTCGAGACTTGCCGCCGTGCGATAGACGCTGACCAGCAGTACCGTGGCGAGCGTGGCGGCTTCCATGGCGACCCAGAGGATGCCCATGTTGTTGGTGAGCAGCGCGAGCAGCATCGCGAAGATAAACAGCTGGTACATGCTGTGGTAGAGGCGCATGCGCGGGCCGGTCATCTTGCCGCGGTCCCGCTCGATGCGCATGTACGGCCGTGAAAAGATCGACGTGGTCCAGCCGACGAAGGCCGTGAGCGCGACCAGGAACACATTGAGCGGATCGACGAAGAAGAGTTTGCCAAGCGCGAATGCAGGCCCGTGCGCCACGGTCTGCACGGCGAGCAGCGTGGCGGCGACAAAGGTCAGGAAACTGAAGCCGACGTTGAGTTCCGCCGCGACGTGGTGCTGCCCCACGAGCGCGAGGCACGCGCCTGCGAAGAGCGGGATCGCGAAAACCAGCAGCAGTACCCAGGCTTCAGTCATCCTTGAGTTTTTCCAGGTGATGAATGTCCAGACTGTCGAACTGCTCGCGGATCTGGAACATGAACACGCCGAGGATCAGGATGCCCACCAGCACATCGAGTCCGATACCGAGTTCGACGATCATCGGCATGCCGTTCGTCGCCGCGGCAGCGGCAAAAAACAGGCCGTTTTCCATCGACAGGAAGCCGACTACCTGAGGGATCGCCTTCGCGCGCGTAATCATCATCATGAACGACAGCAGCACGCAGGCGAGTGCGATGCCGAGCGTGCCGCGCGCGACTGACGAGGCGAGCTGGCTGATCGGCGACGCCACGTTGAACGCGATGATCACAAGCACGATGCCTATCAGCAACGTGGCAGGAATATTGAGGAGAGGTTCGACGTCCGTTTTCACGTTGAGCCGCTGGACCAGCCTGTAAAGTATCCACGGAATCAGGCCGACCTTGAGCACCAGCGTGAGTGCGGCGGAGATATAGAGGTGCACGTCGGCGGTGACGTATCCGAGGATCACATTGGCTGACACGAGTGTCAGGCCCTGCAACGTATAGAGGTGAATCAACGACAGGATCCGGCGCTGGCTGAGCATCGCAAACGACAGCAGCAGCAGGATGGCGGCCAGGAAGTTGATGATCTGCGTGGCGAACCCGTGCATTCAAGCCCCCAGCAGGAAGTGAACGAGCATGCCGATGACGGCCAGCAGGAAGGCTGTCGCGAGAAACTCGGGCACACGGAAAATGCGCATCTTCGCGTTGGTCGTCTCGACGACCGCGAGCGCCGCGCCGCCCACCAGCAACTTGACGAAGAGTGCCGGTATCGCGAGCAGCAGCGCCATCGGATTGCCGGCCTCGGCGATGCCCCACGGAATGAACAACGCGAGGCCGATGCAGGAGTACGCGAAGAGCTTGAGGCTCGCGGCCCATTCCATCAGCGCGAGATGCCGGCCGGAATACTCGAGGATCAGCGCCTCGTGGATCATCGTGAGTTCGAGGTGGGTGGTCGGGTTGTCGACCGGCAGGCGCGCGTTTTCGGCGAGCGACACCATCGTGAATGCGATCCCCGCGAATGCGAGGCTCGGATAGATCGCCAGCTCGCGATGGCTGAGCGTGGCGACGATACTGGTCAACAAGGTCGACTGCGTGATCAGCGACGCCGAAAACAGGACCATCAGCAAGGCAGGCTCCGCGAGGAAGCCCACCAGCATCTCGCGACGCGCGCCGAGCGTGCCGAACGCGGTGCCGACGTCCATCGCGGCCAGCGAGATCATGACGCGGGCCAGCGCGAAGAGACCCACCAGGGCGATTGCGTCCGCGGCGGGCGACAGGGGCAGGTCGGTTGAAAGCGTGGGCACGATCGCGCAAGCGAGCGTCATGCAGGCCCAGACAACATACGGCGCGCCGCGAAATATGGGGCTGGCGTGGTCGGCGACGACCGACTCCTTGTTGAACAGCTTGTGAAGCATCCGGTAAGGCTGCCAGATGCTCGGCGCGCGGCGGTTCTGCAGCCGGGCGCGGCACATGTTGACCCACCCCGTCAGCAAGGGCGCAGCCGCCAGTGCGAGCAGGATCTCCAGGCCCTGGGAGAGTAATCCGGAGAGCGTGATCATCGCCTCACCAGCATCAGCAGCACGATCAGCACAAGAAAGCTGTGCATCAGATAGACGGCGATGCGACCTGTCTGGAGCAACCCGGCCAGTGCGGCGACGCGCTTGACCAACCGCTCGATTGGCTCATAAATCAGGGTCCACGCGCGATCCGTCACGGTGACGCTGTACGCGGGGTGTTCGTCGAACGGGGAGGGCAGCCGCCGTTCGATCCTGAACAGAGGCGCGAAGATTTCGCGGATCGGCTGCCCGAACCCTTCTGCCGTGTCCTGCATGCGCGCGTTCACGAACGGAAAGCCGCAGGCCCAGGGGGCCGCCCGCCGCAGGCGCCCATGATAGAGACGGCGTACCAGTAGCCACGCGAGCCCACAACAGGCAAAGAAGAACAGCAGGAAAACCGCCGGCATGTAGCTGGCCCGGTCTACGCTGGTAGGGGCGAGCAGCAGCCAGCCATTTCTCGCGACGGCCTGGCCGATGCCGGCGCCCACCAGCAATTGCGTGACGCGATCCAGAACGATCACGAACTGTACCGGCAATAGCCCGAGCAGCACGCATAGCGCTGCCAGCCACGCGAAGCCAACCCGCTCCCACGGGCTCGCATCGCGTGCCTCGCGCAGCTTCGCCTCGCGGGGCTGGCCGAGAAAGATGATGCCGAAGAACTTGACCATCGTGTAGCCCGCGAGCGCAGCCACGAGAGCGATCAGCGCGGCGACGAGCGGCACCACCATGTTCAGGAACGGATCCGGCAAGCCCGGCGTGAACAGAAAGCTCTGCAGTAACAGCCATTCGGAGACGAAGCCGCTCAATGGCGGCAGGCCGGCGCTGGCGAATGCGCCGACCAGGGCCGCCCACGCAGTCCACGGCATGAAACGGATCAGGCCGCCCAGCCGCCCGAGATTGCGCTCGCCCGTCGCGTGCAACACGGAGCCCGTCCCAAGAAACAGCAGGCTCTTGAACGTCGCGTGGCTGGCGATCTGGTAGAGCAGGGCCGTCAACGACAAGGCGGCCAGCGCGTTCATCCCGTAGGCGCGAAACAGGACCCCCAGCCCCATGCTCACGAACATCAGGCCGATGTTGTCGATCGACGAGTACGCAAGCAGCCGCTTCATGTCCGTCTGGATGGCGCTGAACACGACGCCGAACAGGGCGGTGAAGAGTCCGAGTATCAGCATGAGCACGCCCCACCACGCAATCTGCACGTGCAGCAGGTCGAACACCGTGCGTAGCACGCCGTAGAGGCCGGCCTTCAGGACGAACCCGCTCATGAGCGCCGATACCGGCGACGGCGCGGCCGGATGAGCCTCAGGCAACCAGACATGCAGCGGGAAAATGCCTGCTTTTGTGCCGAAACCGAACAGCGCCAGCAGGAACGCGATGGACGCCCAGAACACGTCCAGATGCTGCTGACGCATGTTGGCGAACGTATAGTCGCCGGTATTGGCCTGCAGCAGGCCGAAGCACAGCAGGAGCGCCAGCGCGCCGACATGGGAGATCAGGAAGTAGAGCCACGCGGCCCGGCGGATCTCTGCAATGCGGTGATTGGTCATCACCAGGAAGGTGGCCGACAGCGTCATCGTCTCCCATGCCACCATGAAGCAATACGCATCGTCTGCCAGCAACAGGACGGCCATGCTCGCGAGACACACGTGATATTCAAAACACAACAGACCGGGCGGAGTGCCCTCACCCTTGCGGAAATAGCCGGCGGAAAACGCGCTCACGCCCGTGCTTACCAGACCCAGTACGCAGAGGAAATACGCTGACAGGCCGTCGAGCCGCAGATGGAATGGCAGGTCCGGCAATCCGAGCGGCAGGACGGCTTGCTGGGGACCTGCGAAAACGCCAGTCAGGCCCAGTCCGCACAGAAACAGGCCGAACACCGCGCCGACCGGAAACAGGCCATGCGCCACCACCCGTGTGCGGCGCAGGTTGGCGAGTCCCAGGACTCCAACGACCAGCCAGCCCGCAATCACAAGCAGCACATAATGGATGACCAGCAGGTGTTCCATCGGCGTTGTCTCCGGTGCCGTCAGACGTCCTGTTCGACGGTCAGTGTGTTGGACGAAGGGCATCCCGGAACGGGCTCTGTCCGGTGGTGACGTTCCATTTTTTTGACATACCGATACAGGTCGAGCCCCATCGATTTCGTGATGGCTTCAGCGCGGGCATAGAGGTCGAGCCATCCCGGGACGGTCTCCTGCTTGATGCCGATGGCAATGGTGTTGCCTTCGCCTCGCGCCATGGTGCGAAACAGCTTTCCATCGCACGCGCGACGTAGCCGGTCGAGGTGGGTAGCGAGCCGCGGATCGTTGTTCAGCAGGTTGGCCACCAGCACCCCTTCGCTGCGCAGCGCGGTATGACAGGCGTCGTAGAAGGACTGGCTCGACAGGCTGGCGGGCAGGCCGAATGCGTCGAAGCCGTCGAGCAGGATCACATCCGCGACGCCAATCCTGTCCGAGAGATACTCCGCTGCGTCGGCGTGCACGATCCGGAATCGCTCCGATTCAGGCGGAATGGCAAACCATTCGCGTAACGCGATCACTCTCCCGTCGATTTCGACGGTGGTCACGCGGGTAGATGGGAATTTGTGAAAGCAGTATTTGGACAGCGATCCTCCGCCCAGACCCACGATCAGGATGTCCCGGGGATCAGGGCGAAAGAGCTGGAAGGACATCATGGCCCGCGTGTACGACAGATCGAGCTCGAGCGGCGCACTCTTGCGCATCGAGCTTTGTATGCCGAAAGCGTCGAAACACAGCGACCGCGTGCGCAATCCCTCGCGTACTACGGGTTTGCCAAAGGTCTTCCCCCAATGCTCCGCGAGAGCATGCCTGAGCTGATTGTTGTGATCGGCTGACAATCCCATGTTTTCCTGAAGTTGCAGATCAGTTACCGTTAGCTGGAGTCGCGCAGCGACCGATGAGTCGCGGTAGCCTTAATGTATCCGTCCGTGCGGTGCCGCCCCGGTTACCAGGCGATTTTCGAAACGCGACACTGCATGAGCGAGCATACGCGCCGCGTTTTCGAACAGGGCGTCCGGTTCGAGCATGACGGCTGCTTCAGCGAGACGCCCTTGCGTGATGGATATGGCGATCACCAGCGCGATGGTATGGAAGCTCGCGTGCGCCAGCTTCAGTTGCTGAAGCTCGGGAGCGTCCTCCCACCGCACGCCATCTTCATGAATCCAGCGTCCGAGCGCGCAGCAACGTTCGTTGGCGAACGCGGATGTGACGAGTCCCACGCGCTCGTGCATCCCCCCGAGCATCCCGTTACGCAACGCGACGCCAGTTAACCGATGCTCTTCAAGCGTGTTGTCAAACGGCATGGCACTTCTCCTTAATGCGGCGCGCCAGGCGGCCGCCATTCTGCAGGTTGCCTGGCTTTGTCCCCCCGCTACCACGAACCGCGTCATCCCTGCGTCGCTGCCGACGTGTATGCGACTGCAGCATCACTGCGCGTTGCTCCCCTGGGAGGGGAGCTTTCGTCAGCGACATCAAGTTACCAGTTGATGATAATTACGTTATCATCCTAGCAGCTTTATTGATCCGGTTCCACACGTGATGACCCGTCGACAGGCGCGGAGTACGTGTCGTGTTCGTTCGGGGCATCGGGAATGCGGGCGTTCATCCTGCGCGTGGAATTTCAGGCAGCCAGCTTGCTGCACCGGTCCTTGCCTGCGCCGAAGCGCGGTTGGGACCCGCGAACACACGAGTCAATACCTGATGCCAGCACACTATTTCCGGACCCTGACGGGAAGGGATCGCAGCACCGAGGCCAACAGGCAGCTTGGTTTCTCGCTTGCGTTCGTGGCTGGCGCTACTAACGCCGGCGGCTTCCTGGCGGTGAAGCAGTACACGTCCCATATGAGCGGCGTAGTGTCCTCGATTGCCGACCAGGCGGCGCTGGGCGACCTCTCACTGGTTCTGGCGGGCGCCGGATCGCTGATCTCGTTCCTGCTGGGCGCCGCCTGTTCCGCCGTGCTCGTCAACTGGGGGCGACGCCGGCGCCTCCACAGCCAGTACGCGTCGCCGTTGCTGATCGAGGCTGTCCTGCTTCTCTGTTTCGGGCTGCTCGGTAGCCATCTGGCGCTGTGGGAGACCCTGTTCGTACCAGCGACGGTTATGCTCCTGTGCTTCATCATGGGTCTGCAGAACGCGATGATCACCAAACTGTCCGGTGCAGAAATCCGTACCACCCACATGACCGGAATCGTGACGGACATCGGCATCGAACTGGGCAAGCTCTTTTACTGGAATTCCGCGAGGACCGACTCCGGCGCACCCTTCGTACTGGCGAATCGGGCGAGGCTGAAAGTGCACGGGACGATGCTGGCCATGTTCGTCGTCGGTGGTTTTACCGGTGCGATGGGATTCAAGCACATCGGCTACGCCTCGACGGTACCGCTTGCGGCCGTGCTGATTGTGCTGGCCATCGTGCCACTGGTTGACGACCTGCGCGCGAAGGTCTATCGACTCGACCGTTAGGCGCCGGGCACAGGCCGCGAGACTGGTTCCGGGTTGGTGCCAGCTGCGTCAACTGCACCTTCGCGGTGGCCGCCGTTCCCCGATCCCAGCAGTGCAGGGTGCCGCCGTTCGTTCAGGAGCCACGTCGAACCTCGATGCGGGAACGCTCTCGATGCGCACGTGCGTGTGCATCGAAGAACCGGCGAACAGCCTGGCCCGTTCTTCGGAACAGGTACTCCAAAATCATGATAATGCAATTATCATTGACTTATCCTGAAATGCTAATAATATAGCAGGCTTGGGCAGGAATTTTGTTGGTCACGTTGCAGGCCGGGCTTGCGCGAAACGAGGTGTATGCCTGCGCGCGGCAGGGAGGTCGACGTGATTGATGCAAGTGTTCCGCTGCTGTCCCACGACTACACGCACCTGTATCTGCGGGACGTGATGGGTCGTCGCGGACTGATTGTCGTCGGCGTGGGCAGGACGGGTGAGCGCGGATTCCAGATGCTTTACCGTTTTTCGGATTTCTGCGACCGCCTGGAAGAATGCGGGGTCAACGTCATTTTTGTTTATCAGAAGGAATCCGCCCGCCATGTCCTGGATGCGACCTCGCTGCTCGGGGCTCGCTACAGGCAGAAGCCATTTCTGCTTCTGGACGACGATGGCCAGTTTTTTGTCGGGCCGCCACACCCAAGGTCGCTTCGCGCCGTCTACCTCGATCGGGAAATGAGGCGCCTCGACACGGCCGAAATCGCTTTGGGGAATGAAAAGTGGGACCCGCTGCTGCGGGCTTTCTTTGCCCGGGTCATGGCAGGTTTGATGCACTGAGCGCGCCCGGTGGGTGCGGGCTTGAGTTACGGTTTATGCATAGGGGAGAGGATTGGTCGAGGCATTGGTTCAGGTAGGCGACCCGTGGGGTTTGAACGGACACGGGTCAGCGAGGCTTGCCGTTCACACATCCCGGTTCGCGAGCGACATCATCTGCATGGCGAACGGCCGGTCCGTCAATGCCAAGGATGTCATGTCGGTGATGTCCCTGCGGGCAAAGCCAGGCACGCAGTTGCACATCCTGGCAACTGGTCCTGACGAGACCGCAGCGCTTGAATCGCTCTCGGCCATGCTGCATACGCAGGAATCCTCTTGACGGACCGCTGCAAGGGGGCGTGGCCCACGCCCGCCGATTGCCCCTGCATCGGAATCTTTTGACCACGCACATGAAAAGAAAGAGGAAAGCGAACAGGCCGGTGGTCATAGAGAATGAACAGGTCGTTTCACTGTACTTTGATGCGCGCGGGGTGCAAAGCACCATGTTGCGACGCGATCCGTACGCCCTTGCGCTGGGCTATACGCGCACCATGATGGGCTTCCTGCTGTTCCAGCCATTCCCGCGCCGCATTTCGATGATCGGTCTGGGTGGCGGCTCGCTGGCGAAATACTGCTATCGCCACTTGCCCGACACCGTGATTGCCGTCGTCGAAATCGACCCCCAGGTGATCGCGCTGCGAGACCGGTTCCATGTGCCGCGTGACAGTGAGCGCTTCAGGGTGGTTTGCGCCGACGGGGCGCAGTACGTCACGGCTCCGGATCATCGGCCGGACGTGCTGCTGGTCGATGGTTTCAATGCCGATGGTTTGCCCGCAGAACTGGGTAGCAGGGCGTTCTATGAAGCCTGTCGCCGCAGGTTGAGCGATGACGGCGTCCTGGTGGCCAATCTTGTGACCGACGAACCGGATTTCCATCGCTACCTGCGCTCGCTCAGGGAAGTCTTCGCGAACGCGGTGACGCTGGCGCCGTCCGAAGGCAGTGAACACAACGTCACTGTTTTTGCGTGGAAAGGAGCGGATGAGCTTCCGTCCTTCGCAACGATGCTCGACCGGGCGCGCGCACTCGGACCCACACATGCGGTGAATCTCCATGCGACGGCCACGCGCATCGAGTACGGCAGGAAATTTAACTGGCATCGATATGAACAAACGTGCTGAGCGGATGCGTCTGTCGCGGATGCATAGTACCTCTGCACGTTCGCGACCTGTTTGAACAGGCGCATTCTCGAGGATAGAAGATGACAGCGGGAAGCGACAACGACAGCAATACCTTGACCCATGCAGCCGTCTGGGCGCTTGAGCGTCTGGCCCAGCAGCGATACGGCCGCGATGCGCCCACATTAAACTGGTCGGTCGCTCAGGAACTGCGTAGCGCCGGGTTGGTATCCGTCCCCGCGAATGGGCGAGGCGGTGTGTCGATTACCCGGGCTGGACAGGATTTTCTGCGTGCCAGGGCGGAGATTTAGCGCACCGTCGCCGCGCGTTGTACGCTGTTGGCTTTCCAGCCGTTGAATGGCTGGTCATCGGCGGCGCATGGGGGAATCGCCGGCCACCGTGTGATTCTGGCGCCACGAAGATGACTCGGGCCACACGATGTATTATAATTTAATTAACATAATTGGACTTCGCCCCCGTCATGGAAACGAAAAGCGCTCGACTCACGATTCTGATCGATCCTGTGAAGAAGGAAGCGTTCGAAAAGCTGTGCGCGGCGCAGGACCTGACGCCCTCACAGGTAGTGCGGCAATTGATCCGCGACTACCTCGATCAGCATGGCGTCAGCTACCGGACCAAAAGCGCAATTGGCGCGCGTCCGCGCCGAAAAACCGCCTGAGGTACGCCCGCGCCAGATCAGCGATGTAATCCCGCGCAGGATCTGGGGCTCTACGGCGCCACAGGTCTCCTGTGGCAGCGCTGCTTCAGCGCATACCGGAATTGCACGATGTGCGAACGCGACGATGTACGGCCGTCGGGGCCGCAACGATATGACAGGTCGCAGGATGCACCGACTTGAGACGAACGCAGAGTTGCTGTGCTTTCTCACGTTATCCGAGATATTTGCCTTTCGCACCACCGGAGCGTGGCTACAGCCCGATCATCTTGTTGAGAGCACGAGGATCTGGCTGCGTCGCCACGATCATCATGCCGACTGGCGCCCGCGGGTTGAATTGAGTCGAATGGCCACGGATCTCGCGCAGCAACTCGTGAAGGCCGGCGACATCGTGCGCGTCCAACTGGACGGATCCTGGTTCTTCACCCGCGACATGCAGATCAACTTCACATCACCGCGGGTGATCGTCGTCTACGCCCGATGCGTGGCGACCCTGAGCAGGGGCATTAGCGGCGGTGCGGCATAGCCCTGGCATTCAACGTGATGCTGCCTTGCCCATCCCGGTTCCCGGCACCTTGAATGCCATGTCTTCCTGGAGCCCTTGCATGAGGTGTCTGTATCGACCGTCGCGCGTGCCTCCATTTTAGTGGATGCGTCACGCGGCGCTTCCGTTCCGGTCGCACAGATCAGGCGTCCGTCAGCCGGTCAGCTTCTGTCTGAATGCCCAGTCCGAAGCGAGCCTCACGCCTTGCTTCAAACGGCGCGCGGCCCCGCGCAGGTTCAGGGGATGTGTCGCGGCCAGGACGCCTGCACGCGCGAGGAGCTTATCCCGGGAGGGAAGTCCCGGCACGCCCTTCCAGGCAAACAGCGTGTAGTTGCAACTGCCCTCGGCCATGAAAATGGAAAGCGATTTACCGAACACTGAACGCGCCTCTTCCAGGTAGTATGGAATATGAGGATCTTCGTCGACGAAATTGGCGACCAGCACACCACCGTCGGCAAGCCGCGCATGGCAGGCCGAGTAAAAGGCGGCGTTGCCCAGTTGTGCGGGCATGCCGTGTGCCAGAAAACCATCCACCAGAATCACGTCCGGGCGCGCATCGTGGCTCTTGACGTATTCCGCCCCGTCAGCGCAGATTACTTCGAGTCGCTCGTCATCGGGCGGAATGTGAAATGTGTCGCGCAACGCGATCACCGCAGGATCGATCTCGATGGCCACTATCCTTGTATCCGGAAGATGCCGGTAGCAGTACTTGGCCAGCGATCCCCCGCCCAAACCGATCATGGAAATTCTGGTGGGCGCCGGCTGCAGCAGCAGGAAGCCCATCATCGTCCGGGTGTAGCCGAGCGCCAGCCTGTCAGGGTCACGCCGGGACATGAAACTCTGCGTGGCCAGCAGATCGAAGTGCAGCGAAAGGGCGTGTTCGGTTTCCAGCACCACGGGCGTACCGTCTGCGGATGGCCCGGCAAGAAACTTCATATAGGCATCGAACGACGCGTGAGAGTGATCCATGCTGCGGTCTGAATGACGTTCCTGTTCGGTTTCGGTCCGCTCACCTCATGCGATGAGCGTAGCGTCTTCGGACTGACTGGCGGCCCACAATCGCCGTCCCGTTCCAGTCCGGCCAGTCAGACGTCCTGTCGCCGGAACCATTAACCTGCGACGGGACGGCTAGCTCCCTGGGGGCATAAATCTGTCACACAGGCAGGCAGTAGATAATGATAATGATATTATCATGCGATACGCTCCTCGTTTGTCTGACATCCAGGTGCATCCGGGTCACGGTGTTGATCGATCCAGCGAATAGCGCAACCTTTGAGAAGCCTCGTCATCAATGTCTGCATGCCGTTGACTGGCTCGTTCGCAGCCGGGCAGGGGTATACGGGAAGATGGTGCCAGGACGGACACGGGGAATAAATCCAGAAGCCCGCGTCCGATGGTGCCGCAGTCGGTGGGAAAAGGTATTTGCGATATGCCGGCGTTCATCAAGTGGCTGCTGGAGTTGCTGTTCATCGCCGGTGGCGGAGCTGATATCAGCCTCCCTCACTCCGGGATGTCCTTCCTGACAGCGGCGAGCTTCCTTCCACATTCTGACCGGTGTTAGTCATGTCATTTGCACGTATTGTCGGAACCGGTAGTTTCCTGCCTCCGAACATCATTTCAAATGCGGACCTGGTGTCGCAACTTGCCAGCAGGGGCATCGAAACGAGCGACGACTGGATCTATTCACGGAGCGGCATCCAGTCCCGACGGTTTGCTGACCATCAATCGCAAACGAGCGATCTTGCGGTAGCGGCCGCGTCTCGGGCCATGTCTGCGGCGGCAATCGAAGCGGATGCCATCGATCTGATCGTAGTTGCCACCACCACACCCGATGCAATCTTTCCGAGCACAGCCTGTCTTGTCCAGCGGAAACTCGGAATACGAAACGGCTGTGCAGCTTTCGACATTCAGGCGGTGTGCGGTGGGTTCATCTATGCACTCACGGTCGCAGACGCGCTGATACGGGGCACGTCAGTGAAGACTGCACTCGTCATCGGGGCGGAGACATTCTCCAGACTCCTTGATTTCGAGGATCGCAATACCTGTGTGCTGTTTGGCGACGGCGCTGGCGCCGTGATCCTGAGGTCATCGGAGGAGCCGGGGATACTCGGCGCGGCCTTGCATGCCGACGGGCACCACTCGGAAATCCTCAAAGTGTCGGGCAGCATTGCAGGTGGAGCTGTGTTGGGAGATCCGTTTTTGCGCATGGATGGGCCGGCAGTGTTCAAGCTGGCGGTTGGTGCGCTCCAGGCGGTAAGCGAGGAAGTCGCGGCACAGTGTGGACTGGCGATGTCAGACTTCACCTGGGTCGTACCTCATCAGGCGAACATCCGCATCATGGAAGCTACCGCGCGCAAGCTGGGCATCCCGGTGGATCGTTTGGTCTCGACCGTCCATGAGCATGGCAACACGTCCGCTGCTTCCATCCCCCTCGCTCTGGATCAGGCTTATCGGGACGGTCGGATCTGTCGCGGTGACAGGGTGTTAATGCACGCAGTGGGTGCTGGCGTGACATGGGGTGCTTTGGCAATGCTCGCGTAGGCGAAATTCATAGGGAAGCCTGCGCTACGAGAGTAGGGTGCCGCATCCTGCGTCCGCGGCGTTCCTGATTATGACGGAGCGGAAATGTAGACGATGGCAGGCACCTGACAACGCTCAACGTGTGCTGCCGGTCGCCAGAGGCAATAGGCGACACAGCGACGCTTCAGTTCTGCGTTAGAGATCATCAGCCGAGAGCCTTATCCGTTCGCCAGTGCATGGAAGCGCTTTTTGCACTACCGCCTTCAGCAGTTTGCGCTTGCCAAGCTCGAAAGCGAGCAGCAACTGTTTCGCGGTCCCGTTCCCAGCGCCGAGTTTTGCGCAAACCGCTTCAGACGGCAGCGTAAAGGCGCAGTATCCCCAGCCGAAGCCGTACGCCGAAAACCAGACGGCCGAGTCGGAAGAAAGAATTGGTGCAGTGACGTTCGTACCGGGCTGATCCATGGCTAATACCTTCCTGTCCGATTGGAGTGGTTCAAGATTCCTGCACAGCGAACTTAGAAAAATCACAGTGTGGCGGGAATAGTGAGGTGCCTCACGCGGTGCTGCCCCGTTTGCCACAGCGCGCGCGGGTTTATTAGTGTACATCCGGGATCCTTCCGGCGAGACGCTTACCTGTGACAGTTGAAACGTCATGTGGTCCGGGACGAAGGGAATGCGGCACCCGCATCGGCGACGACCAGTGCAGTCATGTTGACGATGGCGCGCACCGTGGCGGACGCAGTCAGCACATGCACCGGCTTCGCCGAACCCAGCAGCATTGGACCGATCGTGATGTTGTTGCCTGCGGCGGTCTTGAGCAGGCTGTAAGCGATGTTCGCCGCATCGATATTCGGCAGGATTAGCAGGTTCGCGTCGCCTTCGAGCGTCGATTCGGGCAGCACTTCGCGGCGCAGATTCGCGTCGAGCGCGACGTCGCCGTGCATTTCGCCGTCCACCTGCAGGTCCGGCGCGCGCTCCCTGAGAATCTCGAGCACGTCGCGCATCTTTTGCGCGGACGGCGCGTTGCTGGTGCCGAAGTTCGAGTGCGACAGCAGCGCAACCTTCGGCTCGATGCCGAAACGGCGCACTTCTTCGGCGGCCATGATCGTGATTTCAGCAAGCTGCTCCGGCGTCGGATCGACGTTTACGTGGGTGTCGACGAGGAAAATCTGCCGGCCCGGCAGCACCAGCGCGTTCATTGCCGCGTAGACGCGGCAGCCTTCACGCTTACTGATCACCTGATCAATGAAGTGCAGATGACGATGCGTCGTGCTGATCGTGCCGCAGATCATGCCGTCGGCGTCACCCTTCTTCATCAGCATCGCGCCGATCAGCGTGGTGCGGCGGCGCATTTCGAGCCTGGCCATCTGCTCGCTGATGCCCTTACGCGCCATCATCTTGTGATATTCCTGCCAGAAGTCGCGATAGCGCTGGTCGTGATCCGTATCGACGACGACGAAATCGACACCCGGTGTGATACGCAGGCCGTAGCGCGCAATGCGATGCTCGATCACCGCCGGACGGCCGATCAGGATCGGCTTCGCGAGCTTTTCGTCGACGATGATCTGCATGGCGCGCAGCACGCGCTCTTCTTCGCCTTCGGCGAACACGATACGCTTCTTCTCCGGCTCGACGCTACGCGCCAGCTGGAAAATCGGCTTCATGGTCGTGCCGCTGTGATACACGAACTGCTGCAGATGCTGTTCGTACGCTTCCATGTCCTCGATCGGACGCTCGGCAACGCCCGAATCCATCGCGGCCTTCGCCACCGCCGGTGCGACCTTGACGATCAGGCGCGGGTCGAACGGCTTCGGAATCAGGTATGCCGGACCAAACGAGAGATCCTGGATGCCGTACGCGGTCGCGACGATATCGCTCTGCTCCTGGCGTGCCAGCTCGGCAATCGCATTGACCGCAGCGATTTCCATTTCACGCGTCACCGTCGTCGCGCCCGCATCCAGCGCGCCGCGGAACAGGAACGGGAACACCAGCACGTTGTTCACCTGGTTCGGGTAGTCCGTGCGGCCCGTGCAGAGCACAGCGTCCGGACGCACTTCGAGCGCCAGTTCCGGCAGGATTTCCGGGGTCGGGTTGGCCAGCGCCAGAATCAGCGGCTTGTCAGCCATCTGCTTGACCATGTCCTGCTTCAGCACGCCGCCGGCCGAGAGACCCAGGAAAATGTCCGCGCCGCCGATCGCCTCAGCGAGCGTGCGAGCGTCGGTTTCGCGTGCGAAGCGTTCCTTGTCCGGGTCCATCAGCTCGACGCGGCCCTTGTAGACCACGCCGGCCAGGTCGGTGACGGTGATGTTTTCGAGCGGCAGGCCGATGTCGACCAGCAGATCCAGACACGCCAGCGCCGCCGCACCCGCGCCGGACGACACCAGCTTGACCTTCTTGATGTCCTTGCCGACCACCTTCAAACCGTTGGTGATGGCCGCCGCGACGACGATGGCGGTGCCATGCTGGTCGTCGTGGAACACCGGAATCTTCATGCGCTTGCGGCATTCGCGTTCGACGATGAAGCAGTCCGGCGCCTTGATGTCTTCGAGGTTGATACCGCCGAAGGTCGGCTCCAACGCGGCGATCACCTCGACCAGCTTGTGCGGATCGGACTCGTTCAGCTCGATATCGAACACGTCGATGCCGGCGAACTTCTTGAACAGGACGGCCTTGCCTTCCATGACCGGCTTCGAGGCTAGCGGCCCGATGTTGCCGAGACCCAGCACCGCGGTGCCGTTCGTGACGACGCCGACCAGGTTGCTGCGCGCGGTGAAACGGGCTGCGTTCAGCGGGTTCTCGACGATTTCCTCGCACGCGAACGCGACGCCCGGCGAGTACGCCAGCGCAAGGTCGCGCTGGTTGATCATCTGCTTGGTCGGGGCGATCGCGATCTTGCCCGGCGTCGGGAACTCGTGGTAATCGAGGGCGGCTTCGCGGAGTTTGCCCTGGGCTGGGGTAGGCATGTTGTCTCCTGGTTAACAACATTTGCAGACAATGATAATGATATTATCACGTCAACGACATGACGCAGAGGAGCTGGGGCGCCAGACCTGGCGGCTCCACGCGCGAGCCTGTAGCGACCCGGCAAGGCAGGACCACCGACAGAAATGAATCAAGGGAAAGCTCAGATGAATTCATCTCGCAACTACGGCCTTGGGCGTCTGCGCCTGCATCCCGATCCGGTCAGTCCTGATGGTCATCAGGCGCATCGCGACGTCATGCTGCAGGCGTCACCCGATGGCAGAACCGCCGTGCTCGTCGAGATCGAGGAGCGGTACAGCGATCATCATGCGATGGGTCCCGAACAGGAGGTCCGGTATGAGATTTCGGTATCTGATCTGGTCCAACTGATCCGGGCGCATGGTGCGCGCCTCTGAGATGGCTATTCACCTCGAGAAGGCCGCCGCACGTGCTGCGCGCTACCCCTGACGCCAAATCCTAAGGAGCGACCGCGTGACGAAAAAGGCTGTGAAGAAGCAGACACTTGACGTGGTGCCGGGCAACCTCAACGTGACGAGTGCACACGCCGGCATAGACGTTACGGATCGCGCACGCACGGCGGCCGCGGTCACAACGCGACCAGCGAGCTCCTCGACGCTGGAAGGAGCGCGGGACTCCGGGTCGGCGGTCGCAACAGTTCCACCGGGGACCGGTTCACGCCGGATGAAAGCAAACGCACGGGTGCACGACGCCGGTGCCGCGCTACCGGATGAGTCCGCTGGAGAAAACGACGACGGCCGCGCGGGCCTGCGCGCGCTGGTCAAGCTCGGAAATGAGCGCGGGTTCGTCATTCGTGGGGAAATTAGCGATTGCCTGCCTGAGCGCCTGGCGCAACCTGATGCGATCGAAAACGTGATCAGAGCCTTCAGCGACATGGGCATCGCCGTATTCGAGCAGGCACCGGACGCCGAGTCCATGGTGATGCACGATCATGCGGTCGCGGGTTCGTCTGATGAGCAGGTCGAGGAAGAGGCCGTGGCGGCCATCTCGAGCGTGGACGCCGAGTTCGGCCGCACCACCGATCCCGTGCGCATGTACATGCGCGAGATGGGTACCACTGAACTCCTCACCCGCCAGGGGGAAATTGCGCTTGCGCGGCGCATCGAAGAGGGTCGCAACGACGTGATCCGGGCCATATCTTCGTGCCCGACAACGATTGCCGAGATACTGGCGATCGCTGACGGCGTTGCCAGCGGCGCAACCGCTATCGAAGAGGTCGTCGATGGGATGATTGACCCCGCTGCAGTGGAGACGGATGACATTATTGCCGTCGCGGAGGAAAGCGTCGACGGCGATCCGGTCCTCGACGAGGATCAGGGAGACGAAGATGATGACGGTGCTGAAGGCGCGTCGGCCGATCTGCAGAGCGAGACCCTGAAGCGTGACGCGCTGGCGAAGCTGGCAACGGTAGCTGACTTGTTCGAGCAATTGCGGGATGCCTACGAAACGGAGGGTTACGGATCTGGGCGTTATCGCGCCGCACGGGCAGCGATCGAGACCGAACTGACGACGATCCGCTTCACGGCGCGCACGATTGAGCGTTTGACGAGCGCGTTGCGGGTATCCGCCGACGGGGTCCGGACCATCGAGCGCGAAATCGCGCGGATCGCGGTTGACCGGTGTGGCGTGCCTCGCGATATGTTTGTCGCGCATTTCCGGGGCAACGAGACCAACCCGGCGTGGCCGCAGCAACTCATCACAGCAGGGCACCCGTTCAGTTGCGTGCTGGAGCGAAACCTCCCTGCGATCCAGCTGGAACAGGAAAAACTGCTTGCTTTGCAAAAGCGGGTCGTGCTGCCGCTCGATGATTTCAGGGAGGTCTGTCGCGCGATGAGCGCAAGTGAAGCGACAACGCTGCGCGCGAAAGGCGAAATGATCGAAGCGAATCTGCGGCTGGTGATCTCGATCGCGAAGCGGTACGTGAACCGCGGCCTGCTGTTTCTCGACCTGATACAGGAAGGCAATATCGGTTTGATGCGAGCCGTTGACAAGTTTGAATACCGTCGTGGGTACAAGTTCTCCACCTACGCAACCTGGTGGATCCGGCAGGCCATCAGCCGGTCGGTCGCGGATCAGGCGCGCACAATCCGGGTCCCTGTCCACATGATCGAATCGATCAACAAACTGAAACGGATCTCGCGCCAGATCCTGCAGGAAACCGGACGGGAACCGGACGCCGCCGTGCTGGCGGAGCGGATGGAGATGCAGGAAAAGAAGATTCTGGCAATGCTGCGGATCGTCAGGGAGCCGGTTTCCCTGGATGCGTCCGTCGGGGAAAACGACGACACGTCCGTGGGTGACCTGATCGAGGACCCCGCGGCGATTTTACCCGACGATGCAGCGCTGCACGCCAGCATGAGGGATGCCGTCAGCGAGGCGCTCACGACGTTGACGCCGCGCGAAGCGAAGATTCTGCGCCTGCGTTTCGGTATCGAGAGCGGCCGGGATCACACACTGGAGGAACTCGGACAACAGTTTGAGGTGACGCGCGAACGGATCCGTCAGATTGAAGCCAAGGCACTGCGCAAGCTGCGGCACCCGGCCCGGTCCGGGCGATTGAAGTCGTTCCTGGGCGAGGAGTAGAAACCAGAGGCGATACACGGCCCTACGGGGCCGTGTACACCGGATGAGAAACGAAGCGCCGCGGTGATGTGCAATTTGACAGACTGCGCGACCGTATCAGGGCATTCGACGCGGCGGCTGCCAATGCCTCGGGCGACAAGGCGTGAGCACCGGGCAAGGTTCGAGCGGGTATCAGGCCAGAAGGGTCGGTTGCTGTGACCGGGCAGCATGCGTTACCGATCCACCTGCACCAGCATCCGGAGTGATCATCGCGCGGTCAATGCGTGAACAGAAATACCATGAGCACTGAAAAAATCAATCTCGACATTCACAGGATTCTCACGCTGCTGCCGCATCGCTATCCGATCCTGCTGGTCGATCGGGTGCTCGAACTCGAGCCGCACAAGCGCATCAAGGCGCTGAAGAATGTGTCAATCAATGAACCGTACTTCACGGGCCACTTCCCGAGTCGTCCGGTGATGCCGGGCGTACTGATTCTGGAAGCACTCGCACAGACGGCTGCGCTGTTGACCTTCTCGGAAGAGCCGCATGATCCGGCCAACACGCTGTACCTGTTCGTCGGCATCGACAACGCGCGATTCAGGCGCGTGGTGGAACCTGGCGACCAGCTGATCCTGAACGCGACGTTCGAGCGGCACATGCGCGGTATCTGGAAGTTCAAGGCACGCGCCGAAGTGGATGGCGTGGTCGCGGCGGAGGCCGGTCTGATTTGCACGGTCCGGCATACGAATGGGGACGGCCAGTAAGGTGCTGGCCGACGCTGACGCATCCAGATAACAAATAACGCAACGGACCCGGAAGCACACGAGCAGGATCGATCGTGATCCGGCGCATCCTGTGCAGCAGTGGGAGATGCGTTTCGTATAGCCCTCCCGTAGGAAATCCCCTACACGCAGTCATCCTCGTCCTATCGCCGCTTTAGCCGATGCCGATTTTTTTACGCGACGTGTCCTGCGATACTGGACATATGGCTCGACGGCTTTGTACCAGTTGCGTGCGCCTGGAATTCAGCGACACGAACCGTTACCCTCAGCGTGCCGCAGACATCGCATGAAAATAATCGATTTCCTGCGCACTTTGTCCTGGCGACGCAAAATACGCGGTCTGCCCGCGATCAGTGTCAGGACCACCACAAGCGACCCCGGATCACCAACGTTGCCTAATCCAGTCTGGGAAACCGCGATCTTCAGCATTGCCGGTGAAAAGGTGGGGGAAGCGACTTACGGCCTGTCACCACGCTCAGATCATTTGTACATCTATCGGCTTGAGGTATCTGAGCCTGTCAGACGAAAAGGTTATGGTCTTGCGTTCCTTGTGCTTCTGCACAGTACCTACCGGGTGCCTCTCACTCCAATCGTTGAGAGTCATTGCGCAGAACAATTCTGGGACACTGCGCGAGAATTGCGACCGGTCGGGCTGGAGGTGACACCTGGGCGATCGCGTGCCGATGTGTTAGAAGAGCTGGCCCGCTGGCGGCACCTTCGGGCCGGAATTAATGGCTCCTTGCCAGGGCCGCCGACGACAGATTGATTTATTGGGGTAATCGTTCGATGCGCGCCTTTGCGCTACCGGGCGAGTTCCTTGATCTGTTCAACAATCTCCGGATTGGCGAGGGTGGACACGTCGCCAGGATCCTGATGATTGGAAATCGCCGCGAGCACACGGCGCATGATTTTTCCCGAGCGCGTCTTGGGCATATCGGGCACGATAACGACACGACGCGGCCGCGCGATTGCGCCGATCTGGGAAACCACCGATGCCGTGACTTTATTCGCAAGCTTCACGGAGGGCACGAGTCCCGGCTTCAATGAAACATAGAGGTCAGGCACCTTGCCCTTGATCGGGTCGGCGACCGGCACCACTGCCGCCTCGGCGACATCCGGCACGAGGAGGGCGGCCGACTCGATTTCCTTGGTGCCGAGTCGATGGCCGGCGACGTTGATCACGTCATCAATGCGGCCGAGGATCCGATAATAACCGTCCGCTGCCTGCACCGCGCCATCACCAGCCATATAAGGCCAATCGCGCCAGTCCTTGCTCGCGGGATCATGACAATAGCGCGAGTAGTACTGGCTGACGTAGCGATCAGGGTCCTTCCAGATGGTCTGGAAGGACCCGGGCCAGGGGTTGCGGATGCAGATGTTGCCGGCCCGGCCGGAACCGCCTGGCAGCTCCGTTCCCTCGTCGTCATAGATCACCGGATGAATGCCTGGAATCGCGGGTCCCGTGCTGCCGGGCTTCATCTTGTGAATCGCCGGCACCGTGCTGCAAAGGAATCCGCCGTTTTCGGTCTGCCACCAGGTGTCCACGATGACCGCCTCGCCCTTGCCGACCACCGTGTGGTACCACTTCCAGACTTCGGGCTCGATCGGCTCGCCCACGGTGGTCATGTGCTTGAAATGGAAGTTGTATTTCGCAGGCTCGTCGGGTCCGTTGCGTCGCAGCGCGCGGATCGCCGTGGGTGACGTGTGAAAGATGTTGACGTCGAGGTTTTCGGCGATACGCCACGGCCGTCCCGCGTCCGGATACATCGGCACCCCTTCGTACACGACCGAGGAAGCGGCGAGTGCAAGAGGTCCGTAGACGATATAGGAATGGCCGGTGATCCAGCCGATGTCGGCCATGCACCAATATACGTCCTCGGGATGGATGTCCTGGATGTACTTCGACGTCCACGTGACGTAGGCAAGGTAGCCGCCGGTGGAGTGCTGGCAGCCCTTGGGTCGTCCCGTGGTGCCGCTTGTGTACATGAGGAAAAGCGGCGCCTCGGCCGGCATCTGCACGGGTTCGACCCGTTTGCCACGGAACTCCTTGAGGACGTCGTTGATGATGACGTCGCGTCCCTCCACGAGTTTCGTCGGACTCGAGTACTTGCCCGGGTAGCGTTGCCAGATCAGAACCTTGTCGACCTGATGACCGGTGCCGGCAGCCTCCATGACCGCGGTGTCAGCCTTTTGCTTGTGATCAATGAGTTCGCCGGCGCGGGAATAGGCGTCCATGGTGATCAACAGGCGGCTTCCGGAATCCGACACGCGATCGCCGCACGCCTTTCCACTGAATCCGCTGAAGACCTGCGAGTGAATCACGCCGAGCCGTGCGCACGCGAGCATGGTGATCGGCAGCTCCGCCACCATCGGCATATGCAGGGTTACCCGGTCGCCCGCCTTCAGGCCGCCGAAATCGCGCAACAGGGCCGCAAACTCGTTGACGCGTACGAAAAGCTCCTGATAGGTGAGGTGCTGTATTGCCTCGTTCTCCGGTTCGGGCACGAAATGGATCGCCGTCTTGTTCCTGTACCTGGGGAGGTGGCGATCCACGCAGTTGTAGCACGCGTTGATCCTGCCGCCGACGAACCAGCGCCAGAATGGAGGATGGCTGGCGTCAAAGGTCGTCTCCCAGTATTTGTACCAGTCCAGAAGATCCGCGAACTCCTTGAAGTACTCGGGGAAGTTGTCGAGGGAAAAGCGCGCGAACACGCCCGGGTCTGCCAGATTGGCCTGCGCAATGAACTGGTTCGACGGCGAGAAATAGTCCTCCTCCGGCCAGTGCACCGCGATCTGCGCTTCGGAGACATCCGCAGTCTGCTGCTCCGCGGCATGGTGACGCGATTTGTCCTCTGACATGACGGCCCCCTTGATTTGCACCCGCAGCAACTACGCCTGGCGCGCTGTTCTGCCACAACTGTGCGCACAAAACATGACTGGACTGCGTAGGTAAATATTAAGTGCTGGGCTGGTGACTTACCAGGAAAGCACGCAAAGGGGTTGACCCTGGGCGCAGTCATTCGAATATCGAAAACTTCAACCAGCACGTGCACGTACCGTCCATGGACGGATCGTTCCTGGTCGACGTGGGCGGCGGGTAGTTTGTGCTGCTTATGCCGGTGCCGGAAGTGTCGCTGGGGGAGCGCTTCCGCCAGCGCGTCCTGGATTTTCCCGTCCGCGAGTCGGCGGTCACGTCCATCGTCATCACGAGTACCACGGCGCGTCGGGTACCTGAGCGGCGCGCGGGTTGCCGGCGCTCTCCGAGGCGCTCGGTCGGGAATGCCATGGGATGAGGTACCGACCGAGGAGTGTGGCGGCTTCGTATTCCCGTGCGTCAGGGATCCTGGCAACATGCTCCGGTTCAGACGTGACTTCGGCACCGTCTTCCGTGGCGTGCACAACTGGGACGTTCTCCACGCCCTCAACCCGTCGCTGCCGCGCAAGGACATGTGGCTTGCACAGAACAGGAGTCGCACCGGCCTGAGGAGAAAAAAGGCTGCGCTCAATATAAGTCCAGGTGGTTTCGGACCGTATGCCCATCCGGAACTTTCGCTGCTGGAAGAGAAACAGGATCTCTGGCACGACTACTGTGGCACACGACCGCACTGAGATTTGCTTGCGGGTAAGTCATGAACTAGATTTTCAATAGGCCTGAATAGCAGAGAGGAAGGAGAATCAGCCATGGATCTTCTCGTGGAGCAGGTGGACGTTTGGGCGGCGACCATCCAGGACAGACCCGGCGGCCTTGCAGAGGCGCTGGCTACTCTGCGGCATGCGGGGGCAGATCTGCAGTTCATCATTGCCCGGCGCGCACCGGAAGACCCCGGCAAGGGAGTCGTCTTCGTCACGCCGCTTCGGGGTGACAGGGAAATCCGTGCGGCCGCACAGGTGGGGTTCAACGTTACCCGTAGTCTTCACGCCGTTCGGGTCATGGGCCCGGATCGACCGGGCGTTGCTGCAGAGTTGACCCAGCAGCTTGCTGATGGAGAAATTAGCCTGCGCGGGTTTTCGGCCGCCGTGATCGGCACACAGTTTGTCGCCTACGTGGCGGTGGACTCGCTGGATGATGTCAGGAAGACTGTAGAGATCCTGAAGAAGGCCTGAAATGCGCTCTCGGGTGATGTCCTGTGGCGCTGGTGAGGCCAGCAGCCGGAGGACTTCAATGTGGCAACCGGACGGTACTCGCATGAGCACCACGCCGGCTTTTCAGATTTTCTTCAGATAACAGGCCTTGAGCATAAAGTTGCCGGCGTCCATCTTGCAGTCAACTTCATGATCACCGCCGACGAGACGGATGCTCTTGACCTTCGTGCCCATTTTCAGCGTGATCGACGAGCCCTTGACCTTCAGATCCTTGATCAGCGAAACCGAGTCACCATCGGCAAGGATATTGCCGTTGGCGTCCTTGACGACAGTGTCCGCGTGATTGTCGTCGGACTCGCTTGCCGCAATGAGCCATTCGTGGCCGCAGTCGGCGCAGATATAGTTGTCGCCGTCCGCATACGTGTTTTCCATCGCGCATTGCGGGCAGGCTGGCACGTTCGACATGGGTTCCTCCCAGAGTACCGGTATTTGAAGACCGGCAGTATACCTGCCCGGCAACGGGTTGCTTGCGTGAACATCACATGACCTGCGTCTCTCCCGGGACAGGGAGGCGGCAAGCCCGGGCGTGGGTGTTGGATAACAGGGGGGAAGACGGCACCAGGGCCATCGCCGCATCTGCGACGTGTACATTTTCTCAGCGCATATCTACGGTGTCGGCGAAGAGCGCTCGCCTTGTGCCCGTTCCGGAAACGTCTCATCGACGAATGTGCGCAACCGCGACAGATCGGTTTTCGCGTAACGCGAATGTGCAGGCGGAAAAAGACGCGTGCGGCGCGAACTCGCCGGCTACTATCAACGGACGGCTGACGCCGGCGCGTTGCGTCCGGATCACAAATAGCCGCAGGTCTGGCTTGATAGGGGACCACGCAGGGTTCGGATTTTCGAGCACACCAACGGCCCGGGAAAGTCTCGTCCCAAAGGCCGTCTGTAGCGACTCAGGGAGTATGTGGGCTAGCGCAGGCAATCCACACGTCTCGACTTGATGGATGCCGCATTGTTCTTAATGCTCTCGAGCAGTGGTGTTGAATTGCCGTGCGCTGGTGAGGATGCCAGAGAGCATCGCGGTAGACGCGCGATGCGACTAAGGTCAGTTCCATGTTCAGACATCTGCTGGAAGGGGCAAAGTTGGCGGATGGAACTCGGCGCGTCCTGGCTCCGTAGTTTCGCTCTCACTAGGTCCTTTGTGTCCTGACTTTGCCGCGGCGCAACTCAAGTGTGATCCAAACTGCGGAATGGATGGCGGCGGAACGGCTGGTACGCACGGTCGGTCTTCGCCGCCGGCCACTCGGCCCCGTACGAAGACCAAGCCTACGGTAAAGCCGACTGGCGCAATTTCGCCCCCATCGACCGCAGCAGCTTCGACTTCGACATCGTCACCTGCCCGCAGGAAGGACAACCGGTTTCCGTCCAAAGTCCGGGACCAGGTATTGTTGGCAACTGTCTTTGCGTCTACGCGGAGAACGCTATGGCAGCGGTGGTGCAGAAAGCCCTGAGCTGCCGACTCGATCCGGCAAGTCGGCGGCCGAAGTTGCGATTCGCCGATCGGCGCTGGCATGTCCGCTAGAAGCTGCTGACCGACCGTCGCCGCTCAGCGGCTAAAAGCTTCCGCTACGGACTTCAGCCCATGCGTGCTTTCGACCGACCGGCCATTTTCAGGCCACGCCAGCCGAAGACAGGAAGCCTGTATTGCCCCACCGTTCCTCGAAATCTGCATCTTCGCATGCCGGTTGCTGCTTGCACGGATTGTTTGCGCAGATGCGGCATGGACCAGACCCGATCGCGTCAAGCCTTGCTTGTCGCATGACCTCACACTCCTATCGATCCAGCAATCCGGCCTCTGCGCAAAAGCGCGCTCGCCTCAGCGGCCCCCACCGCCCGGCTGAAATGAAAGCCCTGCGCCTTCGTCGCCCGATTTGTGTCAGCCAGAAACTGACGCTGCTGTTCGGTCTCCACTCCCTGTGCGATCACGCCGATCCCACCCTCGCGTGCAAGGTTGACAATGGCGCGGATCGTCGCCGCACTCCCGGGATCGCTGTCGACCCGCTGGATGACTGACCGGGCGATCTTCAGATGACTCACGCTATAGGCCCGGATATAGTCAAACGACGCGTACTCGCTGCCGAAATCGTCGATGGCGATCTTCGAGCCGAACTTACGCAGCGCCTGGAGGACATCATTTTGTGCCCACGCGAGCCGGGTCAGGGTTGCCTCGGTCACGTCGAACTCCAGATCGGACGGGGCAAGCTGCCATTTCATGATGGTTTCGGTCACATCGCGAATGAACGCCTGAGCGTCCCTGAGTTCGCATAAGGACAGGTTGACCGCGATCATCAGGGGGGCCACCCCTTCGTCACGCCATGCCCTCATTTGGCGGCACGCCTCGTCCAGCACCCAGTGTCGAATCGCTGTCATGGTGCCGGTCTGCTCTGCGAGCGGCATGAAAACACCTGGGGCAAGCAGGCCACGGGTCGGATGGTGCCAGCGCACCAGTCCTTCCATCCCGATTATGTTCCCTGAGGACAGCTCGACCTCGGGCTGATACTGGAGTTCCAGCTCGCCGCGATCCAGTGCGTCTCGCAGATCGTCGGCGAGCGTCATCCGTTCGTGCACCGCCTGATCGAGCCCGTCGGAATCGAAACGATACCGGTTGCCGCCCTCGTCTCGGGCGCGGTGGAATGCCTGGTCAGCCTGAGAGAGCAGCGCGTGCGCGCCGCGGCTTCCCTCGATGTAAGGACAGACGCCGATGCTGGCGGTGATCCGCACGTCGCTGCCGTTGAGGCGACAGGCAGACGCCAGCGCGGTCCCGAGCCTCACCGCAAGAACCCCGGCGTTGGCAGGCTCTCTGGTCTCCGCCTGCAATACCGCGAATTCATCGTCACCGACCCGGGCTACCAGGTCGCGTTCGTTCGTACAGGCCATCAAGCGTCGGGCGACCTCCCGAAGGAGCAGGTCGCTGGTCGGCCGACCCCGCATGTCATTGACTAACCCGAAATGATCGAGACCCAGATGGAAGACCGCAAACGGCATCGCGCCACGCTGGGCGGCGGCAAACGCGCGGTTCAGCCGACGCAGGAATGTCGCACGGTTCGCCAGCCCCGTGAGCACATCGGTGCCGGCAAGCCGGGCAACTTTTTCGTCCGCCGCCTGCGTTCTGCTTCTGTCGAGGATGATGCCTTCAATTTCGATGAGCCGCCCATCTTTATCGCGTACCGGGATAAAGCGGTTTTCGACACTACGGTACGCTCCGTCGCCCGTGCGCAGGCGGAACTCGACTGATGCGCCGTTGACGCTCCGCTCCAGCACGCCCGCGATGGCCGCCTCAACCCTCGCTCGATCGCGCGGATCAACCAGGTCGTTGACCCAGGCGGGTGAGGCCAGCAAGGCAGCACGGTCGTGGCCGAGCCTGGTGATGTCATGCGATATGTACATGAGCGAAAGCGCAGGCTCGCCTCGCAGGCGGTAAAAGACGACCGGACAGTTTTCGGCGATGATGTTCACCTCGTCGAGTGTCTCGGCTCGTTCCTCGAGCGCCTGCGCGAAGCGGCCCATCCTGGCAGCGGCCGCTGCTGTCGTCCGCCACTTCGCAGCGAACAGGCGCGCCGTCTCACGGATCTCGCCAGGGTTCCATGGCTCGTCCAGAATGAGCAGCCGATCCTCCGACTCCGGGCGCACGCCCAATGCTTCGCGGCAGGCGCCTGCATCCGCGCCAATCAGGGCGAATCTCAGACGCGGGGCCACCTTCATGAGTCGTCTGATCGTCTGAAGGCTGTCCCATCCGGACGACATGCGCATGTTGATGAATGCCATGGCATAGGGCTGGTTCCTCCCAAGCGCACGCATGACCCGCACAAGCGCTTCCCGGCCCGAATGCACGGAATCGATCTGAAACGCCTCGCGTGCAGCTGCTACACCCCCAGACGAAATCGCTTGGGTTGCCGTCAGCGCAGTCTCATTGTCCGGACGACTAGAGAGAATCCTGCACAGGTCGCCCTGGGTCGCCGGGTCGTCATCGACCACCAGAATGCGCCAACTGGCCGCGTCGGTCTGCATAGTCATCCGGGACCTCTCCCGGCCTGGATGGCCATGCGCGGGCAGAACCCGCGCGCCGATCTGTGCCGTCGCGGGCTGCGTGGTGCGGTGCGCCCCGCCCCTTGATGGCCAGTGCTGAACAATATGGGCTGAAATCATAATTCCCCCCGTTCGTTGCGCTGTCGCAATGGACGGCGCGTTTCCCGTGCTCCCGGCCACCATCACGGAACTGGGCAGCGCGGCGGCGCTCAAACGTTCGCTCCTCCGTCCGTGCGGCCCGGCCGTTCCGGGCGTTCGAGGGACGCTGCTCATCGTGCGGCACCGAACCGACCTGCTGTCGCGAAAGACCTGACGGCAAGGAGTAGTCCTGCGAATTCGCGAACATTGCCGCGCCTTGCGCCTTGCGCCAGGCACAGGCTGTTCGCGCGTGCAATGCGCTGAGATTCCAGGTGTGAAAGCAGCCACGCGGATGCCCAGCGTCCGAAGCCGGGCTGGGTACTTCTGGGGTTTCCGCCCCGCGGAATCCGCCGGTTCTGTCAGACGATTAAAAGTATAGTGGGGCATAGGTGTCTGACAAGTCCAGCTAGCCTCACTGCCTCGCAGCAGCGGTGCGTCCCAAGAACGGTGCACGCTACTTTAGCCGCACACGGCTGTTGGTCGGCGTCGCAGGGGGCCACGGGGCGGTGCGGCAGATGCCGGTGGAACTGGCAATGAGCGTCAAGGGCGATTCGGCTCGAATCGCTTGCTGGTGCGAAAGGATGGTCGCACCGGAGACCAGAGTGTTCAGACCTCCGAGTCACGACGCGCGACAGTTTCTTGTAAGAGGCCAGTTCAAAAACCCCGTGAGGGGACTGTTTACTTTCCCGGCAAGCTGTTAACCTTGGTTGCCTCAACAACGGAACCCAAGGAATGGAAGCGCCGATCATTGATGACGAATTGTGGACGCTGATCGAACCGTTACTGCCGCCGCCCAAGCCACGGCGCAAAGAGCATCCTGGTCGCCCACGCGTATCGGATCGGGCGGCGTTGAACGGCATCCTGTTCGTGCTGAGGACGGGGCTACGATGGAACCACCTGCCGACCATATTGGGCTTTGGCTCCGGCGCAACCTGCTGGCGACGACTGCACGCCTGGCAGAAGGCGGGTGTGTGGGACCGGCTGCACGAACTGCTGCTCGACAAGCTGCGCGAGGCTGGTCAGATCGACCTCTCACACGCTGCGGTCGATTCCTCGTCGGTACGAGCCGTTGGGGTGGGCGAAAAACTGACCCGAACCCCACCGATCGCGCGCGACCCGGTTCCAAACACCATATCCTCGTCGACGCAAACGGCGTTCACATCAGCGC
>NZ_WOEZ01000333.1 GCF_013177735.1 Paraburkholderia elongata | reverse complement strand
CGAACGCGCCCTGTCCGTCGTCAAGGAGCTCGACATTGACGGGGTGGTCTCGGTCGGCGGTGGCTCGACAACCGGACTGGGCAAGGCAATCGCATTGCGTACCGAGCTGCCCCAGATCGTTGTGCCGACCACTTACGCTGGCTCCGAGATGACACCCATACTTGGGGAAACCCAGGACGGCCTTAAAACCACTCAGCGCAGTTCCAAGGTATTGCCCGAGGTGGTCGTGTATGACGTCGACCTGACCCTGTCGCTACCCACGCAAATGTCGGCGCTTTCCGCGTTCAATGCAATCGCGCATGCGGCGGAGGCGCTCTATGCTCTCGACGGAAATCCAATTGTGTCGTTGATGGCCGAAGAGGGCATACGCGCAATCGTCGCTGCGCTGCCGCGCATCATGAACGAACCGGATAATCCCACTGCCCGTGCCGACGTGCTGTACGGTGGATGGTTGTGTGCGTGCTGTCTCGGCGCGGTGACGATGGGCTTGCATCACAAGCTTTGCCACACGCTAGGCGGCCTGTTCGACCTGCCGCACGCGCAAACTCATGCGGTCGTACTGCCGTACGCGCTCGCGTACAACGCGCCGGAAATACCCCAAGCGATGATCCATCTGCGGCGCGCGATGAAGGCGGAGGATCCGGTCCTCGCCCTTCTCCAGCTCGAACGCGAATGTGGCATTCCTCTGGCGCTGCGCGATATTGGTATGCCGCACGAAGGCATACCGCGTGCGATCGAACAGGCAATAGCCAATCCGTATCGCAATCCGCGGCCAATCGAGGCCGGGGCGCTTGGTGAGCTACTTCAACGAGCATGGGCGGGCGACGGCGTCTGAACCATGCTGGGTCTGATCGGGACCTCGTCGAACTATCAAAGCTTCGATGTCGCGCCGGACAAGATGCCCATGTCCGACATGGGCCGAAGCTATCGGTCAGTGGTCTGAGGTGCGCCACTCGTCTGAACTCCACGTTATCTCAACTCAACAGCAAGTTGAGGGGCTGGGCCAACTACTATCGTCACGTGGTCGCGAAGAAAGTCTTCGCCTATGTCGACCATCATGTGTTTCATGCGCTGATCGCATGGATCAATCGACGGCACCCTAACAAATCGGCACGATGGAAGCGTCAGCGATACTTTCGCTCCGAAGGTCGACGCAATTGGGTGTTCTTCGCATTGACCCGTGATGGACTGGGGAAAACCACTTGCCTTGATCTGCTTCAAGCCGCCAGTGTTCCAATTACCCGGCACATCAAGATTCAAGCGAACGCCACCCCTTACGACCCAGCTTTCACGAACTACTTCGCTCGGCGTGCGCATTTCCGACGAGTAAGTCGCTTAATGTGGTCCCGGGCACGCGGATATTCTCAGCTAATCTGGTCCCGGAACGATCGATGTAATCGGGCCCGACGGTTTATGTTATCGGGCCACTACAAATAGCCGGCTCAGTGCGGTTGATCTTGTCGTGCAGCGCCGTCAGCGAAACTGGCAGATCCTTCGACTGCCTTGCCGCCGCGTGCAGTGAGGGACGCAGTCCCAGCGAGACATGGGTCATCAACTCCACCACAGTCGAAAACAGAAGCTCACGCGGATACTGTCGCTGCCGGCTCGTGGCAAACACCTCATTCACCCATTCCGGCGCTATCGCATGTTCGAGCGTCAATCGGGCCATCACGCTGATCGGCGCCTGTTTCCCGAATCTCTCCATCACCTCTTCAAACATCGTTTCACGCCTGCGCTCATTAAACAGACCGCCAGGTTATCAGGTTCGACGAACAAAGACCTTGAAAGGGCCGGGACTGGAACCCCTGTTACGGGCGGTAATGCAAGCCAGGTCGAATTCGATCGCTCTGCCACCTAGTATGTAGATACTACAGGGTGCAGCCAGCCGTGCTGCGGCGCAAAGAAGAAGCGAGGAGGCCCTATGATCCGTGCGCAATTCATGACGTCGACGAGCAGCGTCGCGGCCGTGCTTGTGCTGTCCGCCTGCGTCTATGCCGGTCCCTACACATACTATCCGGGGGTGGGCGGCTATTACGCCTGCACGAACGGTACGCCGACCGCGGCCACAAGGGCCGCGAGCGATGCGACCGGCGCGACGGGTGTGCCGACTTTGCCACCCGCTCCGCCCGGCTGCGCGTTTGTCGCGGTGCCGCTGCCTGCGTACTATCCCGCGCCCGTGTATTACGGCTACCCGGCCTACTACGGATACCCGTATCCAGCGTACTACGGATGGTGGGGCGGCGGTTACTGGCGGGGCGGATATTACTCGAGAGGTGGTTACTGGCACGGCGGTGGCCGTTGGCACTGAAGCACGGCGCTGGGTGTCGCAGACTGCGCTGCAGGGGAAACTTGTGAACCTCCTTCACGAACCGAAATATCGGACCGCGAAGGAATGGACACCGTGCTACCCGCCGATCTGTCAGTGGACCGGGTGATCGCCGACGGCGCGTACTACAGCATCAAGCCGAGCACATCGGCCAGCGCGGCATCGTTCATGTCCGCCAGCGCGTCATCGAGACCGCTCGGTCCCAGCAACCGGTCCGCATGCTGATACAGATCTTCAATGTACCGAAGCTTGCCCGCCTGGGTCGATGCGGCCAGATGACCCATCAGCAAAGTAGAAATGTCGTGGTTTGTGCGTTTGTTATCTCTTTGATGAGGTTTTGAGTACAGGGTCCTGGAGGCTGGCCGTGGTTCTGCCAATCGCGGTGTTCAGATCCTCAACGCTGATCTCCCGCTGCTTCCTTGTGCCCGCCTTGCGCTCCTTCAACTTGGGCGCCTGCCCCTGATTGGTTCGTGACGGCGAACCTGACGCGCGGCGGTTATCGCGATCCGCCTGGATCAGCTGCGCGACCTGCAGCACGTGCCCCAGCCGCTTGTGATCGACCACCGCGCCCTGGTCGATCTCCGAGAGCCGGTCATAAGGCGTGCAGGGAAGGGCGATGCCATCCGCGCGGATCTCGATGCGACCGTCCGGATACTCATACACATCGATGTAGCGTCCGACCAGCCTGCGGGTCGCTTCCGTATCGTCCAGCAGGTAGATCACCCGGTCATACCGCAGCGTCAGCGAGCGCGTGACCCGACGCGGTTCACGCCACGTCAGGATGGTGTCGAGATTCTCATCCGCACGCAGCGGCCGGTGAGCGTTGAACGCGCTCCTGGGAGCCTTGCCAAAGCGCGTGTTGTAGTCAGCGATGAAGCGGGGCGCATAGGCATTGGCCGCTTCCCGCGTGTCGATGCCACGCAGCCGCAGCTCCTTCACGAGCCGGTCCTGCAGCGTCTGGGGGGCGACAATGATTTCGTCCGGTGTAC
This sequence comes from Paraburkholderia elongata, assembly GCF_013177735.1. GTDB lineage: Bacteria > Pseudomonadota > Gammaproteobacteria > Burkholderiales > Burkholderiaceae > Paraburkholderia > Paraburkholderia elongata. The sequence goes on along the minus strand of NZ_WOEZ01000333.1, from coordinate 9,506 downwards.
CGACATTCATCTTGGCCGGTAGTGAGGAGTCGGAGGCGGCGTAGCCGCCGGAGACGACGAACTGCCGGCGCCGCCGGATCGGCGAGGCTTAGGATGGCTGACTGAACCTAAAAAGAGGCGGTCAGCCCATGTCTGGAAGCCGCATCACCGACCAGCAGGTCCGCCTCTACATGAACCATCGCAAACACCATCCGCAGAAGCTCGCTGCGGCGAAGTCAGGCATGAGCGAGCGCACGGCGCGGCGTGTCGAACACGAAGCCGGGCTACCGTCACAGCAGCCCCGGCGCTACTGGCGCTCGCGCCCTGATCCGTTCGCCGATGTCTGGGAGAGCGAAGTGGTCCCATTGCTACGCGCTGCGCCAAAGCTGAAGGCGATCACCCTGCTGCGCAAATTGCAGGAGGACCATCCCGAGCGCTTTCCGGACAGCATGCGGCGCACGTTTGAGCGACATGTCAGCCAGTGGCGCGCGCTCGAAGGGCCGAACCAGGAAGTGTTCTTCCCTCAAACGTATCAACCGGGCGCGCGAGGCCTGTCGGACTTCACGCACATGGACAAGTTGTGCGTAACGATTGGTGGCATCCCGTTCAACCACCTGCTGTATCACTTCGTGCTGGCGTTCTCGCGCTGGGAATACGCCAGCGTGGTCGATGGCGGAGAGAGCTTCCAGGCGCTCGCGACGGGATTGCAGAATGCGCTGTGGCAGGCTGGTGGCTGCCCGCGCGAACATCGCTCCGACAGTCTGTCGGCGGCATTCAGGAACCTGCAGGAAGAGGAAGACTTCACGGTCCGCTATGCGTCGTTGCTCGCACATTACGGGATGGAAGGCACGCGCAACAACCGGGGCCTGGCCCACGAGAATGGCAGCGTCGAATCCTCGCATCGCTATCTGAAGGATCAGGTCGATCAGGCTCTGGAGTTGCGCGGTCACCGCGACTTCGCAGACCGCGCCGCGTACGACGAGTTCGTGCGCGGCGTGGTAATGCGCCGCAACCGGCGCAATGCTGCAGCGTTCCAGATCGAGCGCGAACACTTGCTGGATCTGCCTGAGCACCGTACCACCGACTTCGTTGAGGAAGAGGCGCGCGTGACCCGTTGCGGAACGTTCACCGTACGTTGCGTCCTGTACAGCGCGCCGTCGCGGCTGATCGGCCATCGCGTGAAGGTGCGCCTCTACAGCGACCGGCTCGATTGCTATCTGTCCGGCGCGCTCGTGCACAGCACGACGAGGGCCACGCACACGAGCAAGCGGCGCGGTCGCGGCATCGACTACCGGCACTTCATCGACGCACTCAAACGCAAGCCGCAGGCCTTCAGGGGTCTCGCGTTCCGTGACGATCTGTTTCCGCGTGAAGCCTATCGTCGCACCTGGGAACGACTGGATCAGGCACTGACGCCGCGTAGCGCCTGCAAGACCATGGTGGGCTTGCTTGAGCTCGCCGGGCACCACGGCGTCGAGGCACAACTGGCCGAGCGGCTCGATGCATTGCTCGAACTCGGTGAACTGCCCGATCTGAAGGCGTTGTTCGATGAGTTCGCGCCGCGCCAGGCCGAGTGTCCGGTGGTTGTCGTCGAGATGCCGTCCGCCGCGCTTTACGACACGTTGCTCGATGAGGAGGTGCTCGCATGAACGCCGCCTACGATGCTGGCCGTATCGCACTTATGCTCAACGAACTGCGCCTGCCAACGATCGGCCGGTTGTGGCCGGACTTCGCTGAACGCTCGGACAAGGAAAGCTGGCAGGCGTCGCGGCTACTCGGTGCATTGCTCGAACATGAATTTGCCGAGCGCGCCAAACGAAGAATCGAACGTCATCGTGCCGAGTCACATCTGGATCCGACCAAGACGCTCGCCACCTTCGACTTCGGTGTTGTGCCTATGGTCTCAAAGGCGCATGTGATGGCGCTGGCCACCGGCGATTCGTGGCTTGAGAAAGGCGCCACGATTCTCCTGTTCGGGCCGCCTGGAGGCGGGAAAAGTCATCTTGGAAGCGCAATCGGACATGCCCTGATCGATGCCGGCTATCGTGTGTTGTTCACCCGAACCGGCGAAATCGTGCAGAAGCTCCAGGTCGCACGTCAAAGTTTGCAGCTGCCTTCGGCGCTCGCCAAACTCGACCGGTTCGACCTGATCATCCTGGACGATCTGTCGTATGTGAGGAAGGACCAGGCCGAAACCAGCGTGCTGTTCGAGTTGATCGCCGAAAGATACGAGCGGAAAAGTCTTCTGATAACCGCCAACCAGCCATTCTCCGGCTGGAATGACGTCTTCCCGGACCCCGGCATGACGGTGGCCGCCATCGACCGGCTCGTCCATCACTCGACGATCTTCGAGCTGAATGTCGAAAGCTATCGGCGCCGCACAGCCAGCGACAAACAGAAAGAGCGCCGCCGTCAATTACCCACTGACAACCAGAACGGAGCGACGACCATGACCCCCTGACGCAGCGACAATCACCTCGGCCGACCGGCCAAGATGTTTGTCGGTAAACCGGACTTCCTGCTTGACGCTATCCAAGCGTCAGGTTCGCACGCTCGACGCGCCCCTTGGCCTGACTCGAATTCGCACATAACCCATCGATGTTCAGCTCGAACATCGCCCGGCCGAAGTGCGTCACGCTGCTGCCGGTTTCATGGGCTTTGCCACTGCGAAACACGCTGGCCTTGTCGCTGTAGAACGTGCCGGGCTTGCCGTGGCATTCGATGTACGCCCGCGTCGCCTCGAAATAGCTGAAGGTCGATTCGCTCGCCGTGAAGTGCAGATGCATCAGCCGGCTGGTCGCATCGTCGACGTACACCAGCAGCGTGCAGGCCGGCGCCCGTTCCTCGAACCACCGGTGATCGCTGCCATCGATCTGGATCAGCTCGCCCAGACACGCACGACGGGCCCGCGGCTGGTAGATCCTTGGCGGCCGCTGCCGGCGCGGCACCCACAGTCCGGCGTCCGTCATCAACCGTCGCACCGTTTCCTTGGCGAGCCGGATGCCGTGAGATTCGTACAGCTTCTCGCAGGCCAGCGTCGGTCCAAAATCGGCATAACGCTCACGGATGATCGCCAGAGCCCGCCGGGCCAGACTCTCGTCCAGACGCCGGTTACCTTGCCGGCCACGCTTGCGCGAACTCAGTCCGGACGCACCGGACTCGCGGTAACGGATCACCAGACGTTGGACCTGCCGTACGGTCAGGCCCAGACGCTCGGCCGCGCGTCCGGGCTTGAGCCGCATGTCCACCACGGACTGGATTACCTCCAGACGGTCGAGCTCTCGCATGTTCAATGTCACCAGTGCAGCTGGATGCATGGCCGGCTCCGTAGTCCCGCGGGGAACCGGCAAGCATACCGAGACCAAAACACGACATTTCTAAATGGCTAGAACCGGACATTACTACTTGGGGCCTACACCAATAAATGTTGATTCTTGGCACCTGTGGCGCGGCGTTGCGGGAGAAAGGGAATGGCCAGTGTCAACGGTTATGGACGCCTGAGTAATGTTTTGCAGGGAAAAACCAAGAGGAACCGTTGCGTCGCATGCGTGGCCGTTTCTGTTGCGCGGAATCCGGCTGGAAGCCTTGAGCTGCCGTCGCAGGATGCCCGAAAAACGCAACACCGTAAAACATACCAAATATTGATTCTTGGCACCTACGGCGCGGCGTTGCGCGACAGAGGGAATGGCAAGTGTCAGCGTTTATCGACGCCTGAGTAATGTTTTGCAGGGAAAAACCAAGAGGAACCGTTGCGTCGCATGCGTGGCCGTTTCTGTTGCGCGGAATCCGGCTGGAAGCCTTGAGCCACCGTCGCCGGATGCCCGAAAAACGCAACAGTCCCAAACATACCAGTCCTGTTGATAATTTATCTTATGTCAAATTGTTTCGCTGACTTGCTCACCTCGGGCCACATTCGGCTATCGTGCGTATCTATGCTCGCGCTCGAAACTTCCGCGATGCAAGGCAATTCCAGCGGTGACATATCGGCCGACGAAACTCCTGTAGTGGCCAATATCGAGCCCGATCCCACAAGTCCTGACGTTCCGCCGGCTGAATTGCTCGCGTGGGTCGGCGTTCACGCTCCGCATTTCCTGTCGAGCCGGCGCAGCTTCGCGCTGTATGTGCGTGGCTGGAACGTGGTCGACAAAATCCGACGAGCCAAGCGTGAAGGCACGTTCGCCGCGGTACTCGCGCGCTGGGGCTCTCTCGCAGTCGAACTGCCGCGAATGTGGCGCTCTGGCCGCATGTTTGCGGGAATCGGGCCGCCTGCATACACGCACGACGAATGCGATCCGTAGCCCAAACTCGTCTGATGTGCATTCAGAACGCGTAACGATCCGAAGCAGCACACAAACAAATAAGCCCGCGAAATGCGGGCTTACCTGGTTTTCGCCTTCCCTGCTTCCCAGCCTGCCGAATCTGAACGGTGGTTGCTCATGGCTACGCGGCACGCTCAAGTTGCTAACGGCCCCGAATCATGCCGTGCGATTTCGCAAACTCGCGCAATGCATCGTTCATGCGGGATTGCCAGCCGGCGCCGGTTTCTTTGAAGGCGTCGACGACGTCAGGATCGAGCCGGATCGTTGTACGTACCTTGTGCTGGTCGATCGGCATCGAGGGGCGGCCGGGACCTCTCAGCACGGCGGCCGCTGCCTTTTCGCCGACCATCGTCGGCAATGCGTCACGCGCGGGGCGCATGCGCTTCAATTGCGCATCCGTGAGTGGCAGGTTATCTGCATCACTCTCGGCCGCCCTGGTGAGCGCTGCATCTTCAGCGGCGTCGGGGATATGGAATTTACGCTTCGTCGACATATTTAAGCACCTCTCTACGGTTAGCTTTGCGCAGACTGATTGCACGCAGCGTTTCGCCGCGCATGGTGAATGAAAGCGAATAGATGCGATCGCCGATCGGGCCGAACGCAGTGAACCGTTCTTCGCTGTAGTCGAACCGGTTATCGCGCCACACTAGCGCGACGTCCATTTCGAATGCTTCGGCCATCGCCAGCGAAACGCCGTGCTTTCCTTGGTTGATTTGGTCTTTGACCGGGTCGAATTCGATTTGCATGTAATTATTGTATGCACAAAAACTACTACCTGCAAGCTATTTTTGTGCATACAAAAAAGCAGGCTGTATCCCGGCTTATCTCATTGCGTCCGATGCACTGCTTCGCCTGCGTGCTGTGCTAGGCTCTCGCCTTCATTTTCCTTTCAAATAAAAAGGGGTAAAGCCGATGAAGCTGGTTGGAAAAGTGCGATCGCGCGTCGTCACCGCTGTCTCGATTCTTTCTTTTTGCGCCCTCTCGGGCCATGCCGTGGCTGGTGAGTCGCGGCCCGCTGCCGTTCACCAGGTGAAGGACGGGACGTGGATCGGATGCGACTCACAGAAGCGATTCGATAAGGTCATGTCCTACCTTGGCGACAAGGCGGCGTTTCGTAAGGCCGCGACGAGTGCGATGGCCGCCGGCGAATGCACGATGTTTCGCGGCGGCGAAACCGTGTGTCTCGTCGGCGTGAAAATGTTTGGCGGGGTCGTCAAAGTGCGCCGCGATGGCGACGTGGACGAATACTGGACGAATATGGAAGCGGTCAAATAATCCTTACAGGCCGCCTTTCCTGAAGTGCGAACGGTGCCGGCCGGTCGTCGGGGCGCCGCCCCTCTCCACTTACGCAACGACCGGCCCAAACGTAATGCCGACGTAGCAACGCATTGCGGCTTCAAGTTCGGAGTCGCCTAAATAAAACTAGATCGAATTATTCTCGGGGTCGTCGCTCTCCAGCTTCCCGATTCTCAGCCACGACTCGGCGAACGGCTTCCAAAAGGTCCGGGCGCGCTTCAGGGTCGGGGACTTCGATCAGCTTGCGCGGAGCCTTGGCTTGGGGCTTCAGCGTCACACCGTAAAGTTTTTGCGGCGCAGTCATAGTTCGTCTCCAGCTTCGATGACAGCCAATTCGGACGGCGGGCTCGGTATTGCTTCTGGTTTCCGAAAATCACACCTTCGGATCTTTACGGAGTAAGGAACTGTGCATTCCGTGCGTCGTGCGCCTCCATGCTTCGTCGGCGCGTTGCTGGGCCGATTTCACGGTATATGCGACCCCCTGCTTGCCCTTCGGAGCCGGCGAAAACGCCGAAGTCAGACCGGAAAGTGTCCTGCGGACGGTCTTGGTGACCATGGCGCACTCCGCGGTTGTGTCGGAACGGTCAGTCTAGGCCTTTACGTGCAGATCGTGATACTGCACGTTTACACAGTACTTTGGCGAGTGCGCTATGGGCGGACGCCCATAGCGAAACCGTGCCCGTGCGATCCCGCCGCGCCAGGGGAATGATCAGTTACGCCGTCTTGTAAGCAGGTCTGCCACGCCGGCGCGGGTGGCTATTTCCCAAATATATCCGCGCGAATAATCGACGCCCACCCGCCGATGAAGCACGATGCGCAAACGAGCGTTCGTCCAGTGATCAGCCTCTATGCCGAGTGTTCGAGGCGACTGCCTGAGCGCCGCGGCAACCCATGCCAGCGTTTCGTCATTGATCGCGGAACCCCTCTTCTCCGTGCGCTGCTTCGGCGATCGCATTCGATGGTCCATTCCAAGCTTCCCGACGACGGTTCTCACACGACCGGACTTCCTGCTTGACGCTATCCAGGCGACGGTTTTTCTGAAGTTGAATAGGTGAGTCGGTATGCGAGGCCATAGCCCCGAACAAGGTGGCCAACATGCGAAGCTGAAAACTGGACTCCGAAACGCCGAAAGATCAATTCGCGCAGTTGGCTTATAGTCCAGGTCGGCCCTGGATATCAATCAGGAAGTGTATGGCCTACCCGAATATCTCGGCGCGCTGCATGCGGCATGGCTGAACGAGTCGGCGACGCTGTTTCGCCGGCGCTACTATGAAAACGGATCTCACGCCGGGTTCATCCTGTACATGACAGATGCGGCCCAGAAACAGGAAGACGTCGATGCTTTGCGCGAGGCGTTGAAAAACAGCAAGGGACCGGGCAATTTCCGGAACCTCTTCATGTACGCACCTAACGGGAAAAAGGAAGGGATTCAGCTAATCCCGGTGTCCGAGGTCACGGCGAAAGACGAGTTTTTCAACATCAAGAACGTGACTCGCGACGACCTGCTCGCCGCGCACCGCGTACCGCCGCAGCTTATCGGCGTGGTGCCGAGCAACACGGGCGGATTTGGCGCCGCAGACACAGCGGCCGAGGTGTTCGGGGCCAACGAAATCGAACCGCTCCAACGCCGTTTTACGCAGCTCAATGAGTGGATCGGCGACGAGGTCGTGCGGTTCAATCCCTACAGTATCAAACGGGCGGCCGTCGCAGCTTGAGCGGCTTCCGCCGATCGCAATGGGTGTGTCCGGCCAGTTCCCGTCATTCCTCTACCTGAGCAAATGGACGCTCATATGGCCGATGCACTTCGGCAGCTGACATTCGTCTCTCAGTGTTGCCCCGAACTGGGCGGCCGGCTGCATACAGCCATCGGAGCTTCCGCTAGAGAGATGGACATACGCAACGGATCTCACGGCTTCATGTTCCATACAATCGGGATTACCCGTTCGGTAGGCGCCATGACCTTCGTCTCTTGCACGAAAGCAGCGAGTTTTTGCAAAAAACCGCACACGGACCATGAACCCGGCTTCGGCTATCGTATGGATCACGCGTGGTGGTTCCCGGCAGCGTAGCTGAGCCCCCTCTGGTGCATCGGACAACCGTCGGATTGCCTGTACGAAAGAATAGCTCTGGTCATGATCAGTCGCACATTCTGGTGAGCGTTGCTTGCTTCCCGCTGGAAAGATTTGTTTTTCATATGGTGTGACCGGGCCAGGACCGCCGCGCGCATTGTGATATTCCAATGCGGAGGTCACCATGTCACAAGAACTCCCGATGCTGGATCCGTTAGCCGCCTTCGTGGACGTCGGCAGCGAACACATGCATGTTTCGGTGGGCGGCAACACGCCGGAGGTGTTCGGTACCGTGACGTCCCAACTGCACGCGTTGCGCGACTGGCTGATCGCACAGGGCGTGCATTCGGTCGCGATGGAAGCGACCGGCGTTTACTGGTTACCGTTGTACGGTGTACTCGAAAGCGCCGGCCTGCAAGTGCGCATGGTCAATGGCAGGCAGACGCGCAATCTGCCGGGCAGGAAAACCGATATGGCTGACAGCCAGTGGGGAGCCACGCTGCACATGCATGGCCTGCTACACGCTGGCTTCGTGCCACCCGCTGATATTCGGCGGTTGCAGGACTACCTGCGTTTGCGCGCCGAACATGTAACGGCCGCGGCCGCCTGTGTGCAACTGATGCAAAAGGCCCTCGACCGCATGAATATCAAGCTGCACGATGTCATATCGTCACTGGCCGGCGTCAGCGGCATGGCGGTAGTACGCGCGATCGTGGCCGGCGAGCGCTCCCCTGAGGCACTGGTAGCACTGTGCGATGTGCAGATCCGGCGAAAAAAGGAACAGGCCGTGATCGAATCTCTGCGCGGCACATGGGCCGACGAGCACATCTTCGCACTCGATCAGGCATTGCAATCCTGGGATCACTACCAGAAACTCGTCGCCGATTGCGACAGGCGCATCACGGCGGTACTGCCGCCGCATGATGAGACCCGGCCCCCATTGCCCAGGTCCACCAAACAAACCGGCGTCAACGCCCCGGAAATTTCCAGGCTGCGCGAGATACTCGCACAGATGTGCGGCGGACGGGATCTGACGAAGCTGCCCGCAGTGTCCCAGTACGGCGTGCTACAACTTATCGGCGAAGTGGGCACCGATCTCAGCGTCTGGCCAACTGAAAAGCACTTCACTTCCTGGGCAGGGCTGGCACCCGGCAGTGACGATAGTGGCAAGCGAAAGAAACGCGTCAGGCGCGGCCGCAACCGGACCGGACAGCTCTTTTGCATGATGGCGCAAAGCCTGGTGCGCAGCAAGGATATTGCGCTGGGTGGTTTCTACCGGCGGCTCGCTGCGCGCCGCGGTGGTCTGGTCGCGACCAAGGCACTCGCACGCAAACTGGCTGGGTGGTTCTGGCGCGTGATGGTCAAGGGAGACGACTACGTTGAAAAAGGACTCGCTCGCTATGAGGAACAGGTTCGGAAAACCAAGGAGCAAGCTCTCAAGCGGCTTGCAAAAACTAGGACGCCAACTCGATCCGCTCCCAACCGCTGATGCTATGGCATCTTGAAAAGACGGAATGTGGAGGGTTCATGGAAAGGGCGGCTGAAAACAAGGCGGCCGATTACCTTGACCCGCCGTTCCCGCCGTTCCCGCCGTTCCCGCCGTTCCCGCCGTTCCCGCCTCCGCCGTTCCCGCCTCCGCCGTGACCGCCTGCGCCATGACCGCCTGCGCCTGAACCGCCTGCACCCGAGCCGCCCGCGCCTGAACCGCCTGCGCCCGAACCGCCTGCACCCGAACCGCCTGCACCCGAACCGCCCGCACCCGAACCGCCTGCGCCCGAACCGCCTGCTCCTTAACCGCCGGCACCCGAACCGCCGGCACCCGAACCGCCTGCACCTTGACCGC
>NZ_WOEZ01000332.1 GCF_013177735.1 Paraburkholderia elongata | reverse complement strand
CGCCTCCCCTTCGAACAGCGTTATCACCGTGTCGACCTCGGAGATTCGATGCGGCGCAACCTCGCGCAGATCGCCGCTCAAGACCGCAAGCGATGCCGGCCGTCCCGCCGAAAGACACCCCGCCTGATCGTCGAAACGCAAGCTAAACGCCGAATTCTGCGTGTAGCGGCCCGCCTTTTCTGCGTTAGCGTTCTTTATCCAGCCGTGATAGCGGCGTTTGCTTCGTTCGCCGGCGCCGGACTATCACGTCGAGCTTGATCAGCACTATTACTCGGGTTGCTGGTCGAGCGTGAATCCAGTGAACGTGACTCGCGACAAACGGCGGCCCGGCTGCGCCGGGCCAGACTGAAGGTCCCCGACGCTTCGCCCGAGGACATCGACTATCGCACCGCCCGCGGCCTGGACCGGGCGCTCACCGCCCGTCTTCTGACCGGTGAGTGGCTTCGGGAGCGGCAAAACCTGATCCTGGTTGGCCCGACCGGGCTCGGCAAGAGTTGGTTGGGTTGCGCCTTCGCCATCCAGGCGTGCCGCCAGGGGTTCTCCGCCTGCTATCTGCGCGTGCCGAAACTGAACGAGGAACTGGCGATCGCACACGGCAGCGGGCGCTACGCGCGATGGCTCGCACAACTTGCCAAGACGGATCTCGTGATTCTCGACGATCTGGCAATGGCGCCGCTGACCGATTCCGCGCGGCGCGACCTGCTGGAGGTGCTCGATGACCGGCATGGACACCGATCCACGCTGGCCACCAGCCAGCTTGCGGTCGAGCACTGGCATGACGCGATCGGCGAACCCACCGTCGCCGACGCGATCCTTGACCGGCTGGTGCACAACGCTCATCGCATCACGCTCGCGGGCGAATCGCTGCGCAAGACGCGCAGTCGATTGACCGCAAAGCCGCAGTCCGAGTAAAAAGGTAAAGGTCCCGCGTCGCTGCGCTCCGTTTGTTCGCGATGGCGTGGAATTCTTGTTCACTTTGCCGTGGAATCACGATTCACTTTGCCCTGGAATGGCTGTTCTCTTTGCGTGGAATACGCACTCTTCGGCCTCCGCGTAGATTTGAAGTGCGGTCGGCTCGCGCTTCGGATTGGGCTTTTTGGCCACCGTTTTACCCGGCTCCGCTACCTGCTTTTCTTTCGCCACGATTACCTCATGTCAGTTGTTGGTGCCCGCCGCGAGAGCTAGATGTTTCTCCGCGGGCTGTCGCGGTTATTGCGGACACTCACGACTTGTCCGTTTCTATCAATCCGGTACATCAGTTGCCGGTCGCGGACCCGAGGACTAAGCGCCCCGCCGGCTGTCAGGGTTGTTATGTCGGACACTCGCTGACTTGTCCGCTGTTCCGTCAGCTCACGCGCGGCAGCCTGCCGTAGAGCGACTGTTGCCAGACGCCATCACCGAACCGGCGCAGCATGTGCACGCTCAGTTCGCCGGTATTGGGCATCGTCGGCAACTTGACCGGCTGTGTGCCCTGCATCTGCAGGTGATGCGCCTGGCTGCCGATGGCTCGTGCGGCCTCGACGGCGGCCCGCCACTCGTTGAACGCTTCCACCGCGTGCGCAAACAGATCCTCACGCGCGACAACAGCTTTCTTGTCGCCGGCCGCAACACGCTGACGCAACGCCTCCACCTGGTCACCCGTCAGGGACGGCTTGCGGCCCTTATAGATGCCCTTCTCTTTGGCGATCGCGATGCCCTCGCGCTGACGTTCGCGAATCAGCGAGCGCTCAAACTGAGCGAAACCGCCCAGCATCGTCATCATCAGATGCGCCATCGGGTCATCGCTCTGGCCGTTGAACGTCAGGCGCTCTTTGACGAACTCGACGGACACTTGCTTAGCCGTCAGCTCGCGCACGATGCGGAGCAAATCCTCAGTGTTCCGCGCCAGGCGATCCATGCTGTGCACGATCAGCGTATCGCCATCACCTACATAGTCGAGTGCCGCGGCGAGCTGCGGGCCTGACCATGTGCTGCGAAGTGTCAGAATAGGGTTGAAAAAGAAATTAGTTGACACTTTCAGCTAAGGGTCTCGAATACAACCTGACACTTCCTTAGACGAACGGGGGCAACATGAGCGGCAAGAAAATCGGATATGTGCGCGTCATCTCGACGGCATCAAGCTCGACAAGGTATTCACGGACAAACCCAGCGGAAAGAGCGCCGATCACCCATCGGATGTTTCGTCGAGACCGCATCGGCATCGTCCAGCTTGTCGGGGATGAGAATCCAGACCGCCATGACCGCGAAGGAAGCGACGACAGCCCAATTCAGGATGCCTGGACTCAGAACGCTCGCAAGCCACGCGCCGAGCGCACCAGACGCGCCATGATTGATGAGTGTCGCGACAAGCACACCAAGGATGATGGGGATGGGCTTGCGATATCGCGCAGCCAGTACCAGGGACAGAAGTTGAGTTTTGTCGCCAATCTCGGCGAGGCCAACCACACTGGTTGAAACAAGGAAGGATTGCATGGGTTGTTATGGCCGGGCCGCGCTGTAAGAACGCGATGACGCGCATTCCGGCGACCCGGTCAGGTCGGAATGCGAGTCCTCGGTCTTGCCAGGCATCTAGCTGCGCACGCCATAGCGAGTCTCGCGACTCGCCAAGTATGTTGACTTGCGCCCTCGAACATTGCAGTCGAGGCGGCTACTCCCCAATGAGCGGGTGAGATCCTATCGCGCCATGTGTTACAGAAGCAAGTCGCCAAAAGGAGCCGTGGTGACGGACGGACCCACGCCATGGATTCAGCCGTCCGAGGCCTCCTGCGACGCAGATAACTCCGGGGGATGCCCGCTGCAGCCTGGCCCGTCGCCGCGCCCGGTCGTTAATCACCTGATGGCGCCGGTGGTCGGTCATCTTCTTCCACGTCCGAATCTCGTCAAGGGTACGAAAAAATCCAACGCACAATCTGGTCTTGCCATCGAAAGTGCAGACATCGACGCAGGGTAACTTGACTGCCATGAGTCAGGCCGCTGCTTGAGCGGGTTGCACTTCAACGGTGACATGCGACAGCCCCCTGAAGCGCCCGAGCAGCGCATTATAGAAGCTCGAGTCGCGCTGGGACTCGCTGGTCGCGACCAATACTACGGCGCTCATGTGGCCAGGACCTACCCGCGCCACCCCCTGTGCCTGGTCGTTGGAGAGAACGAACCGCTCTGCCGGTCGTTGAGGTAGAGAATCTCACGAGTCAGGGCCGCCGCCGTGTCGGGCAGGATTGCAATCAGCGTGGCGTTGCCGCGATTGGACTTATACGTTTCGAGTGGACAGACCGTTGCGTGGACGTTTCGCTGGACTCGGAGTCACCGGAAGCCGTATTCGGGGTTATGCCGATCGAAGGTGGTTTCGCTCCAGTGGCGAGGCACGACCTCTTCGAACTGAATCAGTTCCAATGGCCGGCCGCGTTCGTCCCACGCGGCTTCGCCACGGGGCCAGGGGTGCTGAAGATCGAACAGTAGTCTCACGCGCTGCGCATAATGCGCAGGCGGGCCCGATGGAGCAGTCCACGTCCAGGCAAGCAACCGCGTGCCATGCACGTTCACGAGTTCGATGCGTGTCGGCCTCTCAGTAAGACCCTCTTCACGAAAGCTGCGTGCGTCGTGCTCGACGATGCGCGCGATGAACTGCAGACCGAGATCGCGGACGCTATGGCGGGACTGGGTGTGCGCAAGCGGGCCGTCGAGGGCGATCTTGCCTGACACGAAATGCAGCGAGCCGCCCAGATGGCCGAAGATGCTATCCCGGTCCGACGTTTCGTCGTAAAGAAGCTCCTGTCCCGCATGGTCGCCGTCAGGCAGCCATTTCGCGTAGACTTTTCGTGGGTTGTCCTGGTAACGTACAACCATGTGATCGGGCCGGTCGGGCCATCTGCCGAATACGCGCTCCTGCCGGAACATCCGGTATTCGCAGCCGCCATCGGGGACCATCTCGGACCTTGCGTACTCAACGAAGGCTTCCGGCTTCATCACGTCCATCACGGACAGAATCTGCTCGTCGGTCAGGGAGGACAGCGTGTGATTCTCGATCCGTGTTCGCAACAACCTCGCCTGTTCGTCAGCCGTCAGACACCGGAACTGGTTGAAGTCTGCGCTCACGGCATCCGACGTAGCAGTACCGGCGCATCTCGCCAATGTACCGGATGAAGCCGGCGTAATTGGGCTGGTCGATTGGGCCAGAGCGCCACTTGAGACGATCAGGCACGTCAACGCAAGCGCACGCAGCAAGGTCCGCACGGTTGCCTGCGATCCCGCAGCAGGCAGGTTGCTCCGGCATGCTGGATGATGCGAAATGCGAGATCCGTAAAGCATCATGGGTTCATCACATCGCCGGTTGCCAGGCTTCTGGATAGCCCCCAGGCACGCCGCATACGTCGATCGTCATGGATCGCAATTGCGCCTTGGAGACCTGGCCAGTCAGCGCGCATCCCATCCCCTGACTCCCCCAGTAGAACGTGCTGCGGTTGCCGTCACGAAACAGGCGGAACGCCGTCGTGTCCTTTGGAACCGCTGCGACGTACATCGTGAGCCGGGCGCCGGCCGTGCTCTGATACATGAATTGCGCGGCCGGGCCGGACTCGCCGGGCAGCAGCCGACCGCCGATCAACGAATAGCCATACTCCCGAAGTGAAGGCACCGACAATCGCCGATCGAGGCGCCAGGACAGCCAGTTGACCAGTTGATCCCGTTCTGCCGCAGCGAACTCCACGGGGTGGCCTTGCTCGGGCGCGTACACCGCGTAAGCGATGTCGGCACGCATCGCAAACACGGGTGGATCGGCCGCGAAGGTCGCCAACACCCAGCCGGGTGCCGACCCGAGTGCCGCGCCCATAGCCATGCAAGAGGCTACCGAGCCGGTTTGCCGCCACCACGGAGTGCGGCGTCGCACGACGATGCATCGCGCATCGTCTCGCGGGTTCCCGAACAGCGCTGTCAGCGCAGCTTTTTGCGCGCGGTAGTCGGCCACGCGGTCGGCTGCCCCGGAGTCGTTCGTCAGACGGACGAGCGTGGCGGCGCGTTCCGTGGCGGACAGCTCATTGTTGGCAAACGCCGATAGCGGCCGCAGATCCGGCTCGCCCGAGCCACCCCTCCCCCAGTCACGATCTTCGTTCATGGCTTGCCTCCCGCTACCCCGGTTCGATGCCTCGTGATACCTGAACCCCGCGAGTCAACCATCAGCAGGGTCCGGCGTTGCTCGACAGGCAGACAGCAAAACACCCTGCGATGCACATCGCGCAGGACCCGCTCGTCGCCCCGCCCGGGGCTGCCAGGTCGGCCTCGAAACGCATGGAGGCAATCCCAGGCCCTTACGACGTCCGTCAGCGCAGTCATTAATCTTACTGTGTCACATATTTTTCGTGCCACCGCTGCGATGAATGGTGCAGGCGTTGCGTGAGCCGTAGTCCGAGCAGGATACGCAACGTCGTGATGGAGTCAGGAACGTGGCGTTGTGCGCGCTGGACTGCCGCGTGCGATGTAATCCGCGGGAAGCGCAGGCAGCGCGCGTTCAATGAAGTTTTTTTTATCGCCGGTACCTGATCCCATCCTGAGTCTCTGGGCCATCAGAAACCCGTATGCGGCAATACTCAGTGTGGCGTGGTGGTGAAAGCCGCGCCAGCCGCGACCTTCGTAGTGACCCAGTCCGAACTCCTGCTTCAGATCCTGATAATCGCGCTCGATACGCCAGCGCATCTTTGTCACCAGGACGAGTTGTTCAAGTGTCGCCTCCTTGGGAGCGGTACTGAGAAAGTACTTGAGCGGCTCTTTATCTCCCTCGGGCCATTCGATGAGCAGCCACTCTTCAGCGCGCTGCGTACTGCGCCAATAGTCTTGATGAGCCGGACGAACCCGCACGGCGGCAAAGCGTGAGGAGAGTGCCGCGTTGCTGCCTTCCCGCCAGGTTACGGTCTGCCAGGCGTTCGCGGGTAATTGCATGGCCAGCGCCTTGACCGCTTGCGGTTCGTGGCCGGGCGCACGACGCAGCAGTGTAGGTGGGTTGCCACGCCCACTCCACGGCCTGGGCGGCAGCGGCGCCGTACCCGGTGCCCATACCGATGTGCCCGGGCGAATCCCCACGGCGCATAACAAACCCAGCTCGCTTATCCCTTCCCGAAAGGCCGTTTCATCACCATATCCTGCATCGGCCAGCACGATACCCGGCACAATCCCGGATGCAATCGCGTCGCGCAGTTGGGCCAACGCAATCTGTGGTTTGGTTGCGAAGGCCTGATCGTCAGGAATGCCCGCACGACGGGCACGTTCCCGATCGTCAATCCATTCCTTGGGGACATACAGTTGCCAGGCGATTGGCAGGCTGCCGCGTTGCGTCGCGATCGATAAACTCACTGCGACCTGACAGTTGTCCTGTTGATATGACTCCCCGTGTCAATAGGGTGGGTTTTAAATCTTATTCATAGGCGTTTTTGAATTTCCTGAGGGCGACGTAGCAGTAAATCTCGACGGCGGATCACGCTGATATTCGCGGATTGGGTACCGCATTACAGAGGTCCGTGTCATGAGCCTGCCGCTTTCTTGCCGCACAAGTCGGCCTGATGCCGTTGCCAAACAGGAACGCGGATTACTCAGATACCGGGCTACGCCGCCTTCAGGAAACTCGCAGTGTGTGAGGCGTTGGGTGTGTGGAAAAACTCGTTACGCAGGCTGTTCGCTTTGCGGTACCGCCAGGGTCATCCCCATCCGGCCGATGTCCCAGATGAACGCGGCCAGTTCACGGGCCACAGCAACGACTGCAACTTGCCGGCTCTTTCCTCTGGCCACGAGCCTGCGATATCGGCCACACAGGCGTAGCTGGGCATCCTAGGCCCGATCGACAATGGGCTTGGGTATGCCTTCCTGCCGGCTCTGTATGTCTTTGCTCACGCGCGCCGGATGCTGGTAGCTCCAGGCTGATTCAACCAGCAGCTTTCTTGCATAGCTGTTTCCGGCCTTGGTGATACTGCCCTGGCGCCGTTTGCTACCTGATGAATGTTCCGACGGCGTAACGCCCAGCCACGCCATCAACTGCCGAGGGTGTTCAAAGCGCGACAGATCGCCCAGTTCGGACACCAGCCCACCGCCGACGTGAACTGGATGCCGCGCATCGCCTGCAACGCCAGCACGACCGGATAGAACCGCCAGCAAACGACCTCCTCGTGCAGCGCTGCCTCCCTGCGCGAGGCGATCTTCGATGGTGCGGCGGTGTTCGTTGAACGCCAGTTGCTGCCACGCACTGTCGAACGAAAGGGTACTCAGCCAGCGCCGGTGGGCTGGGCCCCAATTTGCCCGGCCGGAGTACTGTACGCCGTGCGACAGCAGGAAAGACTTCAGCCGCTGCCGTGCCTGTTTCAGATCGTCCCTGGCGGACGACCACGCCCTGGCCAGATCGCGAAACGCCTCGTCTTCCACGGTCGGCACATGCACTGCGGATAGATCACCGGCTCGCAGCGAACGCACCAGTTTGAACGCGTCGCGCCGGTCGGTCTTGACGCGATCACCAGGCTTTCTCGGAATCAGCGATGGCGCACACACCATGCTATCGAAGCCTTTCTCGACGAGCCGGCGATTCAGTCCATAGCCACAAGGGTCTGCCTCATAGACAACGTGAACATGCCGGGCCTTGGATTGCAGCCGCTTGCATAGACGATCGACTTCAACCTGTGTCGTGCCGATCTTGCCGAACAGTTCAACTTCGTCCAGGCCCATCGCGTAGGCAACCGTGATCGAGTCCTTGTGAACGTCCAGCCCAACGTACAACGTGCTATCCTGGTTCATACTGGCCTCCCGTGTCGGAAACAAACCGTCGAGTGGTGGCTCCGGCCACACTCTTGCGGCTCTGGCAGCATGCTAACCCGCGCTTCACTTCCCCACGGCGGCCAGCCTCGCTGCCAGGGGAGTCATACTGACTTGCCGAGCTGCCCACAGTACTGGCGTGCAACGCCCACCGAATGGCGGCCCTTCTTTGGAAAACCCGTGTCGTCAATAATCCAGTAGTAGCCGGCCTCTTCAGCGGCATGCGCGCCTAGCGCGGGCATCACCCACTCGCGCACCCGCTGCATGATCGCCTTGTCGGACCACTCGGCCTTGGCAACAAAGTGGTGGAGCGACTGATGCTTCGCACTGGCGTGAAGCGGATCAATATGCGCGGCCATCGGCTCGACGCTCTTTCGTGACAGTGGCATCACCAGACCGGAACAGTAGCCTTTAAGGCCGGCGTGGCGATTAGCGTGCCCTAACTCCTGTGCCAGATGGTTGAGATACACGTCAAATTCATCGAGATCGTCTGACATTGCGATACCCCGTAGTCGCGATTACTTCATACTACCAGGTAAGTGCTCCTGGTAAAACTGTTTGGATTTCGGTAACCTGGATTTTTCCCTGGTACCGAGGTGTCGATGAAATGCCGTGTGAAGCTTGTGAAGTCTGAGGAGATCACATTGCAGGAGATGGCGATC
>NZ_WOEZ01000331.1 GCF_013177735.1 Paraburkholderia elongata | reverse complement strand
GTGATGAACACCCTGTATCGCGATATGAAGGCCAAGGTTGCACCAGACCGTATGAGCGAGAACCAGCGGCGAACGCCAACATGCCGTTTCGGGGTGCGGGAGGCTCCCCGGTTGCGCGAACGGGTTCGATTGGTGCGGCGCAGCAATCAATGTTATAATGTCACGCTGTGGTTTCCGTGCGCTGTTTTTCGCGCTGTTCCAACCGGCCCGCTCACGCAAGCGGGCCGCGTCCTTTGCTCGTTGCGATCTATCACTCGTACTCGCCTTCAGCCATCAATGTCGTGGCTCGCCGGCCGCAGTGCGGGTAGCCGCTGGTCTCGCTATCGCCGGGCAAGCCTGTCCAGGAGAATGTATGGCACGTTTTGATCGGGAAGATTCAGGGCCAAACACCGTCGCATCCGCGCCGAAGGCTGCGGGCCGACGCGCAGTGAAGGGCAAGGCTACCGCAGCGTTGCTGTCGATCGACGCAGTGTCCACCGTGTTGCAGGACGAAGAACGGCAGCGTCAGATGCGCGCACTCATCCAGTTGGGAAAGGAGCGCGGCTACCTGACTCACGCCGAAATCAACGATCACTTGCCGGACAATTTCGCGCAGACCGCGGCCATCGAAACCATTGTCGCCACCTTCAATGACATGGGCGTAGCGGTCTACGAGCAGGCGCCCAACGCGGAGACGCTGTTCCTGAACGATGCTGCGCCGGCAGCCGTGTCGGACGACCAGGCCGATGAGGAAGCGGAAGTCGCGCTTTCCACGGTGGATTCCGAATTCGGGCGCACGACCGATCCCGTGCGGATGTACATGCGTGAAATGGGCGGGACCGAATTGTTGAATCGCGCGGGCGAGGTTGAGATCGCAAAGCGCATCGAAGACGGCCTTCACGAAATGATTCAGGCGATTGCGGCCTGCCCGGCGACTGTCTCCGCGATCCTTGCGAGTGCGGAGCAGATCGAAGCCAATGAACTGGGCATCGACGAACTGGTCGACGGTCTCAATGAAGACTCCGCAGCGGCCGGGCCGTCGGTGTCGGACTCCGCTGATACACCGGATATCGACGGGGACACCGCCGATGACGACGACGGGCAGGACGCTGACGACAGCGAGATCGAGGAGGGGAACCCGGCGAAGGCGAACGAAGCGCGTCTGAAACAGCTCACGAGCGACAGCCTCGCGATATTTGCTCGAGTGCGCGAGCTGTTCGATCAGATTCCGCGTGGGGACGCCGCGCAAGGCAAGGGGCAGGTTGCCTTCGCACGCATATGCGAAGCAATCCAGCGCGAACTGGCGCCAATTCGCTTCACAGCACGAGCCATCGATCGGCTGTGTGCCGATGTCCAGCAACAGGTCGCGCAGGTGCGCGCGGTCGAGCGGCGTATTTTGCATATTGCCGTTGACCGGTGCCGGATGCCGCGCGAGAAGTTCATCGAGTCGTTTCCGGGGTACGAAACCGATCCTGGCTGGACCAAACGCACGGCCGCGGCGTCGCGCGAGTATGGAGCCGCGCTCGGACGCAGTCTGCCCGCCATTCAGGCCGAACAGCAAAAGCTGATCGATATCGAAGCGAACGCGATACTGCCGCTGCAACAGTTGAAGAAGATCAACCGGCAGATGATGGCGGCCGAGTCGAAAATGCGGCAAGCGAAGCGCGAGTTGATCGAGGCCAACCTGCGCCTCGTGATCTCCATCGCGAAGAAGTACGTGAACCGCGGCATGCATTTTCTCGATCTGATTCAGGAGGGCAACATCGGCCTGATGAAAGCCGTCGACAAATTCGAATATCGACGCGGCTGGAAGTTTTCGACCTACGCAACGTGGTGGGTGCGGCAAGCCGTCACGCGTTCGCTTGCGGATCAGGCGCGCACGATTCGCGTGCCAGTGCATATGATCGAGTCGATCAACAAGCTCAACCGGATTTCGCGCGAGATCCTGCAGCAGACTGGACGCGAGGCTCATCCTGCGGCGCTGGCCCAGCGCATGGAACTGCCGGAAGAGAAGGTTCGCAGCATGTTGAAGGTCGCCAGGCAACCCGTGTCGCTCGAAACGCCGGTGGGCGAGGACGCCGACGCGACGCTTGGCGATATGATCGAAGATCCAATGGCGGCATCGCCCGCGGACGCGGCCGTGCATGCGAACCTGCGCGCCGCGATCGATGACGCGCTCGATGCGCTGTCGCCGCGTGAGGCGAAGGTGCTGCGGATGCGTTTTGGGATCGATACCGCGTCGGACTATACGCTCGAGGAGTTGGGCAAACAGTTCGACGTGACGCGCGAACGGATTCGGCAGATCGAAAGCAAGGCGATGCGAAAACTGATGCACCCGAGTCGCGCCGACAAGCTACGGCAATTTCTCGATCACTGAGCCACGGACCCGGGTGTCGGCGTGTTGGGTTGTCTCAGCGCCGCTCGCTGGTCCCTCGGCGTTCTTCACTCGCGCGGGTAGTAGGCCCAGCGCTGGCAGAGGGCGCCTACAATTCCGCTGGCCGAAATTTTTTGCCGCATATCACCGCGAAGCTGATCTCTTCCGGATATATGTCACAAGTCAGCCTCGCGGAGGTGGTGGGTCGGGAACGGCATTGGCAGAACGATACGACAGTTCGACCGCGCGGGTACTTCGCTTCTTCAAGCATAGCGCTCACGGCCGGTCAAGGACGGGGTCCGCAGTCGATCGTCGATCGGAAATGGGGTGATCCTTCGCGCGCACCGGGTCCAGGCTACCTCGATGCGCTTCATGTGTCATGGCAGAATGGGGCGTGGCACGCTACCGCCGACTCACAACAGGACCGCCTGCTGCAAAAGTTCCAGAGCCTTCAATTCGTCCAATCGACCAGTGCGTGCTTTACCTGCCAGCGTCCTGAGTAAGGCTTCCGCGATCGGTTCGATACCGTGAAGGTTGTCCAGGCTGGTCACTGAGGGGAGCGGCACCGCGCTTCGCTGCCGTATTACTGCGGCTGGGAGCGACGGAAGGGTTCCCGGTGTGGCTGCGGGAACGTCGCCGTCACTTTCTTCAGGTGAGCGACCGGCAGGCTCGTCGGGGGCACCACTTACATGATCCTCCGGGCTGACGCCGATCGTCTCTTTCTCTGCTGTGACATCCGCCGAAAGAGGTGAGGAGCTTTGCGGATCGCCGTGGACGCCCGCGCGGGCGCGCCGCGTGCGCGCCTCCGCATCGGCGGGTTTGCCTGGCACGCCATCCTTCGTTGCAGCCGCGAGCGGCTCGTGTTGTTCAACGGATGCACGCCCGCGCGAAGCAGGGGTAAGCAAACGCGACACCGAACCAGGGATCTCGGCTTCGGAGCGCGGCGTGTCCAACCAGCCAGTTGGCAAACCCAGTCGCTCCGTGAAACGGTTTGCTTCGACACTGTCCATGCGTTTCTTGCCATATAGCCGATGGGCCATGTTGGAGCCGCTCATCGCCATGACTACACCAAGTCTTGCTTTCGATCCGTTGCGAGCTGTGAGGACGTGGAGGTTAGCACGTCGAATGTCTTCTACCACGGCGCTGTCGTCTAATGCCAGCGGTTGCTGCCGGGTCGTTTCATGAGATGTCCTGTCTTTCGAAGACGAACCTTTCCGCAGGGCAGGGGGCTTAGGCTGTTCGACCATCTCGCTTCGACTATTCCTGACGGCCCTGGGTGACCCTCCAGTTGCTCTCTTTGGCATTTGCGCTTCCTCGAACGAACTATCTTTAAGAAATGGTTGTTGGCCGCCGTTCACGGCGGGAGCCGGTTCAAGTGTTTCAGGCACTACCTCTTGTTCGTCGTCTGTTCGGACGAAGTCGAGCGGTGACTTCAGGCGGGCGATGGTTTCGGCCGTGAGCGCAGGATTGGGCTGGTCGAAGAAGCCATGCGGCAGCCCGAGCGTGGTTTCCATATGAAAGGCGGTCTCGGGCGTGAACCTCTCACCCTTCATCAGTTCAGCCACGCGCGTCATGTTCGATTCGAGTCCTAACGCGATATTCTCTGCACCCACCGCATCGACCAGAAACTGAAACGATCGTGTTTTGAAAATCGAGGCAGTCTGGGCGGCGTCTCGAGGAGGTGCCTTCACGTACGGTTGTCCCTGCCGGTTGGACGGAGATTTTTTTACGTGGTGAGGTTGGCGCTGGCTGCTGTCCCGAGACATTACGAGATAAAATGCAACTACCTGTCTAACGCAATTGCGTACGTTTCAACGTCAAAATCCAGCTTTCCAGACTGCCCGGCGAGGCAATCTGGTTTGCTCATCGCAGACGGCCAGTCGCCGACGCGGCCTCGCGAAGGACTCGATCGTTTGCCAAAAACTGGCCCTATTCTCAGCGTAAATTTGTTCCCAGTATTGAACGTCAAGCTCCATGCTCACCCAGTGTACGGAGCTGCCACCGTTCGGGTTATGAAATCGTGTGCGTTGCGTGTCGGCAGAACAGTTTTGTATACAACACGCGGCGTAGGGCTTGTTCTTCCGTGAATGTCCACGCCTTGTCGTGCCGGTATTGCAGGAACAACATTACGACCAGCAGCAGCGTGGGTGTAATATTATTCGTAGTCCTATGCATTTGACATAAAAAAATGAGCAAAATTTTTGTTGTAGCAGCAATATGAAAATGTCGGGTTTCGGCAAGATACAGATGTCGTGATTTGCGGCTGGTCATCGCGGATAACGCAGCTAACCGTCTTCTGAGGTGCGGCCCACACAGAATAATGTTTCCACTGAGCAGCGGCCATCGGCTCCGATGACCGCTCTTTAGACAAATGACACTGTAGTGCCACTTAGGTCTGCAGAACCCTTGCCGGACGGGCGAAAAGACCGGGCTTCAAACACAGTTGAGGGCGTCAGACGCGCTCAGGTCGGTTCGACTCCGGCTGCCTTCCGCAGCGCGGTCTTTAGCCGCTGTATCTTTCTGGCTAGTTTACCCAGGCCATCGGCTCAGTTTCAGTAAGAAATCTCGCCTTGAGCAACGTCTCTGCGTGTTCATCCTTGGCGTGACTATCGAGTACGATTCCACCGCCGACGCCTAAGCGCCCTCTGCGCGTGTTCGATGGACTCGGGGCAGAGATTGTAATCGTGCGAATCGCTACGGAAAGACAGAAATCTCCACAGGCCGGCACAACTCTATCTCCATCTGATAGAGGGGGAGCCTCTAACCAGCCGATTGCCCCGGTGTATATTCCTCGTGGCGTGTTCTCGAGCTTCTTGATCAACTGCATGCTCATGTGCTTCGGGGCGCCAGTGATCGAACCACAAGGAAACAGCGCGCGCAAGATATCGGCGAAAGAGCAGTCGCGGCGGATGGTCGCTTCGACCGTCGAGGTCATCTGCCATACGGATGGGTATTCCTCGATCGTGAATAGCGCTGGTGTCCGGACCGTACCAATCTCGGCGATGCGCGAAAGATCATTCCGCAGGAGATCGACGATCATTACGTTCTCTGCCCGGTTCTTCGGGTCCGTCGAGAGAAAACGGGCTGCCCCACGATCGACATCCGGATCTGACGACCGGGGTGCAGTTCCCTTCATCGGGCGACAGCGCACAAGCGGTCCACCCTTGCTGGCGAAGAGCTCGGGTGAACAGGAGAGCACCCATTCTCCTGTCGGCAAGGACATCAACGCGCCGTAGCGCACGGGTTGACGCGAGCGGAGGCGACGATACAGACCAATAGGATGACCGATGACGTCGAATTCAAGCCGATAGGTGAAGTTGATCTGGTAGGCGTCACCAGCGTGGAGTGATTCGTGTATGGACTGGATCGCATCGGCAAACTCGGGAGCGTTGACCGACGGCGTGATGCCGGTCACGCCTGCCAGCGATGGCGTGGCGGCTCCTCCATCCTTCTGGCAAAGCCATTGGTCCACCTGGACTTTACATAACCGAGTGCATTGCTCGAAGACAAGGAACGTTGCTTTTCCTTCGTGCGTACCTCGCAGTTGCAGTTGAGCACCAAACTCGTAGTCGGCGACAACAATCGCATGCAGGCCGCGGCGAATTTCATCCTCAACCTCATCGACAACCTTGTCTATTTGATTACAGTCGGTACAAACGATTTCCCGCACGTAGCCGGTATATAGACGGCTATATGGCTTCTCAGAGGTGGCTTCGCAGTCGTCAAGTAGTACGAATGTATCGCTGTCGTCCGAAATGCTGCACCTGATACTAGCTCGTTCCATCATTCTTACGGTTTTGCAAAAACAGATTCGCATGCACGAAAGCTCGACCGCCCGTGCTCCTCACAATTGCAAAGACCAACGGAAAGCATGTGTGCTTGACATTCGACCTTAGCGGCGACTCTGGCGCCATACCCCGCGTTAGGTATTGTTGGAAGGCAATACTGCTGCTGGTACAGTCGGTCGACCGGGAAGTCGAATGACTCGCTGGCATGGCCACTTCCGGAGGGCCACCTCAGCAACACTATTTCAGTCTAACGTTCGGCCTATCCGATGGTGTGCGATCGGCCTTGGAGAGTCACGGTTTAGATGCGATCTGACGATGGCGAGTGAACCGATCCGGACAGGAAAACTAACGGTCAGAGGATGCCGAATGAGCATTGGTCACGATTGCGGAGATCACGTCCCGCATGCGATTAAATATTCTAACGAAATCAAAGCAAGTGTTCTTGCCGCATATCACGACGAGATTTGGGGGGAGACAGTATTCCTGAAGCTGGCAGAGCACGGGCCGTTTGCAAGGGAGCGCGAGAAGCTGATGGTGCTTGCACATCTCGAAAGCGAGACACGAGCAAGGCTAAAGGCGTTGCTCGCTCGATGGGGGATGTCCACGGACGAGCCGGATGGCAAGCGGCAAGAGGGTATTGAGCGCGCTGAGGCGTACTGCGTCATGAGCTGGCTGGAATTTGTAGTGGCCTTTGCAAGGGAGTTGCCGCCGTACGTGGCGCGATACCGCCTCCTTGCAGAAAACGCGACAGGCTCCGATAAAGCTGTGCTTCGCTGGCTCTACGAGCACGAACGCGTGCTATTGGAGTTTTTCAAGTGTGAGAGCAGTGGTGACGGTGCCCGGTCTCTGGCGCAGGTTACGGCTCTGATGGACCCGACCTCATAGCGATGTGGTCGATAAACATCCGCGTGTGAAAAAAGACAACAAAAAAGGCGACATGAAGCGCGCCATGAAGGGGTAGAAGAAGGACTACTCCCTCAGCAACAAAGGGGTACTCGCCGACGTAGGGAAGGGGTAGGCGCGGCTCAATGCACGACTGCGCACGAAGCCCGGCGACTACGTCAAATGGCCGCCAGGCCTCGAACCACCACGCCTTCCTAAAACGCGTACATATGTTCTTCCCTTGTCGCATCTCGATGCGATCACTCTATGCTTCATCGTAATTGTCGAGTCAGGGGCTTGTAGCGCCCAGCCATCTCTCTTGCCCACGCATTTCTCGCGTGTGACGCTGATGTCGTCCTGTTTGGCCAGTGTGAGACGGCTGCTTCATTAAGGCTGCTCTAGCCACACAGTATCCGACGGGTTGCGCATGGCAGCGCGCAAAACTCGCTATCTATCCGGCAAGACTCCAGCAAGACAAGAGAGAACCTGACAATGAAAAGACTGACTGCCGTAGCACTGTCTGGCGTAGCGCTCGCGTTCGCAAGCGTCCCCGTGACCAGCCTGGCCCAAAGCAGCGTGACGCTGTACGGGATCATCGACGCCGGTATCACGTACGTGAACAATACCGGCGGCTCGCGCGTCGTCAAGTTCGACGACGGCGTGTCCTACGGCAATCGTTGGGGCATCAAGGGCACCGAAGATATCGGCGGCGGTTTGTCCGCGGTGTTCACGCTCGAAAACGGATTCCACCTGGGTAACGGTACGCTTGGCTTCAACGGTGCGGAGTTCGGTCGTCAGGCCTATGTCGGGCTGGCGAATTCGTGGGGCACCTTGTCGTTCGGCAATCAGCTCGATATGACCGAGGAAATGGTGTTCTCGTACAACATCTCGGCATGGGGTAGTGGCTACGCGATTCACCAGGGCGATTTCGACCGCTTCAATGGCGATCGGTTGCCCAATTCGGTGAAGTTCCTTTCGAACGAATTTGGCGGTTTCATGTTCGGTGGCATGTATTCATTCGGCAATCAGGCGGGAAATTTCCATCAGAACAGCGCCTACAGCGTGGGCGCGCACTATGCGCACGGCGCGTTCACGATGGGCGCTGCCTATACACAGTTGAACAATCCGTTCGGCATCTACGCGTTCGATCCGTACGCGATGATAGGCACGAGCACATTCCTCGGCCGGCCGACGGTCAGCGTCGATCCCGCGACGGGCGCGATCACCGATCTGTATTCGAGTACCTCGTTCCCGGTGGACAAGCAGGGCACCTTCGGTGTTGGTGCGAGCTATGCGATCGGCACGGTCACGCTGAACGGTAACTACACGTACACGACGATCAAGGCATTCGGCAATTCATCGCATATGCAGGTGGGCGAGAGCGGCGCGATCTGGCAGGTGACACCGGCGTTCAGCGCGATCGGCGGCTATCAGTACACGTCGTTCGAAGGCCATCACTGGAACCAGGGCACGCTGGGGCTACATTATCTGCTGTCCAAGCGTACCGACGTGTATGTGTCAGGGGACTACCTCAAGGCGTCGAGCGGTGTGAACGCGGTGATCGGCTACAGCTTCACACCGTCCACGACAACGACTCAGGCCGATGTGCGGGTGGGGATGCGGCATTCGTTCTGAAGGGGATTATCATCGAGGGTCGAAGCGAAGCGGCTGATGTGCCTCGCGCAAAAGATATCCCTCTACTTGCAACAAGGCGGTGGCCATGACTACAAACGCTGCACCGTTTGCTACTGAACTGACCTTGGCGCTGGGTTGCCGGGATCCGATTATCTCGGCTGGGATGGGCGGGCCGGCACGCGCTGAACTTGCTGCGGCCGTTTCGAAGGCGGGTGGGTTTGGCCTGCTCGGCATGGTTCGCGAACCGCCTGAGTTGATCGAGCGCGAAATCGCCGCGGTGCGGGCCGTGACGGATCGGCCGTTCGGCGTCAACCTCATCCCATCCGCGACAGAATCCGGGCTCTTTGCTGCAGAGCTTGACGCGTGCCTCGCGGCACGCGTGCCGGCGCTGTGCTTTTTCTGGGACGTGGTACCCGAAGCGATACGGCGAGCCAAGGACGCCGGGGCGATTGTGCTGTATCAGGTTGGCTCCGTTGAAGACGCGCTCGCCGCCGCGAAGGCCGGCGCGGATGTCATCATCGCTCAGGGTATCGAGGCCGGCGGCCACGTCCGCGGACGTACCGGCATTCTGACGTTGCTACCCGAGGTCGTACGGCATGTGCGCGTGCCGGTGGTCGCATCGGGCGGGTTTGCGACCGGAGGCGGGCTGATTGCCGCCCTCGCCCTTGGCGCCTCGGGCATTCATTGCGGTACCCTTTTTCTGGCCACGCACGAGTCGTTTGCGCATGCCTATCACAAGCAGCGCATTCTCGATGCCAAGGCAGGGGATACGGTGTACACCGACCTCTTCGCGATCAACTGGCCGCCGCATTCCCCGGTCCGTGTACTGGCAAATTGCGTGACTCAGGAAGCGGCGGAGCATTGGTTCGGCAATCATCCAGATACGCTACCGCGCGAAGTGATCGCGCATGACGACGGACGTCCCATCTACAAGTTCAGCACCGATTCGCCATTGCGCAGCACGGTGGGAGATCACGAGAAGATGGCGCTATTTGCCGGGGAATCGGCCGCGCTCGTGAATACCGGCACGTCGGCAGCCGAGGTGATCGAACGTCTCGTGGGTGAGGCGCTTGAGGCGTCAAACCGGCTCAGGCTGGCAATGCAACCTGCGTGGGGGCACCGGCACCATGGAAGCGCAACGTCCAACTGTTGATATGACTCCCCGTGTCAATAGGGTGGTTTTCAGGTTTTTTTCTTCATAATCGTTTTTGAATTTCCTGAGGGCGACGTAGCAGTAAATCTCGACGGTGGATCACGCTGATATTCGCGGATTGGGTACCGCATTACAGAGGTCCGTGTCATGAGCCTGCCGCTTTCTTACCCCGCAAGTCGGCCTGATACCGTTGCCAAACAGGAGCGCGGATTACTCAGATACCGGGCTACGCCGCCTTCAGGAAACTCTCGCAGTGTATGAGCTGTTGGGTGGTTGGAGAAACTCGTCGTTACGCAGGCTGTTCGCTTTGCGGCACCGCCAGGGTCATCCCCATCCGGCCGATGTCCCAGATGAACGCGGCCAGTTCACGAGCCACAGCAATGATTGCAACCTGGGGGCTCTTTCCTCTGGCCACAAGCCTGCGATATCGGCCACACAGGCGTAGCTGGGCATCCCAGGCCCGATCGACAATGGGCTTGGGTATGCCTTCCTGTCGTCTCTGTATGTCTTTGCTCACGCGCGCCGGATGCTGGTAGCTCCAGGCTGATTCGACCAGCAGCTTTCTTGCATAACTGTTGCCGGCCTTGGTGATACTTCCCTGGCGCCGTTTGCTACCTGATGAATGTTCCGACGGTGTGACGCCGAGCCACGCCATCAACTGTCGCGGATGGTCGAAGCGCGACAGATCGCCCAGCTCGGATATCAGTCCCACCGCCGACGTGAACTGGATGCCGCGCATCGCCTGCAACGCAAGCACGACCGGATAGAACCGCCAGCTAACAACCGCTTCGCGCAGCGCTGCCTCCAGTCGGTCACACTGCGCGAGGCGATCTTCGATGGTGCGGCGGTGTTCGTTGAACGCCAGTTGCTGCCACGCACTGTCGAACGAAAGGGTACTCAGCCAGCGCCGGTGGGCCGGGCCCCAATTTGCCCGGCCGGAGTACTGTACGCCGTGCGACAGCAGGAAAGACTTCAGCCGCTGCCGTGCCTGCTTCAGATCGTCACGGGCGGACGACCACGCCCTGGCCAGATCGCGAAACGCCTCGTCTTCCACGGTCGGCACATGCACTGCGGACAGATCGCCGGCTCGCAGCGAACGCACCAGCTTGATCGCGTCACGCCGGTCGGTCTTGACGCGATCACCGGGCTTTCTCGGAATCAGCGATGGCGCACAGACCATACAATCGAAGCCTTTCCCGACGAGCCGGCGATTCAGTCCATAGCCACAAGGGCCTGCCTCATAGACAACGTGAACATGCCGAGCCTTGGATTGCAGCCGCGTACACAGGCGATCGACTTCAACCTGTGTCGTGCCGATCTTGCCGAACAGTTCAACTTCGTTCAGGCCCATCGCGTAGGCAACCGTGATCGAGTCCTTGTGAACGTCCAGCCCAACATACAACGTGCTATCCTGGTTCATGCTGGCCTCCGTGCGGGAAACAAACCGTCGAGTGGTGGCTCCGGCCACACTCTTGCGGCTCTGGCAGCATGCTAACCCGCGTTTCACTTCCCCACGGCGGCCAGCCTCGCTGCCACGGGAGTCATACTGACTTATCAGATGATCGGCGGCGAGCAGGCGCTTAAACGGCTCGTCGAAAAATTTTACGACATCATCGAAACGGATCCAGACGGAGCGATCGTTCACGCTCTTCATCTCAAAGGGTTCGGAATAAACCACGTCCGCCTGGCGCAGTTTGAATTTCTGTCGGGCTTCTTTGGCGGCCCCCAGTACTACGCGGAGCGGATGGGGCATGCAAACCTGCGGGCCATGCATGAACACTTACAGATTGGCTTCACTGAAATCAAAGCATGGCTGATATGCATGGAGAAGGCCATCAACGCGCTTGAATTTGACTCCGACGTAAAAGCAAAACTGATGCTGCATTTCACCCGGTCAGCGGAGTCGCTCAAAAGCAGATCCTAGCGCGTGCCGAACGCGGCATACCGATTGCTCCCGCATTGACCACCGCCAGGCAGCGCGAGAATGCTTCGCGTGCCAGGTGATGTAAACGCCGCTCTCCGACGCTGTCGTTTACCCAGGGTGCAGTGACAATTTCGTTGTGGCGTCAGCGGCTGGAATGCGGCTTCATGTTGCTCTGCGACATAGCCTTGTGCGCTTATTACAGGCTGCACGCCGCGATGCCGGCCGCCCTTGGCGGCCCGCAACTTACCGTGCTGCATCAACGGGCTTCGTTCGAGCCGATCCGTGTCTACCCACTCAAAGCATATTGACAACAGGGTAGCCTGACACGCTAAATACCGCGGAGAAACTTTGTTGCCGAAAGGGAATCTCTCAACGTCATTGCGAAGTCGCCTGTCAGCTTGTCTGTCTACCCGAACTACCCACACCGCCGGCGTATGCCGACACGACCGAGGAGGGTTTGAAGATGGAACACACAATGCAAAAGCGCATCAATGGAATGTTTGCCCGGGATCGCCTGATGGCATGTATCGCCTTGCTGCTGCTATGGGTCACGCTAGGTTACGTTTATATCGCGGTGACTGCTTCCGCGACCGATCCGGCGGTGCGTATCGCGCTTTCGATCGGTGTGACAGGCGTGCTGGTGTTCAATACGGCTTCGATTCTGGCAATGGTCCGGCATTACAAGGACGACAAGAATCACATCTACGGTCTCGACATTCGCCACCTCGATGAAAATCGTGCGCGCAAGGCCAAACTCGT
>NZ_WOEZ01000330.1 GCF_013177735.1 Paraburkholderia elongata | reverse complement strand
CTCCACGAGGTCGCGCAATGTTTTCCGGACAGATTTCCTCGATTTGTTGGCTCGCGCCAGCAATCACATCAACGCCCGGGCTTCAATTGGACGCACAGCAGAAATGTTTTGCGACAGCCTCTGAAGGCCGAGGTCTTCAGCCCGGGGATAAACGTTGGTGATTACTCAGCTGGAAGTGGAGCACCCCATGACGTTCGACGCTAGGCCAGTTGTGCGCCGACTGTCCCGGCAGCTTCTCGAAGGTCGTTCTCGAGCTGTCGCAAGGACTTCGGGGTCATGTGATGTTCGAAGCCTACTACTGCTATGCCTCGGGTAGCCCGGTCGGCACCCTTTGGTAGCAGGGTTGCAGCAACAATCACCCCACGCATGTAGTTGCCAAGGTCAACCGCAACCCCCTCGAGCTTCGTCCGCTCGACTTCGGTGCACCAGTCCTCAAAGCGAGGGGGTTTCTCCCATCGCAAGGCGCTGAACTGCCTCTTCAGTTCGTCCCGAGGCAAGTTTCGCGCAGCCGCAACACAGCGCCCCGTAGCGCTGATGTACGCCGGGAAACGGCTTCCAATATTGACGTGCAGACTCACCATGTGATTCGACCGTGATAGGGCTACGACAACCATCCGGTCCCGCGTATCAAGCTCGATTGCGATGGCGGTAACCTGGTGCTGGGATGACAATTCATCCAGCACGGGCTGCACCAGCTTCGGATATTCCCGCGCCCCCATCGCCGCACGAACCAACGTCATGAGTCCGATGCCGGTTCGATACGTCTTGTCAACCGGATCGAACGACACAAATCCCTCGTCGACCAACGCGCGCAGCACGTGGAGGCACGTGCTCGGCACCAGGTCCACCCGGCGGGCAATCTCGTTCACTCCCAGACCTGAACGCTCGCCCGCCAGAAGGCGAAGAACGGCAGCAGCACGTGCCACAGCCGGAGCCCGACTTGCGCTCAAGGCCCCCTCCGTGTCCGCCTGGCCGATATTGGATTCCGATTGTAGCTTCACGTCTCTTCTCGCAAGCTTGTATGTGGAGAGAAAATCTCGGAATCGAATATACGGCAGACTCGAAGCGCTGCCTAGCCCCATGTCCCGCACCCTGCCCTGTTCAGCTATCGACACGCGAGGCATTGCCGCATTCCGCTCGCCTTACCCGCGCCTATGCCATTCACGCGGCTTCAGGCAGCCGCGCGTCGGTCGCAGCTGGCATTCCTGGCGCCAGCTACAACACAAGTAACGTGTAATCCGCGTAGCGACTGAACACCGAAGCAGTAGTGGCGTAGCCAAGTTTCTTGGTCAGACGTAGATATTCAAGGTTCGCGTGAATCCAGCAGGTCCGCGTATCGGCGAATGTGCCGATCAGTCGTACCAAAGCGAAAGTTAAACGTTTCTATGCGACGAAAGTGATGGCTGACGTCCAGTTCGTCCGTGGTGCCGATACCACCATGTATCTGCACGGCAGACTGTGCCACCATGCGCCCAACTCTCCCCACAAGTGCCTTCGCTGCGGACACCGCCCTTTTTCGTTCGACCGGGTCGGCATTAAGCTGAACCACTGCGTGATGGGTAATCGACGACGACTGCTCACACCCTACCAACATATCCACCATCCGGTGTTGCAGCGCCTGGAATTTCCCAATTGGCGCTCCGAATTGTATCCGTGTCCGCGCATATTCGACCGTCTTGCCAAGCAGAGTTTCCATGGATCCAACAGCATCCGCACACATCATCGCAGTAGCCTCGTCACAGATACGTTCGACAGCCTCTCCATTGTCGTGATATTCACCGATCCAGGCGTTCGACGGCACAAACGCCTTCTGGAGGTGGACAGTCGAAGTACTTCCTCCATCAATTGTTCGGGCATGATTCATCTCGACGCCGGGGGTATCCACCGGCAGAAGAAATGCCCCAATTGTGCCGCCAGTTCCTTCGATCTTTGCGACTACCATCACGAAGTCGCTCCAGATGCCGCCGACAACCCCCGTTTTTTGGCCGGTGATGTTAAATCCGCCCACGGCCGGCGACGCTAACGCCTTCACCTGACCGACCTCAGCCACGTCATTTCCCTCTTCGCAAGCGAACGCGATGATACTGTCGCCCTCTATCACTCGAGGCAGGTACTGTGCCTGTTGAGTCGTAGTACCAACACGAGCCAGAAGCGCCGCCGCGGAGATGACGGTTGACAGGTATGGCGCAATTACAAGGTTCTTGCCGAACGCAGACATGATTAGCATCGCTGTCATGTGATCCGCTCCTGATCCGCCGCAATCCTCTGGCAACGTTGCACCGAGTACGCCAAGTTGCCCTAACTCCTTCCAGAACGGCCTGTGAAAGCCGCAGTGGTCACGTATTGCCGCTTGGCGGACGTCAAACCCGTACTGTTCGACTGTCAGCCGTTCCACCATATCGCGCAGCATGCGCTGCTCGTCGCTTAACGTGACATCCATTACATCCATGTGCCCTTCTCCTTTGCAGAGCATTCTCTACATGATCCATCAAGGAAAGCGTGCTGTTAGTTGATGATCAAATGTACCTGTGAACGTCATCCTGTCCTGCAACGGACTACAGTTGCAGCGCCGCTTTTGCAAGGATATTGCGCTGAATCTCGCTGGATCCTCCGTAAATCGTTGCCGCGCGCATATTCAGGTACCTCGCCATTGCCACCTGTGCGTCTCGCCGTGCTGTGTCCGACTCCGCAGGGTCGTAAGTAGAAAGCGACGCCTCACCGGCCGCTAGCACGCATAGTTCGCTTGCACGCTGCAGCGTCTCAGTTCCGGCTAACTTGAGCAACGACGTCGTCACCCCGGTATTCTTCGAATCGTTTCCGGTGAGCATTCGTAACTCTCCCGCTTCGAGCGCATCGCACTCAATGCTCAGTTCCGCGTAGCGCCGACGAAAGTCGGCATCCTTCCAGCGTTCTTCGTCTTCCTGCGCAATCCGCCGTGCCTGCAACAACAAACGACGGACGCGTGGTCCGTAAACACCACTCCGCTCGAATTCAAGCAAGCGTTTTGCGACAGTCCAACCCGCACCCTCTTCCCCGATCCGGTTCGCAACTGGAGTTCGAACACCGTCGAAGAAAACCTGGTTGACCTCATGCTCACCCGACATACTGATGATCGGATGAACTGTTACTCCCGGCGAGTGCATATCGACCAGGAGAAAGCTTATTCCCTCCTGCGGACGCTGGTTTGTCGAGGTCCGGACGAGCAGAAAGATCCAGTCAGCACAATGAGCGTGTGTGGTCCATATCTTTGTACCATCGACGATATACTCTTCTCCTTCGCGGTGTGCACGGCACTTCAGTGCGGCCAGGTCCGATCCGGCACCCGGTTCAGAGTAGCCTTGGCACCAATAGTCTTCACCCGATCGAAGCCGCGGTAAAAAGCGTGCCTTCTGCTCTGTCGTTCCAAAGTGAATCAGGATGGGCCCGAGCATCAGCAGGCCGGCTGACGACAGCGTGGGCGCGTTAGCGAGCGCACACTCCTGCTCAAAGATGTACTTTTGTGCAGCCCCCCAGCCCCGCCCGCCGTATTCCTTCGGCCATGTCGGCGTAATCCAGTCTCGCTCGTATAGTTTGCGATGCCAGACGCGGCCAATTTCCGGTGGCGCAAAAACACCAATTTGCTCACGCCCTGCCTGTCGCAGATCGGGCGTCAATGCTTCATCCAGGAACGCTCGCACCTGAGCGCGGAATTCAACTTGATCAATACTTTCAAGAGAGTCGGACATGGAAGTCGTAACCGATAAACGTTGGTGATTACCCAGCTGGAAGTGGAGCACTCCATGACGTTCGACGCTAGGCCAGTTGTGCGCCCAATGTCCCGCACCCTGCCCTGTTCAGCTATCGTCACGCGAGGCATTGCTGCATTCCGCTCGCCTTACCCGCGCCCATGCTGTCCACGTAGCTTCCGGCAGCCGCGCGCATTCGAGCGAATTCGACGACCTGCTTTGCCACCAGCTCCAACTGTCTCTCGACTGCACCATCAAGGCACTTTCCTTCCGTATCGAACACTCTTGTGCTGCTATTGATTGCCACCCCCATGGGGGTCGGCCAACCGCGAAGCGCGTGAGCAATTGATCGCATGGCCGCCAGCGTGCTACCGGTTGCCTGCCAGCCGAATGCGCAAGCTATGCATCCTACGGCGCGGCCATCAAAGTAGGCGGCATCATCGTCGCGCATATCTTCAACGTAATCCAAAGCGTTTTTGATAAGACCAGAAACCGATCCGTGGTAGCCCGGTGAGGCAACAACTATCCCGTGGCACCGTCGAAGCAGGCCAACCATTTCTGAAGCATTGTCGCAACGCTCGGAACGATCCTGTGAATACATCGGAAACTCAAGGTCCGGTCCAGCTACGATTGCGGTCTGAGCGCCGGCGCGCTCCGCCGCTTTGAGCGTGAAGCGCAGAGCCAATTCCGTCGACGAACCGGACCTCGATGTGCCACCTATTCCGACGATGAGGGGAACAAAATCTGTCATTTCCAGCCCTTTCTCCTAGCAACAGCACAGCAGAATTTGCCTTCGTGGTAGCAGCGCGTAATGGAATGAATCTAGCTGCTCACGCGCGCCCTGCCCCGGACACGCTCAACTATTTATCTTTCTCAGATGAACATCCCGACGAACAGTTAGGCAACCTCATTGGTTCATCACCCTCTCGGTGCGTGATTTGTCATGAACCAGAAACTGGGGCTGGAAAGCTCCCTGCAACAGCCCTTCAACAACAGCGGTCATCCTGCTCCTCCACCTGATTGAATGCTTTTTTACAGGGCGCCTGCCCTTTCCTGCTAATCTCACCTATAGAATACGCGTTCAATATGTACAATTCAAGAAAGGGCTTGCACTTAGGGGCAATTCAGAGTGACTGGCAACTGTCAAAACCGAATATCCGCGAAGTAACGCTCCCACATGGGGATCGAAGGCAAGCGCGGCCGGTTTGATGTCCGTCTTCAGAGACATTAACGCCTTTTCGGGTGCACCCCCTTCGCGCCGCAATTCCTATACTCGTGACAGCCTCGGGCATTAAGGCGTCGTTGCCAGGAATAGCTGCTGGCGGCCGGCTCATTGCGCGATGGCAAACCATCTCACGCCTTTTTTCTGCGATTTCGTGACACAGCACCGGTGGAAACGAGTTCCGCTATCTCCTGCTGACCATACCCGGCTTGCGCGAGTACGGCATCGGTGTCCTCGGCAAACGCTGGTGGCCTCCGGCGTACTGATCCGGGCGTACGCGAGAGCTTGATTGGCACGCCTGTCCCGCGATAGCCAGCAAGTTCGACAACCATTTCCCGCGCTAGCGTATGCGGGTGGCCTAATACATCGGCAACCGAGTTGATCCGCGATGCCGATACGCCTGCGTCCGTCAGCCGCTGGCAAAGGACAGCCGCATCGATATCGCGGATTGCCGGTTCTATCTCTGCGCGCAGTGCAAGGCGGTTTTGCACGCGCAGCGAATTGGTCCCGAAGCGCGGGTCCTCGAGAAGGTCATCCCGTCCGATC
Organism: Paraburkholderia elongata; assembly: GCF_013177735.1. Classification (GTDB taxonomy): domain Bacteria; phylum Pseudomonadota; class Gammaproteobacteria; order Burkholderiales; family Burkholderiaceae; genus Paraburkholderia; species Paraburkholderia elongata. The sequence continues at coordinate 8,372 of NZ_WOEZ01000330.1, read as the reverse complement.
GCGTCGCAAAAGCGGCGAAACTGGCCATCATTGACAACGCCGAAGAACACGTCCCCATTGCCTGCGCTGAAGGTGTCGTAAGGAGAGATGTTCGGATGCGCATTGCCTGTCAGGCCTGGTACCTTACCCGAGGCAAACCAGTTCGACGGATGCGGATGCAGCAGCCCTACCGCCGTATCAAACAGCGAAGTATCGACAAACTGGCCCTCACCCGAGCGCTCCCGCTCGGCGAGCGCCAACAGGATCCCGATGACCGCAGACAGCCCGGTCGCAATATCGACGATAGGAATCCCGATGCGCGTCCGACCGGTCGTTTCATGACCATTGATACTCATCAAGCCACAGAACGCTTGCACTACCGCGTCGTAACCCGGCAGCGATGCGAGCGGTCCACTCTGCCCGTATCCGGAAATCCTGCAGTAGATCAGCCGTGGAAACCGGGCCTTCAGCACGTCGTCGTAATCCAGCCTCCATTTCGCCATAGTGCCCGGCAAAAAGTTCTCGACCACGACGTCGGCATCTTCGAGTAGCCGAAATAGCACGCTGCGTCCCGCGGGTTGCGCCAGATCGATCGAAATCGCGCGCTTGTTGCGGTTCAGGCCGTGGAAATATGCGGCGCTGTCGCCTATGAACGGCGGACCGAGATCGCGCGTCTCATCGCCCTGCGGCGGCTCGACCTTTATTACGTCCGCCCCGTGATCAGCAAGCATTTGGGTGGAAAAGGGACCGGCAAGGACCCGCGCCAGGTCGACCACCTTGATGCCTCCAAGTGCCCCCGTCGCAGTGCAGGATTTCCCCTTTTCGATCGTGCCAGATTCGCAATTCATTTAATAGTCCTATATAAACGGACTGGTACAATTCCAGTCCGTTTTTTTCAGCTTGCGAGCCTGGTTCCGGTTCGCGCGTGACCCGCGGACCCATAGGCCAGGCCGCCGCCAGGAAGACCGTTTCCCTACCCAGCAGACGCTTTGGTCCGTGCAATAGTTTTGTCGAGCCCGCCCGCGCGAATATTCTTATATTCCTGCGTCGTATGACATAGCTCGTGCGTGTCAAAGTGCGCCTGGATGGCATTCCTGAAGCCTTGCATGTCCGCTGTCCGATTGAGCGACCGCTTGAGCATCCTAATCGCAAATGGGGGGGCCTTCGCCACTTCATTTGCCAACGCGAGCGCACCCTCCTCGAGCGAGCCGGACGGGAAGATCCGGTTGACCATTCCAAGCCGAAGTGCTTCGTCCGCAAACATCTTGCGGCCGGTGTACAGGAATTCCTTTGCGGCCCGCAGTCCCAACACCCACGGATGAATTAGAACTTCTGTCGCAGCCGCAGCCAGCGTGGCACACGTGGGGTCAACAAAGAAGGCATCCTCAGATGCTACGACCAGGTCACACATATTCGCCAACATGAACCCTCCCGCGATACACGCTCCCTGGACTTGTGCGATGGTGGGCTTGGGGAAATCCCAGAGCCGCAAGCAATAGCCAAGGTAGCGCCGCTCTTCATACACGTACCGACTCTCGACCTGGTCCGGACGACTCATCGCTTCCTTCACATCGTGGCCCGCGGAGAAATGCTCTCCCTTCCCTCCAACTATCACGACACGAATATTGTCATCATCGGCACAACGTGATAACGCATCGTCAAGTTCGTCCAGTAGCAATGTCCCTTCTGCGTTGCGCCGTTCCGGGCGATTGTGCGAAATTCGGGCAACCTGCCCAACGATTTCGAAAGCGATATCACGGTATGGAGCGTCCTTCACCTTTCTTTTCCCCTGTTTGCGTATTGAAGCGGCGTGAGATTTCCATTGCGAAAAAGAGTGAGCATTGCAGAAACCTCACGTTGATCAAGGCAACGCCCGACCTGGCATTCAAATGGGTCATCTCGATTGCTCGCTCAAAGCTCTTGCGATTCAACCGCGCCGGGATGGTATTTCTGAAGCCATACATGTTCGCTGACCTGTTGAGCGATCGCTTGATACGTCCTAGTCGCGAATGCAGACTTCCCCACTTCATATGCCAATGCGAGCGCGCTTGGAGCCCCTTGAACGTCGGCAAGGCGTTCTAATGGTTGTACAAACCCGTACACACTCCGATACTTTTCTCGTCCAACTTTGCCGTCAAGTGTGATAAGGAGCCCTGCGTTCCTCCAATCTCCACGATATCCATCTGACGCTCCGTTGCAGGTCGAGCGACTGATACTCGAAGGTTCGAATGACCCGACCCATTGTTTGCAAACCGGTTACGCGGCACAACCGTAGCCCCCAATCGTTGACCGCTCCGGCGCGCGAAGAAAAGCACGCCATGAACCGTCCTAATGCCGGAAAAAGAAGACTTCCTGGGAGCCGGTCACTCGCGATGACTCAGCGCGTGTGCGACGGCGCTCTTAGTGCTCGAAAACTGTATCGCGTAGACGGACCGGAAGCCCCGGCATCGGTGCAGCCAGTTGTCGATGAGCCAATACAACAATCTTGCTTCCGCGCTCATCTCCTGCTCCTCAAAAACCCGTTGATGCCCGCCGCACCAAACGCTTACGGTGTCCGGCACATCACTGTTGATGCCGGGCGGCCCAAGTTTCACCGCGTAGACGGTTCGTCTTATAGGTCCATAGACCTATATTAAGTGTGTGTCGACGCACATGCAAGGAACAGCGACTCGGGGAAAGTACCGATATTTCGACCCGATACCCAAACTTATCGTACCCTTTGATCTAGCGATACCGGGGAATCGCTATGTTTTATCGGTTTAATGACCTATACTAGCCGAGGTATAGCCCGTGGCGGTTAGTGCTTTTCGGGGCGTCTTTGATCAGCACAATGCAGGTTCAGTGAGGCTGAGTCTGCGTCGCGACCTCAGGTCCCTTCGACCATTCCGCGACCGAGGGAGGGGAATGAAACAACTGACTATTACGGCGGAGGAAATGTCCTCCACCAAATCGGCAAACGGGGCCAAGCGGCGGGGCAACCGGACCACGCGCGTGCCTGAAATCCTTGAGATTTCAATAAATGCATTCGCCACCGAAGGGTATGCGGCGTTCAACCAGCGCCGCGTCGCGACCGAGGCCGGGATTCGACTGAGCACGCTTCAGCACTATTTCCGAACCAGGGAGGACTTGCTTCGGGCAACTGTGGAAGCGATGGCCGAACGCTACCTCGATTCGTACCGCAAGATTTCAAAGGATAGCTTGCTGGCGCCTTTGGCGCGTCTGGACAAGATTGTCGACGAGACGTTTGCCGCGCTAGCGCGGCCGGATAGCAACTTCAGCACCTTTGCAATTGAACTCTGGAGTTTGGCCGAGCATGAGAACTTTGCGCGTGATCTGCTGACGGAGATCATGGGGCAAAACCAGGAGATCTTTGCCAGCCTAGTTTCGAAAATCAACCCAAACTTGTCGTCAGAGGACTGCACCCTGCGAGGCGCCTTGCTCATATCACACTTGCAAGGATTGCTCATCTTTGTACGTCGAACTGGCAAGAACACTCTAGATCTCGATGCGCTTCGCGCCCTTACGAAGGTAGTTTGGAGAGCACTAAGTACCGCACCACAATGAGGTTTCGATGACTGAAAAGTGGTCTCGACCACAAGCTTCAACGCGGCAGACTCGGGGGTCGGTGGGAACGAACTTCTCGAATGTGGTTTGTGAGTTCGAGGCCGATGCCGCTGGTTTGTCCGTATAGGCACACCTTCAATTCGCCCCGAAAAATCAGCACATCCAAGCTGCGCTGTCTACATCCGCCTTGCAGACCCGGCCTGAAGGCCGGGGATAAATCCGTTGGGAAAGTGCGCGCAAATGGCGCCCCAGCGTCGTCGGGATGTTTGACTCCGATAGCCATTTCTCCACTCTGGCTAGCTTTTTGTATTCTGCACCGCTGAACGAGTGTTCGCGTTGCAACTGTCGTAATCGCACCTCCGAAGGGAGTTCAATACGAGTTCGTGCCGCATCTTCCCTTTGTCTTTACTGGCTTGCGCCACCGGCAGCAGCGGCCTTTTTCTGTGCGTTCTGCAGGTTCTGCGGGTAGTTAGGGTCGTTCACCCCGGGCTGGTAGCCCTGTGCCTCGAGCTTCTTCAATTCAGCCGAATTTTTCGCACGCGCTTCCTTGCGCTCCGCTTTGCGTTGGGCTTTGAGTTGCTTCTTCTGCGCAGCCTTATCGCCAGGTTTGACGCCTGAGGCGGCCTGATCGACAACGGCTGCGCTGGCGGCGGTCTGCGCAAGCGCCGGCACGACGTGGCCCAGCAGTAACACTATGGCGACGAAAGTCATCTTGCTAACGGATGAATGCATCGGCTACTCCTTGTCTATTGTTGAAGTGAACTTGCTTACAGCATCACAGTTAGCGCAACGCTGCTCCTGAATCGTACAGCAATCTGATCATCCACCAACGTCGCAGGCTTCGTCACTTCCTGACCGTCGACACCATAAGCACGACAACGCATTACCATGATCATCGGTCTCATTGTACGAAATCCGGTGGCGCCATCTAATTATAAGGATTCCAACATAACCAAGCAGAATTGCCCCCACGTTAAAACTCTAAACCATACGGGTCATCGTTACGTTGATCCACGTCAGCATGGAGCCCAACATCATGGACGGCTTCTGGTTGATAGTGAGCCTCGGTGTCGATCAGGCTACAAAGGGGAAGATCGCCGTCGCAGCCCATGCTGCCTGTTCAGCCTCAAATACCAGCTGCAATTCGAGGATTCATCTCATACTTCGCTCCGTTTTGTATATATACAAATGTATATCCTATTTGACAAATAGACAAGCGACTCCTAAAGTGGGCTTCAAGCTAGCAGGCCGTAAAAACATGGAGACACTTCAAGATGAGCAAACTGACGGCATACACTTCCTATGCCGATGCACAACGGCACTTCAGCGCTCGTCGCGCCTTCGCAGCTTAAGCATCCCGGCCCATTAAATGAGAATCAGCATGAGCACGATCTACGACATCCCCCTCAAGCGCATCGATGGCACCGAAGCAAGTCTGGACGACTATCGTGACAAGGTACTCCTGATCGTCAACACCGCCTCCAAGTGCGGGCTGACGCCGCAGTACGAAGGACTGGAAAAGCTCTACCAGGCTAAGCACGCCCAAGGGCTGGAAATCCTCGGCTTTCCCGCCAACAACTTCAATGGACAGGAGCCGGGCACCGACGCCGAAATCAGCGAATTCTGCTCTTTCAACTACAACGTGCATTTCCCCCTGTTCTCAAAAATTTCCGTGAGAGGCGCGGACCGACATCCGCTTTACGCTGTGATGACACAGGCGCAGCCGACGGCGATCGGCGACGGCCCGTTCCGAGAAGTGCTCAAGGGTTATGGCATTGACACTGGCGCCCCGGCCGACGTGCTATGGAATTTCGAGAAGTTCCTGGTCAGTCGACAAGGCGAGGTCGTAGCGCGCTTCGCCCCAGATACGGTCGCCGACGATCCGCGCCTGTTACAGGCCTTCGACGCGGAACTGGCCAGGCTTTGAGCCGACATCCCCCTTCGTGCCGCAGAAGTATCAGTCAAGCAGCCGGAGGAATATCCGAATGGGAGCGTTAAAAACCTTGGTTTTGTAATCTGAGGCAAGCCCGAATTGATCCAAGAGCTCGGCAGCTTCGCTCGACAATGGTTCCTTCTATGAGCAGCGCTTTTTCAAACCGCCTAGGCGAACTGGTTAATCAAATAGGATCAAACCGCGCAGCTGCTACGCGATAACGTGGCGTCAGCTGATTGAGCAAGTGTCTAAGCGTCGCCCGAGTGAAATTCAGTGCGCACACCTTCCGCCCCGGACAGTCGCAATCAGGAAGGTGTACTGAGATGAATTGGCGAATCAGATCCTCGTCGATCTGATCAAGCTCGATATCACTACATGTGAGCCAGTACGAGAAGTGGGCCAGACAGGCAAGGTAATGCCCAATGGTATGAAGCGCGTAACCGTGACCGCGAAGGTAGTCGACGTATGCGTGCCGGCTCGCCGCGAGAACACTATCTTCAAGCTGATACCACGATCGAACTCCCATTTGATCTTCGTACGTGGTAGTTTCCTCCGAGGCAATAGAGTCCCTCAGCAGAGCACCTTTTATTATGTTCAGCAATCGCAGGATATCGCGTGCCGAACAACGCTGGTCGACGCGGAACGCGCTGCGTGTAACCTCTCTGGACCTTGCATAATTCCGTCACACGGATAAGAGCGCGACATCAGGCCATTCTGCACCGGCAGATCCTCGTGGCTGTTCAGTGACACGGTTGCCGGAGCGAAAGCGAGCGCAATGGTCTACAGCCTGATGCTCACGTGTCGGGCCTGCAATGTCGAACCCTATGCATACCTCGTGCACGTGCTCACCGAATTGCCGCGGCGTGCACCGGATGCCGATGTCACCGACCTGCTGCCCTTCAACTTCGCGAAGCTCGCGGCTGCAGCACGTAACCCCAGTTGATCCAACCGGCGCATTGACGCGAACTTCGCCGTTCCGTGTGCTGGATTGCGCGCTTACGATCAGCCAACGCAAAGATTGCCCCTCCGTACCCATCTCCTGCTCCTAAAACGCTTCCCGAGTTCTCCTACCCGGCCCCGGTTGGCGCGCCTTCTGGTTCGCGATCGCCAGTGGGTCCGTTCTACGGCCGGCAGCTCGACGACGCTGTCGCGGTCGACGAAGCCAAGTTCCTCGACCGCTCTCAGACGCGAGCATACGCCGGCGACGAGCAACGTAACTGCTGGATCAGGGCCTCGCCAGCATGTCGGATGCCCGGTTCAGATTCTGCCCTTGTCCCGTATCAAGGACGCCCATCACCACCCGAACAGCAACAGCGAGATCGGAAGAGCCTCCGGCCACGGCTTCAGGTATTCATCGAAGTCCCTGACTTGGCCCATCTTTATGTATAGGTCTATAAACCTATATGACTTTCTGAAGTTTCATATCTTACAATCAAGATTCGGCAAATAGATAGAGGCTATATGGGATTTTTACCCTAGATAGACTCTGCTTGAATGTAGGTCCTACGACTCCTATTATAGGTCTATAGACCGAATTCAACAAAGGAGACGCCGGATGAATGACACCATCACCCCCTTCACCCTCGCCATTCCGCAGGCGGACCTCGAGGACCTCAACCGCCGCATCGACCAGACCCGATGGCCGGACGCGGAGACGGTGTCGGATTGGACCCAGGGTCCACCGCTCGCCAAGATCAAGGCGCTGGTCGACCATTGGCGTCATGGCTACGACTGGCGCCGCTGCGAAGCGACGCTGAACGGCTGGGGCCAGTACAAGACCACCGTGGACGGCCTCGACATCCATTTCCTGCACGTGCGGTCGAGACACGAGAATGCCCTGCCGCTGATCATCACTCACGGCTGGCCAGGTTCGGTGATCGAATTCATGAAGATCATCGGTCCCCTGACCGACCCGACCGCCCATGGCGGCAAGGCCGAGGACGCCTTCCACGTAATCGCCCCCTCGCTCCCTGGTCACGGCTTCTCCGACAAGGCGACTGAGACGGGCTGGGGCATTCCCCGGATCGCTGGCGCCTGGATCACGCTGATGCGGCGCCTCGGGTACACACGCTGGGTCGCGCAAGGCGGGGATTGGGGCTCGGTGGTGACCACAGCCATCGGCGTGATGAAGCCGGATGACTGCGCGGCGATCCACGTCAACATGCCGTTGGTGTTTCCTGAGCCCGACCAGCTCCAAGACATGGATCCGTTCGAGCAAGCCGCCGTGGAGTCGCTGGCCCATTGGGAGGAAAAGGGCTCTGGCTATTTCAAGCAGCAGTCGACGCGACCGCAGACGCTGGGCTACGGACTCGCCGACTCGCCGGTCGGCCAGGCGGCCTGGATCTTTGAGAAGATGTGGGCCTGGACCGACAATCAGGGAAACCCCGAAGACGCCCTGACCCTGGACGAGATGCTGGATAACATCATGCTCTACTGGCTGCCGGGGACCGCGACCTCCTCCGCCCGGCTATATTGGGAAAGCTTCGCCATGGGCGTCGCGTCGGTCAGGCTGGAGATTCCCGTAGGCGTCAGCGTCTATCCGCGCGAGACCCTCCGCCCCTCTCGGCGCTGGGTCGATCGGTGGATGCCGAACCTGATCCACTACAACATCCTGGAACGGGGGGGCCACTTCGCCGCCTGGGAGCAGCCGGCGCTGCACGCCAAGGAAATCCGCGACTGCTTCGCCAAGGTGCGCTGAGCGTGGCCGCGCCAGGCGCGGATCCGCGCAAGCTATTCGCCTGAGGGTCGGTTGGGCCGCCTGCCGACGGCGGCCTAGGAGACCGTCGGAGTTGAGGTGAAGCGTAATTCAAAACACTTCAAGGTCCGACTGAGTTCGCGCCGGTTTGCGGACTCACTTCGTCGTCGACACGCAATGAAAGCAATTTGAAGGCTGATT
>NZ_WOEZ01000329.1 GCF_013177735.1 Paraburkholderia elongata | reverse complement strand
GCGAAAATGTGCTGCAGCACATTTGCAATATTACCGGCCGAAAGTTGTTATGTGCAGTGTCGAATCCCGCTCGCGATAGCAAAGGTTTTCGGTCGTAGGAACTCTACATAAAAGTTGGGCAGGATGGGGAGGCCCGCAGCCAACAAACGACGTGCGTAACCTCCGCAGTCCTACAGCGAATGCAGCCATTCGAGCAGCGTTTTGTTCTGCTGCCAGGATGGGATCTTTGGAAGCGGTGCACCGTCGGTGGCTTTCTCGAGAGCCTTGCGCTTCATCTCAAGATTTGCGCGAGCATAGATCTCAGTTGTCTTCACATCGACGTGACCCAGGAAGTCGCGGATGATCTCGAGCGGGACGCCACTTTGCAGCAGGTGCATTCCCTTGGTGTGCCTCAGGCTGTGAGGACTCACCCGTTGCGTGAAGTCGGGGTGACTTCGCCGTAAAGGAATCACATACTTTTGCAGGAGATAACGCACACCGGAGCGCGATAGCCGTGTGCCTTGCCGGTTCTGGAAGAGTGGCTTGCCGGCGTGTTCAGGGCGATCGAGGTTGTTATCGCGTTGATACTGGCGCAGCAGTTCGACTGTCGAATCCATCAGGGGCACGGCGCGCAGCTTTCTGCCCTTTCCCATGAGCCGCACCTGCGATGGAGGATCCAGGCGCACGTCCCCGGCGTTCAGGTCAATCAACTCCTGTACCCGGGCACCCGTGTCATAGAGTACGCTTAACATCACTGCATCCCGGCGCCCCTCAGCCGTACGCAGGTCCGGTTGCGCGAGAAGCTGCGCAAGGTATTCCCTGGAGAGGTAACCGACGCTGGGGCGCGGCTGTCGCCGCAACGGAATCGCGAGGACCTGCTGACACTGCAGCAGGCGCTCGGGTACTTCCGACTGTACGTAGCGGAAGAACGCGTGCAACGCCGCGAGACGATGATTCAGTGTGCTGATCGAAACGCGCCGGTCGTTGGCCAGGTGATCAAGGAATGCCTCGACCAGGGGTACGTCGATCTGTGCCAGAGACAGACGCTCCAGTGCGATTCCCCGCACGTCGCGACAGAATCGCAGCAGCAGGGTGAAGACGTCGCGATAGGCCTTGATCGTGTTGGGGCTTAGGTTGCGCTGTGCGGCCAGATGGTGCGTCAGGAAGCCGGTCACGAGCATGGAGAAATCCGTCGGTTTCATGATCCGTTCCTCCGCGGGATGACATCACCGAAGGCGGCGCTGGTGCGCGCCGTGATCTCCGGAAACAGTTCGGCGATCAGATGCAGATAGCGCTGCGTTCCGGCGAGGGAGCGATGGCCCATGTAGGTCGCCAGCACCGGGAGCTTCGCATCGAGGTCGGCTCCCTCCTGGCACCATCGCAGCAACGCATGAACGGCAAAAACATGACGAAGATCATGTAAGCGCGGCCCCTTGCCTCTGCCGGCATGCGGGATCCCGCAGCGCAACAGCAGCTCCCGGTACAGCCAGTAGACGGCCGGGTGGCTCAACGGGCCGTCGGATGGCGAAGGGAAGAAGTAGGCATCGGACGGGCGATCGCCCATGACTTGCGCGAAGGTTCGAAGGCGCTGTACCAGGGGCAAGGCTGGTGGAACGAGCCTGTCCTTTCGAAATTTGCCCTCACGCACTGTCAGGACTCCCCGGACAAGGTCAACGTCGGCCACCCGCAGGTGCAGCACCTCGCCAATCCTCAGGCCGCAGCCATACAGGAGCCGGAGCACTTCCGGCATGATGAGATGCCGCATAGGGGATCGTGCGGTCGGTGTCAGCTGGTCAGCCGCCTGGAACAGCCGCTGAATCTCGGCGTGGGTCAGAATGCGTGGCGAGAAACTGTCAGAGCGCCTTGCCGTCAGCGATCGATCCGGCACATCCGCAGAATATCCAAGCCGACACATGAACAGGGCGAATTGGCGAACTGCGCAGATACGATGATCGTGGGTGCCCTTACTCTCGTGGGGCCGTTTGGCGAGCCACTTGCGGCTGATCGAGCGCGGCAGCCCGCATTCCGATAGCGCTTCATCGCTGAGGAAGCGGTCAAAGCATGCCAGCAAGCGAGCTGGCTCATCATATCGATAACCACACGCCCGTTTCTCCTGGACGAACTGCTCCATAAGTGAGCCGACAGCGCTCCGGAACTGCCCCTTGAATGCGCTACTCGACATGGCGCATCTCCTCGGTGTTCAACGCGGCAGTGCGCAGGGTTTCCACGTCGGTCTTCGCGTAGATCAACGTCGAGGCCGTCGTCGCATGCCCGAGGATGTCGCTGATGACTTGAAACGGTGTCTGTTCATGAAGCAGTCGTGTCGCGAGTGTGTGGCGTAGCGAGTGCAAACCATGGCGTTGCGGACTCCGGAAGCGAATCCCGGCGAGGGTCTTCCAATGCTTGACGATGTAATGCAGGTTAGCGGCCTCACAGAAGGGTTGGAACGGCGCATTCAATGTGAGGAACACTTCTCGACGATCCGATTGAGGACGGCCCGATCTCAGATAGTCAATCAGCGCTTCGCCAACTTCCTCCGTTAATGGCAAACAAAGAGGTGCAAGGCTCTTCGACTGCTTAATCTCTATCGTGGCCGTTTCCCACTTCAGATCGTCGATGGATAGTGTCCGAATATCGCCCGCTCGCAATCCGAGGCGACAGGCAAGCAGAAGGATCGCGTAATCACGCTTGCCTTTGGGCGAGGTTCTATCGACGACTTCGAGCAACCTGATCACGAGGTTCGGGTCCCAGACCGATGGAATAGTCGCATCGCGGGGAACGTGGACCACCGGCAAGACATGGCTGAGATCTTGCTGCAGAATTCCTCGCAGCAGAAGAAAGCGCAGAAAGCCACGCACATCGGAAACGATACGCGAGACGGACTTGGCCGCCAGGCGATGTTGCGAGGTCACAAATGCGCAGAGATCAGCCGGCTGCATCTGGTCAAAAAACGTGATATTCCTTGAACCAAGGAAATCCGCGAATATCGCGATCTCCCGCATCCGCTCGCGAAGGGTCGTTGTGCGAAGATGACGTCGATCCCGACAGTACAGTTCATAGTCGCGCAATGTCGTGCTCATGGGCGCCGGGACCTGGATCTTCTGCATGTCGGTGACGGTACGCTCAATGTGCCCGTCACGCGCAAAGTCCTCCAGAACCTTGAGGGCAAACACGATATGCCGTCGCCATCCCTGCCGCGAGTTCAGGCATTCACCCTCATACATCTGATACGCAGTGCAAAATTGTTCCGCCAGCTCCTGTGAATACTGATCTTCCAGGCTCATCTCGTGACAAAACCCGATGAGATGTCGCCAGACTGCGCGATAGCGCGCGAGCGTTCGTCTGCTGTAGTGAAGCCTCTCCAGTTCGCCCACGGCACCAGCAACGAACTGCTGCAACGGCAGGTGGCTTGAAACTTGATGGGTTGACTTCTCCATGATCGAGCTCCTCGCAAAGGCGATCCCGACGGACGCCAGGAGCCCATGATGAAACTTTATGTGCAGTAGTTCAGACCTGATGCCTTGCTCACGATGCGCTTGACGTTGCTACTCTACATAACGATCTACTGTCGGTAATAACGCAAATGTGCTGCAGCACATTTGACCTATCTCAAGGTCGCGACCAGCACGATCTGCGCGACGACCAGCCCATTCGACCGGCTGCCCCCAAACACTTCGCAGACCTCACCCGAAACGCCGGCTGACCACGTCTGAGCCCGCGATGAAGGCCAAGCTGGAACTGGCGGACATCCTGCACCGTCACGGCCCGGCATACCGGCATCTCTACGCCGATTCGCTTGACCGTGAACAGTGCCGTGTCATGCGCGCCATTGAACAATGCCGCACATCTGCCCTGGGTGGCCACGTCGAGCAGTGCGACGCCTGCGGACACCAGCGCATTGCCTACAACTCGTGTGGTAACCGGCACTGTCCGAAGTGCCAGTCGCTCGCCCGCGCAGACTGGCTCGACCGCCGTCAGACGGACCTGTTGCCCGTCCCGTACTTCCACGTGGTGTTCACCGTGCCGCAGGAGATATCGGCCATTGCATTCCAGAACAAGCGCACCGTCTACGACATCCTGTTTCAGGCCACCGCCGAAACGCTGCAGACAATCGCCGAGGATCCAAGGCACCTCGGCGCCACGATCGGCTTCATCGCACTCCTGCACACGTGGGGGCAGAATCTGGTGCATCATCCACATCTGCACTGCGTGGTCCCTGGCGGCGGGCTCGCTACCGACGGCACGCGCTGGGTGGCCTGCCGGCCTGGTTTCTTCCTGCCCGTGCGGGTACTCTCGCGCCTGTTCCGTCGACTGTTTCTCGAACGGTTGCAACGCGCATTCGATGCCGGCGCCCTGGGTTTCTTCGCGTCACTGGCCCATCTGTCCGAGCCCGGCGAATTCGCCCGCTATCTGTCGGGCCCGCGTCATACCGAATGGGTTGTCTATGCCAAGGAGCCGTTCGGCAGCCCACAGCAGGTGCTCGACTATCTCGGCCGCTACACGCACCGCGTCGCAATCTCCAACCACCGCCTGCTCAGCCTGACCGACGGGCACGTGACGTTTCGCTGGAAGGACTATCGTCATCCAGGCAAGCCTCGCTCCATGTGCCTGCACGCTCACGAGTTCCTGCGCCGCTTCCTGCTGCACGTGCTGCCCCACGGGCTGCAACGGATTCGCCACTACGGCCTGCTTAGCAACCGGCTGCGCGCGACCCGCATTGCCGCCTGCCGGCGTCTGCTTGGCGCACCGCCTGCTGAAGCCCGCACGCCGCCCAGACCTGATTACCGCGACCGTTACGCGCAGTTGACCGGCCGATCATTGCGTGACTGTCCGGTCTGCCGAAACGGTCACATGGTCTGCGTCGAATGTCTCCTGCCAGGCGCATTACCCCGGGCACCGCCGAACTATCCATGACGCTCGAATCGCGATCGCCGGCAGGCCGGAGCCGGCCCGTCCTCACGGGTCGGCAGGATGCGTACGTACGCGGCGGTCCCAGCCTGCCTTCTACGAGCGTCGAACCCGTCGGCGACCCACCGCGATCGCACGGGCCAGGCCCAATTGAGCGTCCAGAGCCGCCCGTACGAATGTTTCAATCCTCGAATCCGATCGCCACAACCATCGCCACGCCAATTCAATTCCCATAGCCACCGTCGGCGGAGCGGTTTAGCTCAACGAATTGTTAGCGGAGAGGGAACGGCTCGATCGCCGTGCCTTCGACCAGCTCATTACGCCGTTCCCTCTCCGCTAACAATCCTATGGATTATCGCCGCATTGATGCGCCATCAAATGCATTCATGATAAATGGCAGCTGTCAGGATAGGGGAGCGGTAGCGGTGGGTGGTCCCAAAGGCGCGAACCCGCGGGCGGTGATCGTTGGAAACCCTCGGTTGACATGAATGCAGCCGTTGCACGCACGGGACTGCAGACAGAGGTCGTGCAACGGAAACAAATTGGGTGTTGCCTATTGATGCGGCCGACTGCAAATGAAGGCCCGGATAGTCAGAGCTATCATCCCCTTCATTTGCGGACACGAGCCCTTGTATCGACTGGACGACGTCGCCGGATGGCACCTGGCGCGACGGCGTGGCGCGTCACAGACGATTGGGCATGAAGGCCGGATGCAACCGGCGATGCGGAAAGGCGGCCACGCGCAGCAGGGAGGAAGACCTTGCGATCCGCGGCGCCGGGACGTCTGCGGCGCAGAACCATAAACGTTCACGTTTCATTGAGGCGCCGGACTTTGCACGCGCAACGTTCCTCACGATCGCGTGAACCGGGATCCGTGCCTACAGGTAGCGGGGCCGGTCCGGCCGGCTTATTTCTGCGTGAAGGAGTCGTGCAGTTGCGTGCCGATTGCGCGGAGGTGCGCCGATCGGGTAGATCCTATGAGCAGGAGGCGTCGACGAACTGATACGTAAAATCAGCGTGTCAAGTCTTGTTCAAAGGAGAACATCATGCGCACGGATCAGACATTCATCACCCGCGGTGAAGAAGCAATACTTGCCGTGTCGCTAGAGTTGGCCGGGACGAAGTGGAAGGTCGCGCTGCATGACGGCCGGCGCGAGACGCCCGCCGTGCACGCCGTCGCGCAGCCACAGGCCGCCGCCCGCGTGCAGGCAGTTCTGGACCTGATCGAACGCCACAAAGAGAAGTGGTCGCTGCCTGCGGACGTGCGGGTGGTCGTGAGCTACGAGGCCGGTCAGGATGCCTTCTGGATCTTTCGTGCGCTGCAGGCGCGCAGCATCGAGTGCCATGTCGTCGATCCGGCGAGCATTCCGGTCGAACGCCACAAGCGGCGCGCGAAGACCGACCGGCTCGATGTCATCAAGCTGGTGATTAACCTGCGTGCGTGGCTACGCGGCGAGCGCGACCGAATGCACGTGGTGCATGTGCCATCGCCGCAGGATGAAGCGTCCCGCCAGCTAATGCGCGATCGTGGGCAACTGCAAAAGGAAGTGCGGCAGCACCGCGACCGGATGCGCAAACTGCTGGCCACGCTGGGCTGCTGGGACGACGTCGACTGCAAGACCTTCGCTGGCCGGCTCGCGCGTAACGAGGTGAAGTGCCACGACGGTGCGCCGCTACCGCCCGAGCTGCGTGAGCGGCTTCTGCGCGAGTGCGAACGGCTGGCGCTCGCCGAGCAGCAATTCGTGGCGCTGGAGAAGACGCGGCAGGCAAACGTGCCGGCGCCCGCGCGCAAGCGAAGCCACGACTTGACGCGTCTGAAGGGGATTGGCGAGGTCGGTGCGTCTCGCCTCGCGCTCGAGCTGTTCTGGCGGGAGTTCAGCAACCGGCGCCAGGTGGGTGCATGCGTCGGACTGGTGCCGCAGCCGTACGACAGCGGCGAGAGCCAGGTCGATCAGGGCATCAGCAAACAGGGCGACCGGCGGGTGCGCGCATTACTGGTCGAGATGGCATGGACCTGGCTGCGCTATCAGCCCGGCAGCGCGTTGACGCAGTGGTTCAACCGGCGCACGCAGGGCACTGGGCCCAATCGCCGGGCGCGACGGATTGCGATCGTCGCGGTCGCACGTCGCCTCGCGATTGCGCTGTGGCGCTATCTGAAGGACGGCACCATTCCGGAAGGGGCACAGATGAAGGTGGCCTGAGGCGAAAGCATGGCGAGCACCCATTGAGTGAACCCGATATATACAACGTCTGAAGTGAACATGCCCGTTCGCCACCCGGGTTGCTAGCGCAACCGATCTGTTAGATGGGGTATGTTTTGGACACTAGTCCCACGACGCAAAGCGCATGCAGGATAAGGCTGGCGAGTCGCCAGCGGATAGAAGGTGGTCGGACGTCACGTCTGACGCGCGCAACGATCGGCTTCAGACCAGCAGGAGCGACGCACATCGGATCACAGCAAATACTGATGCACAATACGCTACGTCAGCATATCCATCCCTTCCTGGGCCAAGGGTCCGCTGCCGCCAGGCTTCGCCTACCCGCGACCCAGATTACGCGCACTGAGCAGAAGGTGCTGAACGATGCTTTGTGAGTCAGTCCGTCGAGAGGCCTTGACAACTTACTGCTCATAGAAGGGTGGCGGCATCATCATTCACTCAACGAGGAAAAAACGATGAACAAGCAGGAACTGGTGG
The DNA here is from genome assembly GCF_013177735.1 of Paraburkholderia elongata. Taxonomy (GTDB): domain Bacteria; phylum Pseudomonadota; class Gammaproteobacteria; order Burkholderiales; family Burkholderiaceae; genus Paraburkholderia; species Paraburkholderia elongata. The sequence continues at coordinate 25,636 of NZ_WOEZ01000329.1, read as the reverse complement.
ATGCTGTCGCCGCGAAGACCGGCGCAACCAAGGCGGCCGCCGCTGACGCGCTTGATGCGCTGATCGCCACCATTACGGCGGCCGTCAAAAAAGACGATACCGTGCAACTGATCGACTCCGGATCGTTTTCCACCGGCGCGCGCGCCGCGCGGGTGGGCCGCAATCCGGCGACCGGCGCCGAGATCCAGATCCCTGCCGCAAAGACGGTGAAATTCATGGCGGGCAAGCCGTTCAAGGGGCGTTGTCAACTTGCCGAGAGTGAGACGAAACGCCGGCAGGTGTGACTTTCGTTCAGAAGCCAGTCGACGGATTTTGGGCTTGTTCGGTGAATTCGCGCCAGGCAACGAACCTTGCTGCAAGCTGTTTGCGATACAGTGACGCGCGCAGCAGATGCCGCTTGAGCGCGAAGTGTTGCCGTATCGGTCCGAAGCAGGAGAGAAATTGTTGTGTGCGTTTCGGGTCGCGAAAGCCGCGCATGCGGCGCTCGCGTTCCCGGGTCGGCTGGTGGCTGTTCTCCGCCCGGTTGTTCAGCCGGGCGGCCGCTTTGACGAACACGTGCTTCACGCTGACCAGCTCCGGAATGTCAGCCTTTGCTGCGGGATAGCTGCGCAGCTGGTCGGTGACGATCTTGCGCGGTACCAGGTTTGAGCGCAGCACACGCCTGAAGAAGCGTTTGGCGGCTGCCTTGTCGCGCCGCTTTTGCAGCAGGATATCGAGTTCGGTGCCGTGCTCGTCAACAAACTCGCCCGAGCAGGTACGGTTCCCCACGCAAAGTCACAAACATCTCATCGAGATGCCACGTGCCACCCGGTTTGCGCCGCGCTGCCTTCACCCGGCGAGCCAAGCCCGCACCGAATTTGTCGCACCAGCACCGGATCGTCTCATACGTCACGATCACGCCGCGCTCGAAAAGCAACTCTTTGACGTCGCGCAAGCTCAACTGAAAGCGAAAATACCAGCGCACTGCGCAACTGATGACGCTGGCTGGGAAACGGTGACCGTGATAGAGCGATTTCGTTTTCTTCATCGTGCCATCTTACGCCACTGATAAATCAACCTGACAGCGCCCCGTCGACGTTACAGGCTGCGCCGCCCTGAGGAGAGTCGCCGACAGGAAGTGCCGAGGGGGACACCCACAGACAAAAACGGCTTGCAGAGAAAGGGGCGGTCATCGAGGCGAAACGGCTTGTGGTTCTTGACCAGCGTTTAGCACTTGACAAGGAGGAAGTCATATCAGGATCTAAACGAACGCAGCCACCACGCTTTGCGCATTTTAGCCAATAGTGTCAAAATACTCCTGATAGATAAACCGTGATTGAGGCGCACCATGGCTGGAGTCCGTCAGTTTGATGAAGAGCACGCCTTTGCGCAGGCGCTGGATGTCTTCTGGCGCAAGGGTTTTCGCGCCACCTCGATGCTGGATCTGGCAGAAGCCACCGGCGTGCAGCGCGGGTCCCTATACAACGCGTACGGCGACAAGGAAGAAATCTTCGTGCGCGTGTTTGAGCGGTACACCGTCGAATTCCTCGCCGCTGCTCGCCACGCGCTGGACAAGCCTGACGCGCGCGACGCGTTGACGGCGTTTTTCACGTTCGCCATCCGCTCGATTGCACAGGGTTCGCCGGCGCGGGGCTGTCTGTCCACCAAAACGGCGATCGAAGTCGACCCCGAATCGCCTCGCTTGCGCGACGCCCTGCAAAAGATGTTAGATGAGCTGGAAGCGATCGTCCTCAGTGCGCTCGCTACGCCAGAAGCTAAAAAGAGACTCGCGATTCCGGCGCCGCAGGCCGCCAGGCTCATCGTCACCATGACACGCGGCATTGCCGTCATGGAGCGTGTCTACGCCGATCCGAAGAGTCTTAGACAGACCGCAGCAGGGCTCGTCGACGCATTGGTGCCGCAGCGCTCGTAATGCGCTGTCGTCCCGGGTCGAGCGGTGCTCCGCCAGCACCGCTCGATTGACGCCCACCCTGCCGGTGGTTCTGGTGCAAACAGCCGGTGAAGCCGAGACGTGTACAATACATAAGGATACCTTATGTATTGTACAGGACAGCGTTCCAGACGGCGGGTGCAGCAGCATCCTTGAGTCCGAGAGTGCGGAGGTTGAACTGACCCTTGCGGACGCGGGGCATCAACTCGATGCCTGCAATCGTGGTCGCGGCGCTCCTGAACCGTTTGAATCCGAGCATCACGTTCGTTCTGGACTTGATGTTTCGAATGATATGAACGTTCCCCACCACCGGTGGGGACATACAGGGAAGTGGATCCTTGCGGGCCTCATCCCAGCGTCGGTCTTTCGAAAAGCTGCCAACTTCGGTGCAGCGCTTCGGGCAATATCGCGCTATCGAACTCCTCGGTTTCCACGAAACGGACGGCTACGCTAGCAGCATTACTGAACTTGCTAGTGTTCCGTCCCAGAAATAGCTTTGCATAGCCGGGCCACTTTCTGGAGAATGGAATCGGCTGTCGCGGTCCATACGAACGGCCGCTTGTGCTGGTTGTACTGCTCGGTATAACGCTCGATGCTGGCGATGAGCTGGCGCACGTTTCTGAATGACCCGCGACGGATCGCCTGCTGCGTTATCAGGCCAAACCAGCGTTCAACCTGATTCAGCCAGCTTGAGTAGGTTGGCGTGAAGTGCATGTGGTAGCGCGTATGCCTGGCGAGCCACGCCCTGACCCTCGGATGCTTGTGTGTCGCGTAGTTGTCGACGACCAGATGCACATCGAGATCGACCGGCACCACCTGGTCAATATGCCTGAGGAACGGTAGGAATTCCTGATGCCGGTGGCGCGGCTTGCATTGAGCAATGACTTCGCCCGTTGCTGCATTGAGCGCAGCGAACAGGGTTGTGGTGCCATGTCGGACGTAATCATGCGTCACCCCTTCGAGATAACCCAGCCCCATCGGCAGCATCGGCTGCGTGCGCTCCAGCGCCTGACACTGGCTCTTCTCGTCGACGCACAGCACCAGGGCGTTGGTGGGCGGGCTCAGGTACAGCCCGACAATATCGCGCACCTTCTCGACGAAGAATGAATCGGTAGACAGTTTGAAGCTCTTTGAACGATGGGGCTGTATACCGAACAGCGACAGATACCGGGCAACCGAACTCTTCGAAATCCCTGTCTGCGCGGCCGCAGAACGCACGCTCCAGTGCGTTGCCCCGTCCGGCTTTTCATGCAACACCCGGGCCAGCAATTCCGCGACCGCCTCGTCGTCATGTGTGCGCGGTCGGCCTGGGCGAGCTTCATCATGCAGACCCGCAAGCCCCTGAGCGACAAACCGCTTCTTCCAGTGCGTGATCGCCGGTGGCGTCACTTCGCACCGCATCGCAATTTCCGTGGTTGTGTGACCGTCAGCGGCCATCAGGACAATCTTTGCCCGACGCAACAGAGAATGAGGCAACGAACGCGAGCGACTCATGGACAGCAACTGTTCTCGCTCCAGTTCTGACACCACAACCTCGATCCCCTTGCGTCCCATGATCGCCTCCTGTCCATCATCGTTCGATCATAGAACAATCCAAATTTACGTAAAGTTATTTCTGGGACGGAACACTAGCGCTCCTGTGAACACGGCTTGCATCAATTGCGAACGCCAACGATTACTGCCGAAACGGTGACACTTTTGCGTCGGTCTACGGCAGTAGTCTGCAAAAACATATGGCAGAGTGAGGCTAACGCACTGCAGACATTCAGCGCATTTACCCGCGGGCCATCTCCTGGCAGACATACTCGACGAAGGCTTCGACCTTGGCCGAATGCCTACGCTCACGGGGGCTCACTACACGGGGCACTATCAGGTTGGTGGACAGGCGGCGGTAGAATGAAGTGATGAAGAAGAGAAATTCCCTTTATCACGGCCACCGCTTTCCCGCCGTCGTCATCAGCTGCGCGGTTCGCTGGTATTTCCGGTTCAGCCTGAGCCTGCGCGACATCGAGGAGTTGTTGCTTGAGCGTGGTGTCGTGGTCACGTACGAAACGATCCGTTGCTGGTGCGACAAGTTCGGCACCAAATTCGCTCAGTGCGCGAAAGCGGCGCGGCGCAAGCCGGCCAGCACATGGCATCTGGACGAAATGTTCGTGACGCTGCGCGGTGAGCCGTATCTATTGTGGCGAGCGGTCGATGAGCATGGTGCTGAACTCGACGTGCTGGTGCAGAAGCGACGCGACAAGGCCGCGGCCAAGCGATTCTTCCGGCGGGTGCTGCGATCAAACCCGGTGCCGCGCAAGATCGTTACCGACCAGCTGCGCAGTTATCCGGCGGCGAAGGCTGATATTCCTGACTCGCTCAGGTAAAGCACGTCTTTGTCAAAGCGGCTGCTCGCGTGAATAACCGCGCCGAGAATAGCCACCAGCCAACCCGCAGGCGCGAACGCCAGATGTGCGGCTTTCGCGACGCGCGTCGCACGCAGGTGTTTCTCTCATGCTTCGGCCCGATCCAGCAGCACTTCGCGTTGCCCAGACATCAGATGAACGCGGCATGTCATCGCGCCATACTCAAAGAACGCCTCGCCACATGGCAAGAATGGACTGTCTCAACCGCAGCCAATCGAGTTATCTGATAAGGATAACTACTCTTTAGCCAGACACGTAGCCTACGCTCGTCAACTTGACAGTGCCCGATCGCGCCCTCGGCCATGTCGCCGAACTGGCGCGAGCCGCGTGCCGCGCGCTGGCATTCGCGGCACAAGACTGAGCCGCGCGGCACTTAGGCCACTCGGTTCCGCGGAACGGCGCTGCGGCATTTGGCGGGCTCTTGCGGCCACGGATCCATGATGCGCCGGCCCGAATCCGCAGCCGCGGGGCGAGTTAGCTTCACTTTTGCTAAAGCAGGATATCTCAGTGTCGAACTCCCTTTTCGGACGCCGATCAATCTTGTCGTCTGATCACAAGCTGTTCTTTCGACCGCTGCGCGCGCCGTCAACCCAGCCCGTGTGCGGCAATCGAGCAGTGCAATCGGCCGCTCGGAGGAGCGCAAGGCGCGCAGCAGTCTCACATAGCCAGTGTACAGTTGCTTGTACCGGACACTTTAAAACTGGCTCGCTTACTCAGATTCTTTCGATAATTCGGCGCCTACATCTTTGAATATACCTTGGAAGTCTGTCGCCTCGCGTTCCGTTTGGCCTCCATGCTTCATAAATGACCTGATTATGATTTGGGTCTTCTCCTCTTTTGCACGGATCAAAAAATTCCTTAGTTCCAGCTCGGCTCCCGCGCGCTCATCTTGAACCGCTGCATGGATAATCTCTTTGCACATCATGATATCGCGTACCTCCAGCCGGCTGATGATATTGGCAACTGAATTGACATAATTTTCAATTTCAGCTTTGGGTACAAACTGAGTAATAATATTCAATGCTTCTGCTTGCTGTGCATTGAAATCAGTGCCAACCAGCAAGGCCTGTAGTGCCTTGTTCTTACCCATCCTTCTCGCAAATTGCACCGCACCTTGGCCACCGGTAGGGATGTTAACGAAAATTTCCGGCTGAGCAAACACCGCGTTTTCGGTACCGTAAGCTAGATCGCACGACATGGCGAATTCATTGCCGCCTCCCCGAGCAACACCATCTACGATGGCGATGGACGCTTGGTGCATCTCCTTGATGTTGGCGATCATGTGACTGAACTCAACGCATGCCGCTTGTCCACCAGGAGTTCCATTGATCACAGTGACGTCCAGATGTGCGAGGAAAATGTTGTCGTTCGCCGATTTGAATACGACGACCTTCGTGTCGCGGTCATCCTTCAAGGAGAGGACGAAAGAGTTGATTTCATTGATAAGATCAATGGTAATAACATTCGCCGGTGGATTGTTCAGAGTAACGACCGCGATGCCATTATTATTGGAAATGGAAAGCTTGTTCATGACAATTTCCTCCGATCATGTCTTAGTGAAAACGCCATCTGTTCAGCGATGGCGCGTAGTTCGAGGAACACCTCGATTCCGTAAAATACAGGCGCACCAGCTGCTGCGCGAGCGCCCCACTATACGAGCCCATCGACGGCACCGTTATAACCGAGGCGCGAACGCAACTTGTCGGCCCACACCGACAACGTCGAAAAGCGGTACGGCAAGACTGCCGTCGGCGATGAAGACACCCCCATCTGCGCGCGCTGTGACAAACGGTTGCAACAGATCGAGAGTGGCGCCGATGCTGTTAAGAATGAGCGGCGGCGAACCGCCGCTGCCCTGCCAAGTTGCGCTACCCAACATCTGCCCATCCAGATCGTTCTTCCGGACCTGGGTACTGCAAGAAGACTCGGGAGCCATTTGCAATCCTCGCTCGCGGATAACCTTCTGGAGGAACAGTCACCTAGATGGATCGGCAGGCCGCATCCCGGGTGTCACGTTAGGTCTTCGGCTGAAGAGCTGCCTTCAATTCTTCGACGTGCTCCGCTACGCGTTTCGTAACCACCGCCATGCTGTCCGATTGAGCCTTGCAAGCGGTGTCCGCCAGTTCCTGCATGTCCACCAACGCCTTGTGCAGCGCCTGCTGGACGACTTCACCGGCTTTGGCGGCCGATTGACCGCTTTGGGCAGCGCGGATCGCGAGCGACTGCAATTCGGTCAGCGTCGAGCGCAAGATTTCCGACTGCTTCTGCGCGAGCAACTGCACGCCAGCCAGTACGGTGGTGTTTGCCTGGGCGATAGCTTCGACGTCCTTGCGGCGCGCTTCAAGGACGGCGCTGACGTCGATGCCGGGCAGCTTGAACTGTCCGATAAGTTTCTGGTACTCAGCGAAAATGCTGTTCGGGTTGGTTGATTCCATCGTCAAAGCTCCTCCAAATAAACTGCATTAAGAAAACCGCGGCCGATTCATTGTTCGACCTTTATTCTTCACCCCGCCACCTTTTTCCGCATGGTCTAAGGCAACAGGTGCGCGCGAAGTCAAACTTCCCATTCGGGTTTGCTAGAACCCAGCGGCAACAACAAGTGCCTATAGCGCCCTGGCGTACGCGTCATTTCAACCTGCTCTGCCACACCCTTATAAAATCCCATCGGCGTATCGGCCAAAATTGGATCGGGGTCGATATAAGCTCGCTCATCAGTCGAGTCGGCGACAGATCGCGCATATTTCTGATCAAAAACGCCAAGTGACATCAGCCAACAGACTGTCCGCGTCAACGACACGCTTACCTTATAGCTGCCGCCCTCAATCGCTCTCCGCTTGAGCGCCTGAAGAATTCCCACGGTTCCGAGCCACGCGGCAACATAATCGCTGATGATGGCGATTTTGGGTGTTAGGTGCGGCACGTCACTGGGCACATCGGTACCGCCGAGACTTTCCAGCCAATACGGTCCAGCAAATGCCCCCGTGGAGATATCGAATCCGACACGCTCGGACCATACACCGGTCTCTCCGGTGAAATTGACGGCGGCGCTTATCAGGCCGGGATAAGTCTTGCCGAGCTCCTCTGCCGTCAAACCATGTCGCTGCAAGAAGCCGTTGCGTCGATTCGAGAAGAAGACGTCCGCACAGGCCAGCAGTTTGTCGAAGCGCTCACGGTGAAGCGGATTCGCGTTGGTGTCGAGCATCGCCGAACGCATACCGATGTTCGACGTGTAATGAAACAGCTTGTGTTCGTAGTCTCCCGGGCGCCAGATGTTGAGCACATCCGCACCGTGCAGCGCCAACGCCCGCCCGATACCGGAACCGGCGATGACGTGGCCCAGCCCTAGCGCTCGGATGCCGCCCAGCACTTCACCGTGCGCCTGAAACGGCATTGGGTCGCTTTCTGCCACCTTCTCGACGGAAATAAGCGGCGTCTGCGTCATCACCTGTTCGAACAATTCCAGCGAAAGAAACTCGTCCGGTGATCGCACCACGTACATCGGCAAGCCTGCCTCGCCGGCCGCCTGTTCAAGCTGGAACGATTCCCACTTAGCGACGGCCTCGGCCACGTATTTTTCACCAGGCGGGCAAAGCAGCAGTTGCAGTGCCTTGTTCCGCAGAACAGGATAATTGCAGGTTATGTAAATCCAGCGACCATCTTTAGTTTTATAGAAATTGGCCCGCACGCCGGTATCTATCTCGGAATCCATCTTCCCTGGCATTCCGTTGACCGTTTCCAGGTGCCCTTCATAAAATGTTGCAAAGCGACGCAAAGCCTTTCTAACGTCAACGTGGATATTCTGGCTCTGACCGGTTTTCAATTTCCAGATCGACGCGATCTGCGCGGCCTTCGCCGCTAGGCCGATTGCCGAGAACGCCCCATATCGAAGGACACTGGGGATGATCGGATCCTGGCCGTAGAACGAAATCTCCCCACCGAAATCAGTCAGCGTCGCGCCTACCCCGTTTAATACGGCCTCGGTTTCCGCCCTAAGGTCAAACACGTTATCCGCATCGCTGGCGATGCGATTCTCAATGTTCCATCGGATTCGATCATCCAGATGTATCGTCGATTTCATTTTACAAATTCGCAAGGAACTGATTATTCACCAATGCCGTTCAGCTTAAGGTAATGCCGGTTATTCGGCCGAGCGCAAAAATCACCTCGCTTCTCCCCGTCGACAGATCGACCCGCCAGATATGACCGCCCAGGTCGGCCACGAAGGCAACGCCGGCGGCCGCGTCTACCGCCAGACCGATGGCCTCGGAAAAGCCCACGCAGATAACCTGCGGATCAACCAACCCGTCCGGCGTGAGCTTCGCGCGGTTCAGACTATTGCCGTATGGGGGCGCCCCCCGATCGGTCCAATACAGAACTTGCCGCTTGGTGTCGATCTCAAGGTCGATAGGTTCGGGAAGATCGCTTAGCAGCACCTCGATGTCGGTGCGATCCGACGCGGTCTGCCCGGCAGGCATTTCCAGGCCTGCACAGAAGATTCGTCCCTGCCCCCCCTTGGCGGGGCCTTTCTGCGTCCACAAAAGCCGCTCGTTCGCGTAGTCGACGGCGACGCCGACGCATTGATTCAGAATCGCGCGCCTACCGCCGGGTACGCTAGACCGATCTATCAGGCACGTCAATTCCTTGCCGTCGGTGCGGCTACGCCACACCGCGCCACCCTCCCGGTCGGACCAGTAAAGCAGCTCACGACCAGCATCAAGATGGAGTTGCTTGGGGGTGCTGAATGCGCCGTTCCCTGCCAGAGACCTGCGATTCTTGCCCTCCAGGTCAACCGCTTCGACGCTGCCGTCCTCCATGTCGAATTCAATGGTGCCGTCATCCGCAATGTGTCGTCGTCCCATATTGGTCCAGTACACAACGCTTCGGCCCTTGTCCACCTGGATGCCGTCGGGGACCCCGTCCAGCCCATCGATGATCAGGCGGTAGTCCTGTCCCGTACAGTCAATCGAGAATATCGACGGTTGATCTGACCGCAAGGCGAAGATCCGCTTCGAAACAGGAGATTGATCTACTGACATGAAAGTGCTCCGTCATCCAATATTCAAGTGCGCAATCGAGCTGCGAATTGTTTCGCAGAGGATTACGCGCAAAGCCTCATTCAACCTTTCCGGCGGAGCGTGCCAGACTGTTCAGTACCGTAACTTGCTTCATGTCGCGTTCGGCGTTCAACTCAGCTATCGGCGAATTGCCATAGGCGTCTCTGATCTGGGCGAGCAGGATTTTCTTCGTGTCTTCGTCGAATTGCACATCAGTGGCAACCTGATCCTTCCAGCGAGACTCCATACCTGGCGTCAAATGCTCAAGGAAATGCGCGAATCCTCCCTCTCCGCCTCCCAGATGAAAGGAGAGAAACGGTCCACCGGTCGCCCAACGAACGCCGAGCGAATTGACCACCACTTTGTCCAGATCTTCGATCGTGACAACGCCGCGTCTCACCAGGGACACGCATTCCCTGAATATTGCGCTTTGCAGTCGATTCGCGACGAAGCCGGGTATTTCCTTCCGGATTTCAAGCGCGACCTTGCCGATCGCATCGTAAAAATCCACAGCCTTCGCCGTTAGCTCGGGAGGCGTCTTATCGCTCGGCACTACCTCGACTAACGGCAACAAGTGTGGCGGATTGAATGGATGACCGATGATCAGCCGCTCCGGCTGCCGGAGCCCTGCAGATTGCTTCGACGCGGGGATGCCCGAACTGGACGACAAAAACAGCGCAGTTTCAGGCGCGGCTTGTTCTATTGTCGCCCATAGTTCGACTTTAAATTCCAGCCGCTCCGGCCCGTTCTCCTGTACATAGTCGGCATCGCTCACCGCCTTCGCCAGATCTTTCTCGAAAGACAGGTTGCCGATGTCGAACGCCGGGTAGCCACGCGCGAGCAGTGACGCTTTAGCCTCTTCGATATAGGAGACGACTTTTGCCTCAATACCGTCCTGAGGATCGCTGACCGTGACACGCAAACCATTCGCGAGGAAGAGAGCTGCCCACGAGGCACCGATCACCCCACCGCCGACGACGGTCGCTTTCCTGCCTGATACATTCAAAGATGAATTTCCCTCATCCGACATGACAACCCTCATTGGTAAATTCACAAATGCAAAAGCATAGATTTGGTTTGCGCGCGGGGGATCGGCTTACAATGAAGAACAGAGATGCCCACCGTCCACCGGGATACATGCACCGGTCATCCACGAGCCGGCTTCCGTCGCGAGAAGCAGCAACACGCCGTTGAGTTCCTCGGGTTTGCCAAGGCGACGCATCGGGATGCGTTTGATCAATGCCTTTCCGAAGTCGGTTTCCCACATCGCGTCGGTCATCTCGGTACCGATATATCCCGGCTCGATTGCATTGACGCGAATCCCGTAGCGCGCCCATTCGAGTGCGAGGCTTTTCGTCATGTGGACGACCGCGGCTTTGGATGTCGAGTAGGGCGCGATCCCCGTCATCACTCGCTCCCCCTGAATCGACGCGATGTTGACGATCGAGCCACCGCGGCCGCCGTCCTTCCACCGTTGCGCCGCGCGGACCGATACGAGCCAGACGCCACGCACGTTGATAGCCATCAGCTCGTCAAAATCCTTGGTCGGTAGCGTCAGAGCGAGGCCGTCGTTGGAAACACCGGCATTGTTGACGACGACGTCGAGGATATCGCCCGACGCGTCGATCTCCGCGAACGCGTCGTCGATCGATTGCTCGGAGGCAACATCCATCTCGACCACTGTGACCTGCGGCGAACCTAACTTGACGAGATCCTCCGCGAGAGCCTCGAGTCTCGCTTTTCGTCTTGCCGCGATGACAACCTTTGCACTGCATCGGGCAGCGAGCCGAGCAAAATTCTCACCCAATCCGGAAGAAGCACCAGTTACCAAGACCCGCTTTCCAGCTAGCAAAGAACCCAAATCCATTTCTGTCTCCATTTCATTTATCAATAGTTCTTATGATCTCTCTGGTCCTGCCAAACGGGCGCACGGCCTGAATCGTGTGAGCTGCTGGTACGGTGACGATTTGAAACCGCCGTCGAAGCCACAGTCCGCATGTCCCGCTTGTCACCCGGCCAAAATCCCGCAATATGCGCCGCCAGCACTCCTCGCTACATACGCCCCGCTCAAGCCGACAACCCAAGCCGCGATTTGCGCGCTTGCCAGCCCTTGAGTCAGCGCGACCCTACCGAGAGCGACGGTTGCCAGAGTCGTGGCAAACGAGGGCCGCCCCCGCCGCTCCGTCTGCGCGTCTGAGTGACGAGCTAACGATTGCGTTCCGCCATTGGCACTGCCGGCCTGCGGCCCGACCATGATGATCCGGGTATGCGAATCGTTTTGCAGACGGGCAACAGCGACAACAGGCATCAACAGGCGTCAACAACTTTTCCATATACGAGACCGTCCCGTCCGGCGAAGACGCCGCGGCTCCGGCCTGTATGGATTCAGGCTGGGCTTGCTACAAGAGTTGGTCTCCGTGCGTCAACCGAGTCGCGCGCCATGTTCAGCGACCGCGGCGAACCGTCATTGCAACGGCTCTTCGTGATCTTCTGGCTGCTAGAGTAACTAACCCAGTGATGCGCCCGGAAGGTTTTATTTGCTCAAGCCAGGATTAGTTTCGACCGCCGTTCCGAGGTACCAGCCGCGTCAGGGACTCTGCGGTTTAGGATCCGGATCTTTACCTGGGGACTATCGCATATGAGCGAGTATCACTTGCGATAGTCCGTTGGATTACGTTTTGTCCAGCGAACGAATGCGTGGCGGAAATTGGTCGCCTCGCTGTAGCCAAGCCGACTCGCAATTTCTTCGTTTGTCATATCGGTATGGCGCAGATACTCGATCGCAAGACGCATCCGCACCTCGGCCACAATATCTCGATATGACGTCTGCTCGGCCGCGAGACGACGGCGCAGTGCCCGCTCATTGGTGTTCAATTCCTTGGCCACGGCATCGATGTTTGGAAACCGACCCGGATGCTCGAACAAGACCCGATAGACATCTCCGACGATACTCCCGGCCTTTCTGACTTCGGCAAGGCTTTTTTCGCACATCTCCAGTGCCAGGGCATTGGTAACCGCGTTCGCATATGGCATTGGCTCTGCCATCCAATGCAAGTCAAATCGGAGTTCGTTGCGTTCTTGTTCAAAAAGAACTGGGCAGCCGAAGAATCTCTCGTAGTCGCTCGCGTGTTTGGGCGGGGCGTATCGAAGGTGAACGCCCGAAAGCCCAAAAGCTGATCCGTATAGATCGCGACAGATGGTGTAATGGCTTGCGAGCTGAAACTCCGTCGTAAATCGGTACAGATCGTCGTCCGGCAGATTGGACAGCAGCGGCGTGTATACGAAGATCGCATCCTTGCCCTCTTCGGCATATGCCATATCGGCCACCGGTCCCGTCACGCGGTGGTATTTCAATCCGAACTCCGCCGAGTCTCGATGGGACTGACTGCTCAGCAGCGCATAGCCGTACATACCGTAAGCCGTGACGCGCATGTACTCACCGGCACGGAACGCACAGTTCGTGCTCGAACTCAGTCGAACTGCGTTGAGAAACGCTTGTTGCGTCTGTTCATATGACACCCGGGTACTGGGCGACTGAAGTCTCTCCGGCGCAATACCGGTGCCGGCCAGAACTTCTTCTGGATTGATTCCCTCGTTGGACATCGCGAAAACGAGGGCGGCGATTTTGTGTACAGGGTAAACCCTTTCCCTGAATCCCGAGCAAGTCAACTGCATTCAATGCCTCTCATAAATGGGGCTCAATCTTACCTCTGCATCAGCAGGTACCGATCGATTGTGACCCGAATCTGGTGGGCAACGCGGATTCCTGGTGTCAAACCAATGAAACAAGCATGCCAATCATGTCGAAGATTTCCCGACCTTGCATTCGTCTGACTTTTCGACTTGCTGGTCGTCCTCTCGGAGCCAATAATTTCGGTGAGAAAGCCGCACGTTGAGCGCAGGCGCCATCGACACCCTGCAGAGGCGGCGTTGCCGGCGACAGTGACGTGGGCAACTCAGCTACGACCGACACGAACATCGGCGCGGCTTTCGCGCAGCTGGAGTTGTTCACTGTCGGGCTCTGATGACACCCAACGTCCCGGGCGGAATAGCCTCGGCTACACGCTCGTTATCGGGGGGCCGTCATCGTAGATTGACTATTCGGAAGCAACGATCAATTCAAATGCCGTGACTTGAACCGCGTTCTGCGAGATCGTCGCCCTGTGAGTCGATTTCAGCTTTGCTGGCGCGGCGATGACAAGCAAGTCCCACAACCCAAGACCAGGCGAGCGAAGTTCTCGCCTGGTCCGGATGGGGCCCCTGGTACCAACACACGCCTTCCCGAGGCCAGAGCACCCGATGCAAAAGCACACCCTTGCCTCTCTAGCCTGTTCCGGCGCCAACACAACGTGTTCGTCTACTGGCTATACCCGGCCCGTGATTTGCGAACGGGCGCCGGAACGCTCACCGGTTGCCTTGATCGCCAGCAAAATGAGAAGCCCGGACACGACATACAGTGCCATCACAAGATAGAGACCATAGACATTGCTTCCCATACTCTTGGTAAGCATCGCGTTGACGGACGGCGCAGCTGCGGCGCCAAGATTGCCGAGACTGCTGACGAGTGCAAGACCGCCCGCGGCGGCACCTTTAGACAGGTATTCGCTCGTCAGGGTAAAAAACAGCGGCGTCGCCGAGCTCAATCCAATATAGGCCACGGTCATGCCAACGAGCGAAGCCACAATTTGCCCTGTCGCCTGGCCTTGCATCACCGCAACCACGCCAAGCCCAGCTGCCGCCAACGTGGTTGAAAACGCGAAGTGCCAACGACGTTCCTTATGCACATCGGAATGGCGACCGATCCAAATCATTCCCCCGATCGCACAGACCTGCGGAACCGCCGCCAGAATACCCACACCGAACAGGTCCTTGATCCCCCAGCCGTGAATCAAAGCAGGAAGCGTGAAGACAACGGTATAGCTTGCCCCGAGCAGTAAAAAGTACGCAGCCGAGAGAGCGTATACTTTTGGGTCGCGCAACATATGCAGAAAACCACCAGCACTCTCGCCCGAAGTCTCCTTTTCGTCGCGCTCGAGCCGCTCGTTCAGCAGAGCCTTCTCGTCCGCCGACAACCACGCTGCAGCCCCGGGGCCATCGTCCAGGCGCAGGAAAACCACAATGCCCAATGCTACCGCCGGCAGTCCCTGCAGAATAAAGAGCCACTGCCAGCCGTAGTATCCGCCGACGTTGTTGAGGTACTTCAGGATCGCTCCCGAGATCGGGCCAGCCAGCATGCCCGCGACTGTCGTCGCCGACATGAAGATCGCGACCACCTGGCCGCGGCGTACGGAGGGGTACCAATAGGTGAAGTAAAGAATGATGCCCGGGAAAAAACCGGCCTCGAAAGCGCCAAGCATGAAGCGCAGGATGTAAAACTGCGTTGGTGTCCTGACGAAAGCCATCGCCGACGCAATGATGCCCCAGCAAAGCATGATGCGAAAAAGCGTCTTGCGCGCGCCAATTCTCTCGAGCATCAGGTTGCTTGGAACTTCAAACAGGAAGTATCCGATAAAGAAGATGCCAGCGCCCAATGCGTACACTTCCATGTTATAGCTAAGTGTTTTCTGCATCTGCAGCTGGGCATATCCGATATTGATGCGATCCAGGAACGCAACCACATAACAGACGAGCAACAGCGGAAGCAGACGCCAGCCAACCTTCTTGTATACGAGGTCATCCTTCGCTGTCTGGAAAGGAGATTCCGGAAAATCTCCGATCGTTCCAGATTTTGAGTTCATCATTGTCTCCATGAGGCGGTCAATTGCAAGTGCTTTTTCAGGGCGAATTTTAACTTCCGTACTTTATGCGCATGGTTTTTTTGTCGAGTTTTCCGACGCTAGTTTTTAAAAGTGTATCGACGAAGATAATTCGGTCTGGCATGCCGAACTTTGAGATAATCCCCTTTTCGACAAAAGCCTTCATGTGGTCCTTTAGCCCTTCTGCGTCGACCTTTCCAATGAACTCGTCCTTGAGCACAACGATTGCCATTGGGCGCTCACCCCATTTCGCATCGCTAACGCCAATCACGCAGACATCGCTCACTGCGGGGTGCTGGGTTATTACGTCTTCTACCTCAAGCGACGATATCCACTCGCCCCCGGTCTTGATCACATCCTTCAACCGATCGGTGATGCGAAGGTATCCATCAGTACCGAGCACGCCGATATCGTTCGTGTGTAAATAGCTGCCGGCCCACAATGCCTTTGACGCTTCCGGGTTATTGAAATAACCCTGTGTCAGCCACGGGGTACGCACGACGATTTCGCCTGATGTCTTCCCGTCGCGCGGTACGTCGTTCATGTCCGGATCGACGACACGCAACTCGACCAGCGGCACTGCACGGCCAGCCGTCACGCGCATCTCGATCTCGTAGTCCATGTTGTCGCTGAGCAATGCCAGGCTGAGATGCGAGGTTGTCAGCAGAGGGCACGTCTCGGACATGCCGTAACCACAAAAGATGTCAATTCCCCGCTCCATTGCGGCTTTCGCAAGCGCTTTCGGCAAAGCTGACCCGCCGATCACGATCTTCCAGCCGCGCATGTCGACATTCTTGCTCGCTGGATGGGTCAGCATCATGTGCAGGATTGTCGGCACACAATGCGAAAACGTTGCCCCCTCCCTCTCCTTCAGCTCCAGCAGTGTCTCAGGCGTGTAGCGGCCTGGGTACACCTGCTTCACCCCAAGCACGGTTGCGGTATACGGAAGCCCCCACGCGTGCACATGAAACATCGGAGTGGTCGGCATGTAGACGTCGCCCTGATGAAACCTTCCTTGCACGGCGGTCGTGCCGAATGCCGCGAGATCGACAAGCGTGTGCAGAACGAGTTGCCGGTGCGTGAAGTAGACCCCTTTCGGTAACCCGGTGGTGCCGGTGGTATAGAAAATTGTCGCGCGCGTGTTTTCGTCGAAGTCTGGAAATTCGAAAGCGGACGACGAACCCTCAACCATCTGCTCGTATTCTGCGGCAACCGGAATCGCGCCAAGGTCGCAGTCGCCGGTATCGGTGATCAGGACAAATTTCTCAACCGTCTCGAGCTGATCCTTGATTTCTTCGAGGAGAGGAAGGAAGTCGCGATTCACAAGCACGACCTTGGGTCCGGCATGATTCAGCGTGTAGAGTACTTGCTCGGAGCTAAGACGAACGTTCACCGTCTGCAGTACCGCCCCCATCATCGGCACCGCGAAGAAGCATTCGAGGTACCGATGGCTATCCCAATCCATCATGGCTACCGTATCGCCGAATTCGACACCCAGGTCAGCCAACGCGCTAGCCAGCTGCCCAATGCGTTCCCCTAGCGCCCGGTAGTTGTAACGCTTGAGCCCTCGATAAACAATTTCCTGCTCCGGCGCATTGACAAGGGGCGTCATTAGAAGACGCTTGATCAGCAACGGATACTGATAGCCGTGTTCGTCCGCTACGGTGTCTTCGGTTCTTGATACCAAAATAGATCTCCGGTAGTTGTATGCGACGGGATTTCGCTGGACCGAGCGAGAACTGCATCGGCACCCTCTTCCTCACAAATTCCGCCGTGTATTACTCGATGCCAAACCTGCCATGAGAGGGGGCTCATCTGAGCCTGGACTGATAAACAAAGCACAGCTTTCATGTTGCACTGACCGGAATTCATCTACGCAACAGACATTTCAAGGTCCGCCTACCGCGCCGCTGCGCTGCGACCATCACTTTCGGCTTTCCCGTTGCGCCGGCGAGCCTTTGGTCAGGAAACAGTGCGCACTTACTCCCCATCGAGGCGCATCTCGCGCTGCAATGGCTGCTTGCGGTATCGACTTAGCTGTTTGCTACAGAGAAACTCGCCAGATGAGCGGATTCGCTAACGTCGCGGTTTCAATATGTCGTATGGTTTTACCTAACTTGGTATTGTGGCGCCCGCGATAGCGGGAGTCTGCGTATGGACCACGTAATGTCTCCTTGAAACGATGTCTTTTGTCTTCGATTGTGGTGAAACTATCGAACGAGATGGCGCCTCGGGAAAGGTTTTAATTGCGCAACGGGAGCGTGAATTTCGACCACCTTTCCGTAGTCGCCGGTTCATCGCCCCTCCCCTCGCACCGGGCCACGCGTCCGTCTAATGCCTCAACGTCCGTCATCCGTCTGTTTTCTTTCTGTAGTCAAGTGGATTGGGCTTGGTTCAACGGCAACCGTCGTGACGGAAATCGGTAGCCTCCGTTAGCCGTGCCTGCTCACGATCGCCTCATCAGTCGGTTCGACATTGTTTCGGATATTCGATCGTAGAGCGCGTTAGCGCCTCGCACAGAATGCATCGCCTGCTCCGTCTCGAGTCGGCGCCGCAATGTCGCAAGGTCTTCAATTCTTCGGCGGCAGCCTTCGCGGGAGCGCCTGGCAAGCAGCGCACAGCCGTACATGCCGTAGACGTGACGCGGAAGGCATTGAGAAACATCCACCCGACCCGCCCATTCGACATTTGTAGATTCGTACAGAGAAGCCGCTCCGGCGTGGTGTCGGTGCCTGCCAGTGCTTCAGGTGGATCGACATCCTCTTGCGATCCTCAGACACCCGTGTGGCCAAACTGGGCGCAAAATAGCCCTGTCTTCGTGCATACCGGACATTCAGCGATTCCCCACATCGTGAGAATCCCTCTTACGCGCTGATCGACGCGCACCGGTCGACGTCGGCACGCATACCCCATTTCGCCGGCCAACGATCCCGAACACGCGGAATGGATTATCGCGAACATGCCGAAAATAACCCTGCCGCGGTCGCATCGAACCTTCCGTGGGCGCTGGTCTCGCAGCCATAGTGTGCGAAACCGTCACTCGGTGATCGTTGGCTAAAACCCGGCGTGCCAAGGTGTCCGCCAGCGTGTATTTGCCAGTGGATCTCTCCGTCGCTCTGACAACCCATCGCCGAAGCGACAATCATAGGAAACATGGGCGTCCCGTGTCCCTAGAACCGGAGGAGACCTTGAATTCAACGACTAGCGACGGCGAGACCAATCCCCTGAAGATGTCGCAGGCGCAGGATTTCGGCCAACCGAAACAGATCCGGGCCAAGACCCTTGATCCCGAGGCGAAGGTGTTTTTGAAGGTGTTCAACCTGATGAAACGGAAGTCGGTTAACCGAACCAACCTCCACTGGACCCGTCTGGCGTGGTGTCTGTCCGCCATAGCACTCGGCCGAGCAGACGCAGTTAGCAAAATCACGACGAGGTGGATTCCCGGCCCTCACAATTCAATCGAACTGAAGCTCTACTGGCCATCGGAGACTGCCGGATCCAAACCTGCGTTCCTGTGGTTTCATGGCGGCGCGTTCGTGATGGGCGGGCTCACCACGGCAGACGCCATTTGCAAACATATTGCATTGGCGAGCGACGCCGTTGTGGTCGCTGTACGCTATCGACTGGCACCGGAACACGACCTGTATGCTGGACGCGCCGATTGTTTGGCGGCGCTGGGCTGGATCGCACGCGAAGGACACACCGTTGGCATCGACAGCTCGCGGCTGGCGGTGGGCGGCGACTCAGCCGGGGGCAATATCGCTGCGGCGGTCGCACAGCGCTATGTCACAGGCGGCGGAGCGGCGCTACGACTTCAAGTGCTCGCGTATCCATCCACGAATCTAGTCGACGACTTCGCATCTATGGCCGAAAACGCAAGCGGCTACCTGCTGACAAAAGACGACATCGACGCCGTCCGAGTACTGATTAGCCAGGACCAGCCCGACCTCACGGATCCGTGGCTGTCGCCCGCGTTCAATGCCACGCTGCACGAATTGCCTCCGGCACTAGTTGTGACTGCGGGCTTCGATCCGATACGTGATGATGGTCTCGCATACGTCGACCGTCTGCGCAGAACGGGTGTGTCCGTCGAACTTCTGCACTATGCGGGGCAGTTCCACGGCTTCCTGAACTTCAGCGGTGTACTTCGTTCGGCGCGCAATGCGCTCGATCATATCGGTGCGGCACTGCGCCGGGCACTGAACGCGCACACCGATGAACCAGCAGTAGATCGCACACTCGAACTGTCGGTGCCCTCCAATCTCGAGCTCCCATTGTCCGCTCTGCGTATGGGACGCGATGTGGTGCTCATGTCGCTGATGTCCGGCGAGCTGCTTGAAGGCTGGCGTTGCAGCATGGCGCGCCGCATGTTACCCCGCAACCGGTGGACCATGGCACTAACGGCCTCCCCGTTTCTTAATCCCGTTACGGCATGCCGAGCGATAGCGGGGCAGCAACTTGCCCAAATTGAAGCAAGTGAAACCTACAGCGGTAACTGGGGCGTCAAGCCCGGCACCAGTCCGCTCCGATTGACAAGCGACAGCACGTCTGACCGCGCGAACATTGACCGCGCATAGCCGCGGCCCGATTTAACTCGCTATGCGCAACATTGCGCTGGCTCATTAAACCCCGTATGGATTGACAGGGCATCGAATGACATCTCCATTTTTTCCCGATCCGCTACAGATCTGGCGCGAAGCCCTGACTCGCCTCGAAAGCGACGTCAACTCGCTCGCAACCGGCAGCCTGAAATCCCAAGAGGTCGTGCGCTCGCTGCATCAGTTCTCGTCTGTTTCGCTAGGCATGCAACAGATGTTGGAGACGCTGTTCGACAACTATCTTCGCAAGGCTAATCTTCCGACACGCAAGCAAGTTGCAGAACTAGCTGAGTCGCTCGTCCGCATTGAGCTCAAACTCGACCGTCTGTCGCCTCCGGACAAGACCAGCGAGTCCCCACGGCCCGCGCGAACGCGTCGCCCGCCGAGTTCAACGCCTGCAACGACGGAAGAAGCAGCATCTACCGCCACGCCATCGACAAAGCGAACGCCACGCGGCAAACGTACGGGCAAGGAATGACTTATGGTCGCCCAAACTGATGTCAAGTCCACTCGCAAGGATGCTACCCCCTCGCTGACCGAGCGACTTCAGCTCGAGGTCGACCGTGCCGTGCAACGCGGACTCAAAGGAGTCGAGCTGCTCGGTGCGCCACCACCCGCCGTCGGCCGCACACCGAAGACCGTGATTTACCGACGCGGCACTCTGGAACTGGTCCACTACCGCACGAGCCTCGACGAAGTCTATCGCGTGCCGATCCTGGTCGTGATGGCGCCGACAAACAAAGCGTACATTCTTGACCTCGCGCCGGGACAGAGCCTCGTCGAGTTCCTTCTCGGGCGCGGCTACGACGTGTACCTGATCGATTGGAACGCACCGACCGACGATGAGAGGGATCTGATCATCGACGATTATGTGCTCGATTTCATTCCTGACTGTATCCGTCGTGTACAACATCGCTCGAAGGAGCGTGACATAACTTTGCTCGGCTACTGCGCGGGTGGTTTGCTATCGGTGATCTATCAGACCCTGCATGCGGACGGTCCGGTAAAGAACCTGGTCTGCCTCACGACGCCAGTCGACTTCACAAAGATGGAACTGTTTCGGGCGCTGTCGGATGAGCGCCACTTCGACATAGAGCAGTTCGTCGGTAAAGTCGGTGTCGTTCCGGCCGACGTCGTCATCGCAGGATTCGACGCATTGCGACCGGTGAGCCGCGTTGCTGGACAGCTTCGGTTATGGGACAACCTGTGGAACGATCAGTTCGTAAAGGGTTACCGGATGATGGAGCGCTGGGGTAACGAGACACTGCCCTTGCCAGGCGGGTACTTCCGCCAGATGACCCAGGAACTGCTGCGCGACAACAAATTGTTCGAGGGCACCCTGCGCATCGGGGGGCGCATCGTCGACCTTGGCGACATTACCGTGCCGCTGCTTCATGTCATTGCGCAATATGACCACATTGTGCCACCGCAGAGCGCGCAACCTCTGGTTGAGCGCGTCGGATCTTTAGACAAGGAAGAGCTCATGTTGCCGGGCGGCCATGTCAGTATCGCCGCTGGCGCAAATGCAGTGAAGCGTATGTGGCCAAAACTCGATTCGTGGCTGGAGGGCCGTTCAATATGACCGAAGCATTGCGTAGCTACCCACGCAGTATCGAATGTACAGGTTCACAGATCGAAATTTCAAGAATGACAAGCGCCGACCGAAGCGCACTGGATCGGCTGATAGATAGCTTGCCTGACCATGATCTACTTTTCGTGCCACGCGATATTAGTCATCCGAAGGTTATTGACGCGTGGGTGCGCGCATTGGACAACGGAGAGGTGACAAGCTTGATCGCGCGCAATGGCGAAACTGTAGTTGGTTGCACGGCGATTGTCATTGACCACCTTAGTTGGTCTCGCCACGTAGGCGAGTTAAGGGTCCTTGTAACGCCCTCCTCGCGCGGAACTGGCCTCGGACGGGCGCTCATCCAGGAGTGCTTCGCACAAGCGCTCGAACTCGGGATAAAGAAGCTTGTCACACAAATGACGATCGATCAGCACGCGGCAATCGCGGTGTTCGAGGACCTGAGTTTCAAAGCCGAGGCGCTGTTTCGTCACCATGTCGCCGATCGAATGGGCGAATTGCACGACCTCGTAGTACTCAGTCACGACGTTGACGCAGTAGCGAAACGCCACGAATTGTACGGACTAAGCGACGCGCTCGGGTAATACGTGAGTTAAGCGGGGATACTCCAGACCCGTTACGCTTACCGAACGAGTCGCGCCGTGCATTTTTTCATATGCTCCACTGTGAGGTATGCGGGGTAACTCGCCGCTCCCCTAGTTCGTAGGTGGGTCACTTCGCTCCAAACTACAGATTCACGAGGAGGCACCGCATCGGCCGGCACCCTTCCCACCGTATGCGCGGTCGGCGGGGGGATCGTCTATGCTCTGATCAACCCGACGTTCTCAATGAGCGTCAGGCGTTCGCGACTATCGAAGATGTCGCCCCGCAAAGCGCAGCCAAGGGCATCGCATAACTTGCCGTAGGTGCGCACCTGTATCAGCTCGCGGCAGGTCGGGGGAATTCATTCGCGATACACGACACTTACGCGTCGACTAAGAAAATGCAGTATCCCGAATCGCAGAATGAACTGCTTGTCACTATTCGACGGTGTTATCGTAAGAATGGACGCGACAGCATGCTGACCGGTCAAATCGGTCCCGTGTGCAAGGTCATAAGTGGCCAGGCAATAGACGTCGGTCCGCTTGGAAAGCGCGTAGTGGGCCGCCACGTTGAACTGATGGTAGCGTGCTGGGGGCTTCCCATCGACGGCTCCGCCGGTGAGGTAGTCATAAGCGCCGGTGAACGCAACAGAAGGCGTCAGTTGATAGCGCCCATAGGCGGCAAAGCTGTTGAGCGACTGGTCCGTGCAGCGGTTTTGTCGCTGGTCGAGCCGAGCCGCCGGTTCAGATCCGATAGCGCTCGACAGACGGACATGCGCACGGGCGTCCCCGTCAGTGCCAGTTCAAGCCGGTCGAGCAGTTCCGGCAGATTCACTTCCCCTGCTCTCTTTCGTGCGAGCTTCCGCTTCCGCATATGACTGCTCCCTGATCGGGCAAACGCCGCCTAATGGCGTCACCACAAATCCTCAAGATTCAGCGACATCTGTTTTTTCGCCTTGGCGTTTAACGGTGTGTCGGATGCATCTCCCTTTCGCAACGTCGGTTTTAGCACATCGAGATGTAGAACCACATCGCCACTTATCCGGACAAATCCATCATTCCCCCGCTTCGAGCCCTCGGTGCTTTTCGAGATAGCGATTCTGCCCACCACCTCCTCCGCCACCCTGTTCACGCGGCGTCCGCCAGCATCGAGTGCCGACAGTCCGCCGTGGCGCACCGGCATGCGTACTGCGCCCGGACGTCTTCATCCAGCGGATCGTCAGTGGCGAGCAAATATTCAATGAACAGTTCTTCACCGGCCCCGATCGACCGGAGCGTGTGGATGAAAATCCGTCCCTCGTCCTCGACGGTCTCGCAGTTCGGCGCGCAGGCGTGATTCAGCCAGCGCGCACTATTGCCGCCGCGACTCCCGTCGATCACGGTCCCGTCCGACAGCCCGAAGAGAAACGTATGGCCTGCGACGCCTTCACGCTGGTGACGGCGCACCGCATTTCGCCACGAGGTGATTTCACCTTTGTACTCAAGCACGCGTTCGCCCGCCGCGAGCGTGTGCATGGCGAACACGCCCTTGCCGTGAACTGAAGACCGCCGAACAATCACGCGCCGCATACTCTTTCCCCCCGATGTCAGCGCCAGTATACGGGCAGCAAATTTCCGCATCCAGTGCGATTGGACGAGCAAGCACTTGCCACGTTCGGGCACCGGCGGCCATATCGAAGCTGGAGAGTCGAGGTATTTGATCCGCAGGCATCCCGGAATGACCGACCGATCACCCGCGAAGAGATCCAGCTTCGGAAAAGCTGATTACCCATCTCACGCAGGCTGACCCACTTCACGGTGCTCACAAAGGTCCTGCCTGTGGTGTCGAGCGATTCGATCATCGCGCGTTGCCCGCGGGCTTCCGCAATGACGCGCACCCGGTAGCGCAGTAACGCACCGATCGTTGGGCACGAGATTTCGCGCCCGGTCCGCGATCGTCTATTTTCCATACGGCTACCTATAGAGACATGCAGCGAATCGCAGGGGCGGCGGTGCGTCGCGGCATCTCGCACTGATGCTACCAGGCCGGCTGGACGAGGTCCAGGCCCTGCCCGCTCACTCCGTGCCGTTGCTGCCGCTAGCACCTGTCGCGGCTACCCTGCCGGCAGCCGCGCCATCGGCAGAAATCCGGGTGACGGCTTGCGTCCGGTCTCAGGCGCCGTTCACCGCATCCTTGAACGCCTTGCCCGCCGTGAACTTCACCGTCTTCGCAGCAGGGATCTGGATCTCGGCGCCGGTCGCCGGATTGCGGCCGACCCGCGCGGCGCGCGCGCCCGTGGAAAACGACCCGAAGCCGATCAGTTGGACGGTGTCACCTTTTTTGACGGCGGCCGTGACTGCGCCAATAAACGCATCAATCGCCTCGCCGGTTGCTGCCTTGCTCGCGCCTGTCCTTGCGGCGACCACATCCACCAGTTCCTGCTTGTTCATTGCTTTTCCTTCCTGTGGTTGTGAATAGCGCCACCCTACCCGATCCGCGCGCCTTTGCGCAATTGGCCGGCGGCCGGACTGATCCGCGATCACAGGCACTGCACGCATGTCCTCAGGCGTGGGTTGCGCATGACGCCGCCGTGAAACCGGGCCTGCGCCCCGGGGTCGCATCCTTGTGCTACCGATCACCGTGTCAGCGGCATCGATTTGATGACCAGGCGGGCGCAGCCCGCTCCGGCGACGCGCCAGCGGGGAAACGCGGTCGCGCCCGGCGCGCCCGCGCGTACCGTCGGGTACGTCGGATGGAGCGCCCGCTGCCGGTCCGCGCCTTTTGCGTCCGCGCCCGGCGTGCTGTCCGGCGTCCGGGCCGCGTCGCGACGATCCGGTTGCGCGCACGCCGGCTACCCGTCGACGCCCAGCGTCATCACGCCAGGTGCCATCCGGCGACGTCGTCGCTCACACAACTAATGTTGTAACTATCGACGTGCCGGTCGAAATCCCGCGGAGACCCTTGACCAGCAAGGCACAGAGGTTGAATCCGATTTCAACTAATGTTGTGACTCTCGCGTCGACGCCGGCAACTAAAGGTGTAACTCGATGCGCGGTTTCAATAAAAGTTGTTACTCAATGAGCGGTGCCGCGCCGCAGTACGGTCGCCATGTGCAAGGTCGAGGACCTGTTCATTCGGCGCGACCATGTAACGGCGCACCGGATGGCAATGTGCTCGGGTAGTCACAAAATTAGTTGAAATCTGGACACAAGTTTAGTTGCGTGAGCGTCTGCCTGAAATGAGGGCCAGTGTCCCGAAACGAAGGGTATGATAGCTCTATCCGGGCCTTCATTTGCAGTCGGCCGCATCGATAGGCCACACCAAATTCGCTTCCGTTGCACAACTTCTGCAGTCCCGTGCGTGCAGTGGCTGCATTCATTTCGGCCGAGGGCTTCCAACGATCACGGCCCGCGGGTTCGCGCCTTTGCGGCCACCCACCCCTACCGCTCCCCTCTCCTGATAATCCTCATTATTAGGAATGCATTTAATGGCGCATCAGTGCGGCGATAACCCGCGTTATCGCCGCAAAGCCCAGAGAGACCTTCGTGAGCATGGACTGCAGTAACGTAGGCCTGACCACGAGCGCCGCCTGCTGGATCCCCGGGCGCCCCCTTTTCGGCCAATGCGGTCGTTGGTCCATCAACGCGTCAACGACCGGTATAGGTTCCTAACCCGACGACAGTGAGCAATCTTGGTGAGCGGCCGCTTTGACTGTCGTCAAACGGCGGTGCACGACCCCAC
>NZ_WOEZ01000328.1 GCF_013177735.1 Paraburkholderia elongata | reverse complement strand
GGGTCCAGACGGGTATCCATACGCAGAATCGTACGGCTGGGCATACCCACCATCTCCATAACCCGGTGCGACTGCGCAACTACTCACACTTGCTGCGATGCCAAGCATTGCAATAATCCTAAGCACGCTGTTCATCCTAATGGCGAGTTGAGGGAGCGCTTTCGAAGAGCGAGGACTTATCGCCCTCGATCGTTCCCAGTCCCATTATCGATATCTGCGTCTGATGTAGGCATGGCGCGAAAATGTCATTTTTGACATTTCAGGAAACGCGCATCGGCCCACGCCCGATGTGAGCATGCCGCCGAGGGAACGTTTAGGGTCAGCGGGCCGACGGACAGCCTGCAGCAGCGATCCGGGGGGGCGTGTGACGAGCGAGCGGGGATGGCCGACGGCAATACATCACCCGACGCGAAAGCGGGCAGACTTCCTCATGGCCTCTCCTCACCAGAGAGTTTGCAGAACCATCTATACGGAAGGAAAGCAAATGAGTGCAGCAATACGGGCGCGTGCACCTTCCGGCGTGACGTGGAACGGCATCGATTGGGCCAATGTTCAATGAGCTTGCCCGCAAAAAATGGATCCCTTGCTGAGTGTGTAAAACTCACGCAAGGAGGAAGGAAAGATGGGTAATGCGAGAGCACGGTACACGCAAGAATTCATGATAGAAGCCGTGCGCATGGTCTGCGGCGGCCAGAGCATGGCGGCGGTGGCAAAGATACTGGGCATCAGCCCGAAGACGCTGCACAACTGGGTTAAGGCCGATGCCGCTGGCAAGCTGAACGGCGCAGGCAAACAGATCTCTCCCGAACAGATGGAGATTGCCCGGCTGCGCGCGGAGTTGGCACGCTTGAAGATGGAACGCGACATATTGGAAAAAGCCACGGCGTAGTTCGCAAAGGTGTCGGATTGAAGTACGCCTGGATTGAGCTCCACAGCCGACAATGGCCGGTTTCCCTGACCTGCCAGGTGCTGGGTGTCAGCCCCAGAGGTTACCACGCCCGCGAGGCCCGGGACGTCGATACGGAGCGTCCGCGCCGACGCATCAGCAACGACGCCCTGCTGGTCCACATCAAGGCCGTGCACGCTGAATCCAAAGGCGAGTACGGCTGGCCTCGCGTGTGGAAGAAGCTGCTTGCCCAGGGCATTCGTGTCAGCAAGGATCGTGTCCAGCGGCTCATGAAGCTGCACGGCATCAAGGCGAAGACCAAACGCCGCTTCAAGGCCACCACCGACAGCAACCACAACCTGCCGGTCGCGCCAAACCTGCTGCAACGCGACTTCTCGCCCGCTCGCCCCGATCAGGCCTGGAGTACGGACATTACGTACATCCGGACTGACGAGGGCTGGCTGTACCTGACCGTCATCCTCGACCTGTTCAGCCGTCAGGTGGTGGGCTGGTCGATGCAGCCGCACATGCGTACGGAACTGGTATCGGACGCGCTGCGTATGGTTCCGCCGCCGTCCAGAAGCGGGCCTGATCCTGCACAGTGACCGCGGCAGCCAGGGCGGATTCAACCGGTCGTCGAAATGAAAAATCAGACGAAGAAGTGGACACCTGCTGCCGAACAGTGCCGATTTTCGTTAGGCCTATCGACGGTTCGCCCGCTTTGCGCTAACAACTTTCGCGCGGTCGGAGAGTGCCGGTTAGCCGGATAAAGCGACACAGACCCAGAAAAGGCTAAAACCCCGCGTCGATACGCATGCTGAAACGCTTGAACCGGCCGACTACTTCGTTAGACGCGTTGACTCACCGATGTTTAGGGAAGGATTTTCGCTGTGCTAGCGTCGTTTTGGTAAAAACTGAATTGACCCAAACAGCAAAGATGGTCACAGGATCCGCGCCTGGACAGTCGAATCCTTCTCAGCCTGCAGATTGAAGGGATTGGCGGTATTAGCGAACCTGATCATGTGCCATGGTTGCGCAAAAAATTCGCGTCGAACAGCGCGGGTAGAAAGGCAATTGAAGCGTTACTGTCTCGCCGCAGTCATGCTCTGTAAGTAAGGTTGTGAAAGGTGGTCAAGCTTACTAACGGAGCAGAAATGAAAAAGCAGCGAGCGTCCGAGCGACGCTATGTTTCAAAAGTCCCAGCCGTTCTCGCGGCATGCGCTGGCGTCGCCGCGCTTGCGTTCGCGGCATCTCCCGGCACCGCCGCGGCGAAAGATCAAGACAACGAATCTTCCACGCAAACGCCAATCAAACATGTGATTGTGATCGTCGGTGAAAACCGCACGTTCGATCACGTGTTCGGCACGTACAAGCCGGCGAACGGGCAGTCGGTGCAAAACCTGCTGTCGCAAGGCATCGTTAACGCGGATGGCTCGCCGGGCCCGAACTTCGCGAAGGCGCGCCAGTACCAGGCCACAGTGACGGGAACGACGCAGTTCGCGCTGGCGCCATCGATCAAGAGCCCCTACAGCACGCTGCCTTCGCCGAACACCGGTGGCACGGCTACCGCGGCGAGCGACACGTCCGGCTCACCGTACGCAACGTACAACGCGGCCGCACAGGCTGAGGGCACAGAACTCGAGACGACCGATATCGGCCAGTTGCTGACCGGTGCCTCCGGCTTGCCGACAGGCGCAAAGGACACGCGCGTCGCGAACTACAACGAACTGCAAAACGGCCCTTACCCGCTGCAAACGCCGCAGCAATCATCGCTGTATGACGCGTACTTGGGCGGTCCAGTGCACCGCTTCTATCAAAACTGGCAGCAGTCCGACTGCGATGTGTCCCACGCCACCCGCGATAATCCGAGCGGATGTCTGATGGACCTGTTCGCGTGGGTCGAGACCACCATCGGCGCAGGCAGCAACGGTAGCGCGCAACTCACGCCATTCAGCGACCAGACCACGAAGGAAGGCTCAAACGCGCTGGGCTTCTACAACGCGAGCAAGGGCGACATGCCGTATTTCACCCGGCTCGCACGCACTTATACGATCAGCGACAACTATCACCAGCCGGTGATGGGCGGCACGGGTGCGAACAGCATCATGGTCGGCGCCGCCGATGCGTACTACTACACCGACGGCAACGGCCATGCAGCGGTCCCGCCATCGAATCAGATCGAGAATCCGAACCCGCTGGCGGGCACGAACAACTGGTACACGCAGGACGGCTATTCGGGCGGTAGCTACAGCGACTGCTCGGACACGAGTCAGGCGGGTGTCGGGCCGATCAGCAAGTATCTGGCGTCGCTTTCGTACCATCCGAAGATGAACTGCGCGCCGCAACATTACTACCTGCTGAACAACTACAACCCGGGCTACAACGGCGATGGTACGGTGCTCGACAGGACAAAGTCGCCGTTCACGATCCCCCCGTCACCGGTTCGCACGATCGGCGACACGTTGCTTGAGCGTCACATTCCGTGGAAGTACTACGGCGAAGGGTGGAACACGTTCGTCAGCAACCCGGCGACGAGCGTCTACTGCAACATCTGCAACCCGTTCCTGTACGAGACGTCGATCATGACGAACCAGCAGGTCCGCGATACGCACCTTGCCGACACAACCGACTTGTATGCGGACATCAGCGCGGGCAACCTGCCAGCGGTATCGTTCGTCAAACCGGGTGGCAAGCTCGACGGGCATCCGACATCGTCAAAGTTCGGCCTGTATGAGGCGTTCGTGCATAAGATCGTCGATGCAGTGCAGAGCAATCCGAAGCTTTGGGCCAGTACCGCGATCCTGATTACTGTGGACGAAGGCGGTGGCTACTATGACTCGGGTTATATCCAGCCAGTCGACTTCTTCGGCGATGGCCCACGCATTCCGATGATCGCGGTGTCGCCCTATTCGCAGGGCGGGCGTGTCGCGCACGGCTATGCCGACCACGCATCGCTGGCGAAGTTCATCGAACGCAACTGGGGGCTGCCGCCAATCACTGATCGCAGCCGCGACAACCTGCCGAACCCGGTCCAGCGGAACAACAACCCGTACGTGCCTGTCAATGCGCCGGCGCTCGGCGACTTGTTCGACATGTTTAATTTCGATTCGGGTCATGGTCACGGCGGCGATAACCAGCAAAACGGCAACGCGAATGCTGAAGAGCCGAGCGGCGCCAAAGGGGCGATGCCGTTCTGATCGGCTTGAGCCGCGCGTGGCGGGCTAGGTCACGCATCACCGCGCGCGGCAATTCTTTGATTTGAGGAGCCCGTTCCAGTAAACATGCTGCGAACGGGTTTTGCTTGACGGGAAGAACAGTGTGGCAATCGCGCGACTGGGGGCGTTCACTAGCGTGGCGATCGCTAGAAAATCCGTTACTCCTCGCGGGCGTGAAACGATAGTAAGTCGCTATCGCTGGAAGGCCAGCATGAACAAATCCATTTTCCAGCTCGCCCCATGGGCCGGACCCGCGTACCTGGCTTTGGCCGATGCCATCGAACTGGCCATCCGGGCGGGTTCGGTTCAAGCCGGGGACAGACTTCCTCCACAGCGAATGCTGGCTGATTTCCTGGGGCTACATGTAAATACAGTCAACCGTGCCTTCCGCGAAACGAGGCAACGTGGGCTCACGAGCGGCAACAGGCGCCATGGAACTTTGGTACTTGCCTCATCGCTATAAACGGCTTTGTTACGTTAAATAGCGACACATACACGCGACGCGAATGGCCGTTGTTTGGGGATACTGTTGAAAAAGTCGTAGCGCGGCGCCCTAACATCATGAGCGAAAAATTCGACCTCTCAGATCGCCCCACAAACCGCTCGCGAGCATTGGCTAAGGGTAAAGCGACCCATGAAAACCGGGTTAGAACGACCGTCACCGACTTTTTCAACAGTATCTGGGTGTAGGCGACGCTCGAACGTCTGCATTGATGCGCGGGCGAGTGACCGTAGATGGTCGAACTCGATCCGATGCGCGACGTGCCCGATCGATTGCCGGAGGCCGCTGAACCGTCTTGGGTGATTGGCAGAGACCGCCAGGTCGTCCGATCCTGCGACGTTCACGAAAACAGTGGCAGGGATTCGACAGCGGGTTGACCTTGACGGCGCGCAGGGTTCGATCGACAGGGTCTTGCAGTAGCTTTGTCGCTGGCCGAACCGAGCCGCCGGGTCAAATCCGACAGCGCTCTGCAAACCGATGTGCGGGCTGGCATCTCCGTCAATGCCTGTTCAAGCCGGTCCAGCAGTTCCCGCAGACTCGCTTCTCCTGCTCCCTTTCGCGCAAACTTCCTCTTCTGCATAAGGCCGCTCCCCTATAGCTGTCGACATGCGCGCTGGCACCGACGTCACCACCAATCGTCAAGCTCCAGCGAAATCTGTTTCTTCGCGTTTGCGCCGGGAGCACCGTCGGATACATTTCCCTTTGGCAACGGTGGCTTCAGCACATCGAGATGGAAAACCACATCCACGCCGAGCTGGACGAATCCATCATTCTCCCGCTTCGGGCTCGCGGCGATTTTTGGGATAGCGTTGCTGCCCACTTCCTCTTCCGCCCCGCTGTTCACGCTGCGTCGGCCAGCATCGAATGACGACAGTTCGCCGCGGCGCACCGACACGCGTACTGCGCCCGGACGTCTTCATCCAACGGATCGTCAGTGGCGAGCAGATACTCAATGAACAGTTCTTCACCGGCCCCGATCGGCCGGAGCGTGTGGATGAAAATCCGTCCCTCATCCTCGATAGTCTCGCAGTTCGGGGCACAGGCGTGATTGAGCCAGCGCGCGCTGTTGCCGCCACGGCTGCCATCGATCACGCGGCCGTCCGACAGACCAAAAAAAACGTATGTCCTTCGACGCCTTCACGCTGGTGACGGCGCACCGCATTTCGCCACGAGGTGATTTCACCCTTGTACTCAAGCACGCGCTCGCCCGCCGCGAGCGCCTGCATTGCAAACACGCCTTTGCCGTGAACTGGAGACCGCCGGACAATCACGCGCCGCATATTCTTTCCTGTCCCGAATGTCTGCGCCAGTATACGAGCAGCAAATTTCCGCATCCAGTGTGATGGGATGAGCACGCTCTTGCCAAGGTCGGGCATATCGAAGCTGGAGAGTCGAGGTATCTGATCCGCAGGCATCCCGGAGTGACTGACCGATCGCCCACGAAGAGATCCAGCTTCAAAAAAGCTGATTACCCAGCTCACGCAAGCTGACCCACTTCACCGTGCTCACAAAGGTCCTGCCTGTGACGTCGAGCGATTCGATCATCGCGCGTTGCCCGCGCGCTTCCGCAATGACGCGCACGATGCGCGTCCGGTAGCGCAGTAACGCACCGATCGTTGGGCACGAGATTTCGCGCCCGGTCCGCGATCGTTTCTTTTCCATACGGCTATCTATCTAGACACGCAGCGAATCGAAGGGCCGCGGTACGTCGAGGCATCTCGCACTGATGCTACCAGGCCGGCTGGCCGAGATCCAGGCCCTGTCCGATCACGCCGTGCCGTTGCTGCCGCCAGCACCTGGAGCGGCTACCCTGCCGGCAGCGGCGCCATCGGCAGAAATCCGGCCGATGGCTGGCGTCCGGTCTCAGGCGCCGTTCACCGCATCCTTGAACGCCTTGCCCGCCGTGAACTTGACGGTCTTCGCGGCCGGGATCTGGATCTCGGCGCCGGTCGACGGATTGCGGCCGACCCGCGCGGCGCGTGCGCCCGTCGAAAACGATCCAAAGCCGATCAGCTGCACGGTGTCACCTTTCGAGACGGCGGCGGTGACTGTGCCGATAAATGCATCGATCGCCTCGCCGGCGGCCGCCTTGCTGCCACCCGTCTTCGCGGCCACTGCGTCGACCAGTTCCTGCGTTCATTGCTTTTTCCTCGTTGAGGTTGTGGAGATGTCGTCACGCTACCCGGCGCGCCCTTACGCAATCGGCGCGCCCTCGCACCCGATTCACGACACAGGCCAGGCGCGCACGTGAAAGCGTGCCCGCCTCAAGACGCCGCCATGAAGCCGGGTCTGCGCGCCGGGTCTCCTCTGCTGTCGATCGCCCGTCTCAGCAGCATGGATTTGATGACCAGGCCGGGCGCAGCCCGCTCCGGCGACGCGCCAGCTAGGAAATGCGGTCGCTCCCGGCGCGCCCGCGCGTAGCCTCGGGTACGTCGGGTACGTCGGATGGAGCACCCGCTGCGGGTCCGCGCCATTTGCGTCGGCGCCCGGCGTGCTGTCCGGCGTCCGGGCCGCATCGCAGTGGTCCGGTTGCGCGCACGCCGGCTACCTGCCGGTGCCCAGCGTCATCACGCCAGGTGTGATCCGGCGCCGTCATCCGGTTCATATCAGGGCCAGTGTCCGCAAATGAAGGAGTTGATAGCTCTGACTTTCATACCCTCCCCCATTGACCGGAACTGCCATGCGAGTGGCTTGAGCACGGTGCCGCTTTGCGAAGGGCGTCCATCCAGGATACGGGTCAGGTCCCATGCCTCGGTGATCGGCGCGCTTTCGCGCAAACATGGATGGGGCGCCTCGAGCCCGCAGGCTACCTCAAAGGGCAAAGCAAACAGGTCGCATCATTTTCAATGCTGATAAGTCGTATTATCAGCATTGCATTTAATGGGCTAAAATGGGGGCAGGGCGCATCACGCCCCGCTGGCTATGGCCGTTCCGTCGCTGGCATCCCCGAGATAACGAGGCGTGAATGTCACGAGTGCCGGTCGATGTCCGTCAGCTGCTCAGGGCCACGGCGGCGAGCCTCTGGGCCACCTTCCAGGAGAGCGCCGCCAGCGCCCGCCCGGACCACAAGGGCGACCCGCGCGAGGCGCGCGTGCGGCAATTCCTGCGCGAGCGCCTGCCGTGCAATGAAGTAAAAGTAAAGGCGTTTCGGAAGTAAAAGTAGCAACAGCACATTGGACGCACATCCCGTGCGTGCGCGTAAAACCGTATTGAATCTGTCAATGTTGCGACAATGAAATGTGTCACTTCGCGCAGATCCAGCCTACCGACGCCGTGACATCCTTGTTGCACAAAGACTGCGACGTGAACGAAATAATTGTGTCACCGTCGGGCGGCAGAGGCAGCGGCGTTTCGTTGAGTGTCGCGCCCCTGCGGCGAATTTCCGGGTTCGTGCGATCGTCGGATCGAAGAAATCGTTAGACGCCCACTAGCCTGATCCGACGATCATCGTTCATCTGGACGAGCACCTTTCGCATGGCCGTCACCTCCTTCTCGTCGACCTTTCGAAGATCCAGCTCATAGATGCGCAGGCTGGTTGTCAGGCGTACTAC
Organism: Paraburkholderia elongata; assembly: GCF_013177735.1. Lineage (GTDB taxonomy): Bacteria > Pseudomonadota > Gammaproteobacteria > Burkholderiales > Burkholderiaceae > Paraburkholderia > Paraburkholderia elongata. The sequence goes on along the minus strand of NZ_WOEZ01000328.1, from coordinate 2,664 downwards.
GGCTGATTTTCGGTCAAGGCAGAGTTCTTCCAGCAATTCCTCATTGTCTTCCACGTACCGCTCAAACGAAACGCTCACGCCTCGCTCCCAATCTTCCAGCAGGTGTTCATATTTCGGCGTGCGCAGAAGGGTCAGACTTTCAATCTCACTCGGATCCGCTGGGTCGATGACTGCAAAGGACACAATCAAGTCGTCCCCGTTCTCGGTCGAGATAAACGCGACGGTTTCCATAATCTCCGATCCATGATTTCCGCAGCCACAAACCATAATCATCGCACTGCGACCACCCCTTCGTGTCGAAGAGCCCCTTCCCCTCACCGATGCTGCACTTTGCGCGTCGCCATATACGCGTCAAACAGGCCTGCATGCAGCCGGCTGAGTTCCTGGCGCAGGTTCACCAGTTCGCGCTGTTCACCTTCATGTTCCCGGCGCAGGATCTCACCCAGCAGCGCCATCGCCCGCGACGCCGCCTCGTCGCGCTGCACGCGCGCCTCGCCCAGCCGGGCCGCCAGTGCCGGCTTGACCACCAGCAGCCACGCGGGAAACCAAGCGTAATCGTCGACCTCGCCCGCGCCCGGAAACTCCGCATCGAAGCGCCGGCGTAGCGCGTCAAGCGAAGCGTCGCGGAGCATCGGCAGTAGTGCCGCGAACCGCAGAGGTGCCAGCCACGCCAGTTCCGCGAGCAGCGGCCATGCGGCCTCCAGTCCACCTGTCCGGTAGCGCACCTCGGTCATCCACGCGAGGGGCGCCGGGATGCGCCACCACGATTCAATGCCTTCGACCGCGTCACTCGCGGCCGCCGAGTCGCCCGCCAGCAGCCACAGCGGTGCAGAATGGCTGTCGGCATCGGCATGGAGAAAGGCCAGGGTCGCGGCCCGGTCGGCGAGCGCTCGCCAGCAGGGTGCGAGCCATGCGTGACCGGTCTGCGCGGGCAGCACCCGCCGGGCGGCGGGCACCACCTCGTCCTCCATGTGACGGCGGGCGATGGCGAGCGCCGCGTGATCCGCAAAGGGCGCCGTCGGTGCACTTTCGAGTTCGCACACCAGCACGCTCATCGCGGGCAGCGCGCCATCGTCCGGGTATTCGCCGGCGAGCAGCGCCAGTGCCGTTCGCGCCGACACCGCATCGCGCCGCTGCAACTGCTCCAGCACGTCATTGCGCAACATCACGTCACGGCTGTCGGCAAAGATATCGAGTTGCTGCATGGTGAGTTGATGCATGGTTTTCGCGCTCAGAAGAGCTGATCGTGAAGAGCGGTCAGGCTAGCCCATTTCACCGTGCTGCGGAAGGCGCGGCCCTCTTCGTCCACCGACTCGATGATCACGCGCTGCCCGCTCGCTTCGGCGATCACGCGCACGATCCGCTCGCGGTAGCGCATCAGCGCGCCAATCGGCGGGCAGGCCGGGGCCTTGCGCCCTGTTCGTCTTTTCCGCGGGCGGCTGTTGTTTCCCATTTCATCTAACTCCGCTTGCGGCGTGCCGCCGTCTTGCCGGATGGCATGGAGGCGGCCGGCGCCTTGCGCGGCGGGCCCGGTGTCCGTGCAGGACGGGCCGCGGTTGAGCGTGCCGTGACGGCCTTCGCGCGGACTGGTCGCGCCTCGTAGGTATCCGCCTCGCGCGTTGCCGCCAGCTGTTGCTGCAGCGTCGCGTTCGCGGCCTGCGCGGCATCGAGCCGCCCCTGCAGCACCCCCGTCTGGTGGCGCGCGTCACCGAGCTGCGCCTGCAGCGCCTCGACCGCACGACGATGGTCTGCCTCGCGCCGGTCGGCCCGCTTCGTCGCCTCATCGAGCTCTTTCTGCAGCTTCACGGCCGTGCCGCGCTCGCGGTCGATCTCGAGCAGCGCGCGCTTTTCCGCGGCACGCAGGCGCTCATCGGCCCGCTCCGCGGTGGCGCGCAGCTTTTCCAGGTCCCGCGAGAACCCTTCTCTCACCTCCACAATCTCGCGATCGCGCGCCGCCAGCGCCGCGCCGATCCGCTCAAGTTCTGCCGCCAGCGCCTGTCGCTGCGCGTGCCCTTCGGCCTGCGCCCTGTCCAGATCCCGCACCTCGACCTGCGCGGCCAGCAGCGCGGCGGTGCGCTGCTCGAGCGCCGTCTCGACGCGAGCCAGTTCGTCGCGGGCGGCGGCGACCGCCTGCTGCGCCTCCGCGCGCTGCGCCTCGACCTCGTCGCGCAGCGCGTCGAGCGCGATCCCGGCTGATGCGCTCGCGCGGGTCCAGAGCGTGGCGACCAGTTCGCCGGCGGCCGCGCCGAGATCGGCCGGCAGATCAGGATGCTCGATGCGCACCCGGCTCCTGTCGCGCAGGTCGGTCCAGAACTCCCCCAGCACCTGGGTGGGCGTGCCCATGCTGCCGCGCCGGACCAGCTGGTACAGCCGGTTCGCGGTCGGCGTGATGCCGTAACGGAAGAACAGCAGCGCGCAGACCTCGCGATACAGCTCGCGGGTCTTCGGAAACGCCACCTTCAGGCGCCCGATCTCGGCGGCCAGCACCGCGTCGGGGGACAGGACGTCACTCATGAAGTTTTCACCGGTGAATTTCCTTGTATATTACTACGTAAACCGGCTTGTTTCTGACGCTCTCCTGCTATAATTTTGACATTAATGGTATAATGTTGAATTTTTAAAGCCTGTTGCGCGCCTGATTACGTCCCGCCCAGCCACCCGGAC
>NZ_WOEZ01000327.1 GCF_013177735.1 Paraburkholderia elongata | reverse complement strand
GCGGCGCTGTGACGGACATCCTGGCGAAACGCAGTGATGGCGAGGACCCGCGTAACGGTATTCTGCTGCACGGCGAACCGGGCAATGGCAAGACCGGGTTCGCGGAATGCCTTGCAGGGGAGTTCAAGCTTCCGCTTATCAGGTTGCGCAGCAGCGATGTCGCAAGCCGGTGGAAGAATCAGACGACGGAAAGTATTGTGCAGGCTTTCGCCGATGCCAAGGCTCATGCCCCGTGTATGTTGTTCATTGACGAGGCCGACAGTATGCTACCCGATCGCGCCGGAATGACGGACTCGAGCGGCGAAGAAGGAAAGATCACTAACGCGCTGCTGACCGAACTGGTCGATATCCGGGCGTATCGGGTTGTCGTCGTTGCGGCGACGAATTACCTCGACAAGCTGGACGCGGCCGGCATGCGTGAAGGGCGCTTTGACTTCAAGATCGAAGTCCCTACGCCGGATGAACCGGCGCGGATTGCCCTTCTGGAGACTTCACTCAGGCGCCACGTTCCTCATGCGGAGATTCCGTACAGCGCGATCGAGCGTGCGGCAACGCGTTGGGTGGGCTATTCGAGCAAGCGGATCCAGTCGGTCGGTGAGCAAGTCCGGGAAATGAAGCGCGAGTCCAACCGCAACACCTTCGGCTTCGACGATCTCATGGCTGCAATGCGAGCATTGCAGGGACGCGCCGGCCAGATCCCGGAAGGCACCAAAGGCCTCGACGAAATCATCCTTCCGGTTGCATCGAGCAAGCGCCTGAGGGCCATTGCTACCCGAATGGCGAAGCTCGGCCTGATTGAAGAGAAGGGTGGTAAGGCGCCGACTGGCATCGTATTCTACGGGCCTCCGGGGACCGGCAAGACCGAGGCAGCCCGGGCGCTGGCGAAGGAAACGGGTTGGGCATTCCTGCAGATCACGGGCAGTGCGGTGATGGCCGACGCGTCGTCGTGGGACAAGCTGATCCGTGAAGCAAAGGACATCCGCCCCGTGATCGTGTTTCTGGACGAAGCCGACGACATCCTGCGGAACCGTCAGTTGTCGAATGTCGCGTCTTTGACGAACAGGATCCTGACCACAATCGATGGGGCGACAGGGAAAACGCCGGATATCGTGTTCGTCGCCGCGACGAATTTCGTTGACGAGATTGACGAAGCGGCGATGCGTGGTGGGCGCTTTACCGAGAAGGTCCGTTTCGAGTTGCCGGATGACGCGGGCATCCGGAGGTTCGTCTCGGCCTGGCTGGAAAAGCGAGGCATCGAGCCGTTGAACGGTTTTCTCACCCGAGCCGTGCGCGCGCTGAAAGGGGAGTCGATCGCGAACGTCGACGCAATTCTCCAGGAGGCTGCGAATCAGTGCGCGGTGAGAATGGTGGACGGCGAAGAAGGTAGCCTCACCATTGCCGACATCGTCGAGGCCAGGGAGACCATCTCCCGTAACGAGATGCTGCAGTTTCCCTGAGGACAGGTCGCTGATAACCGGCGGCTTGCCTCTTTTGTTGAGCAGAAACGGGCGTTCCGCTGGCCGTAGCCATATCCCGATTCCTTCCGTGTGGGGAAAAAGACCCGTTCTCAGGCGCTGTTTTGGACGGCATTGATCTGCAACTCCCCAATATCATTTGACCCGTTCGCGTTACGATGCACAGCAGTTGGGTTTCCCTTGGACCCATACCACGCAATGGCACGAAGCACGTTCGGGTTGATCGACTGGTATGCCACGGCGTTATCGAAGCAACCGCCCCGGACACTCAGCCAGCAAGCGGAGGGAGGCCGTCAACGAGGGCATTCACAGCAAGTTCCCCGCAAGAAAGCTGGGTTGAATGCGTCGACCACGTGCCCCGTTGGAGTCCGGCGGGTCCCTGTCGTACTTCGCGGCGACTTTGGCGAGCCTTTCGGAGATTGACTCCAGCCTGTTCATTGCGCGACCCAGGCGGACCAGCAGCCACGCAGACGCCGGCGTGAGCTTCGTGCCGGACATCGCCGCTGCATAGGCGTCAAAGACGTCGCCATTCTTTTCGAACAGTCCGTTTCCCATCACCTCCATCCGGAGGAAGAGGTCGTACAGCTCGTTCCGGCCGTCGCCGTTGCCGCGCAATTGCGACGGAACGCTCCGGCGATCGAGTTGCGCGTATTCGCACATGTATTGGCTGGTCACGCTCATGGCTTTCTCCTTGTTGGTACCACAGGAGTCAATTTACGGAAGTGCCCCTCTGTTTCAAGCCCTTCCGTTAGCAGTCGAGGGCGGGGACTGGACCGTTCAGTTCCTCAAGCTGCGCTCCCTACCCTGCAAGTCGGAGAAGTTCGCTATTCGCGTCGACTTCGTTTCCGAGACGTTCCAGGTGTCGCAAAACAGCGTGACGCGCTGGAACAGAGCTCCGCAGGCGAAAGCCGGAAGGAATGCAAGCCATGTTCCCGTTCCTCACGCAGCGCGCGTCGCGTGCAAGCCAGAATTCACCGGCGTACTGAAACCCTCGGACGTTGATGTAGACCGGCTCGGTATCGGTGTGGATCTGGTTGTGCGTTCTGCCCGGTTCATTCCTGATGTATTCAAACGAACAGGTAGGATCCGTCGCCCGTGATCAGGATGTTGTCGACGTCGGAGAGGTTGCCGATCGACATCAGCATTTCGCTCATGGGCGAGCAACAGAAAGAGGGAAACCTGGGCATCGGTGTCAATGCTGCACTGGGGAATCGGGTATTTCGTGTGGCCGTAGCCGACGTAAATGGCTCGAACAATGGGCGGGAAAGGTTTGCTCACAAGAAGTTCTCCACAAGAAGCATCGAGAAGGATGGTGCCAAGAAACTTCTTGGCAAGAAATTATGGCCACTTATTGGCCATTCCCGGCCAGTAAGTGGCCAATAAATGGCCAGCAAACCGTTTCAGGCTTGGTTCGGAACGAGGAGAGAATTCACGGCGTGGCCAGTTATTGGCCATTCCTGGCCGATTTCTCGACGCTTGGCCGCGACGTTGGCGAGATGATTGACGTTAACGGTGCACCGTCCTCTCGTTTTTGTGTCGGCTTGAGAATGGTAGTGAAAAGAGAGTGTCCTGCCACGTGCGTGAGACACATGAGCACATGGATTTCGGCGGTCTTTTGGGATAGGTAACGGGGTGGTGACGCGATTTTGATTCTTGACAGGAAGCGTTTACCTCTCTATTCTGCGAACCATCGATCGCACCGCACGGTGCGTTGATCGGCAGCTGGGCCGTATCTAGCCACCGACGCCAACACGTAGGCGGCCTCGGAACCGGACGCGCAACGCGTCCAAAAGCAGGACAGTCGAGGCATCAGCCTCGCCCGAAATCCGATGAGGATCGCTCGGGCAAAACGCAACTCGTGGATCCGTCGCGGATTCGCCCGGCTCGCCAATCAGCGACCCCGGGCACTGCCCCCGCTAGATGTTTTTCTCGACAATGCCCCCTGATCGCACGAAGACCTCCTGCGCGAATTGCGCCGGGTTGGTCCGGCAAGCGTCACGCATCGAGCGTGCGATCAGCGTCAACGTCAGCACTGGAAGCCTCTGGCTCAACGAAAGCTCTCGCCGCTTACATTCCGTCAGGAAGCGTACGGCGTGACTTTCTCGCAAAACGGAATCGGTAGACACCACCGACCCCAAATGTGTGATTGCTCCGCCTGGAGCAGCCCGCCAGCCGCCTGACCTACACGGGCGGAATCCACTGGCACGAAGCGCATGCGCTTTTAGTTATTCCGATGACTGCCATTCCGCTGGACGCGGCTTCGTGCGAAACGCATGGAAGCCGACCTCCTCGTTTTCGAGCGCCCGTTGAGGCGAATCGGGGGCGGGCCGGATATCTGGCAACTTGCTCGAACCTCGTCACGGGTTCGGAGGCCGCAAGGGAAGGAATGGGAGGAACCAGATTCGTTCGGGAAGCGCTTGGGGCGCCAACCGAGAGTCAGGAGGAAGTCGCACCTCTAAAAAACGCGACAAAGGCTCCCCGCTTGGGAAACAAGCGGGGATGGCGCGAAAGCGCATCTGTACGGCCGAGGGATCGGTGGTGCAGTTCCAGTAGTTTCTAACGTACAGGCTCTGCCACCCCCGTCGCTCCGGAAGGCGACAAGAAGCACCCCGTAGGAACAGAAGCAGAGATCCGGTCTCAGGCCCGGAGGGATTGGAACGCCTATGTACCGATTCCTGCGGGAATGAGACCGGTTGAAGGATCGACGCGCTCACTCACCGACCGTGAGAGCACACCAAGGCAACAGGAATCAGGAGCACACGAATGACAGAATTTTTCGACAAGGGTGGTAAGGCAGCAGACGCGCCCAGGCACGGTGGGCACGCTTCAATTCGTCCTGGGAACTGGAAGAAGCAACTGGCCGACATTCTCAAGCAACGGGAGAACCTGCGGACGGTTCGCGGCGACCGCCGTGCAGCCGACAAGACGCGTGAAGCCCGTGGCCATATCCTCTACCAGGGCTTCCGTGAACTGCGCATCCTCGGATACCGGTTCGACACGATTACCAGCTTCCGGCAGAAGCACATGCAGGCGCTTGTGGATAAGTGGGTCGATGAGCGCAAGGCCGCTTCGACCATACAGAACAGGATCACGACCTTCCGTATCTTCTGCAACTGGATCGGTAAGCAGGGCCTTATCGGCCCGACCGCGCAGTACGTGAAAGACCCAAAGCGGGCCAAGCGCACGCTCTCTGCTCAGACGGACAAGAGCTGGTCGGGAAACGGCGTGGACGTAGACGATAAGCTGGCCGAGATTCGGCGGGCTGACGAGCGCGCCGGGCTGATGCTGCTCGCTGGCCGGACGTGGGGGCTGCGCCGCCTAGAGATGGTCTGTATCCGTCCATATGCGACGGTCGTAGTGGGCGGCACCACGAAAATCGTCGCATTCAGCGATCTGAAGGTGTCGCGCGAGGAACTGAAGACCGCGATTGCCGCGAGCGGATCGGGTCTTCCGATCAAGAAAGGCACGAAGGGTGGCCGGTATCGCGTGCTCCCTCTCGATACGCCGGAAAAGCTCGACGTTCTGCGCCAGCTTCAAGCCGCGGTGCAAGACCATGACGGCTTTCTCGGCTGGCCAGGTGAGTCGCTCAAGACCAATGTCCGCCGCCTTGACTACATCGCCCAGAAGTTCGGGCTGACGAAGGCCAAACTGGGCGTCACGCTCCACGGACTGCGCCACGAGGTCGCCAATAACGAGTTCGAGCACCTGTCGGGTGTGCAGAGCGCGATCCGGGGTGGAAATAGCCCGCTGCGCGGCGAAACGCGTGTGGCGGCTCAACTGGTAGCCCAGCTTCTCGGCCACTCCCGCGTGTCGATCATCAGCGCCTACTGCGGCAGCGTGGTCAACATGGGCGAAATCCAGAAGAACCGCGCGATCGCGGAACTGGATTCTCTTCAGCCGCACCTTGACGCGATCCGCGGGGCGATTGAGCGCCACCGCTTCATCAGCCTCTACCTGGTCGGTGCCCGGGCGATGGGTAGGCGTCGCCCGCAGGACGCGGCCGTTCCGTACGAGTTCATGACATTCGGGGAGACCGGCCAGCCCACATACGCGCTGCGGGCCGAGCTCGAGGCGCTGCTTTCGACGCCTGTGTACATCCGGATCATGTCCGAAGAAGGGGATGAGACGAGCGCGACCTACCTGAGCAACATGCTTCGGGTTGTCGACGGTGCCGGGCGTTCCTTCGAATCAGACGAGCACGCGATTGCCGCTGCCCCTGCCCCAATAGATAGTCGAGGAAGCCGCAGGTAAGCGGCGCGATATCGGTTACGAAATGTGTCGAGCGAGCAACTGCACCATCGCCCCCGCTTCATGGGGGCTAGAAATGCGGTGCCGATCAGCGATACTGAATTCAGTCGAGCAATTAACCCGGAGAAACAATGAAACGACTGATCCAATTATCGGCGATTGCCGTTTTATTCCTTTCTGCCCGTGGTGGTGATAACCGCAGTCACACCAGCAATGGTCACGGTAGTCCCGGAACCACCGTCATGTAGCCGGCCCGACCAATCCTTGCACCGGCCAAACCGCCCCAGGGTCGGCGACGATGACCGTCACGGGCGAGGTATTCAATGGATGCGTCATCGCTGACGCATCCATAACGGCATATCTCGTGAACGCGGACGGTTCAAATGGGGCGGCCATCACTATCCAACCGCAACAGGAATGGAAAAAATGAGGAAGATCGCCACGCTTTTCATCGTGGGCACCATCATGATGTCAGGCTGCTCGAAGACACCGGATGGTTCTGAGTTTGTCGGGACATGGTACGACCCGGGCAAGGGTGAAAAAATCCAAATCACGCAAAACGGCGCAAGCTTCCTGGTGCGGGAGCTGGCGAGCGACAAGAATCCCAAGCCATCCAATTCCACATTGCCTGCCGTCTACCAGGACGGCCTGCTGAAAATCATGGTCGGCAGCCGTTCGGTGGCAATTACCCACGTCGAAGCCGACGACACGGTCGTATTGCCACTGATGAACGGGCAAGGCACGGAAACGTTGGGCCGGGCGAAAGAATGAGAATCCCGGTACTAACAGCACGATTGGTCGCGGGAATGCTTTCGGCGTGCGGCGATGGCGGCAGCAGCACATCGCGGGAACAGCTCGAATTCCGACGGGATCGTCAATCTGACCTCGACGAACACGGCAACATCGATGGCGAGCCTGCTCCGAATGGCTGCTTTCGAAAAGGTTCTCTGACCGCTTCGGATCGCGAGTGTGAGTTCGCTGATGCAGGAAGCTGGTCCGGCTGATCGATGTCGCCACCGTCAGCAATCCGCCACATTGCTGACGCTGAACCCAGCACGTCCCGATGTCGGCAAAGGCCGACTTACTGTCGTGAGTTGATCCTGGCGACCCGACGACAGGATGACCGCAGGGACGCCCCGCGGCAGCGCATGACGCAGGCCGATCACTGATACCTCACCATTACCCTTCTGGCTTGGAGCCCTGTCACCCTGCCTGAACCGGCGATGGTTGGCGAGGCGGGAGCACCACCTAAAGTTTTTTTGCTTCGGCGATCCGCAACCCGATACACGCCGCGCGTGTGCGCACGCGGTCAGGGATTTTCTGCTCGGGTGCGCCGGCGTGACCTCGATTATGGCTGTTCAGCCGCTACACCTCGCCACATGGATCAAGCGGCAGACGCAGATGCGATCGGCACCGACCGTCGAGCAGCATTTCGCCGCGCTCCGCCACCTGTTCGACCTGCCCGTGCCCAGTCAGATCATCCCGGACAATCCGGCGCGTCGGCGCGCAGACCGACTGCGCCGCATCGACCTATAATATTTTATGGGGGTGTATGGGCGCATGAACGTTCCGGGGTATGGCCATGATCAATGCGGATCTTGGGGAACAGCTTGAGGACTACGTCGCGAAGTTGGTTAAGTCAGGTCGCTACGGCTCGGAGAGCGAGGTGCTGCGCGAAGGCGTGAAGCTCATTCAGGATCGCGAAATGCAACTCAACGCACTGGATGCGGTCATCGATCGCGGCATTGTCGATTCGGAAGCAGGACGGGGCAAGCCCGCCGGAGATGTGTTCGACAGGCTTGAAGCAAAGTATCGTGCGATGGCGAGCACCAGGCAATGATTGTCCAGATTCTTCCTGACGCTGAAGCCGACCTTGAGGCGATCGGCGATTACATGGCCCGCGACAACCCCCGTCGTGCGCTGGGTTTCGTGCGCGAGTTGCGCGAGAAGTGCACGCGGCTTGCCGACATTTTCCTTGCATTCCCGATCGTACCGCGCTACGAAGACCGTGGCGTGCGTCACCGGGTTTATGGCGGTCACCAGATTTTCTACCGTGTCGTTGGCGAGCCTCCCGAGCGCATCGACGTTATTCACGTCCTGCACAGCGCGCGCAACTACGCCGCGATCCTTTTTCCCTGAATTCGCGTGAGCCACCCGACGACGATCCGCCTGCTTCTGCCGGTGTAGTTTCGCCTTTGAGCGGGAGCGCGGCGCTCTGGTTGATCTACGGACCGAAATGGCAGCGAGCGAGGCGCTTCACATCCGTGCGCTGCATGGGTCTTCCCTTGTCGATGATGTGCCCACCATCTACCGGGCTTACTACTTCGAAGGGAAGCTCAATAGCGTACTTCCAAGTCGGCGGCATCGGCTGCATGTACAAGGCGGCGTGGAAAGCGGAAAGCCAACGCGCAACAGCGCCATACATGTCCACATTCGTGATGGCTTGCGATTGAATGCCTAATTTAGCTTGGCGAGTGCGGGATTTGAGAATTGCTGGTATTCAAGACGCCTGTTTTCTTGTTTCGCGAGCTTCCCGTACAGGAGGGATAGGAATTGACCAACCCTCTCATCGTCCACTTTGAACGATGCGTTGCATGCGGGGTGGGTTGGGAGAATAAACGGACTATGCGCTTTGTCCGATTGCGCGATACACGTACTCGGCGGCACATGATCGCGGTTCTTGTTGTTCCGGTCCAGCAACTGGCCGCACACGTAACAGAATGGCAGCCTGTTGACGATCTGCAAGGCCTTTTGCCCGATCAAGGATGGCATGTCGCACCCGCTTCTGGCTTATGGTGTTTTTACGTACTCTCGTCATTCAGCTTCCGCACTGTACTGTGTTTCCTGAACATAAAGTAGGTCGCGCGGATCGCGCTGAGCCAGCTTTATTGAGCGGTCACCGCATCAACGAATGTCCGCTTCACGGTGAATTGGCTGACTGCACCGGGTCGGTCTCAGCCAATCGCGGAGCGCTCGCTCGATGACCGGCTGGGTGCGGCCAATCTAGATCGTTGATTCTTCTCTGTCAGGTCGCCGACAATCCGTATGCGTCGGAACTGGGTCGAAGCGTGAACGCTATATCTTGCGCGAAGCGGGCTTTCGATGTCTCTCACACGCCTAGACCAGAGCACAGTCCATGAACCGTGACACTTGGACGTCGGCTAAGGGCGCAAAATCTGCGCAAGTGTTATCGCGCAGGTTCCGAGAGAATCAGCCGTTCAAGTGACTGTGCGGAACGAGCGAGCGGCAGCATTCGGCCGGTTCCGCCCTTGTGTAGAACGTCAGAAAGCGGTCGCGCGAACACCGTATGGCCGAAGTCTTGCTGGCCGACACCGCTGCTCGAATGGCGGTTCCAGCATCGAAGCTGCCCCACGAGTCACGCCTGGTCGACGGACTCCTCCGAGTCGCGTGCCGCCGGTCGCCGTCAGGCAGAAGTCGGCCACAAGGAGACGCTCAGGATTTCACTCCAGACCGGTCATTCAAACTTGCGTCAGCGCAACGACATGCTTAGCTGTATGCGTGTGATCCACGGCCAGTCAGGATCGAAGCGAAAACGTCGGGATCAATGCTCCCCCCTGAAAGGACCACCACAAGGCGTTGGCCAGCGAAGAATGGGTGATGATGGGCGGCCGCGAGTGCTGCGGCACCTGCGCCCTCACCCACGAGGTGGTTGTATTTCGCCAATAGGCGGACGGAGTCGGCAGTTGCATCGAGCGATGTCGAGCGGCATGCGCCACTCCCAGCGCAAAATTTCCTGTGCTCGCCGTGTAGACCCCTTTGGTAGCTCGGCTGGCGATAGAGTCATGATCGCATTGAGCGAGCAACGTATCTTGAACGATCCGCGCGGCTGAAGATTCTCTGGCTTTAGGACTATCGAGTTGCCGCCGCTCGGCCCCATATACGGAAGGAGAGGGATACGGAAGACCTCTTTTGAAAGCGTGTGCGATGCCTGCTCGATATCGTTGCGACGCACATCGGCCAGGAAATTCGGTGCGGAATCGACCGGAAGGGGCTTCCGATGATGGTGCAGGATGTCTGGAAGGGCCATGCTTTCCTCGCGTCTATTCAACGTGTCTGAGCCTCCGAACGCTTCAGCTCGCGCCCAGATGCTTCCGCAGGAACGGTACGATCGTGCGCGCGACGGCGTCAGGATTGTCGATGAAAGGCCAGTGCCCACTGTCGCGCAGAATCAACACCTCGGCGCGGGGAAAGACCTTGCACTGCCGCTCGGCGAAGTCCACGGAAATATAGGGATCGTGGGCGCCCCATACGACCTGTGCAGGCAGATTCAACGGGCGCAACGCGTTGGCGATGTCCTGCATGGCGCCGTTCGTCTCGCGGGTGTTGCGATAGAGCCGCAGCACGGCGCGTCGGGTGCGAGCATCGAAGTTGCTAAACGCCCGGTCGACGTATTCCACGGGCAAGCCACGCGGGTTTCCGTGCCGAAGCAGAAGCCGCATCCCGGCACGCGTTGTCGTGGCCATGAACAATTCGCCCGGCCACGGCGTCTGCCAGATACGCGCGAGATAGTGCCATCGGTAATCAAGCAAGATGCCTGTGTTGATCAATGTAACGCTCGCGATGGCGCAAGGATTGGCCGCGGCCCACGCGAGGCCCCAAGGGCCGCCGAAGTCGTGCATGACGAGATGGGCACGCTGGACATTGCACTCAACCAGCAGACGACCGAGATGGCGTGCGTAGCCACGCACGCTGTAGTCAAACTGTTCAGGTTTGTCGGCATTGCCGAAACCTGGCATGTCCATGGCGAGGGCGCGGCCGAATTCACCCACACTGGCCACGAGTCGCGTCCAGTCAGCAGTCGATCCCGGATTGCCGTGCACGAAAACGACTGCCTCGACGGCGTCGGGCGGTCCTGCCTCCAACAGGGGGGAGCGGATTCCATCGACGCGGACGGAGGTCTCTTTCATGGCTGTCCAGGGCAGCGAAGTCGGACGCGTCATTCATCAGACCGGCGCGTCAGGTTGCGCGGAGCGCGCGGCGGGCCGACGCAGATCGACCCAAGCGGCCCTCAGCAGAGCGCCGGGCGACAAGAACCTTGCCGGCCCGATCAGACGCGCGCCAAAGGCGTGCAGATGTCTCGCTGCTGCCGCGTCTTTCGCCGCGGCCGAGAAGTTAAGCCGTTCGATCGCGTTGAGTCCGCGTCGGCGTGCAAAGTCGACTATAAGAAAGCGATGTCCATTGAGTTCCCGAGAAACACGCTTCGCGTAGCTGTGCAGGGCTGGCGCAATCGGGCGCCCCTGTCGTAGAGCTGGGGTAAGCGTGTCAACGAGCCACTCCGCCGTCTGGAACGCGAACCCGCAACCGACGCCCCACAGGGGGTCGATACTCATTAGGGCATCACCGACGAACGCGGGGCGAGATGGAGCGCTTCCACTACCTTGGCGTCACGTTCGGCCTGTCGAATATAGTTAGCGGATTGCATGGACGGCCTCGAGCAAGGATACCCCGTGCTTAGCAGGATTCATACCGGCGGACAATGGCCGTCGGGACTGGCACGGGCGCATGCCCCGGCATCCCTGCCGGCCGATTTTTCCGAGGAAAGCCGGCTTCATGCGGCAGGCGGCTTGGTTTTCACGACGTTGACCGCAAACTTCCTCGTAACGGGCGCCGCGTCAGGGGCTTTACGAGGTCAAGAAATCGCCCGCCCATGCCGATATTACGGTCGTGGCCATACATGACCGCCGCGCCCAAAACGCCTTGACTTCGCCACGGACAAGCCTAGAATGTACATATCATGTCCATGTACATAGGGGTGGCAGAATGGCAAGTGCAACAGAGCGGATCGTTGTCCAGGTGACTGCGGTTCAAAAGCGGGCGATCGCGAGTACCGCGAAGCGTCTCGGGCTTAACGTGAGCGAGTTGATGCGCCAAGCGGCGCAGGGCTTCACGCCGTCCGAGGACGAACAGGACATGCATGCGCTGATCGCGCGAGTGAATGCGTCCACAAACGAAGCGAACGATGCGCTGGACGACGCGCTTGCGTTCGTTGCGGAATCGAACAAGCGAATTGCGGCGTTGACGGAAGGTAAGCACTGATGGGCGTAACCGACAAGGTGTGGGACGCGCTCACTACCGTTATCAAGATGAATGACAAAGTGGTGTCGCTTGCTGGCATTGTCAAGGATCAGCAGGCGAAGATTGAGAGCTTGACGGAGCGGGTCATTCGACTCGAAGCGACGTTGGAACTCATGATGCGCGCAGGCGGCGACACCAAAAACCTCCTTCGTTGACGGGAAAAGCACTGCAAAGTAACAGTCAATGACAAAGCAGATCGAGCCATTCAAGTTCATTTTTCACGCAGGCGAGGTCGGTCACACGTGCGCCGCTGGTCCGGTTGGTTCGGGCAAGACAACATATTTGGCGCATGTCATGGCGTCCGAGCCTCGATTGGCGGCAGCCTCGGTGGACTCGCGCGCACCCGAAACACCTACTTCTAACGACAAGCAGTAATAGCCGGAAAAGAGAACAGCATGTCTGAAAGCACTGGCTCCGACGTTCACGAGGAATCAAACAATTGGGAAAAGGTTATGGGGCGAGTGCGGGCGCAGACTCCTGAAGAATTGCATTCGTTGCGTTCAAGAATGTTCGGCGCTTACACTGCGTTTGTAGCGGCGGCATTACTAGCCTCGATAACGAATTCAGGCGTGATCGGAGGGGGCCGTCTCGTTGTTTCTCTACTCGCTCTATCGTTGCCGGCGCTCGTCGCACAACTTTTGCTCGATCGTACGGTTACGGTGATCCAGCGGCGCAAAGTGAGCTTGTACCGCGGGCTGGCCCGCTGGATAGGCTTCGTGCCCAGCATCGCCGCGTTTACGTTGCTCGTAGGGCACGTTTCGGTCGTAGGCGCGGTATTCTTCGCTCTGGGATGCTTCTACTGGTTCTTCGTGGTCGACGTCGTGACCGCTGCTGGAGCGAAGAGCGAAGACTCCACAGTCTGAATCTCATGTGAACCGTTCTAGATCGGAAATCGGAAAAGCAGCGGCGCATAGCGCCCCGACGGCCGGGAGCCGATCACAATGGATGAAGGAAGGGCCATGCTCACCAAATTCATTGAAGTAACCATTGTCTCCGACTCAGCCGACACGTCGGCACACGCGCGCAAAGCAAGTGTGCGCGCCGATCAGATTACAAGTTTTGTGGACATTTCGGCCGAGAAATTTAGCGGGCATCCGCTAGTGAGAATCAGTCTCGCCGAGCCGCATGATTTCGTGAACAGCGACGACGAGGCGGGCGGCGTCGTTCGCGCTCAGCGTACGATTTTTGTGCAGGAGAGCTACGAGACTATTCAGCGCCTCTTGCGCGATGTCTCTGCGAGCGCATAGCCGGGAAGATCTAGCTTTTGGGTGAAGCCTGGAACACAGTGAACGATGAAAGCACATAGCAATGCGCAAAAGCTGGTCGATTGGCTGCGTGAGAATCAGCCCGCCACCGTCGCGCAAGTCGCTGCCACCGGCATGATGAATTCGCGCGATGCATCGGACGCTGTCCAGTATGCGACTCGCCACGGTGTACTGGAGCGCATCAAACGGCCAGGGGCCAGCGCGAGCGAGCGCGTTCAGTATCGACTGACCGGACACGCCTTGCCGGCTCTCAAATCTGCGCCCGTTGCGCCGTCGTTCGACGGCCTGCTTTTAGCGTGGGGGATTGCACGCACTCCGCCACGGTTGCCCGCGCACACATCGCACAAGCTGGAACTGACCGATTAACGATTCGACGGAAAAGCGAATGACAAGCAAACACGAAGAGCTGGCGAGACGCGCCGTGGAAATGTTGGCCGACTTCGACGCGGTCGAGCGCGAGCTGAAATTCAAAGCTGGCCGGCTCATTCAGGGATATGTTCGTCATATCGACGCGCCGGCTGAAAACGTGAAATTCGTACCGATCGACGCCTCCGGACAGGTCATGGGTGGGGTTTCAGTGGGTCGATAGTTCAGGAGACACCGAAGACGGTCGCGCAGCGCGTATTGGAGAGTCGCGAAGGTCTCGCGTCATGCCGCCATCGATCCAGTCGGCGGGGTTCTCTCGGAGCTGTCGGTGGGGTGTGGGGCGTTTGCGTGGCACTCGGAGTGGCAATCGTTACGCTCGTATTGCTTAATCGGGCGAGGCTCACTGCGCTGCGTGAAAGTGTCGACGCGGGAGCGAACGCCGCGGTGTTGCCGGTGCTCAGCGTGAGCAGTCTGGTCGGTTACGGCGCGGTGATCGCAGCGCTGCCTGCGTTCGCGCTCGTCCGCGAATGGGTACTTGGCATCGGCGCGGGCCCGCTGGTGTCGCTAGCGGTAGCGACTAACCTGTTGGCTGCACTGACAGGCTCGGCGTCCGGCGGCATGACGATCGCGCTCGACGCGCTCGGCAGCACGTACCTGCAACTGGCTGCACAGCATCACATTGATCCGGCGTTGCTGCACCGTGTGGCGGTGATTTCTTCCGGTACGCTGGACAGCCTGCCGCACAACGGCGCGGTCGTCACGCTGCTCGCGGTGTGTGGCTCGACACATCGCGAAAGCTATCGCGACATTGTGATGGTGGGTATTGTTGGCGCGCTGCTGGCGCTCGTTATAGTGATCGCAATCGGGTCGGTCGCTGGATCGTTCTAGGTTGACGTTTATGTGTCAATGTCGATCGGCCCGAAGGCCATACCTGGAGACTTCAAGCCAAAGCCGGGGCACATGGCCGGAGAATGCCTGGATCAACAGTATCTCGACTTCTCCTCGATCAATTCGGATGCGGCTTAACTCACCTGAATTCATAAGGGCCATAAAGATCATGCAAGACGCACATGTGCTGTTGCCCGACGCGCTGGTAGTGCTCGCGATCGTGATCGCCTCCCGGTTGGGAGACTTCTGCTCCGAAGCAACGAACCGGCGTCTTACTTACCTCGTCGCGCTCCTGTCGTCGACTGCGGCGGGCGTGTGGTTCGCGATCCAGTCATTCGATCCGCATCAGTACTATTTCTTCTCGCGAATGATCGTGATCGATTCATTCGCCAGCGTGATGAAGGCGGTCGTGTCGCTTGGCTTCGCTGTCTCGCTCGTCTATTCGCGCAGATATCTCGAAGATCGCGACCTGTTCCGCGACCACGTGTTCCTGCTCGGCATGTTCTCGCTGCTCGGCCAGCTGATCATGATCTCGGGCAACCACTTCCTGATGCTGTACCTCGGTCTCGAGCTGATGTCGCTGTCGCTGTACGCAATGGTCGCGTTGCGGCGCGACGTCGCGCAATCGAGCGAAGCGGCGATGAAGTACTACGTGCTTGGCGCACTGGCTACGGGTTTCCTGCTGTACGGTATCTCGATGCTCTACGGCGCGACGGGCTCGCTCGAACTGAACGAGGTACTGAAGGCGGTTGCTTCGGGCCGCATCAACGATGCCGTGCTGCTGTTTGGAGTTATTTTCATCGTCGCAGGCGTTGCATTCAAGATGGGAGCGGCGCCGTTCCATATGTGGGTGCCGGACGTCTATCAGGGTGCGCCGACCGCGATGACGCTCTTCGTCGGCGGCGGTCCGAAGGTCGCGGCGTTCGCGTGGGGCCTGCGCTTCCTCGTGATGGGTCTGCTGCCGCTCGCCGTTAACTGGCAGGAAATGCTCGTGATTCTCGCGGCGCTGTCGATGATCGTCGGCAACATCACGGGTATCGTCCAGCGCAACATCCAACCGCACGTCCTTACAAAATGCCGAACACTGCACCCGTCATATAAACACCGACGTACAGCAAGGTGAATGCCACCCGGCCGGCGATCACACGTCGGGCGTGTGCCTGATCGTCGCTTTCATTGGAAACGTTGAGTCTTTCAACGTTGCCACGACGTTTTGAAGGCGCGCATCTGAAACGTCGGCGAACTCGAGGGTGAGCGACTCTGCACCACGCTGGGCATCAACATGCGCCGTCCATGCACAAACGTTAGCTGCACATTCCTGCAAATTTTGCCAGATGGCAATGACGCGGAGCCCGCCGGCGTCGGCGCTAATGGTGAGGATTTGTCTATTCATGATCGGCAGCGATCTCTGCTGTCTCGCGACAGACGGCACGGGCCTAGCCTCGAGACGGCGGGGCGAACGGGAACAGTACCCGCGTATTATGACAAAATGAATTCCGGAGGTCCATCAACAGCGCCCGGTGAGCCTTCATGCACCACCCGGCTCGTGCGATCGCTGCGCGACGCAAATCCGCGCGGAAGCTCGGCGGCGAAGACCGTCAAGTTCACAGCGGGGAAGGCATTCAAGGACTCCGTCAACGTGCCGTAAAAGACGGGCACGTGATGATCAGGGTCAGGCCGAACGTTGTCGGTACGGTGTGCTGGGATCTCCCGCTGCACTGGGCAAGACCCGGTGCGCATAGCGCGCAATCGGGAAATCAAACGTGCCGCGCAGGTTGATGCCCTCCAGATGCGTCGGCGCAATGCGCCGCAGGGCCGCCGCCTGAAGGGCGTCTCCACTCATGGCCCCGATCTGGTCAACGGCGCGCTGCATATGCATCGTGTTCCAGGCCATCACGGCATTGGTGAGCAGCGCCAGCGATGACGACACCGCCGCTAGCGAATCGTGATGCTTCGTCAGTCAAGCGAGCTGCCCGTGCGCCGCGCATTCGGGGTGGGCGCGAACCAGCTGATCGGCCTGGTGTGGCAGCATCCGCGGCCGTTCATGATCGGTCTCGGCCATACCTTCCTGCCGCATGCGCCGGACTCGTCCTTTCCGAGCGACCATGCGACCGTATTTGCCGGCATCGCCCTGACGTTGCTGCTGGGCGGTGCGCGCTGGCTGGGCGGGTTCACGGTGCTGGCCGGGGCGTTGGTCGCCTGGGCGCGGGTCTTTCTCGGCGTTCACTTCCCGCTGGACAAGTTCGGCGCCGCCGCGGTGGCCGGCGTGGCCTACGTGCTGATCGCGCCGCTCTGGCATCTCGCTGGCATGGCTGTGACGCGATCGGCGATCATCCTGTACCGAAAACCCCTCGCGCGGCCAATCGCCCTGGGCTGGCTGCGGCGCTGACTGTCACCAACCAATGCAGCGCAATCAAATCGTCGCCGCCTTCGATTTCGACGGCACCATCACCACTCAGACAGTCTGCGTGACTTCGTGCGTTACACGGTCGGTCGCGGCCGGTTTGCCGTCGGAGTCATGCGTGCATCGCCGTGGCTTGTCGGCCTGCTTACTGGCGTGTGCGATCGGGGCTCCTGCGCGTTTTCTGGCGGCGACGCTCGGCGGCATGACCCAACTCGAACTGGATGGCGCGGCGCAACGGTATGCAACAGAAAAGTTGAATGGCCTGATCGGGGTTCCAAGCATATCGAATGCCGCGCCGCTGTTGTTGCCAGTTCTGTTGATTAATATAATTATGCAAAATGCATAGGAATCCGAAGTTTATCGAGAACCGAATTAACAATGCAACTACCCCTGCGGCAAGTGCTGCGCCCGAATAAGTAATCTGTTAAGGCTTGCCGATACGCCGATTACGGGATCGGCGAAGGGTCCGTTCCCGTCAGAAAAACCCTCAGCTGCCGCTCCGCTTCCAATACTTCGTGAAGAGGAGCCCTTGCGAGCTGGGCGTCATACAGCGTCAGCAGCGCTTCAAAGTCGCAGATTACCTCAGACGCGAGCCGCCACTCCCCCGTCTCATGAGCGTGCGCCAAAGTGTTCTCGACCGCGTATTCGGCGATCTTGAACTGCTCCACCGGTTGGTTGCCGTAACCAGCGCGCTGCAGATACCAGCTCAGGTACACCGCGCGCATAAGTTCATTGACCAGATGGCTGTTGCCATGTCCGTCGCGGCATGCGACCAGCGCAAGATGACAGGACAGCGACCGTTCACTGGCGGAGGCGCGATCCATCGGCAATAGAAGTGCTTTCGTCAGCGGCCTGCGGGCTCGGCCGGGGGAGCTGTTTCGCCTGGAAGACATTTTTTCGACATTGCGACGCCGGAAAGCAATTGATTATAGCGAAGCCATATCAGAGATACGGCGGCGACGACAACCAAGGGCCGAGTTCGACCCTCAACGGACGGTGGCCCAGGCGGCACCTAGTCGGCAGCTTACTGGGTATAACGGTCATTCACTCCTTCGAGTCGCTCTGCAGGTCATCGGCCAAGTGGCTGTTCGCGGCAGCAACACGACTTGGCTAATGTCCGCTGAGGGGCCGCACGCGGGCACCTTCATTGCGTGATGCGCCGCGTGCAGATTTATGCCTCATTGGCCCGCGTTCTCGAATGGCAGCGTCCAGACGCTCACAGTGTTCGTGTTGTCGTCGACCGCCGCAAAGCGCACGAACTCATGCTGCGGCTGTGCGAACGCGATTCGAAACACACCGTCTGGCGCCGGGTCGATGGAAAGCCGCGCGACGAAGCGGGCTTGCGGCGTGAATTCGACGATTTCGCTCGGCTGTTTCGGATCGGCGTTGACCGCGTCGCCGTTCGCGACGAACAGATGGCCGTTCGGTCCGAGGGTCATCGCGATCGGGCCGCGCAAATGGGCGTTGTCCGCGTAGATCACCACACCCTTGCTGCCGTCGTGCTGCGAGTTGCCCGCCCAATTGCATCCGTATGCCGCCATCGAGCGTATAAATTGAAGCAGGTGGACGAGCCACCGTCAGGAGACACAGCCATGAAATTCATGACGACCTTCCACTGGGCACCGGATACCCAACAGCGTGCCGAAGCCATCGCGCGCTTTCAGCGAACCGGCGGGCTCCCGCCTGACGGCATCCGGTTGGTGGGCCGGTGGACGCGAGCCGATCTGGGCGCAGGGTTCGATCTGCTCGAAACAGATGATATGAAGAAACTCACCGAGTTCGCCTACCAGTGGAGCGATCTGATGGAGCTGGACATCGTCCCAGTGCTTAACGACCCCGAGCTGAGCGAGGTGCTGGGGCGCGTAGTGAAATAGAGGGGTTCAACGCACGTTCGATATCGACGCTATTCGACATGAACACAACCGGGCGCGCCCGCAGCCACGGCCTGCGGCACCGCGTGATCCTTGCAGCCGGACCAGGACGCTGGCGACGGACGATCCTGGCCCTGCTTGTCGTTCTGATCGGCTATGCCGCCGCCGATCTCTTCTGGCCGTTGCACCGTGACCTGAGCCGCTTCGATCCCATCGCGACGGGGACACTCGAAACGAAAATATGGCACTCCTACTATGACCGCCAGCACGTGGCGCTCTTTCTTGAACTGGCGCAAACCCTGCGCACGCAATACCACTTTCCGTGGCTAAGGTCGTACGTCGGCGCTTACTACGGCGCATCGGCCGCATTCACCTTCAAGGAGGGCAAGGAACGCAGCGATTACGAAAAAGCGTTGCCGGCGCTGCAAACCTATTTCAGCCTGATCCGCAACACGGGGGACCGCGACTTCGATGTCCCGCGCACCACCGCGCTCGAACTGGAATGGTGGATCGTGCACCGGCAGCGTGAACGTTATCCGCCCGGCGCGTTGGGCAGCGCGTGTGCTGAAGCTGCCGCATCGCTGTATAGGGTGCCCGTGGGCTCGACACTCGAACACGGCCAGTTGCGCGCGCAAGCGATGCTGCTTCGCGACGCCCGTGAAGAAGCGGGCAGCGTCACCGACGCCGATTGGGCAACCATCGAATCGCTACTGCACCGGAGCTACCTCTCGCTTGGCCATGCCGTTTCATCGACAAACGCCGTCGCCGGCGCGCGATGAGCGACGCGCCAGCCCGCTCGAGAAGCCACATTGACGCGCCGCTTCATGTGGCTGTCGCGACGAAACGATTTGCATCGCTTTAGAGGAGCAATGCGTTTGTGCACCTTTAGGCGCCAAACCTTTATGCGCCAATTTATAAGGGCGGGTCATGACCTCAAGCAAATGACCATCGGGATCCTCGAACTACACTCTCCGGCACATCGTTGTGCAGATAGGTTGCCGGCACGTTGTTTGCCGGGATCGGCCCAGTACATAAGCCATCGGTCACGAATACGAGAGAAGACCTGGTCGAATTCGTCTTCACTAGTCAGAAACGCGTAATGCCGCATGGAAATCGCACTGTCGTTGAATAGCCGCTTGCGACCGATACTGTTGAAAAAGTCGGTGACGGTCGTTCTAACCCGGTTTTCATGGGTCGCTTTACCCTTAGCAGATGCTCGCGAGCGGTTTGCGGGGCGATCTGAGAGGTCGAATTTTTCGCTCGTGGTGTTAGGGCGACGCGCTACGACTTTTTCAACAGAATCGACCCGAACCGGCCACTGGGTCGGCGCGACGTCAAGGACCGCGTCCGAGTGCGAAGCAGCCGCTCAAATGTCCTCGCATTTGCGAAAACGAATGACAGCAACTGAGCCGACAGTTGTCTTGCCACCGGCCGCGCTGTCGGAACGGCAGCCTACATACAAACGGCTGCAGGGCTGCTGCACAGCGGGGTCATTCACGTTGCGGCGGCTTGGAATCGCGTCGACAGAATAGTGGGTAGAATCCAGCGGTAATACGGCGCTAAAACGAGGGGTTTGCCATGACGACACGAAGACAAGTCCTGGCCACTGTCTGTGCCTTGACCGTGATCGTAAATGTCCCTGTGGCTGTACGCAGCCAGCCGAGCGCTTCAACGCGACGGATTGGATTCATCTCGCCCGGGGGGACGGCCGTCGTCGAGAGTTTTCGCGCAAGTCTCGCCGACCTTGGTTACATGGACGGTCGCGACATTCACATCGACTTTCGGGCTGCAAATGGCCAGTTGGATCGGCTTCCCGAATTGGCTGGTGAACTGGTCGGACTCAAGGTAGATGTGATCGCCGTTGTTGGAGCCGTCACGGCCCGTGCTGTGCAAAAAGCCACCACGAGCATACCGATTGTGTTCGCCATCGTGGTTGACCCTGTGGCGGACCGCGTGGTTGCGAGCACGGACCGGCCGGGCGGAAACATGTCGGGAGTGACAAGCTTCGACCCGCAACAAGCCAGAATGCAGATCAGCCTTCTCAAGGAAGCGGTTCCGTCACTCGAGCGTGTAGCGATTCTGTGGGATCTGGGCGTCTCAGAGTTGCTAACGCACGCCAATGAGGAGGCCGCGCGATCGCTAGGATTGCGCCCGCAGTCGTTCGGCGTTAGGGGCCCAACTCCCGACATCGATGGTGCATTTGCGGCAATGCTGAGCGAGCATGCTGGCGCAGTGCTGGTACTGGAAGAGCCCATCACGGTTGTGCACAGGAAGCGGATTGCCGAACTGGCCAATGCGCATCGACTTCCGTCGATGTTCGCTCGCGACTGGATGGATGCTGGTGGCTTGATGGCATATGGAACGAGCGTAGTCGAGGCTGTGCGGCGTATGGCCGGGTTTGTGGACAGGATCCTGAAAGGTGCAAGTGTCGGTGACTTACCTGTCGAAACGGTGACGCGGCAAGAGCTGGTTTTGAACGTTAAGACGGCACGTGAGATTGATTTGACTTTCCCGCCGGATCTGCTTAAACGTGCGAACACGATCGTCCGATAGGCTAAATCGGATCTCATCAGCTTCAAACTGCCGAACATCACAACTTGAGCGCTACACCCTCGACATGAAACTTTTCCCTGAAGCGGCCATTCGCTGACCGCATAACGCAGTGACATGTGGATGACCGCTTCGGCCTAGGACTTGTCAGCCATGATCAACGCGCGAAAGTCCGTTGTCTTGTGGATACTGTTGAAAAAGTCGGTGACGGTCGTTCTAACCCGGTTTTCATGGGTCGCTTTACCCTTAACCGATGCTCGCGAGCGGTTTGTGGGGCGATCTGAGAGGTCGATTTTTTCGCTCGTGATGTTGGGGCGACGCGCTACGACTTTTTCAACAGTATCTTGTGAGGACCCGACCTTCGAATGTCGACATGCGAGCTGGTCGGAACGACCGGAGACGGCCGTCTGCCGCCTTGCGTGGCATCAGCTCCTTTCTCATACCCGGATCCAGATGACCGACATGCCCGCGCGTTCGGCAACAGTGACATATTTAATGCGCGACCGGCAACACCTTGCCCGGTAAGGCTCGACGGCGAGCCGATCGCCCGACGCGCGCGCGCGATTACTGGCCGCCCTCCGTGCGGATCGTCAAATGGTTGTCGACGGAAGTGACGCCCGCCACGCCCTTCGCGACGCTCGCTGCTTGATCAATCTGCGACTCGTCGGGCACGGTGCCTGTCAGCGACACAGCACCGCTACGCGCGCGCACGGTCACATTGGCAACATCGATCCCCCCAGCCTTCGCGAGCGCGGCACGCACTTTCTTGCCCAAAGCGCGGTTTTCCGCCTTGACCGACTTCGCGGTCGGTGCGGCGGGCGCCATTGCGCCGCCTTCGCTGGACTGCGCATAGGTGTTGACTGAAGCCAGGACAATCAGCGCGCAGCTCGCTAATTTGATCGCTTTGATTGCGTTCATACACGTTCTCCGATGGCGATGATTCGGGACGGCCTCTAATGAAGCCACTACACTACAGCGGCGCTGCCGGGTTGCCCGACATTCCGAGGAAATGTTCTCCGGTCGAAGCGATATATCTGGGAAGACTACGGGGATAGGGAGAAGCTCCCGGCTATCCTCGCCCGTGTGCTGAACAGTACGATACCTTGAACCGTGCGGCTCTGCACGCCAGCCCTAAGCGCGTTATCTCGAGCATCTTGGCGAGGAACCTGGCTATGTGTTCTCGATCCGATGCACGTTGCCATACCGACTACGACATCGATCCATTTGTGCAGTTCGTCGCGACTCGAAGCCAGCAACTGTTTCTGGTTGCGTATGTAGTTGGTTACGCTGAGCGTGTTGTGCGAGGCGAGGAGTGTCTTGAGTTGCCGGTAAATGATTGGGATGAGACGCACGCATTTGCGTGAACCACTGCGCGATCGAGTGCGTATCGTCAATCGCCGTCGTCAGCCTCTCGCTGACATGGCTCAGCGGCCCCCGTCGCCGACTTAACGGGTCGGGCAAGCAGGTCCATTGAATGACATCGGCAGAGTCAAGAGCGACTATGTTGCGCCAACTCTGCCAGCCGACGGCAAGTAACGAGGGCAACTGAGTCACGAGCGGCACCGGATGTCCGAAGTTGCCGCTTCTGCCCGATACGTTGGACTCTTGTCGACCCACGACCGTCGTTCGATCATCCGCTGCCGAGATGACCTTTCTCGAGGGTACAGCGGCCATTCAGTTACGCTGCGGTCGTTGGACCATTCAGGCGCCTTTCACACCTTGCCTGCCGTCATTCCCCGGTGATTCGCTTAATGCCTGGCGGGTCTTTACCCATGCCTTTCGGATTGGATGCCTACTTGCTTTCATATCCATCCGGGCAAGAATTAGTACGGATTGCGCAGGTAAGCGAGGTTAGCCGTGTCAGAGGTCGTGGCGTGCGAGTTGTATTCGGTCTCTGCACAGGCGTTGGATCCTCAATCGACCCGAGTGAAGCAGAGAATCAAGGAGAAGCTGTCATGAAGAAGTTGATTGTTTTGTTTGTGGGTATTGCAGCGACATCGGTCGCCATGGCGCAGGCGAGTCCGCCGCACATTACGCCGCCTTCGGGCATTTCACCGCAACAGGGCCTTGGCACTCCGCAGGCAATGGGCCACCCGGTTCCGACCGGTCTGGTTAACGGAACTGCAACCGTGCCATCTCAAGCCACGCCCTCACCATCTTTCCCTGGCATAGCCGGTGGCGGCGTTTATGGGGCGTTGGGCGGCACATCTGCTCAAAATCCGACCAACCCAGGTACCGTGCGCCAGGGGCAGTAGAGTTCCGGATTCATTCGATTCGCCAAGGGCGGACTAAATTCGTGGTTAGTGGGCGTGGCGCCGCCAACCTGGCTTGTGCGCTAGCCATTGATAAGTCTACGTCGGCGGATAGACCGGACGGGAAATAGCCCCTACGCGGCATTGACTAGCAGGGGCTATTTGCTGAATTGCACGGCCAGTTGGCCGAGGAATAATGTCCGTTGCTGGATGTCGAGCGGCCTCACATATGGGGGGGGCGGCAGACTTCCGAGCGTCCGCATTTGGCGGCGCGCAGACCTTCGCGTGTTCAGATCACACGGACAGTGGTCGGCCTTCTCGAGAGAACATGCGTTGTGGGCTCTTCCAGCGCAACGTAGTCAAACGTACAGACAGTCAATCGACGCTCGTGGTTGCATTGAGCGTTTAATATTCGCTGGCTTTCCCCAAGGGGGCGAGCAATGAGCGAGATGCCCCGCACGCGCCATTCAATTCATGAGTATCAGAACCGCCTAGGCTGGGACCATACGCTGACGCCCGTATTGGCCGTGGCTCCAGGTGCAACCGTCGAGTTCTTTCCGGTCGACGCACCGGGGGGGAACTGAGTCCAACAGGAGCGACCAAAATGTCCCGAACCTTAAGTGCTCAGGCGATGGCTGTCCCTAAGCCTGGTCTTGCAGCCAATCCCGCGGTTCGCTTGTCATTGGTGATGCAGGGGGGGGTGTTCGCTTTGGTACTGGCCGCCTCGTCGGTTCTGCTAGTCGCCTGCGGTGGCGATAACGATTCGGGGTCGGCGACGCAGGCACGATTCCAATCGACGGCTGTCAGTGTAAGCGAAGGCAGTCAAGCCGGCGCCAGCGGCAACCCGGCATCGGAGCCAAGCAAGGCCATCAGCGCACCCGGCATCTCGATCTCGGTACAGCCGCAAAGCATTGCCGTAACCTCAGGCCAGACAGCAACCTTCTCTGTGACCGCGTCGGGCAACGGGCCGCTGATGTATCAATGGCAGATCGACGACGTCAAGATCGCTGGTGCGACGAGTTCGAAGTACACCACCGGCGCTCTATCTATCGGTGATACGGACTCGGTCTTTTCGGTCGTCGTCAGCGACGGGACGGGCAAAGTCACCAGCGCCGGTGCCAAACTCAGCGTCAGGCCGCCGGAGACGGGTGTGACGGCCCCCAGCATCACGTCGCAGCCGCGCAGCCAGTCGGTGCTCGCCGGGCAGACCGCGACCTTCTTCGTGGCGGTCGAGAGCAGCCAGACGCCCACCTACCAGTGGCGCCGCAACGGGGTTGCGATTCCAGCGGCCATTGGCGCCAGTTACACGACGCCGCCGGTCGCGCCCACCGACAACGGCGCCAGATACAGCGTCGAGGTCCGTAGCGGCGCGGGCTCGACAACGAGCGCCGATGCGCTGTTGAGCTTGACGCCTGCACCCACCACATCCGGGTAGTTTGGGCCGTCGCGACCTTATCATCGGTGCAGCATGGCGGATTTCGATGGTGAATCGACATGATGTCGGGACGGAGGGCAGCGGCCTCTGAGCAACAATCAAGCCAGAGGTATTTACGGTCCGTGGGCGCAATTCATAATGTCCGGAACTCTTGATTGCGACCAAGTATTCACGATGATCCGATTTCTATTAATTTCTAAGGAAATGCCATGCTTACTAGACATCTAGTTCTTGCATCCGCGGCTGCACTCTTCGCATTGGCTGCGCCCATGGCGCACGCTGCGCCAGCCGTGGTCATCAACCCGGCCGGCGGCTGCGGTCTGGCTGACGGCAACGGAAACTTTGTCTTCACGACCGATACCAAGGCCGTTGTCACGCAGAACAACAACAACAATTCAATGTTTCAATGCAAGGCGAATGTGCCACCGTCCGCATCGGGCTCGGCAGCGCGATTTGACTTTGCATCAACGGGAGCCTTGTGCGGCCTCTTAACTTCGACTGGTTTACAACTTACCGACCAATGGCATGAAACTGTTTCGGCCAGCGGGGAGGCCATGCTGATCTGCCTTGTCACCGGAAAGCCATGAGACTCGCACAAGCGATCCAATCTAGATGCCCCGGGGATTGAAGGTGAAGGTCCCGGAGCCTGGCCGTGAGGCACCTTCCGCGACGTTTCGAAATACGTTCCGGCGGCACCTTCGTTCGGTCGCGCTGTGATATGGGCGGTATGGCGGTGGCGGCCAGCGCCATGCCGCCCGCGAATCGGACGAGCATGGCGCGGCAGCGCCCATGTCCAATGAAAAAGTCGTGCATGTCGGTTTCCTGGTAAACGGGACGATCGCCACCCGTGAAAGGCGACGGTATCTCGGGAATCAGAAAACCGTGAGCGGCGGCCCTCTCGAGGGCGCGAGGGAAAGGGAAAAGCGCGCGCGAGCAATATCCGGCGTAACCGGATACTCGATCTCATGCGGACCCGGAACGGACGGAATCCAGGCTGGTATACGGACCCGGCCAGCGGTGGGTGATGCGCGAGCAGATTGCAGTAGCATGTCTTCGCCTGATGACCGCCGGGAACGGAATGATCGCACGTGTGAGGCCCAGTGTCCGCGCCCGTCGAGTAGAGCGCTGCGGCGACTGGGTCGAGGCCGGCTACAGCTTGCTCATCAGCGGCAGGCCTGCGACACCCCCGGCACGCGGGGCGTGGCTGCCGTTCCTGGCGGTCAACCCGGTCGAGATGGTCGTTGCGTACCGCGACTGATACGTGGCTAACTGTCGCTGGCAAAAGTCGAATGGCGGCTTCCGCGTGCGGAAGCGACTGCTGAGTGTCCATCCGTGCGTGCGCCTGATTGACCGAAAGTGGCCGCACACAGCCTTTTCGCAGCTGGCGTGCGACGGGCCAATTCCACCGTCCGGCTGTCCAATCAATCTGTGTCGCCAACCCGGCAAGTCCAATGGATTCCGTTCCAAGTAGTCTGCCGCGTGACCGAATTCGTTTACGGGTCCTTGATTTGTAATCACGCGCAGTCCGACGAATTCCGTCTTCGGACAAGAGGATTGCGTTGACGGCTACAATAGTTCGACCATAAAGGTTTGTTCCCAGCGAAAGAGCGTCGATTGTTGGAATCATTGGTGACGCGGTGACCGATAGGAGAGGGCCGTGATGAATACACACGAGTGCGAATCACTGGATGAATTCTGGGAACTGATTTCACCGATAGGGCCTCTCTTCTCTGGGCCGATGCTTAATTCGCGAATCATATATCGTGGGCAAAGCGATAGTGATTGGTTGTTGAGTCCGCAGGTTTATCGCGAGGATGTAATAAAAAAATACAAACCGGGGATACCTGCGCTCTTTGACGATCATCCCGGTCAAACGCTTTTCGAGTGGGGGCTGCTCGATTCGTTCATCTACCACTGTGATATGCGCGGCCTTTCAATACCGAATGATTCAATGAAGTTCAGGGAATATTTCGGCTTCCAGAACATCATGCAAATGAACTCCTACGAGAACAGCTCTTGGCCGCAAGACGAGGTTTTGCCGCTGATGGCCGTAGCCCAGCATCACGGCATCCCGACGCGCCTCCTCGACTGGTCGAGTAACTCAATTATCGCAAGTTATTTCGCGGCAGTGGGCGCTGTCAACGCACAGAGCGTTGGGAAACAGAGAAAAATCGCTGTCTTCGGTTTCATTTTTGATGCGCATCGACAGAATGCCGAATATCGATATAAGTGTTCACGAAAAATTGACTTGGAATTTCGTGCCGTATCCGTTCAGCAGTTCGGCGAGCTCAGCGTCGATGGTTTCTTTTGTCCAGGTGACGAAGCGTCGCCAGTGATATTTGAAATGTTTCCAGACGATCTCAATCAGATTGAGCTCGGGACTGTATGGCGGCAGATGGAAGAGGAGCGTTTTGTGTTCAATGAACCAGCGATCCAGCGTAGCCTGGTCGATGCTGTGATGGATGCTCGCGTTATCGAGCACGATCACGGTGGGTTTGCCATCGCCCTGCTGGAGCAGCGCTTCGATGAACTCGACGACATGGAGTCCCTTGACGGTGCGCGTGTGCGAGGCATGGATCAGCGCATTCTTGCCGAAGTCGAGCGCGCCGATGATCGAGCGCCTGCAGTGGCTGTTGGGTTCTATGGCATGGGGCAAGCCGCGTGGTGACCAGCTGCGCTGAACCGGTGGTGCTGCGCAAATGCCCGCTTCGTCCAGGTAGAACAGGCGGCATTGCCCGTCGCGGGCGGCGACCTGAAGTTTGTCGAGCGTGGCCTGCTTCATGGCGAACGCCTCTTCGTCACGCTTTTTTTCAGGGTGTAGCGGTTGCGCTTGAACGAGAAGCCTTCGCGCTTGAGAGCCTCTCCGAGCGTTTCGATGCGGCACGGCAGCGCCTCACCACGCATCTCCTGCACGCGTTGCGCAATCTGGCCAAGGGTCAACGGTTCGGCACGGGCTATTTCCAACGCCGTGGCGACCATCGCTTCAGAAAGGGCTCGTGGCCGGCCGCCGTTATGGCCGCCCGTGAGGGCGCATACGCCGCCGTCGCGCCATGCGCGAGCCCAGTTGTAGATCGACTGGTCACTGACGCCAAGCTGCTCAGCGATGGCCTTCGGCTTGACCTTGCGCCCAAGCTGCAACAGGCCCGCTGCACGCGTGCGTGCATCCCGGTGCCTGTGATTGATCGAAAGCTGCTGCAATGTGATTTCCTCGACTTCGCTCAGGTCTACCACGCACTTCATCCGCTACCCCGGCTTCAAAAGGTTGCCAGGTTAGCCAAATCCAAACAGATTTACCAGGAACACTTATCCATGTTCCGGGGAGCACTTCTGCGAATCTTGCTGCTCAAGGTGGTTCATTTTTGCTGGTCAACAATTCCGGTCGCAGAGGCGAGGATTTTACGATTAACGTTTCTTTGGAAACGAAGTTAGTTGAACATGATCGCTTGGTCAAGATCACGTTGCCAGTTAAATTCGCCGCAGATCTTTTGCGAAGATGCCACCAATTTGGCGTCTCAGCTGCATCGGCGTTTCCTGGGTACGACGGAGTGTGCAAGGCTGTTATGGAGCATAATTTAGCGGAGTCGTTTCCAGAACGGCTTGTCTAGCCCTTATACGGTTGATGAAATGGTGGCCGTACCGCATCCGTTGCCACCGCGCAAGACCACACTCAAGTCGGACGATGATCTGCTTGCGGGTGCGTGACATGTTCGAGACGAACTCTCAAACTGTTGCTGATCAACGGGTCAGCATAGTTACGTCGAGCGGCTCAGTTCGACCCACTTGAGCCGTTCGACCCGGTGCCACCTCAACGGCGGCTCCCAAGGCATCGGCCACTCGCGCGCCGTTGTACTTACGCGCTGGTGCCGGCATTGGCAAGACGGACGAAGAAGCGTAGAAGAGAAGCGGCGTGCTAAGCGATGAACTGATGGCGCACGCGAGGACCATGACGGCGGGTGAATCGGCACCAGATGCTGGGCAGTACCCGGCTCTGCCGGCGGATTAACACTTAATCGCCATCTCTGCAACAGCAGCTTGATAAATCTCGAAATCAGGCCTCACCGATATCTCGGAACTCATCGAGGCCACCATTCAAAAGTGAGATTAAATATCAGCGCCGGAGACCGCGCCTGAAAAAACCAGCACCCATCTGCGTAATTGCTTCCAGGAGGGTCTTTAAAGTGAAAATAACGAACGAAATAATCACCGAGTACTTGAATTGTAAGTACAAGGCATATTTGTTGGCTACGGAAGCTGTGGCCGAATGCTCGGACTACGAGGCGTTCCTACATCATCAAGAAGCAGAGTACACACGAGCAGCCACCGGTGCGCTGCTCGGTCCACATAATCGAGACTTGGTCGCCTGCAACAAGCCGATCACGGTTGATGACTTGAAGGGGGGCACCGCCAATATCGCGAGTGTCTTTATCGAGGATGAGTCGCTGGCCCTTAATCTGCAAAGCCTAAAACGGGTACCCGGGGAATCTTCGCTAGGCCCATTTCACTACGAACCAGTTCTCTTTGCCAGTCTCGACGGGCCTAGCGATGAAACACAAAGGATTTTACTCTCCATAGGTGCTCGCGCCCTTGAACAACTGCAGCACGTTCGACCAAGATACGGAACAGTTGTAAGCGGGAACACATATAAATCCCACCGCATCGATCTCGACAGAGTCCAAGTGAAGGCAGAGAAGGTCGTTAGCGAAGTGAGCGATATCCTGACTGGGACCACACGACCACCTCTCTGGCTCAATGAGCACTGTCGCGTCTGTAGATACCAGGATCGCTGCGACGCCGAGGCCCATCGAACCGACGACTTGAGCCTATTGCGCAGAATGAGTGAGCGAGAGATTCGCTCGTACAATCGGAAGGGAATCGCGACCGTTGGTCAACTATCTCATACATTCCGCTTTCGGAGACGGGGAAAAAGAGTCAAGGCTCGAGGTAGGCCCCATTCCTTCCCATTGCAAGCCTTAGCTTTACGGGAACAAAGCGTTTTCGTGGTTTCCAGACCTGAGGTGCCGAAGGCATCTACTCTTATATACATTGATATGGAGGGCAACGCTTCTGGTGGCTTTGTCTATCTGATAGGAGTGCTGATAGTTGAATCTGGAATATCGAGATATCAGTTCTTTTGGGCCGAAGACCAAAATAGCGAAACACAACTCTTTAGACGTTTTTACGAATTCATAACGAGCATCCGTAACGCACATATATTTTTTTATGGGAGCTATGAAGACCGCGTTTTCAAGCGAATTATGATGCTATTTCAAGGTGGTCCGACTAACAATATTTTGACAAAATGTTCAACAAACGTTTTGTCCCTGATCTATTCAAGAATCTATTTTCCGACCTACTCAAACGAACTCAAAGAAATAGCTAAGTATTTAGGATTTGAATGGTCGTTTCCTGCTGCCACGGGACTTGACTCAATAATCTGGAGAGCAAAGTGGGAAGTCGCTCACGATAGTGCCACAAGGGATCTCATTATCACCTACAACAAAGACGACTGCTTAGCATTGCAAAGGGTGATCGAATTCCTGTCGAGCTTGCCAGAGTTAGATGAAACGGTCGATTCGAATGAAGGCGGAATTCGATTTGTGGAACAGATCAAGCAGGAGGGCAACGTTGGCAAATTCGGCAAGAAACCATTCGCGATGAACGAGTTTTCCGAAATTACCGAGCGAGCGTATTTCGACTACCAACGCGACAAGATTTACATTCGGACAAATGCGAGTTTCAAAAAAATTCAGAGTCGAAAACGACGAATCAAGAAGCAGAAATCAAGTCTTCGCCCCAACAAGATCGTAACTCTAAGGGCCGTAGTATGCCCGCGTTGCAAGGGCAGAAATATTTATCGCGATTTATCCCGGTTTCATGCCCGAGACTCTCTGGACTTGAGAATTTCAACCGGAGGGATAAAGAGATGGGTAATTCACTACCGCACATCATATCATTGTTGTATCGATTGTGACAGGGCATTTGTGCCTCAGACTTTCAGGAGTAAGTCGCGCTTTGGTCATGGTTTAATGTCATGGGCAATCGATCAGCATGTTGGGAATCGGGTTACATTCCAGAATCTAGAGAAAACAGTTAAAGATTATTTTTCACTGCCGGTCGATTACACTAGATTTCACGCCATTAAAACCTACGCAGCAGAATTCTACTTGAGGACATACAACGATTTGCGGCGGAAGCTAATTCGAGGCAGTATGATCCATGTGGATGAAACCAAGATAGATCTCCAAAAAGGTAGCGGGTATGTTTGGGTTATGACAAATATGGAGGAAGTGTTCTATCTATACCGGAATGGGAGGGAGGCTAATTTTCTACACGAGCTGCTCACCGGCTTTAATGGCGTTCTAATTTCTGATTTCTATGCGGGATATGACTCTCTGCCATGTCCTCAGCAGAAATGTCTCATGCATCTAATCAGAGACATTAATGAAGATCTATTGAGATATCCTTTTGACCAAGAACTAAAAGACGTGGTGGAGCCCCTTGGGAAGTTGATTAGATCGATAATAGGGACGGTTGATCGTTTTGGGCTCAAGAGCAGTCATCTATGCAAACACAAGAACGAGGTTGACGCGTTCTTGGGCGCGATCGAGAAAAGGTCGCCTAAGTCAGAGATTGCCGGGAAGTATTCCAAGAGAATATTGAAATATCGATCCAAGCTGTTTACATTTCTCGACTTTGATGGTGTACCTTGGAACAACAACAATGCGGAACACGCGATAAAGCCGTTCGCGAAATACAGACAGCTGACAAATGGAAGGGTGACGGAGCCTGGGTTGAAGAGTTATCTTATATTAATGAGCATATATCAAACATGCAAGTATAAGGAAATTCCATTTCTGGATTTCATGCTCTCTAAGGAGCGAGACATCGACAATTTTGCCGCTCGGCGCTGAGATTCTGAATCTCCGGCCAAGCTAGTCAGTTATGTATCCAGTAGGCGGCGGTTCCGCAAAGCGGCCATTAGAGAGCGCTAAGCAGCGAAGCACGAGTGTCTGGAACGGCCGACGACACGCCGGAGGGCACGGTCCAAGGAAGGGCCGCTGTCAGCGGTCAAGTCGACGTCCCAATGTCTCCACAACGGCGTGGATGAACGTCCGTAGTTGGCCGAAAGCGGGCACCCGTGCGTCCTGACCGCTGGCCGGCGTGCCGCTGTAATGTTCTCGCTCAATGTGGTTCATGGGCGATGTTATCGGGCTGTTCTCAAATAATGTGGGCCGGTTCTCACGTAATGTGGTCCAGGGCGCACCGATATTCTCAGCCATTGTGGTCCCGAAACCGCCGATGTAATCGGTCCCGGCGATTTATGTTATCGGGCCGCTACGCCTAGCCAAGCACCGCTCGACAAGTAAGCGAGACTGCGCCAGGCGAGAAGCGTCTCACTTGCGCCGGGCAGGTTGGGGCGCGTTTTCTCCATCGCGGGGCTTGATAGCGGCAATCAGCGCGGCGTTCTGCTCATGCAGGCGTCCCAGCTCGGCGTTCAGGTCATCGGCCCGCCGCTCGATCTCGGCCGCGCGCGTCTCTGCCCGTGTGGCGCGTTCTGCGGCTTCCTTGGCCTCAGCAAGCGCCGCATTGAGTCGCGCAGCAGTCTCGCGCTCGGCGCCCTCCAGATCCACGCAGCGTGCCTTCATGGCGTCCAGTTCTTCGTTCAACTGATCCGCCAGATCAGCAGCCTCCTGACGGTCGGCCTCCATCTGGACCCGCTCGGCTTCGAGCGTTTCGCGATCTGCCGCGAGGCGAGCATTGGCCAGCTGCAGCGCCATGCTCCAGATCTCCGCGCCGACCTCGCTAAGCCGGTCGGTTAACGCCTGTGGCGCCGGCTCCTTGATCGGCGTTTCTTTGGCCTGGCGCTTCGCCTTCCATTCGGTCATCGCATCCTGAATGGTCGTGAAGCTGCCGCCGCCCACGGCCTTGCGGACGGCCGCCAGCGTTGGCGGCTTTCCGGCTGTCAAACGACACAAAGTTGTCCGAGAAATGACCTAAAGTCGTCTAAATAGCCAATTCGAGAGCGCACGATCTGGAGAAATCGTTATTAATCAAATGGTTGCCGCAAAAGTCACTAAGCGCGATGCGAAGTGACAAAGTTAATACGGACTTATGCGAAGTGACAGTTTCATTTCGTTCCGACTGCAAGCAAAAGTGTCACTTCAGCGGCGCGTCGGCCCGATGCTTCAAGGTCCGGTCGGTGACACTTTTAATGACAAATCGAAATCCACGCCCTATGGGCGTGGTCATCGCCTAACTGGCTATGCCTGTTAGAGCACCTGCCCATGCAGGTACCTTTCTGTGTGTTGTCCCCACAACGCATAAAAAGGAAAGCAAGCATGAGCAGGTTCAAGAGAGCATCGCATGTCATATGGCATTGTCAATACCACATTGTGTGGGTGCCGAAGTATCGGTTCCGTGTGCTGCAAGGTCCGGTTGGCAAGGAGGTCTACAAATGTGTGATGGTGTTCAGTCAGCAACTGGGCTGCGAGGTTGTAGAACTCAATGTTCAGCCGGACCATGTGCATCTTTTGGCGAGCATTCCGCCGAAGCTGTCGGTATCCGGGTTGATGGGCGTCCTGAAAGGACGTACCGCCATACGAATTTTTACCGCCTTTCCATTTTTGAAGAAGAAGCCTTATTGGGGGAATCATTTCTGGGCAAAGGGCTACTGCGTAGATTCGGTCGGCCTGAACAGCGAGATGATTCAAAAGTACGTTCGGTTCCAGGAGAAAGAAGAGACGCATCAAGAGCAGCTTCAATTGGAACCGGGTAAAGGACCTTCTCAGAAGGGCCGCTAGGTGTGCCCCCCTATGGGGGGGCCTAACGCGAAACCACGTTCTACGAACGTGGTGATTCACTTCGGTCTACGGCAGTCGAAGGGTCGTCGCGTCGAGTTGGGTGCTGCAAACAGAAAAAATTCCCCCATATAATTAGATATCTAATAGAATGCGAGTATTGAACGAACGTGGCGGCAGATGCTGCCGGGAGACATGTGATGCTGACGATTGAAGAGAACGATCTGCTTTGCCGGGTGGAAGGCGATGCGCCGATGGGTAAATTGATGCGGCGCCATTGGACGCCGGTGTGTTTGATCGAAGAAGTCAGCGAGCCGGATGGCGCGCCAGTAAAAGCGAAGGTTTTCGGAGAGGATCTGGTTGTCTTTCGCGACACCGAGGGCCGGGTTGGTGTGATGGATGAATACTGCCCGCATCGACGCGTCTCACTGGTCTACGGTCGCAACGAAGACTGTGGCCTGCGCTGCCTGTATCACGGCTGGAAAATGGATGTGCAGGGCAACGTGATTGAGATGGTCTCGGAGCCTGCCGCGAGTACCATGGCGCAGAAGACGAAGCACAAGGCTTATCAGACCAAGGAGTGGGGCGGAATGGTCTGGGCCTATATGGGTCCGCAGGACGCCATTCCCGAATTCACGCCACCGCCCTGGGCGCCGACGGCTGAAACGCGCGTCAGTATTGCGAAGGCGCTGTTGCCCTGCAACTGGGCGCAGATTCTTGAGGGCGCCATCGATTCGGCCCACAGTTCCAGCCTTCATTCTTCAGACTTCGTGCCGGCCCGCGTGGGGGGCGCCGAAGCGACTGAGAAAAACTGGCTGCGACCCTCGACCGACAAGGCGCCGCGCCTTCAGGTGGAGCGCACTGGCTACGGTTTTCGTTACGCGGCAATCCGTCGACCGATCTTCAATGCGAATACGCACGACTACATTCGCTCAACTGTTTTTGTCGCGCCCGCAACGGTCCTGATTCCGCCCAACAATCTTTACAACGTGGCCAATGTCAACGTGCCGACGGACGACCGGAATACGGCCTTCTATTTCATCGCTTGGGGCGACCCGAACACCACTCCGGAAACCGAAACCTGGCGGAAGTTCCTCTGCCAGCAGGTGGGTATCGATCTCGACGAGCGCTATCGCCCGCTGCGCAATCACGAGAACCGGTTCTGGCAGGACCGCACCGCGATGGCTGCTGGCAACTTCACGGGTATCAAGGGTTTTCCGAACCAGGACATCGCGATGTGGGTGACGATGGGGTCCATCGCCAACCGGTCAGATGAGCGACTCGGTGCAAGCGATCTTGCCATCGTCGAATTCCGCAAGCGTATGCTCGAAGCGATGCAGGAGTTTGAAGCCGGTGCAACGCCTATTGGAACCGCTGAACAGGCGATCCCGCAGAGCGTCTGCTCCTATCAGGCGGTGATTACGAAGGAGACTGACTGGCGCGCTTACGAGGCCAGTTACGTGTGGGGCGATCTTGACCAGCCCGAGCTCGAGACAAACTATCAGGTCAAACAGTAAGCGCCAAGGGGGCGGTATGGAACAACGTCGCCTTCGTATTGGCGTAGCGGGATTGGGGCGCGCATTTTCGCTGATGTTGCCGACGTTCCTGAACGATCCGCGAGTCGAACTGGTTGCTGCCTGCGATCCCCGGCCGGAAGCGAGGCGCCAGTTCGAAAAGGACTTCGACGCGCCGACCTACGGAGATGTGCCCGATCTCGCCGCCGATGCCAACGTCGAAGTGATCTACGTTGCTAGCCCGCATCAGTTTCATGCGAGCCACACGGAAGTAGCGGCAGCGCACGGGAAGCACGTACTCGTTGAAAAACCGATAGCGCTCAGCGTTGAGGAATGTGACCGGATGATTTCCGCGTGCCGCGATGCTAGTGTGACTCTTATCGTCGGTCACTGCCACAGCTTCGACACACCGTACCTTGAAACGCGCAAGCTCATCGAAAGCGGCGCATTCGGTTCGGTCAGAATGATCCACGCGCTAAACTTCACGGACTATCTATACCGCCCCCGTCGCCCCGAAGAGCTGTCGACGGCCGAAGGCGGCGGCGCTGTATTCAGCCAGGCCGCTCACCAGGTCGATATTGTTCGTCTACTCGCGGGGCAACGGGCGACTCGGATTCGGGCCACGGTAGGCAGCTGGGATCCATCGCGACCCACAGAAGGAGCATATAGTGCGATCCTGTGGTTCGAGGCCGGTGCTTTCGCTTCGCTTTCCTACAACGGTTACGGTCACTTCGACTCAGACGAATGGACGGGCTGGATCGGCGAAATGGGTAATCCGAAGTGTCCCGATACCTATGGCAGTGCTCGGCGGCGGCTTGCCACGCTCGTCTCGCGAGACGAGGAAGCGAGCCTCAAGGCCGCGGGGACGTACGGAGGGGCGTCATATCAACCGCCGACGAATCAGGGAGGGCAACCGCGCCAGCATCAGCACTTCGGCCCGTTAATCGTTTCGTGTGAAAAAGGCGACCTACGTCCTCTGCCGGACAGCGTCGTCATTTACGGCGATCAGCACATCGAAAAGCGGAACATTGATGCGCCAATCGTGCCGCGAGCCGAAGTCATCGACGAACTGTACGCAGCCGTGGTCGAGCACATCACGCCGATTCACGACGGCGAATGGGCCAAGGACACGCTGAAAATATGCGTAGCCATGCTGGAGTCGAGCCGACAAGGACGCGACATCGAGCTGGCTGCTTGCGAATACTGCGGCGATCTTATAGCTCTTTCGAAACACTCCGGTAGCAAGCGATGATTCCTTATTTATCTGAGCGTGAAAATTCGATTCAGCACATCGACGCGCTGTGCATGCGGTTGTTCGACACCTGGTGCGACACCAGAAGCGTAAAGCCGCTCGCGTATCTCTTGAAGGTATGGCCCCTGCACAATAGCGAGCCGGCGACAATCCGGGGGCTCAGTGACGTGTTACGCAACTTGAGGAATCAACATCCGAACGCACTCACCGTTGAAATGATGGACATCTTGCTTGAGCTTGCGGATTGCCTTGAAGAGCTTTTGGACTGATGTGCGATGCGGCTGACATCGCGGGCTAGCAAAGACTGACCGCCGACATCGGCGGTCGAGGTGAGCGTGTTACTCGACGATCCACTTGTTGGCTGTTGGTACGAATCTGGAGAGAAGCACTGTTCTAACGGTTTGTTGGCAGAGGCGGGAACGCGCGAATCATTCTGCGGTGAGTTCAAGATCGCTGGCGTGATCGGGTTCGGCACTGTGATGGTATCCGGATGAGCTGCATGTTGCAGTGGACGAGCACATCAGGCCGATCCACGGTGGCGAATGGGCCAGAGACACGCTGAAATATGCCTCGCCACGCTGGAGTCGAGTCGACAAGGACGCGATATCGAGCTATCGGGCTTGTGACGGTAGGTGGAAAGGGCTGTACCCGGTAGCCCTATGCTCACTAGCCTATATCAGTGAGCATAGACCTCTTCCTAACTCTGGCCAACAAAGCGCAGAGAAAAGTCGACGGCGCGGATGTTCTTTGTCAGGCTCCCGATCGAGATTCTGTCGACGCCGGTTTCCGCAATTGATCTGATCGTCGACTCCGACACGCCTCCAGATACTTCGAGTTCCGCGCGTCCTGCGTTGATCGTTGCGGCGTCGCGCATCTGTGACAGGTCGAAGTTATCGAGCAAAATGGATTGTGCTCCTGCGGCAAGTGCTGTGGTCAATTCATCCAGAGTCTCGACCTCAATCTGTACCGGAACTCCGGATTTTAAGTGTTTCGCGGCGTCCAGTGCCGTCGCAATTCCGCCGCAGGCCTGGATGTGATTCTCCTTGATGAGGATCCCATCAAACAGACCCAATCGATGGTTCGAACCACCACCGATCCGAACCGCATACTTCTGAGCAAGCCGAAGGCCAGGGAGCGTCTTGCGCGTATCAAGTACGCGTGCCTTCGTCCCTTCAACCAGCCGCACGAAGGCACGGGTCGCCGTGGCCACGGACGATAGCATCTGAAGGAAGTTCAGCGCTGTTCGCTCGGCCGTGAGCAGGCTTTTCGCAGGGCCATGAATTTCGCAAACTGCGTCGCCAGGATTCATGGCGTCGCCTTCTTCGAAATGCCACTGCGCATGGAGGTCGACGTCAACGTGGGCAAGTGTTTCGTCGAACCACGGACGGCCGCATAGCACCGCGGCCTCACGAACGGTAAGTACTGCCCGGACAGCCGTCGACGGATTCACCAGATCGGAGGTCCAGTCGATGTTACCGAGGTCTTCGGCAAGGGCCTCGTGCACGGTGCGTACGAGCGCTGCGCGGGTCAGGTTGTCCATAGGCTCGATGATGATGGAGAGAAATAGATTGGCGGGCTCAGGCCGCGATAACGGTGTCGCGAGCCTTGATACAGCAATATGATTAGATATTTAATTATACGTCAAATCTTTGCTCGGGCGGCATTGCCTTAGCTGCTTTCGTACTCTTCGCCACGCGTGGTGATCAGGTTGCCGAGTTCCCGGGTAGACGGGATACGCCGCGCGGGATCACTGGATTCTGCCTCATCTTTCGCCATGTTTTCGATAATGGTAAGCAAGACCTTCCGCGCAACCTTGATTTCAGTTTCTTTCAGTCCTCTGACACTGATCTCGTTCACTTCCTCAGCGAGGGGAACGAGCTTCTTTTTCAGACTCTTTCCCTTCGGGGTCAGATAGACGTAGGTGTTTTTCCGGTTATCAGGCGACTGCCGCCGCTCGACATAGCCGAGTTTTTCCATCGCCGTTACGGCTGTGAAAGTCGTCGGGGTCATCACACCCGCTTCGTCACTCAGCTCTTTCTGGGTCAGGCCATCTTTTTCCCATAAGATGCGCAGAAAAGCCCAATGGCCAAACGAAACTTCATACTGCGCGAGCCGCATGTGGAGGCCCCGAACCATTGCGCGTGCCGCGTCCTTGACAAGGTGGGCGAGCCGGTCGTGAGGAACGGCCTCGCGCCAGTGACGAAGTATCGGGTCGGTGGTGGGGGCCGCTTTATCGGAAGTACGTTGGGATGCCATGGAAACGCCGTGTCGGAAGGTTAGACTGCTTACAATCATATCGCGTTCTCGAGCGCCAACGCTGCAAAGGCGCACGCTAGTGACCGACGCAAAAAAGGCGAGCTTCCAGAAGCCCGCCTGTCGCAGTTCACGCCTTCTTCAATATGGGCAACGAGTTAGAAGCTATGCCGGATACCAACGGTTACGCCCGTCTGATCGGCTCCCGCAGTGACGTCGACACCCGTACCGCGAATGCCAACGTTCGAAAAGGAGCGGTTGTTCACATAGGCGCCTTCCGCATACAGTTCCGTGCGCTTCGAGAGGACGTAATCGACGAGCAAGACCCCCATCGTCGGTCCACCATGTGGATTGCGGAATTGAGTATGGTACATGCTGGCAGAGATGAACAAAGGCGCGCTGACGCGGTAGGTCAGGCCGCCCCAATACAGCATCGAGCTGGGCGGCGCACTGATGTTACGCGTGTTGAGCCATCGTACGCCAGCGAGCGCTTTCACAATGCCAAAATCGTACGACGCGCCGAAAAGCGCGCGGCTTTGCGTATTGCTTTGCGTCGCGACAGATGTACCCTGCAATTGATCGTACGTGACGCCAATGCTGAACGGGCCGCGATCGTATAGCACGGCGGCGCTCATTTCCCGCCCGACCTTGGTAGCACCAGGTACTTGTGCTCCGTTGGGGATGGTCGAGTCATACCCGCTGCTGTAGAGCATCGCGAACGTCACGCCCGCAGCGCTGAGACCATACCGGATCGAGTTGTCAGCCCGGTTCACGAACTGACTGTCCATACTCTGTGCCGAGTAGCTCGGATTGAACGTCAATGCGTCGTACCTGTACATCAACTCGTACAGCAGATTTTGTTGACGTCCCAATGTGACGGTGCC
Source organism: Paraburkholderia elongata (assembly GCF_013177735.1). Classification (GTDB taxonomy): domain Bacteria; phylum Pseudomonadota; class Gammaproteobacteria; order Burkholderiales; family Burkholderiaceae; genus Paraburkholderia; species Paraburkholderia elongata. The sequence goes on along the minus strand of NZ_WOEZ01000327.1, from coordinate 10,221 downwards.
GTAAGGCGTTGATACCCCGACGAACGCCTTACGACCGAACATGCGCCCGCCCTGGCCGAGCGTGCCGTTGTTCAGGTTGAAGCCACCTTCGAGAACGAATACGGCCTTATAGCCACCCCCAAGATCCTCGGCGCCTTTGAAACCCCAACGTGATCCCGCAAGGTTGCCAGACTGCTCTCGTACCGCCGACGAGGCCGTTTTGCCGCTAGGGACGTGGTTGGCATACTCGATCCCGATGTCAGTAATGCCATATAGCGTAACCGAACTCCGGGCCTGCGCGCTGAGACTGGCGAAGGCGACAATCCCTCCTGCCAATGAAGTGGAAACAATATGTCTCATTTATTCCTCTTTTGATTAGGACTACATATGCAATAAAGCGGATTTCTTGCCGACGCGCTGTGAACGGAAAACGAGCTTGTGAACTAACCGCAGGGCCGCCCGGTTCAGGCAGCGTCCGTGTCCATGAATTCCTTTATGGTTCGTTCGAATACAGCCAACACACCCGATTCGACATGATGCATCTCCGGGCTACCATACTCACGCGGGCGGGGAAGATTGACCTCGATGACCGCAGCGATCCGTGTCGGCTTGGGCGTCCAGACTAGAATCCGGTCAGCGAGATAGCACGCCTCAATGATGTCATGCGTGACAAAGACAACCGTGCGCCGGTCTTTTATTCACGTGTTCACCAGTTCGGCGCGAAGTTTTCTCGCCGTAGTCTCGCCGGGCGTTGATTTCGGGAAGACCCGTCAGATCTTGAAACTCTCCAGACTTGCCGGGTGGAACAGTTCTTTGGGTTCCAGCAGCCGGCTCGACAGGCCTTCCTTGAAGTGCTGTGCGAGGAATCGACCGATGATACGTTCGTTTGCGGCAAAGCCATATGACCAGAAATCTGTGCCCATTAGCTTGCGGGCCGCGCGCAGATGGTCTTCAACGAACGGTAGGGTGATCTTGGTGGCCGACGTGTCGCTGAGGCGCGCGAGTGCTATTGCCTTGGATTTTTCAAACGCTTTAGTCACTGCGCCGGGCAACCAGGGGTGCCGCTCAGCCAGTTCCTTGCGGATCCCGAGGGTGTGCATGATCGGGAAAATCGCGGTGCGGCGATACCATTCAGATGCACTTTGGTGGGGATCGTCGAAGAGATATTTGACTTGAGGGTGACCGCGGTCAAAACAGGAGGGCGCGCGTGGGCCGATGACGGCATCGATTTCACCCGTCTCCAGCAATCCAGAGATCGTTTGACCTTCCGGAGCGTTTTCGAGACGGACGTCAGCGGGCAACTTGAGATTGATTTTCTCGACACGGGTCGCATCCTCATAGCCACCACGAACCCAAGTGACGTCGGACGGCTTGACGCCGTATTCCTCTTCGAGGATGAGCCGGACCCAGACGTTCGCGGTCAGTTGATATTCGGGAACACCTATCAGCTTGCCTTTCAGATCCTCGGGGCTGTTAATGCCGCGATCCGTCCGAACGTAGATCGACGTATGGCGAAACGCGCGCGAAGGGAAGACGGGCACTGCAATGTACGGCGACACGCCGGCTGCCGTTTTGACCGAGTAACTGCTCAGCGACAGTTCGCAGATATCGTAGTCTGCGTGCCGGAATGCGCGGAAGAATATCTCTTCCGGATCCTGCAGCATGAAGACGGGATCGACACCATCGATCTGCACGTCGCCGTCGACCAGAGGCCGCATCCGGTCATAGTTCCCAACTGCGATCGAAAGTTGAAGCTTGCTCATTTACACTCCTGGACTGATTGATGCTGAGTATGGCCGGCTTCCCGCAAGTCACGGCCTGGAATCTGGTTTCGGAACGCCCATCAGCACGGCCACGCCACCTGCAAAGACAAGAGCCGCGACCAGCAATAACCCTGCGGCGAAGCTACCGGTCATGGTTTTGACCCAGCCCAGCACGATCGGCCCGAAGAACGCGCCGACCTGACCAAGGCTGCTGATCACGCCGATACCGCCTGCGGCGGCGTCCCCTGTGAGATAGGTCGGCGGGATGGACCAGATAATGGCCGCAGCCGCGAAGTAGCTAATCGACACCAGGCTCAGGCAGACAATTGCTGCGGGCCAGTTATGCGTCAGCAAGGTGAGTGTCGCGGCCCCAACGGCGCCCGCTGTGGTCGAAGCGACGAAGTGCCAGCGACGCTCCAGCCGCAGATCTGAGCTGCGTGCTATCACAAGCATGGCGACGGCGCCGACCATGTACGGCAAGGCCGACAGCAGGCCGATGTGCAACACGTTGCCGATACCCGCCTGCTTGATGATCGTTGCCGTCCAGTAGTTCAGGATAGTCCCGCATAGCGGAACCGTCGCCCAGCCTGCAGCGAGGACATACACGCGGGGATCGCATAGGGCTGCGAGCAGGCGGCTCGGTGCATCTGCGGGCTTTGCACGCCTGTCCGCTTCGAGGCCTTCAACGATGATTCGTTTCTCACGGTCGGTCAGCCATTTCGCGTCCTCGGGTCTATCGGTCAGATAGAAGTAAGCGACCACCCCTGCGATGATTGCAGGGAGACCTTCTAGAAAGAACAGCCATTGCCAGTTTCTATAGCCCCATACATTTGCGAAGTTCTGCAGGATAAAACCGGACAGCGGGCCGCCGATAATTCCCGCCGCCGCAATCGCAAGCAGGAATCGGGAAGTAATGCGCGGGCGACGCTCGGCCGGATACCAATACGTGAGGTAAAGAATAATTCCAGGCCAGAAGCCAGCTTCGGCGGCTCCAAGCAGGGTTCGTGCAAGATAGAACTGCCATGGAGCCGTCATGAAGGCCATGGCAGTCGAGATTCCGCCCCACAGCAGCATGATGCGGGTCACCGTCTTACGGGCGCCGATACGCTTGAGAAGCAGGGTGCTAGGGACCTCAAGCAGGATGTAGCCGATGAAAAAGAGGCTCACTCCAAGACCGTAGGCTGTGTCGCTGAGACCCAGGTCCTGTTTCAACTGCAACTGGGCAAAACTCACATTGACCCGATCGAGATAGTTGAGCACCCAACACACGAAAAGGAAGGTCATCAGTCGAAAGGTGACCTTCCGATAGGTCATTTCGACTTCCGCTGCATCAGCCATCACACGTTCGGACTGCTGTCCATATCCCAGCGCTGAATCTGTCATCTACGTCTCCGGTTTTCTCTGCGTGCAGTGCTCACGGCACTACATCTATCTCGCGGGCGGCTCGATCGGGGATGTTTGCCATAATTTGATTAGACATCTAATTATAAAGGCTACGGGAGCTTTCGCTTCTTGGCAACCGAGGGTTTCTACCAACGGTGCCAGCACATTTCTCGATTTGACGTTTGTATAATTAGATATCTAATGATAGTATAGGCCATAGCATTGAAAATGCGCAGTGAATTTTGTGGAGACCCGTATGAGCCCCGTGCAAGACGACTTTTTTTCAAGCCTCAAGATTGCTGGCAAGCAGCAGGTAGCGCGCGACATCTGGCGTTTTGAACTGTGTGACCCAAGCGGCGCTGAATTGCCTGAGTTCCGGGCAGGGTCGAACCTGACCGTGCAAGTGCCCAACGGCTCACGCCGTCGCTATTCGTTGTGCAACAGCCCGGAAGAGCGGAACCGATATGTGATTGCGGTGAAGCGTGACGCGAATGGCCGCGGTGGCTCGATCAGCATGATTGACGACACGCGGGAGGGGGCGCTCATTAATGTATCGGTCCCCAAAAATGACTTCCCGCTGGACGGTCGGGCTCAGGAGTTCATCCTGATTGCGGGCGGCATCGGCATAACGCCAATGCTTTCGATGATGCATGAGCTGCGGACAGAGGGGTTACGCAAGTTCAGGCTGATATATGTTGCACGCGATCCGGAAGCGACAGCATTCCTTGAAGAACTTCAGGGCGACGAGTGGCGTTCGCATGTAAAAGTTCATCATGACTACGGTGACGTATCGAAATCATTTGACTTCTGGTCAGTCTTTGAACGTCCAACGAAAGCACATGTCTACTGCTGTGGCCCTCGTGCCCTGATGGACGCGGTCAAGGATATGACGGGTCATTGGCCGACTGGCAGCGTCCATTTTGAGAGTTTCGGTGTCGACGGATCGGTGTTGAGGGAAAACAAATCCTTTACCGTCAGGTTGGCCAAGTCGGGTGACACCTTCGAGATTCCGGCCGACAGGAGCATCCTCGAGTCGCTTCGCGACGCCGGCATTCGCGTTCCGAGCTCGTGCGAGAGTGGAACGTGCGGCTCGTGCCGAACGCAACTGTGCAGTGGAACGGCTGACCATCGGGACATGGTGCTTGAGGAAGAGGAAAAGAGCGGGCAGATCATGGTTTGCGTTTCTCGCGCGCTATCAGAGGAACTAGTCCTCGATCTGTGACCCTTCCGTATCGGAATTGCCCCTACTGCCGCATGGTAGGTGGCTCTTTCGGACATCTCGTTTTACCTGATCGGTAAGAAGTTGAAAATATTTGATCTCTAATATAAAAATCGGCAAGTGGACGCCGATGAAACATCTTCAGTGTTCCCAAAACAGAGATCAAAATGATGAGACGATTGAACTTCTCTCAGCGGCTTTGGATCCCCCTCGGCTTTTCACTTCTGTGTCTACTTGCCGTCGCGATGTTCGGCGTGGTGCAGAACCGCATGAGTGGCCTCGCCGAGCGGGAGCGCGGACTCAGCGAGGCCGGCGACATAGCCAGAAGTATTGTGTTGCATTATGCAAAGTTGGTCGAAACGGGGAAGATGAACCCTACAGACGCAAAGCATGAAGCATTGACAGTGCTTCGCACCGTTCCCAGTGGATATCATCAGCGTCAGCAGCGCAGCGGCGATGACAAGCCGCACAGATGCCGTACCAGCAGCGATGCCCTGCTCGCGCACATCAAGGCGATTCACGTGCAGGTCAAGGGCGAATATGGTTGGCCGCGCATGTGGAAAGAGCTCGTTGCGCGCGGCGTGCGCGTGGGCAAGGAGCGTGTTCGCAAGCTGATGGGGCAGCATGGCATCCGTGCCCGACACAAGCGCAAGTACATCGCGACGACGAACTCAAATCACAACCTGCCGGTGGCGCCGAACTTGTTGGAGCGTAACTTCACAGTAACAGCGCCGAACCAGATCTGGACGAGCGACATCACGTACTGTGCGACGGCTGAAGGCTGGGTTTATCTGGCGGTCATCATCGACCTGTTCAGCAGGCAGGTGGTGGGCTGGTCGATGCAGCCACACATGAAAGCGGAACTGGTCACGGATGCGCTGCGTATGGCGTGGTTCCGGCGCCGTCCAGAGGCTGGCGTCATCGTACATAGCGACCGGGGTAGCCAGTATTGCAGCGGGCTGTTCCAGGACACGCTGAAGGCCTACGGCATGCGCTCGTCGATGAGTCGGCGCGGCGACTGCTGGGACAATGCACCGACCGAAAGCCTGTGGGGTTCGTTGAAAGTTGCACGCCTGCATGGCCGGCACTTCGCGAGCCGGCGTGCGGCAATGGATGAAATCGTCGACTGGCTTGGCTTTTATAATTCTCGCCGGCTACACTCGACGCTCGACTACGTCAGCCCCATGACGTTCGAGAAAAACTGGTTCGCCGCTCAACAGGGGCGAGCCGCATAAATCTCTCAGCTATGGGATTCGCGAAACAGGGGCAAGGTCAGATGGCCGAACGGGGTTTGTCGCCGGCCCACACGACAATCCTGCGCTGGGTGAGGCGTTATACGCCCGAGTTCGTCAAACGCTGGCCGCTTTGCTACGCCTGCGGGCCGCTCGTGGCGTGTCGACGAGACCTATCTGAAGATTCGCGGCAGGTGGGTCTACCTGTACCGGGCGGTGGACCGGGCTGGCCAGTCGGTGGACTTCATGCTCACGGCGAGGCGCGATGTGGCCGCGGCCAAAGCCTTTTTCAACAAGGCCGTCAGGCATCAGGGCCAGTCGCCGGAGACCATCACGCTCGATGGTTATGCGGCCTCGCACCGCGCGGTGCGCGAGATGAAGGCCGATGGTCTGCTGCCTGAAGACACGAAGGTCCGGTCCACAAAATATCTGAACAATGTGATCGAGCAGGACCATCGCCACATCAAGTCAAGAACGAACGTGATGCGTGGATTCAAACGGTTCAGGAGCGCCGCGACCACGATTTCAGGTATCGAATTGACGCATCGCATTCGCAAGGGCCAGTTCGAGCTCGCGAAGCTCGGCCTCAAGGATGCCGCTGAGCCCGCCGTATGGAATGCGTTCCTGTTCGCGCGATAAGGAATCCTACCTATAGGAGGCTTCTCAACCCGCTTACCTATTTGCACCAGAACCGTTACAGTTTCCTGCGTATCGGGCTGCGGCAATGGCGGCGTCGGCTTCAGCGATGCCGCCGTGGTGAAGCGGCCGATCGCAAGGCCGGTCGCGGGATCGATGCTGTCGACGGCGGGCGTGCCGGTCCATTCGCCAGCGATCCAGTGAAATGCGTTCATGTAGAGGCTTCCTTCGAGGATGACAAGCCAGGGGGTAACCGGTGCGTGCCGCCATCGGTCGGCGCCGATTCGCTCGACACTTCACGTAATTCGTCGGCGATGATGGTGATCAGCGCTTCGGCAGCAGCGCTCAACGGCCGCCGCGGATGACTGATGCGCACGATATGGCGTACGATGCGCGGCGCGAGAATCGGATAGGCGCGCAACGCCCCTCGACGCACTGCGCGCTCAACCGCGATGCGCGGCAGGATCGTCGCGAAGCGGGTGCTTTCGACGAGCTTCACGATCGTGCTCAACACATCGATTTCGAAGCGCGGCGCAAGCAGCACGTCCTCATGCTGCGCGGCCGTATCGAGCACGCCGCGCAGGCCGTGGCGCTTGGTGGGCAGGACGAGTTCGAGTTCGGGCAGTTGCGCGAGCTCGATCGCATGTGGCAGTTCGGGGCCGTGTTCGGCGCTGGTGACGAGCACCATCTCTTCATCGAGGAGCGGCTGCGAGTCGAGCGAAAGGCGCGAGCGCGGCTTGTTGATCAGCGCGGCGTCGAGCTGGCCGCCCGACACCCAGTCGATGAAGGTCGCGGTGTAGCCGTCGGCGACGGTGACTTCGACATGCGGATAGCGCGCGTGAAAGCGTGACAGCGAATCGGCGAGCACGCTTTCCGTCACCGATGCGATCAGCCCGATCGACACGTGGCCCGTCACGATCTCGTCGCGCTGAACCATTTGCTGACGCGCATGCGCGAGATCGCGGATGATCGGCAGAAAGAGGCGGTACATCAGCCGTCCGGCGGCGGTGGGCGCCATGCCGTGCGCGCCGCGGTCGAACAGTTGCTGATGCAGTTCTTCCTCCAGCTTGGCGATCTGCATGCTGAGCGCCGGCTGCACGATGTTCAGGCGCTTGGCGGCGCGCGTCACGGAGCCGTCCTCGAACAGCGCGATGAAATACTGGATCTGCTTCAGGTCCATGCGAGGTCCATTTGACGTCCAGAGGGGCGCCGCGGGGTGCATCACGAAAGTTAATATCCGCTGCGCGGTCCATCAGGTCGCTCACGAAAGCCGGTGACAACAGCACACCGCGTAACTGTCTGAATAGCTGAGAAAGACCCTTGCCGGAAGCGTTGCCTATTGATAACCGAGCGCACGAAGGGCGTCATCGGGGCTAACACGGATATCAAAACTAATGATAAAAGACATCAAAAAACAATATTAGAAGTTATAGCCCGTTCTCGCTACGCTTCAGTCCAACTTGCTGCATGTCCGCCCGACAGACTCGTTCCGGCGCCCGACGGCAAGCACCGATGGAGACGTAAATGAACTCACGCGATGCCGCAGGCAGCGGCACACCTCAATCCTCATGGGCGCCGCAGAGCACCGCGCCGACGCTGCGCCACTGGCTTGAACGCCTGTCGGCAACGGGCCGCGTCGCGACGATCGATCAACCGGTTTCACTCGAACACGAACTCGCGGCAGTCGCCAAACGGCTCGACGGCGAACAGGCCACCATCTTTCTCAAACCCGGCGGCCACGCCATTCCGGTAGTGAGCGGCTTCATGTCGAAGCGCGCATGGATCGCCGAAGCGATGGGCGTGCCCGAGGCCGCGCTGCTCGAACGCTTCCGCGATGCGGCCGGCCATCCGGTTGCCTGGCACGAACTGCCACGCGAAGAGGCCGCGTGCCAGCAGGTCGTCCGCATGCAGGGCATCGATCTGCACGCATTGCTGCCGATCCCGACCCACAGCGAGCACGACAACGGTCCCTACATCACGGCAGGCCTCGTGATTGCGCGTAATCCGCGGACCGGCATCCAGAACGTGTCGATCAACCGCATTCAGGTGCACGCCCCGGACCGCATGGCGATCCTGATGTTGCCGCGTCATCTGCTGGCGTTCTATCAGGCCGCGGAAGCGGCGGGCGACGCGCTCGACGTGGCGATCGCGATCGGCGTCGATCCGTTGACGATGCTGGCGTCGCAGGCCATTTCCCCGATCGACAACGACGAACTGGAGATCGCCGGTGCCTTGCACGGCGCGCCGCTGCCAGTCGTCAAATGCGTGACGAACGACGTGCGTGTACCCGCATTTTCGGAAATAGTGATCGAGGGCCGCATTCTGCCCAAGGTGCGCGAGCCCGAAGGTCCGTTCGGCGAATTCCCGAAGTACTACAGCGCGCGCGAAGCGCGTGAGGTGATCGAGGTGACGGCGGTCACACACCGCGAACAGCCCATCTATCACACGATTGTTCCGACTGAAATGGAGCATCTGCTGCTCGGCGCCATTCCGCGCGAAGCAACATTGCTGGCGCATCTGCAGCGCAGCCATCCGGGCGTGAAGGACGTGGAGTTGTCGGTGGGCGGCGTGTGCCGGTATCACCTGTGGGTCCAGTTCGACAAGAAGCGCGAAGGCGAAGCGAAAAACGTGATTTTGTGCGCGTTCGGCACGCATTACGACATCAAGCAGGTGGTCGTCGTCGATACCGATGTGGACGTGCACGATCCCGCCGAAATCGAATGGGCGATCGCCACGCGCTTCCAGGCGGATCGGGATCTTGTGATTGTGGCCGGCGCACAGGGCTCGCCACTCGATCCGTCGACGACCGTCGGCCAGCCCGACGATGCGCCGCCGCACATGCAGGGTGTCAGCGCCAAGATGGGTCTCGACGCGACGCGCCCGGTCGTCTATCCGGCACATGTATTCACACGCGTACGGATTCCGGGGCAGGACAGCGTCGATCTCGACCGGCTCGTCGCCACGAGCAACGCGGCGTTCGATGCCTACCTGCACAGCGGCCAGCTGCGCGACGCGGTCTGAGCGAGGCACGGCCATGCAGTCAACGCAAACGCGTGAACGGATCGTCGTCGGCATTTCGGGTGCGAGTGGGGCAGTCATCGGCGTGCGACTGCTGGCGGCCTTGCGCCGGCTCGGCACGCGCGAGACGCATCTGATCGTGTCGCCGTCGGGCGCCATTACCGCTGCGCAGGAGCTCGGTCTCACGCGTACGGACCTCGATGGTCTTGCCGACGTAGTGCACAACGTGCGCGACATCGGCGCGACGGTGGCAAGCGGTTCGTTTCTCACCGCGGGCATGGTGATCGCGCCGTGCTCGATGAAAACGCTGGCGAGCGTCGCCAACGGTTTCGCCGACAACCTGCTGACGCGCGCCGCGGACGTGATGCTCAAGGAGCGCCGTCGCCTCGTGCTGGTCGCGCGCGAAACGCCGCTCAATCTCGCCCACTTGCGCAACATGACGCTCGCCACCGAAATGGGCGCGATCGTGATGCCGCCGGTGCCCGCGTTCTATGCGCACCCTCAAACCGTCGACGACATCGTCGATCACACGGTCGGCCGGATCATGGATCTGTTCGGCATCGAGCATCGCGAGATTGCGCGCCGCTGGAGCGGTCTTGCCAGTGAGTTCAACCGACGCGACAACGACGAGGGCGACGACGCCGATGCAACCGGCACGCGCGCACAGGGAGCAGTGAAATGAATCAGCGCGATACAGTTGCCGAACTGGTAGCGGATGCACGCGCCGCTGGCGAGCCCGAAACGTCGGCTGAACGCCAGCGCCAGCGTCATGTGGGCCGCTCGATGGAACGCGTCGAGGATCCGGCGATCCTGACCGGCCGCGGACGTTACGGCGACGACATCGCCGTGAAACCCGGCACGCTGCACGCCGCGGTGTTGCGCTCGCCGCACGCCCATGCGGAACTGGGCAGCATCGATACGGACGCTGCGCTGAAACTGGCCGGCGTGCGCGCCGTGCTCACACGTGATGATCTGCCCGGTTGGTCGCGGC
>NZ_WOEZ01000326.1 GCF_013177735.1 Paraburkholderia elongata | reverse complement strand
CGGTAGGCAAGCCCGGCTTCGGCGCCGAGCGTCGGCAGCGCGGGCGCGGCTTCTGTGTTGCTGCTTTGCAGGCCGAGCCACGTGCGGGTCGAGTGACCTACTTCGCTTGCCCGGACCGGCGGCGGAGTGGCTGCTGCCGGCTGGGCAGTTTCGCTCGTTTGCGCGACCGCTGAAGCAGCCACCCCCATCGCGACACCGAAGCACAGCACTGACGCTGCCCAGCTCCGCTTCGTTGTTCTGCTATTCATCTCAATTCCCCTGATTGCCTGATCGGTCACTGCGCGGTCATCTCGTGATCACTGCGCGAAACGCTGCAATAAGCGCGGCGCCGGCTCGATACCTTGCGCGCTCGCGACCGTGCCAGTGCCTGCGCCCGCCTGCCCGAACTGTTGTTGTGTTTGCGCTTGCGATCCGCGTGCTTGCGCGCGCCCCGCCGCGACCACATTTGCCGCGTCGTTGCGAATTGCCGCACGTACGTCCGGCGTGAACTTCTGCTGATTCATCACCGCCTGCGCCTGCGCCTGGTCGCCATTGGCGAGCAGATAAAGCACCATGTTGCTGACGATCTTCGGATTGTTCTGATCGAGCTCGGCGGCCTTCATCAGCGGCACGCGTGCGCCGTTGACATCGCCGTAGCGCAGCCGCGCGTAGCCGAGATCCGACAGGGTTACTGCATCCGTCGGCGCGAGTTGCGCGGCTCGCTGCAGTTCCTGCGCGGCACGCGCAAAGTCCCCGGCCGCACCGGCGATCAGGCCAAGCCCGCGATATCCGCGCGTGGCAAGCGGCGTCTTCAGCAGCTGTCCGTAAGCCGTCGCGGCAGCGTCAGGCTGATCGGTCATTCGCAACGCGTCGGCACGCAGCAAAATCGTATCGGGGCTCGCACCGTACTGTTTTTCGTACGCATCGATATGCGCGAGCGACGCGAAGTAAAGCCCTTGCGATTGCATCTGGTCGATCAGTCCGAGGTACATGCCAGGTGTGTCCGGCGCGGGATCCCGATTGGCCTGCTGGGCCATCGCCGCACGTTCGGCCTGTGCTCCGACGCCATAACCCGCGATGTCTTTAGACGCGCACGCGCCAAGCAGGGACAACGCGGCCAGCACCACGGCGCAGCGCGTGGCGTGGCGGGCGGACCGGGTAGAGCGCGTCAGACATTCGAACGGTAGACAGTGAGCCATTGCAAAATCCTTACCGATTCATCGAGACCAACGAATGCTGGACAGCGAGCACGCCCGGGCCGGCTGTAACGATCATCAGCGCGGGCAGCAAAGTGATGATCATCACGCCGGTCATCTTCACGGCGAGACGGCCAATGCGCTCGCGCAACATCGCGCGGCGCGATTCGCGCAAGCGGTCGCCGAATTGCTTGAGCGGTTCCTGAACAGCGCCGCCGTGCCGGTCGACCTGCACCAGCAGGCGCACGACCGCGCGCAAGTCTTCGTTGTCGTAACTCGATGCCAACCGGTTCAGCGACTGCTCGCGGGTGCGGCCCGCCGCAAAATGGCGCTGCGCGATTTCCAGCTCGCTCGAGAGCACGGGCAGCATGGTGCGGAAATCGTTGACCATCACTTGCAAGCTTTGATCGAGCGACAAGCCCACGCCCTGCAGCAAGCGCAGCAGATCGACCAGCAACGGCAATTCGTCGACCACCCCGGTGCGGCGCTTGCTGGCACGCCGCTTCAGGACGATCTTCGGCAGCATGAAGCCCGCCACCATCGAGATGGCCACCAGCGAGACAAAGCGCGGGCCATCCAGATAGCCGTGCGCCAAGGTACCGGTCAGCACGGGCAGCACCAGCGCGCCCACCAGCCGCGCCACCAGAAACAGGCCGCGCGTGCGCGTATCGACGAAACCGCACTGCTCAAGCAACCGGCGGTCTTCCTCGGCAACGACCTGCCGACCGAAAGGCGTGTCGAGCCAGCGAATCCCCGCGTGTGCGAAGCGCTCGAGCAGGCCTTTGAAACCCTTTTGCTGCACGTTTCGCAGGGCAACTTTCGATTCGCCCTGAGCGCGCTCCGCGCCACGTCCAGCCACCGCGGCAGCGAGCGCTGCGGTCTGCAATGCGCGTTCGTCAAGCGCGTGTCTCAGCGTACGTTCGCTGCGCCGTACCGCGGCCACACGCGCCAGCACCAACCCGGCAAGCAGCAACAGCGCGAGCGCTGCGAGAGCCAGCGCGAGAGCGACGAGTTGATAGGTTTGCATCGTCATGTCCTCAAATTCGCCATGCGATACAGCAGATAGGCGCCGGTCACCTGCAAGCCGAACGCCAGATAGATCAGTTGCCGCCCGGTGGGATCGAACCACATCGACGCGAAATAATTAGGATTGGAGAGAATCAGAAAACCGCCAATGCCGATTGGCAGCATCGCCAGTACCCACGACGACAGCCGCGTTTCCGCCGACATCGCCACGAGTTCGCGCTCGGCCTGTTCGAGATCGCGCATGAACGAGGCCATGCGGTCGAGCATCACGTCGGCACGGCCGCCGTACTTGACCGACAGACGCAGCACGGCGCCGACCAGTTCGAGTTCGCGCACCCCATAGATCACCGATACCTGCGATAGCGCACGATCGATTTCGACGCCGGTGCGCAGCATCCGCGACACATAATCCAGACATTCGCGCAGCGGTGCTTCCGTGCTTTGCAACGCAGCCTGAAACGCGGCGGGCACACTGTTGCCGAGTGTAATCAGACGCACGATGCCATCGAGGAACAGCGGCAATTGCCGCACGATCAGCTGACGGCGCTTGTTCGCGCGCACCGTCAGTAAAAAATAAATGAACATCGCGCACGCAATCAGCGTCGCGCCGGCGGCGAGCCCGCCGCCTACCAGCGCGGCCCAGGCGCACAGCAGCAGCACGATTGTGCCGGCGATCGCGACAGGACCCTTTGCATTGGCAATCCCCGCGCGAGCCATCGCGTGTTGCAGCATGAAGCGCACGCGCGCTTGCAGGTAGCGCCATTGCGCGAGCCAGCCCGCATCGGCCGGCGGCGCTTGCGGCGCGATCACGGCAGGCGCCGCTCCGGCGCGCGCGGGCGCGACGCGCGGACCGCCCGCCACACCGCTCGTACCCGCGCCGGCCGGCATAGCCGCCGCCATACGGCTATCGATATAGCGCTCAGCGCTCACCTGGTCTTTGCGTTGCGCGCCACGCTGCCATAACAGCACCGCGAGCGCCGCGCATAGCAGCGCGAGCGCCGCGAAGACCAGTACCGCGCTAGACATTGAAGCCTCCGCCGAAGCCGCCACTGCCGCCACCGAAGCCACCGCCTCCAAAACCAGCGTTGCCGAACCCGTTCTGCGCCTCGCCGCCACCCAACGCCTGGCGGAAACGCGCCAGTTTCGGCGAGTGCGGATGAATGCCGAGCGAGACCCAGTTATCGAGTTCATCGCCTTCAGCGGTGGCGACCGGCTCGTAGCGATAGAGCTCCTGGGTGGCGATGATGTTGTCCGACAGCCCCGTGACTTCGGTGATCGACAGAATCCGCCGGCGCCCGTTCGAAAGCCGGCCGATCTGCACGATGAAGTCGATCGCATTGGCGATCTGCCGGCGCAAGCTCGACTCTGTACCCTGGAAGCCCGCGAAGCCCGCAAGCATTTCGAGGCGGTACAGACACTCGCGCGGCGAACTGGCGTGCACGGTGCCCATCGAGCCGTCGTGCCCAGTATTCATCGCCTGCAGCATTTCGAGCACCTCGCCGCCGCGCACTTCGCCGACGATGATGCGGTCCGGCCGCATCCGCAAGGTATTGCGCAACAAGTCTCGAATGGTTACGACACCCGCGCCGTCGAAGCCGCCCGGACGGCTTTCGAGCCGCACCACGTGCGGGTGGTTCAGCGACAGTTCGGCCGTGTCCTCGATTGTCACGACCCGCTCCGGCTCGGGGATGTGAAACGCCAGCGCATTGAGCAGCGAAGTCTTGCCTGAGCTCGTGCCGCCCGACACCAGCACGTTGCAGCGCGCAGCGACCGCCGCTTCGAGCAGCGCGCCGATTTCCGGGTTATAGGTGCCGTTGGCGAGCAGATCCTCGGGACGCATCGGATCTTTGCGGAATTTGCGAATCGAGACGATCGGCCCGTCGATCGACAGCGGTTCGATCACCACATTCACACGCCCACCGTTCGGCAAGCGCGCGTCGACCATCGGATTCGATTCGTCCAGACGACGACCGATCGGCGCAAGAATGCGCCGCACGATCCGCAGCAAGTGCGCGTTGTCGGCAAAGCGCACCTGAATCTTGGTCAGGATGCCGTGACGCGACACGTACACGTCGTTGTAGCCGTTGATCAGGATATCTTCGACGGCAGGATCGGCGAGCAGGTCCTCAATCGGCCCAAAACCCGCCAGTTCCTTGGTCAGCGCCTCGGCAATCAACCGCACTTCGCTCTCGTTAATGGGTATCCGGCGCAGCCGCACAAAGCTGTCCATCTCCAGATCGACGAACTGGTTAATCGCGTTACGCGACCAGCGGCCGAACTCGGAGCCGAGTTCCTCGATACGCGTGAGCAGGTGTTCGTGCGCCGCGTTCTTGATGTCCTGGAACTGCTGGCTATGCGCGAACAAAGGCGCGTCGTCGGCAAATTCGATTTCTTTTGCCATCGTCTATGACCGCTTGTAAGTGGTTGGAATGAAGCGCTTGAGCGCGCCGAGCGCTGATTTGCTGCGTGCTTGCGCGGCCGCGCACGAGGCCCCGCCGAGCCGTTCGATCAACGGCTCGAGTGCGCGCACGTACGGGTCACGCGCCGCGACGTCGGCCAGCAGATGTCCCTGGTTGACCGCCTGACAGAGCGTAAGGCGCCGCTCCGGCAAGGTGGCCAGCAGCGGAATTTCCAGCCGCTGCGCGATCTGCGCGGCAGCGAGCCCGAGGTCGGCATCGAACTTGTTGACGATCAGCCTCACATTCGCCGTGTCCACACCCTCCTCGCGCAACGCGTCGAGCACGCCGACCGCCGACACGATCGAGGCCACGCCCTGATCGCACAACAGCCACGTTTCGTCGGAAGCCTGCACCACGTGGGCGATGAACTCACTATTGGTGAAGCCGCCGAGATCGACGATCTGCTGGTCGAAGAACGCGCGCAGCCGGTTCAGCAAGCCGATCGACGACGAGTACGAGACCTCGCGCATGTCGGCAAGATTGGACGGCAGCGTGGTGAGCGCGAGACCACTCGAATGATGCGACAGCGCGGTATGCACGAAGGTCTGATCAAAGCGGCGCAGATTGCGCACGGCTTCGACGAAATTGAATTCGCTGCGCGTGTTCAGGAGCAACGAGCCGTCACCGGCCGGCAAGCCGAGATCGAGCAAGGCGGCTTGCCGTCCTTGCGCGACGTCGCGCCGCTGCAACATCACCGCGAGGTTCGCGGCCAGCGTGCTCACGCCCATGCCGATGCGCGCGCCCAGCAGCGCGGTGATATGGCCGTGACGGCTGACCGGTTCGACTAGGTTGTCCAGCACCTGGCGCGTGATGCGCAACGCGTCTTCGGCGGCCGCGGACACGTCGATGAAATCGCGCACGCCGGCACGCAGCGCGGCCAATGCGCTTTCGGGCTCGGCAAGCGTTCCGAGCGCGACGATCTGCATGCCCGGATAGGCTGTGCGCACCGTGCTCGCTGCAGCGCTCGCGGCAGCGGCACGGCCGCCGGAAAAGTCGACGAACACCAACGACGGATTCAGCGCTGCGATGCGCTGCATCAGCATCGTGGGATCGAGTGTGGCCGCTTCGACCACGCCTGCGCCCGCCAGCGTATCGGCGAGCCAATGCACGTGTTCGTCGGCCAGCGACGCGAACACGAAATAATCGGTGACCGCCCGTTCAGTCAATGAATGCGTTCTCGCGTTCATGTTGGACATCCTTTTGCGGCATCGGCTGCGAAGCCGCCGCGTCGTACTTCTTGCCAGCGGGCCCGCGCGGTTCGCGTGCATGCTGGCTCACTGCTCCACCGATCCAGCGCGCCGTCTGAGCGCCCACCGGCTTCACTTCGAAAATCCCGGCGCTGCATCGCGCGCCGCCACGCCGCCGATCAGCGAACGCCACACTGGCCCGTTGCGCTGCTCGGACTGCTCGCCCGGCGTCGACGGCAAGGTCGCGCCTTTCGCGAGCGGCGACACCAGATGCGGTGTCACGATGATCACCAGCTCCTTCTCGTTCTGCTGGTAATTCAGTTGCTTGAAGAAGGTGCCGATCACCGGCAGATCGCCGAGCAACGGCACCTTCGCTACATTCGACGCGGTCTCGCGGTCGATCAGGCCGCCGATCACGAAGCTCTCGCCGTCGCCGAGTTCGACCGTGGTGTCGGCACGACGTGTGGTAAACGCGGGCACCGATACGCCGCTAATCGTCACGGCGTTTGCAAAATCCAGCTGGCTCGCTTCCGGCGCCACCTTCAACGCAATGCGTTGCGGGCTCAATACGGTCGGCGTCAGCGTGAGCCCGACTCCATATGGCTTGAACTCGATGCCAGTCGCACCGAGCCCCTGTGGCACTGGAATCGGCACTTCGCCGCCAGCGAGAAAGCTCGCGCTCTGTCCGGATAGAGCCACTAGCGTCGGCTCTGCCAGCACGCGCGCGAGGTTATTACTCTCCAACAGGCTCAGGTTCGCAAACAGCCCATGCGTGGCGGAGTTGAAAATCAGGTTGAACGCCGACGAAATTGGCGTCGTACTCGTCATTTGCGGCGCCTGCCCCGCGGTCGCGGAAACCGAGCCCAACGCCGACGGTGCAAACGAGCCGAACGTAAAGCCGTTGTTTTGCTTGAAGAAGTTGAAACCGACCTCTTTGAGTACCGAGCGGCTGAACTCGACCACCCGCACATCGACCTGCACTACCGCGCGGCTTGCCACCGTCGACGTGTCGAACACCGCGCCATCCTTGCCGAGCGAGCCTTCCGCTGCGACCACAGCGCGCTGGTGCGCCTCCATCGTCGCCGACGTGCCGGAGACCACCGCCGTGCTGCCGAGCACCTTGACGGCCGGCGTATCGGGCCCAAGCAGCGAGGCCGCAGCCGGCGTGATGACGTTGACCGTATAGATCAGCGGCGCCTCGCGATCACGCGCCCACAGCATCAGGTTGGTCGTGCCCGCCGCCTTGCCGACCAGCAGCACGCCACCGCGCTTGTCGCCCTTGATGATCAGTACATCGGCCACCGCCGGGTCGCCGATCGCGACACGCTGCAGCGTATGACCGGTCGCGAGCGGTTGCTGCGCGCCGACCGTCAGGTCGATGGTCTGCGAGGGCGCAGCCTGCGATGCTTGTGAGGATTGCCCCCGCTGCACCGGACCCGCCGCGCCAGTCGCAGCCGATACGGCGAGCAAGGCCAACCCGAGCCACGCCGCCTTCCCGAAAACAAAAATCCGTTGTGTCATGTAGTTATGGACGCGTGTGGCCGCCCGCTCCCTGAAACCGCTTACCAGGCGACCGTCTCGGCGCGCCCACCCCGTATCACTTCGATACCGCTCTTTATACTGTTGGTGTTGCCCGCAACGCGCGTAGGCGGCAGCGGCATATGCGGCAACGTCGGCCGTGCACCGGCGCCCGCAGAATTGGTGCTTCCCGACAAGGCGTCGAGCGACACGCCGGCCGCGGCACGAGTCGAATCCTGCAACGGCTCGGCCGCGCCGGCGCGGGCGACTGTCTTCAACACGCCGGGATAGGCCGGCAACGCGTCTTGATCGACTACTTCGGCATCCTTTGGATTGCGCAGCGCGAAGATCAGACGTCCGGCGCTTTCGGCGAGCGTCAGGCGGTCCACATCGGCGACCGGCACCGCCAGCACCGCGGTGCGCACCATGCCGTTCGGGTCGCCGGCGCTGTCGCCGCTCGTGGTTGCGTTGCCGAACGCGAGCACGCGCACTTTCGACATCAGGAGACGCGCCTGGGTACGATCGATTTCGCTGCTGCTGCCGATGGCGCCGTCGCGCTTGAGCGTAAAAAACACGTCGACGAAATTACCCGGCCGCAGCCGGTTGCCGACCGCATTGCCCTCGTCGACCCGCACGTTGCCGGCAGGCAAGCCGATCACCTTCGACGAATTGCGCGTGCAGTCGCTGCCGATCAATCCGAACGGCGCCTTCACCGATCCGGCGCAA
>NZ_WOEZ01000325.1 GCF_013177735.1 Paraburkholderia elongata | reverse complement strand
ATGGCCCGAACACTCGAACCCTGCTGCTTCAGGCTTGCAATGGTCATGCGCTCTTCAGGCTGAAGCTGTTGATACGTTCTTCTTTTTTGCATGTGCGCACCTTACACGAGGAAGGTGTTGCACTTCAGATTTGATCGCGCCTGCCGTTGAACTGACCGAGCCGGAGAAGAAGACCTTGCAACAGCTGTCGCTCAAACATCCACATGAGGACTTTCGGACCCGTGGGCTGGGTCTGCTGGAGCTCGGCCGCGGTCGGCGGGTTCATGAGGTCGCGCTCGAACTCGATGTGAGCGACAAGTCTGTGTACAACTGGGTGCACGCCTGGAACGACAATGGCCTCTGTGGTTTGCTGACCGGACATAAAGGCGGGCGTCCCCGCGCATTGTCTGATGCCATGATCGCCACGGCCGTCGAAGCAGCGCGTGCCGAATCGATGACGCTCAGGCAGATTGCGTTGCGCATCGAGGAAGTTCATGGCCAGCCGTTGCCGTGCCGGCTGGAAACGTTGTCGGTTGCACTCAGGCATGAAGGGTTCTCCTACAAACGTGGCCGCTATTCGCTTAAAAAAAGCGCGATGAGCAGGAGTTCGCGGTGAAGACAGATACGCTCTCAAAGCTGCAGCAGGCCGCTCGTGATGGGGCGTGCCGCCTGATCTACTTCGACCAGTCGGGGTTCTCTGCCTCACCTCCGGTGCAGCGCGGCTGGTCGCCAGTCGGCGAGCCGCATCGCGTCTTACCGCAGCCTCATTGCAGACGTTCGGTCCTCGGCGCATTTGATTTCGGCGCCAACCTTCTAAAGCATGAAGCCAGCAAGGCAACCATCAAGCGCCCGGACGTCATCCAGTTTCTTGATGAGGTCGCGCAGGAAGGCGCGCCCGGCCTGATGACTGTGGTGGTGCTCGATAACGCCTCGATTCATCACAACATCGATCAGGAAACCATCGACCGCTGGTTTCTCGACCATCGTATGGTGCTCTTCTATCTGCCGCCGTACAGTCCCGAGCTGAACCTGATCGAAATCATCTGGAAACACGCCAAGTATCACTGGCGGCGCTTCGTCACCTGGACGAAGGAAACCATCGATACAGAGATCGCCAAGCTGCTCGGCGGCTATAGCTCGGAATTTGAAATCCGTTTTGCCTGAACACTTATGTCGTGGCCTTCGGCGCGCGATGCGCGCTACACGCGATCGCGATTATTGTCGCCGGACACACAGTTTTGTCAGCGGACGCACGAGCAATAGACGTTGTAATCGGCAGCATGATCGGCATCATTTTTGTGCTGGGAACGAATTTGGTCGCCCGGTCGTTCGTAGAGCGCCGTACGCGAAATTGAGCAGTTCCACCTTTATGTAATAGCCCTCGCTGCTCCCCATCAACTAAGATCGAAGCGTCTCATTGGAATGCTGCGGCCAGCCATTCGTCTGACCGTCGATGGCGAGCTGTGATTTATAGGCTGACTGCCATCGGATCCGAGTTCGATCTGCACGGACTGATCACAGGAGTATGCCGAGATGAAACTCGACGCGACTACTTTCCGGCAACTGCGCCGTCTTGCTCCAGTACTGGACGACGTACTCAACGCGGGCGAGGTTGAGTATCCACATCAGGCCGTGAATCTGGCTGCACTGGCAGCCTTGTGTTCGCAGCTATTCCAGACATACGAGCTCCGCGAGCCAGTCGGGATGGAGCAGGCACGCGTCGACGTGAAATAGATTGGCCGTCGACAAAGTAAAGACCCTTCGGGCTCCTTTTTGAACTGGCACAGGAAAACAGACATGGGCAAGAAGAAAGTAATCCGCGTCTACAGCGACCCTGCAGGCGGTTGGGGCGCGCTCAAGGCAACAGGCGAAGCGCTCGCGCTTCAAGGCATCGCCGTCTCCGGCGCGAAGACGCTATTGCATATGAATCAGCCGGAAGGCTTCGACTGTCCTGGCTGCGCGTGGCCCGACCCGAAACACACATCGTCGTTCGAGTTCTGCGAGAACGGCGCAAAAGCTGTCGCGTGGGAAGCGACGGCGAACCGCTGCGCGCCGGAGTTCTTCGCCGCGCACAGCGTGTCCGAACTCACCGCATGGGACGACTACGACCTCGAAATGGCCGGACGCCTCGCGCATCCGATGGCCTATGACCGAGCATCGGATCGCTATCTGCCCATCAGTTGGGAAGATGCGTTCGCGCTCGTGGGCCGCCACCTGAATGCGCTCGATCATCCCGATCAGGCCGATTTCTACACGTCGGGCCGCGCGTCGAACGAAGCCGCGTTCCTCTATCAACTCTTTGTCCGCGAATTCGGCAGCAACAATTTCCCCGACTGCTCGAACATGTGCCACGAAGCAACGAGCGTCGGCCTGCCGCAATCGATCGGCGTCGGCAAAGGCACGGTCCTGCTCGAAGACTTCGAACACGCCGACGCGATCTTCATCTTCGGACAAAACCCCGGCACCAACAGTCCGCGGATGATGAGCGACCTTCATTCGGCGTCGCGGCGCGGCGCGAAAATCGTATCGTTCAATCCGTTTCGCGAACGCGCGCTGGAACGGTTCGCTTCGCCGCAGAATCCGCTCGAAATGGCGACGCTCGGCTATACCCCCATCAGCACCTTCCTGTACCAGGTGCGTGTCGGCGGCGACGTCGCAGCGCTCAAGGGGATGATGAAGGCCGTCGTCGAAGCCGACGACGCCGCGCTTGCCGCCGACGTGCCACGCATCCTCGACATTGAATTCATTCAGGGTCACACGCACGGCATCGAAGCGCTGCTGGACGACCTGCGCGCGACATCGTGGGACGCCATCGAGCGGCACTCGGGTCTCGCGCGCGCCGACATCGAGAACGCAGCACAGATCTACATGCAGGCGAAGAACGCGATCCTCGTCTACGGAATGGGCATTACGCAGCATCATCGCGGCACGGAGAACGTGCAGCAGATCGCGAACCTCGCGCTGCTGCGCGGCAACGTCGGACGACCAGGCGCCGGCATTTGCCCCGTGCGCGGACATTCGAACGTGCAGGGCAACCGCACGGTCGGCATCACGGAAAAGGCGTCGGCGCAACTGATTGAAGGTATCGAGCGCGCCTTCGGATTCCGCGCGCCGGAACGCCACGGCCACGATGTGATTGCGACGATCGACTCGATGATGCGTGGCGACGCAAAGATTCTCATCGCGCTGGGCGGCAATTTCGCGGCAGCGATTCCCGACTGGATCCGTGTGCAGGAGGCCATCCGCAAGCTCGACCTGACGGTGCACATCGCGACGAAACTCAACCGCAGCCATCTCGTGCACGGCACGGATGCGCTGATCCTGCCATGCCTCGGCCGCACGGAGATCGACATTCAGGCGAAGGGTCCGCAATCGATCACCGTCGAAGATTCAATGTCGATGGTGCACGCGTCCGCAGGCCGCAACGAACCCGCTTCGCCGCATCTGTTGAGCGAACCTGCCATCGTCGCGGGCATCGCGCGCGCGACGCTCGGCGAAAAATCCCGCGTGCCATGGGAACACATGGTCGCGAACTACGACCGTATCCGCGATGCGATCGAAATCGTGTTCCCCATCTTCCAGGCGTACAACGAGCGCATCCGCGTACCGGGTGGCTTTCATCTCGCATCCACGGCGCGCGAACGCGTGTGGGCCACGCCAACGGGTCGCGCCAATTTTTTCGTCTTCAAGGGGCTCGACGAAGACCCTCTGCACAACGACCCCGAAGCGCTCTGGCTCACGACGATGCGCAGCCACGATCAGTACAACACCACGCTCTATTCGCACTCGGACCGCTATCGCGGCGTGTTCGGACAACGCGACGTCGTGTTCATGAACCAGCGCGAACTGGAAAAGCGCGGACTGCATCCGGGCGAGCGCGTCGATATCGTCGCGCTTCCGACGGATGGCATCGAGCGCGTCATCCGCAGTTTCAAGGTGATCGAGTATTCGCTGCCCGACGGCTGTTGCGGCGCGTACTACCCCGAAGCGAATCCTCTCGTGCCGCTCTACGCGTTCGACCCGCAAAGCCGCACGCCGTCATACAAATCTGTGCCCGTGAAAGTGCTGCGTGCCGCCGCCGTGGGCCCGGATTCCGCGACGCGTGCAGTCGCCCTGCAACGCGAGGAGCCCCACCATGCCTGATCATGTTCTCGACCTGTCGCGCGCGCAGTTCGCGATGACGGCAGTCTTTCACATCCTCTGGCCGATCCTGACGATCAGCCTCTCCGCGTTCCTCCTGCTGATCGAAGCGCTGTGGATCAGGACGGGCGACGCGATGTACTACCGGCACGCGCGTTTCTGGAGCAAGCTGCTGGCGCTGAACTTCGCAGTCGGCGTGGTCAGCGGCATTCCGATGGAGTTTCAGTTCGGCACCAACTGGGCGGGCTTCTCGCAGTACAGCGGCCAGTTCATCGGCAATATTCTCGGCTTCGAAGGCGCGATGGCCTTCATGCTCGAAGCGGGGTTCGTCGGCGTCATGCTGCTCGGCTGGGGACGCGTGCCGCGCGGCGTCCATCTGTTTGCGACGGCGATGGTCGCGCTCGGTTCGACCATCTCGGCATTCTGGATCATGGTTGCCAATTCGTGGATGCAGACGCCGGCGGGCTATGCCGTCGTCAACGGCAAGATCGAGGTGACCGACTATGTCGCCGCGATCTTCAATCCCGACATGGTGTGGGGCGTGTCGCACATGTGGGTCGCGGCAATCGAAACGGGCATGTTCGTGATCGCGGGCCTCTCGGCATGGAACCTCTTTCGCAAGCGCCAGGCAGAGTTCTTCGCGCATTCGTTCAAGATCGCGCTCACCGTGCTCGTCTTTGTTGCGCCGCTACAGATCTGGCTCGGCGATTCGAGCGGCGTGAGCGTGTTCGCAACGCAGCCCACCAAGGGCGCGGCAATCGAAGGCTACTGGCACACCAACCCGCCGGGCACGGGCGCGTCGTGGTCGCTGCTCGCATGGCCGGATCAGAAGGCACAGCGCAACGACTGGTCGCTGGAAATCCCCGGCATGCTGAGCGTCCTCGGCACGCACTCGCTGCACGGCCAGGTAAAAGGTCTCACCGACTTCAGGCCCGAAGACCAGCCGCCGATGATTCCGCTGCTCTACTACGCCTTCCGCGTGATGGCGGGGATCGGCTTCGCTTTCATGTTGCTCGCGTTCTGGACGGCGTACGCGCTGCGCAAGACGCGCGGCAGCCTCGCTGCGCTGCTCGCGCAACGCAAGCTGTTGCTTGCCTGGGTGCTGTGCATACCACTGCCTTATTTCGCCGTCGAGGCGGGATGGATCGTCCGTGAAGTGGGACGTCAGCCGTGGGTGGTCTATGGACTGCTGCGCACGAATCAGGCGGTATCGAGCGTGGCCGCGACGTCGGTCTCGCTCAGCATGGCGATGTTCTTCGCGTTCTATGTCGTGCTGCTCGTCACGTTCTTCATCCTCGCGCGCGGCTGGCTGCGCAAAGGCCCCGATCTGGCCAGCGTGCTGCCCGCCAACGTCACCGCGCGCGGCGCTTCCGACACGACAACCACGCCCCCCATTTCCGGCTACTGATGCCGCGTACTCAGCTCACGAGGTTGCCTCATGGATAGCTCTACCCATTCGCTGCTTGCCCATATCTGGTTCGGCCTGCTCGGCCTGATGCTGGTGTTCTACGTTGTCACGGACGGCTTCGATCTCGGCGTCGGCATTCTCAGTCTGCTACGCTCGCGGCGCGCGGATCGCGACGTCATGGTCCAGTCGATCGGGCATGTATGGGACGCCAACGAAACATGGCTGGTCGTACTCGGCGGCGGACTGTTCGGTGCGTTTCCCATTGCGTACGCGCAGCTGATGCAGGACCTCTATCTGCCCATCATGGCGCTGATCGCCGGGCTCATCATGCGCGGGGCCACGATCGAATTCCGTCATAGCGTCGAGCACGGTCCGCTGTGGGACAAGGTGTTCGGCATCGGCAGCCTGATCGCGGCGCTCGCGCAAGGCGTCGTGCTCGGCAAGGTCATCACGGGTCTCGTGCCGGGCGAGTTGAACAAGGCGTTCATCGTCGTGACAGCGATCGGCGTCGTCGCGGGCTATGCGTTGCTGGGCGCGACGTATCTGGTGAAAAAGACTGTCGGCATGATCGAGCAATGGGCGCGGCGCATGGCGTTGCTGAGCGCGATGCTGACGGTTGCCGCCGCAGTGCTGCTGACGGCTGCGACCTGGCTCTTCAGTGGCGTCGGCCACGACCGCTGGACGCAGCCGGGCGTCATGCATGTGCTGATCGCGCTCGGCCTCGCAGCAGCGCTCGCGTTCGCCTTCATCATTGCATCGCTCTATCTTGGCGCGGCGCACGGTCCGTTCCGCGGCGCGGTGGCCCTCTTCATCGTCTCGTTCGTCGGTCTCGCGGTGAGCCTGTTCCCGGATTTCGTGCCCGGCAAGCTGGGCATCGTCGAAGCCGCTTCCGATTCGCGGACGCTCGCGTTTATGCTCGCCGGTATCGGCCTGATCTTTCCCGTGATGATCGGCTACAACCTGTACCAGTACTACATCTTTCGCGGCAAGGTGGTCGGCGAAGCACATGCGGGCGATTGAGCCGCGCCGCTATTTCACATATAGAGCCGTCATGGCGGCTCCGAGTAGAAAACGGCGGTCGCTGCTACCTGCCGGCGTACATGTACTGCCGCGACCACGGCAGCGTTTTCGCGCTACGGCCTGCCTTGCGGCATACGACTTGATAGATCGACACGTCGTCGTTCTCGAACGCATACGCGCAACCCGCGAGATACACGCGCCAGATGCGGAACTTCTCGTCGTCGACGAGCTTCTTCGCCTCTTCCGCTTTTGCCTCGTAGGTCTCCGCCCAGATGTCCAGCGTGTGCGCATAGTGACGGCGCAGGCTTTCGACGTCAACCGCTTCTAGCCCGCCGCGCTGCATCGCTTCGAGCGCAAGGCTGATGTGTGGCAGTTCGCCGTCCGGAAATACATAACGGTCGATGAATTCGCCGCCGCCCAGCGCAGTTTCGCCGCTGTCCGAATCGCTCGACGTAATGCCGTGATTCATGGCGATGCCGTCGTCGACGAGCAGATCGTGGATCTTCTGGAAGTAGCCCGGCAAATTCTTGCGGCCGACATGCTCGAACATGCCGACGCTGGTGATGCGGTCGAACTGCCCGTCGATGTCGCGATAATCCTGCAGACGGATCTCGATCTGGCTTTCCAGGCCCGCGGCTTTCACGCGTGCGGTAGCGAGATCGAACTGGTTCTGCGACAGCGTCACGCCGACGCACTTCGCGCCGAATTTCTGCGCTGCGCGCAGCACGAGCGCGCCCCAGCCACAGCCGATGTCGAGCAGCCGCTGCCCGGGCTGCAACTGGATCTTGGTGAGGATGTGGTCGATTTTCTTGATCTGCGCGGTGGCGAGATCTTCATTGCCATTCTCGAAGTACGCACACGAGTAGACCATGTTCTCGTCGAGCCACAGCTTGTAGAACTCGTTCGAGACGTCGTAGTGATACTGGATCGCCTGCTTGTCCGACGACTTCGAGTGATGGAAGTAGCGCCGCACGCGCGCCAGCTTGCTTGCGCTGGTGACCGTGTTGCGCGCCAGCTGATAGCCGATGTTGATGATGTCCGACAGCTTGCCTTCTATATCGATCTTGCCCTTCACGTACGCCTCGCCCAGATTGTCGAGGCTCGGTTCGAGCAGGTAAGGCAGCGCCGTGGCGCTCTTCACGTGCAGCGTGACCTGAGGCGTGGCGAACTGCCCGAAGTCGTGTTGCTGGCCGTCCCACAGCACGAGTCGCGCCGGAAGATTGGCCTTCGTTTTTACTTCTTCCACCCACTGCGCCAGCTTCTTGTTCCAAAACATTCGGGTACCTCGCAAAAAAGCAGATTCCGTTTGCTGCGGCGGCTACTGTCCGACCTGACATCGGCACCTGCAGATTTCACTGATGCTGGTATGCGCCTCGCGGCTTCGGTATCGCAGGTAGTTGAGTGCCGGACTGCTTTGATGATAGTTAGCAGGACCAATGACGTCTATTACATGAATCTGGACTCGATCCAGCGAGGTTATTGGCGCTCAACCCTTGTTGAGCAACGAGAACAGGCGCCTGGACGTGCCCGGATTACATGAATATGCAATGTCTCGGCTGAGTACAACGTTATATGTTGTTTGTGTGGACGCTTGATCTGTCTTTCAGCTCGCGGCGACCTCTAATAGAGGCGCCTTCATGTTCTGAGGCGAAAGTCTGTTCATATTCCCTGCGATGCTCGCTTAACGGGCGATTAGCTACCGTGTATCCGGCGGCAAGGTCCAGTGCGCTGCCGGCTACCGACCGCGCCAAATTCAGGAGGATCGACATGACCGAAGTCCGCATCGAAACCGACAGCGTCGGCGAAGTGCGTGTTCCCGCAGACAAGCTCTGGGGCGCCCAGACCCAGCGGTCCCTCGCGCATTTCAGCATCGGCCGGGACCTCATGCCGCGCGAGATGATCGCGGCCTACGCGACACTAAAGAAAGCCGCGGCCAGCGCGAACCACGCGGGCGGGCGGCTCGACGCCAGGATTCACGGGCTCATCGTTCAGGTGTGCGACGAGATCCTGGCCGGCCAGCATCACGACATGTTCCCGCTCCACGTCTGGATGACCGGCAGCGGCACACAGTTCAACATGAACATGAACGAGGTGATCTCGAACCGCTGCTGCCAGCTCGCCGGCACCGCCGTCGGGGGCAAGGCACCGGTTCATCCCAACGATCACGTCAACATGTCGCAATCGTCGAACGACAGCTTTCCATCGGCGATGTACATCGCGGCGGTGGCCGGCGTGAAGCAGCGGCTAATCCCGGCCGTCACGGCGCTTCACGACGCAATCGCGGCCAAGGCCGCCGAATGGCAGGACATCGTCAAGATCGGCCGCACCCACATGCAGGATGCGACGCCCCTGACCTTGGGCCAGGAATGGTCGGGCTATGCCGGCATGCTCGCAGAGGGTCTGGAGCGTTTCGACGACGCGCTGAAGAGCGTCTATCGCCTGGCGCTCGGCGGCACGGCAGTCGGCACCGGCATCAACGCCGCCCCAGGGTTTGCAGAGGCTGCCACGGCCGAGATCGCGAAGCTGACCCGCCTGCCGTTCGTGAGCGCGCCCAACAAGTTCACGGTGCAAGGTGCGCACGACGCACTCATCCAGCTCTCGGGCACGCTCCGGACGCTTGCCGCCTCGCTCTACAAAATCGGCAACGACGTCCGGCTGCTGGCCTGCGGTCCGCGCGCCGGCTTCGCCGAGCTGCTGATCCCGGAGAACGAGCCAGGCTCATCGATCATGCCCGGCAAGGTGAATCCGACCCAGGCCGAGGCGTTGACGATGCTGGCGGTCCAGGTCATGGCGAACGACGTGGCCGTTGGCTTCGGCGGCGCCGGCGGCTATCTGGAGATGAATGTCTATAAGCCGCTGATGATCGCGAATATCACCCAGTCGGTGACCCTGCTGACCGACGGCTGCACCAACTTCCGCAAGTTCCTCGTAGAAGGCACGCAGCCGAACCGCAAGAAGATCGCCGAATACGTCGAGCGCTCGCTGATGCTGGTAACGGCGCTCGCGCCGGTCATCGGCTACGACAAGGCGTCGAAGATCGCCCACCACGCGATGGAGCAGGATCTGACGCTGAAGGAGGCGGCCCTCTCTCTCGGCTTTGTCAGTGAGGCGGAATTCGACCGCGTGGTCGACCCGGCGAAGATGGTCAAGCCCTACGTAGCAACCGTGGTCTGATTCTTTGAATCTATCGCAGATCCGATGGCGACGGCCGGCCGCGGTCGCCATCGGATGGCCTGAACGCGGCTATGAGGGAATATCCGATGAGTAAATCAACTGATCCCGTTGCACCGGTCGAAACCGACCTGACAGGATTCGACCTGATCAACAACCCGATGCTCAACAAGGGCACGGCTTTCACCGATGAGGAACGCTGTGCGTTTGGTCTGCACGGATTGCTGCCGCCGCATGTCGGCACGCTCGAAGAGCAGGTCGAGCGCCGGCTGAAGGTGCTGCGCGCCTTCGAGACCGACTTCGAGCGCTACGCATTCCTGCGCGAGCTGCAGGACAGCGACGAGACGCTGTTCTACGCGCTTATCGCCAGCAATCTCGAAGAGACGCTGCCGCTGGTCTATACGCCGACCGTTGGCGAAGGCTGCCAGCGCTTCAGCGAAATCTGGCACAAACCGCGCGGTGTCTTCATCAGCTATCCAAACATGCACCGCATTCGCGAGATACTGTCCGACGCTCGCTTCGATCGGGTGCGCATCGTCGTTGTCAGCGATGGCGAGCGGATCCTGGGGCTCGGTGATCAGGGCGCCGGCGGCATGGGCATCTCGATCGGCAAACTGTCGCTCTATACGGCCTGTGCCGGCATCCATCCGGACGAGGCGCTGCCGGTCCTGCTCGATGTCGGGACGAACAACCAGGAACGCCTTGACGACCCGCTCTATGTCGGCTGGCGGCACGAGCGCATACGCGGCGACGAGTACGATGCTTTCATCGAAGAGTTCGTCGCGGCCGTATCGAAGCGCTGGCCCGACGTGTTGCTTCATTGGGAGGATTTCGCCGGTTCGAACGCCGCCCGTCTCCTCGAGCGCTATCGCGATAGGCTGTGCACCTTCAACGACGATATCCAGGGCACCGCCGCCATCGCGGCCAGTTCGCTTCTTGCCGCCGTCAATGTCACCGGCGTGCCGCTAACGGCGCAGCGGATCGCCGTGCTCGGCGCCGGATCGGCCGGCTGCGGCATCGCCTCCCTGTTGCTCCAGGCGATGATCGACGCCGGTGCCGGCGAGGCCGAGGCGCGCCGCTGCTTTTTCCTCGTTGACCGCAACGGGCTGCTCGTGGAGGGCATGCCGGACATCATGCCGGCGCAGAAGCCATTCCTTCAGAAACCGGAGGCGGTCGCCGGCTGGACGCGAGAGGCACCGAATGCGATCGGCCTGCTCGATGTGGTCTCCAATGCCCACCCGACGGTGCTGATCGGGGTTTCGGGGCAGGCCGGCGCCTTCACCGAGTCTGTCGTTCGCACCATGGCGAGTCACGTCGAGCGGCCGGTCATCTTCCCGCTGTCCAATCCGACCTCGCGCAGCGAAGCGACACCGGAGCAGCTCATGGCCTGGAGCGAGGGGCGCGCGCTCATCGGCACGGGAAGTCCCTTCCCGCCGCTTCACTGGAACGGCCGCACACGTAAGGTCAATCAGACCAACAATTCCTACGTCTTTCCAGGCATTGGGCTGGGCGTCCTCGCCGCCGGCGCGCGCCGGATCACCGATGCGATGTTCATGGTCGCCGGCAAGACCGTGGCCGCCATGTCGCCCACGGTCACGGACAAGGAGGGGCTGCTCCTCCCGCCTGTTACCGACCTGCGCAAGGTCGCGGTAGCCGTCGCGAAGGCCGTCGCCCGTCAGGCGCAGGCCGACGGCGTCGCGCAGCCTTGCGATGAGGCCACCCTCGACGCCCGCGTCGCGGCACGCGTTTGGGAGCCGCACTATCGGCCTTATCGAAGGCGCGGTTGAAAACCGGGCCTGCGCGGCACATCGGATGTCGCGCAGGTCCAACCTGGGAAGAGCCGCGATTACGCGTTGGAAAGCCGCATAAGCCGTTCAAACACTACGTAACGTGTCCACCAGGCGAATAACTTCCCGCCGGGCCAAATCGCCTTCCGGTTCTTTGCGACCGAGAAGCAAGTCCAGCAGGTCGTTATCGCCCAGCTCGAAGAGGAGCGTCAGTGCAGCTACGTCGTTATCGCTGAGACTGTCCTCGTAACGGTAGAAAAAGCGCTCAAAAATGAGGTCGTTTTCCAGTAAGCCGCGCCGCGCCCGCCAGCGCAGGCGAGCGCGGCGCAGTGGATCGGACTGATGTGAGGTTTCGTTCATGTCAAACCTTCCGGCGAACCATGAGTTCCTTGATCTTGCCGATCGCCTTCGTCGGATTGAGCCCTTTCGGGCACACGTCGACGCAGTTCATGATCGTATGGCAACGGAACAGACGGTACGGGTCTTCGAGGTTGTCGAGCCGCTCGCCGGTCGCCTGATCGCGGCTGTCCGCAATGAAGCGATAGGCCTGCAAGAGGCCTGCCGGTCCGACGAACTTGTCCGGATTCCACCAGAAGCTCGGACACGACGTCGAGCAACTTGCACACAGAATGCACTCGTACACGCCGTCGAGCTCGTCCCGCTCCTCGGGCGACTGCAATCGCTCCTTCTCGGGCGGCGGCGTATCGTTGATGAGGTACGGCTTGATCGAGTGGTACTGGTTGAAAAAGTGCGTCATGTCGACAATCAGGTCGCGGATCACAGGCAGGCCAGGCAGAGGACGAAGCACGATCTTCTGCGGCAGATCGTTCAGATTCGTCAAACAGGCCAGACCGTTCTTGCCGTTGATGTTCATCGCGTCCGAGCCGCACACGCCTTCGCGGCACGAGCGGCGGTACGCAAAGGTTTCGTCGACCGACTTCAGCTTGACGATCGCATCGAGCAGCATGCGCTCGTGCGAGTCGATTTCGATCTCATACGTTTGCATGCGCGGCGCTACATCCTTGTCAGGGTCGTAGCGGAAGATTTCAAATGTGCGCTTTGCCATTTCTGACCTCCTTTGACTCGTGCCTTAGAATGTCCGCGCTTTCGGCGCAACCGGGTCGACGGTCAGCGGCTTCATATGCACCGGCTTATAGTCGAGGCGGTCGCCAACGCTGAACCACAGCGTGTGGCGCAGCCAGTTTTTATCGTCCCGTTCCTTGTAGTCGCCCGGTGCATGAGCGCCGCGGCTTTCCTTTCGCGCTGAGGCCGAGACCATCGTGGCGCGCGCTACTTCGATCATGTTCGCCAGTTCCAGCGCTTCGACGCGTGCGGTGTTGAACACCTTCGACTTGTCCTTCAGGTGGACGTGTCCTACGCGTTCGGTCAGTTGCGCCAGCATCTTGACGCCTTCGTCCATCAATTTCTGCGTGCGGAATACGCCGGCATGCTTTTGCATTGTTGAACGGATGTCGCCCGCGATCGCTTGCGTGTATTCGCCCGACGATGACTTCTCGAGCTTGTCAAGACGCGACAGCGCGAAATCTGCGGCGTCGGCCGGCAGTGGCTTGTGCTCCTTGATTTCCTTCACGTGCCTGATGATGTGGTTGCCGGCCGCGCGGCCGAACACCACGAGGTCGAGCAGCGAGTTCGTGCCCAGGCGGTTCGCGCCGTGGACCGACACGCACGAGCATTCGCCGACAGCGTAGAACCCGTTGACCGGCTCTTCGTGACCCTTCGCCGTACCGACAACCTGGCCGTGCATATTCGTGGGGATGCCGCCCATCTGATAGTGGATGGTCGGTACCACTGGGATCGGCTCCTTGATGGGGTCGACATTCGCAAACCGTATCGCAATCTCGCGGATCGACGGCAGACGCTTCATGATCGTCTCGGCGCCGATGTGCGACAGGTCCAGCAGAATGTGGTCCTTGTTTGGACCCACGCCGCGGCCTTCATTGATCTCCTGCCCCATCGAACGCGAGACGAAATCGCGCGGCGCGAGGTCCTTCAGCGTCGGCGCATAGCGCTCCATGAAGCGATCGCCGTCCGCGTTGCGCAAGACGCCGCCTTCGCCGCGCACGCCTTCCGTAATCAGCACGCCGGCGCCTGCCACGCCCGTCGGGTGGAATTGCCAGAATTCCATATCTTGCAAGGCGAATCCTGCACGCGCTGCCATGCCGAGGCCGTCGCCAGTGTTGATGAACGCGTTAGTCGTAGCGGCGAAAATACGCCCTGCCCCACCCGTTGCAAACAACGTGCACTTGCCTTCGAGAATGTAGACGTCGCCGGTTTCCATTTCGAGCGCGGTCACGCCGAGCACGTCGCCGTCCGCATCGCGAATCAGGTCGAGTGCCATCCATTCCACGTAGAACTGCGTCCTGGCTGCCACGTTTTGCTGGTACAGCGTATGCAGCAGCGCGTGGCCGGTACGGTCAGCCGCCGCGCATGCGCGCTGCACCGGTTTTTCACCGTAGTTCGCGGTATGGCCGCCGAACGGACGTTGATAGATCGTG
Source organism: Paraburkholderia elongata (assembly GCF_013177735.1). Classification (GTDB taxonomy): domain Bacteria; phylum Pseudomonadota; class Gammaproteobacteria; order Burkholderiales; family Burkholderiaceae; genus Paraburkholderia; species Paraburkholderia elongata. Next base: position 12,287 of record NZ_WOEZ01000325.1, on the reverse strand, counting down.
CCGTCCGCATTGCGGTCGAACGGCATGCCCATGTGTTCCAGCTCATAGACGGCGTTCGGCGCTTCGCGGCACATGAACTCGATCGCGTCCTGATCGCCGAGCCAGTCCGAGCCCTTGATGGTGTCGTAAAAGTGATAGTGCCAGTTGTCCTCGCTCATGTTGCCGAGCGACGCGCCGATGCCGCCCTGGGCAGCCACCGTATGGGAGCGCGTGGGGAACACCTTCGAGAGCACGCACACCGAAAGACCAGCGCGTGCAAGTTGGAGCGAAGCACGCAGCCCCGATCCGCCGGCGCCGACGATGACCACGTCAAACTTGCGACGCGGCAGAGAATTCTTGATTGCAGCCATTCTTTTACACTCTCCAGAGAATCTGCACAGCGTAGCCCGCACACGCGAGCAGCCAGACGATCGTCAGCGCTTCGAGAAGAAGACGCACGCCGACGGGCTTCACGTAGTCCATCCAGATGTCGCGGATACCAACCCACGCGTGATAGAAAAGCGAAACTAACGCGACGAATGTCACGAGCTTCATCCACTGCGTGGAGAAGATCGACGCCCAGCCTTGATAGGAGAAATCGTGCGCGCCGAAGAACCAGGCGAGCAGAATGATCGTGTACACCGCCATGATGGTGGCGCTCACGCGTTGCGCAAGCCAATCGCGCGAGCCGTAATGTGCGCCGACGACGAGACGCTTCGGGCCGATATGATTACTTTCTGCCATTTTTAGAACGCTCCGAATAGTTTGAGCGCGAAAGCGATCGTCAGGATGAGCGACACGACGAGAACGACCACCGCTGTACTTCTGCCGCTTTGCTTAGTCACCGTCTTGTGATTCGTATCCATCACAAGGTAGCGGATGCCCGCGCAGAAGTGATGGAGGAAAGCCCATGCGAGCACGAGCACGATGATCTTGACGATGACGTTGGAAAGGACCGCCTTGAAAACCCCGAAGCTCGTTTCAGAGGTGAGGCTCTGCTCGAAGAGGTACAGCAGGAACGGCAAAAAGACAAACAACAACACACCGCTGACACGATGCAAGATCGATGTGCGCCCCGCAAGAGGTAGGCGATACACGAACAAAATCTGTCCCAATCCGATATTTTTAAATTGCCGCCTGGGCTTCGTTAAGGTTTCAGCCATGCCTGACTCCTTCTCTAATGCATCGGTGATTAAGGTTCGCTGCAACATCAACTGGCCCTCAACGTCACGTTAAGCGTTGCTAATCGCAAAGCAACGAGCATGACAACGTGCCTCGTTCGTCCCGGTGCGCAGTTCGCGATGTGCGGCGTCAAGCGTCGATAGAGACAACATATAACGTTGTGCTCGGCTAAGACATTGCATGATTATGTAATTCAGGGCACGTCCCGGTGCCTGGCCTCGTTGCTCGACCAGCGTCGAGCGGCACTAGCCTCGCTGCGCCGATTCCAGATTCATGTAATAGCCGTCCTTCGCCCTGCCAACTAGCATCAAGAACTTGGGCTATGAACCGTTCAAAGGAGATGTGAAATGGCAACGATAGCTGCCGACTACATGGTTGGCGCACTGGTCAATGCGGGAGTGAAGCGCGTGTTCGGTGTGGTGGGGGATTCGCTTAATGGATTCACGGATTCCCTGCGCCAGGATGGTTCGATTGAATGGGTTCACATGCGGCATGAGGAAAGCGCGGCTTTCGCCGCTGGCGCCGAGGCTCATCTCACGGGGCAACTCGCAGTCTGCTGTGGGAGCTGCGGCCCGGGGAATCTGCACCTTATCAACGGCCTATTCGACTGCCATCGGAATGGCGTTCCTGTTCTCGCTATCGCCGCGCACATCCCAAGTACGGAAATTGGCATCGACTACTTTCAGGCTACACGCCCCGAAGTACTGTTCAAGGAATGTAGTCACTACGTCGAACTCGTCCACAGCCCCGACCAACTACCGCAAATCTTGGGCCGTGCCATCCGCACGGCAGTTGCGCGTAAAGGCGTCGCTGTTGTCGTCGTACCTGGAAATGTGGCACTCGGGCCTCTCACAAAACCTGTGCCGAACTGGAGCGCGCCTTCCGCTCCGGTGATTCGCCCATCGAACGACGACGTCGCGGAACTCGCACGTCTGTTGAACCGCTCGTCGCGAGTGACGTTGCTTTGCGGGGCGGGTTGCAAGGATTCCCACACGGAGGTCGTAGAACTCGCTCGCAAGCTGCAAGCGCCAATCGTGCACTCGCTGCGAGGAAAGGAGTACATCGAATACGATAACCCGTTCGATGTGGGCATGACCGGCCTTATCGGGTTCTCCTCCGGTTATTCCGCGATGAAGAGTTGCGACATGCTCCTGATGTTGGGTACCGACTTTCCTTATCGACAGTTCTACCCGGAGGGGGTGACCATCGCGCAAGTCGATACGAGGGCCGAGGCGCTTGGCAATCGATGTCCGATAGAGCTCGGCGTATTGGGAACAGTCAAGGACACGCTCAATGAACTTCTTCCAATGGTTCAGAAAAAAACGGACAGCAGCTTCCTGAGTCGCGCGCTCGACGACTATCGCAATGCTCGCAAGAGTCTGGATGCGCTGGCGGAGCCCGAAGCGGGCAGCAGCACCATCCATCCGCAGTACGTAACCCGCCTCGTCAGCGAACTCGCGGACGAGGACGCTATCTTCTCCTGCGACGTCGGCACCCCCGTCGCATGGACAGCCAGATATCTGAAGATGAACGGCAAACGACGCCTGGTTGGTTCGTTCAATCACGGCTCGATGGCCAACTCGCTGTTGCACTCGATTGGCGCGCAGGCCGCTTTCAGGGACTGCCAGGTGATTTCAATGTCGGGCGACGGCGGCTTCACCATGATGATGGGTGAATTCCTCACGCTGATTCAGGCAGGTTTGCCGGTCAAAGTCGTCGTGCTCAACAATGGCACGCTGGGCTTCGTCGAAATGGAGATGAAGGCCAGTGGGTTCCTTGATACGGGATGTGACCTGAAAAATCCGAACTTCGCCGCGATGGCCAATGCGATCGGCATCAAAGGCGTGCGCGTCGAGCACCCTGCGGAGCTGGAAGGAGCCCTACGCGCAGCATTCGCCCATCCGGGTCCGGCTCTCGTCGACGTAGTGAGCGCACGCCAGGAGCTCGTGATGCCTCCTGCGACCTCTGCTGACCACGCTTACCACTTTGGGCTGTTTATGCTTCGTGCCGTGATGGACGGTCGTGGCCAGCAGCTCATTGACCTAGCGAAGGTCAATCTGTTCCGGTAGTGCAGTCCGCAAGTGTGTAGGGACCGTCAGCAAGGGCATTGATAATCGATTCATAGCGAACGTTCCTGCGGCCCGTTTCAGTGCGGTTCGGTAGCGCGACAGAGGGCGTGGTTTACCCGTGTCCATGCCAACGGGCCCGCGCGGGACGACGCACATACGGGGCGGCTGAATCCGATTATAGGGTCCACGCGTATTGCGCCGCAGTCACCGCCGGAATACTTTTCGAGACGACAAGAGCGTGTGCTAGGGACTTCGATGATCCGGATGTCAACCGGAGTCGCTCGCATGACACGACGCCAAGCGGCACGAGCAAACCCCAAACCCGGTCCGCACTGGTGACCTCCGACCAGACGCACGTAACACGTGGTGCCCGCTCCCAGGCCCTGTGTCGAAGGCGCGAGCCATGACCGTACCTGAATGTTCTATCCGCTGCGAATGCAGCGGCTGCCGATGATCACGGACGATAGTCGATAGTCCGGTCATCCATCAGGATGATGAATCAAGGAGATGAGCCGTGCTTCCCGCATCCATGCCGATCAATGTTGGCAATACTGCATTCATGCTGCTCTGTGCGAGCCTGGTCATGCTGATGACGCCCGGGCTCGCGTTCTTCTACGGCGGTTTGGTGGAACGCAAGAACGTGCTTTCCATCATGATCCAGAGCTTCATTTCGCTCGCATGGACGACGGTGCTCTGGTTTGCGTTCGGATACTCCATGTGCTTTGGCCCGACATGGCACGGCATCGTGGGCGACCCGACTCACTACGCATTCCTGCGTGGCATTACCTTGCAGACCATGTACACGGGCAACGATGCCGGCATTCCGCTCGTGGTCCACGTCGCCTATCAGATGATGTTTGCCATCATCACGCCTGCCCTGATCACCGGCGCGTTCACCAACCGCGTGACCTTCAAGGCCTATTTTCTGTTCCTTACCGGCTGGCTCGTATTCGTGTACTTCCCCTTCGTGCACATGGTATGGAGTCCAGACGGCGTGTTTGCGAAGTGGGGCGTGCTCGACTATGCGGGCGGCATCGTGGTGCACAACACCGCCGGGTTCGCCGCGCTGGCGTCGGTGCTCTACGTGGGACGCCGTCACGTGATGACCCACAGACCCCATAACGTGCCGCTGATTGCGCTGGGTACCGGCCTGCTCTGGTTCGGCTGGTACGGATTCAACGCCGGATCCGAACTGCGCGTCGACGCCGTGACGGCTTCCGCGTTCCTCAACACCGACGTCGCCGCTTCGTTTGCCGCCGTCACCTGGCTGGTGATCGAGTGGCTGAACGCCAGGCGCCCGAAGTTCGTCGGCTTGCTGACCGGGTCGGTGGCGGGCCTCGCCACGATCACGCCCGCAGCCGGCTACGTGTCGCTGAGTACGGCCGCCGTCATCGGGATCATCGCGGGTCTGGTCTGCTATTACGCGGTCGCACTGAAAAACCGCCTGGGCCTCGACGACGCGCTCGACGTATGGGGCGTGCACGGCGTGGGCGGCCTGATCGGCACGATCCTGCTCGGGGTGTTTGCGTCGAAGGCATGGAATCCAAACGGTGCCGACGGACTGTTGCTTGGCGGCGGCGAATTTTTCGTCAAAGAGTGCGTGGCGGTAATCGTATCCGGCGTGTGGGCGTTCGTGTTTACCTGGGCCATGTTGTGGCTGATCAACCGCGTCACGCCGGTCAAGGTCGATGCCGCAGCCGAGGAGCGCGGGCTCGATACCGAGTTGCACGGCGAGGAAGCCTACCTGGACGATAAATAGTCCGTCGGCACGTGAGCGACGCGCGCGGCTTCGTGGCGCGCGCGCCAACCCATCCGCACATTCCCAATGAAACTGACGCCCCGCGAAAAAGACAAGCTCCTGATTTTCACCGCCGCGCTGCTTGCCGAAAGACGCCGTGCGCGCGGGCTTAAGCTCAACTATCCAGAGGCCGTCGCCCTCATCACCGCAGCGCTGATGGAGGCCGCCCGCGACGGCATGTCGGTGGCCGAGGCGATGCACTACGGCACGACGCTCCTCGCGCGCGGCGAAGTGATGGAAGGCGTCCCGGAGATGATCCTCGACATCCAGGTCGAAGCGACCTTCCCGGACGGCACGAAGCTCGTGACCGTGCACCATCCCATCCCCTGAGGCAACGCGAATGATCCCCGGCGAAATCCTCACTGAACACGGTGACATCGAACTCAATGCGGGTCGCGAAACGATCACGGTGACGGCCGCCAACACCGGCGACCGGCCGGTGCAGGTCGGCTCGCATTTTCACTTCTTCGAAGTGAACGAGGCGCTGTCGTTCGAACGCGAACGAGCACGCGGTTTCCGGCTGAACATCGCGGCGGGCACCGCCGTTCGTTTCGAGCCGGGACAGGAGCGCACCGTCGAACTCGTCGCGCTCGCGGGCGATCGCATCGTGTACGGCTTCAACGGCAAAGTGATGGGCCCGCTGTAACGCGCCGTCGCCCGCAACGAACGCAAAGGGACGCTCCATGACGCTTCGCATCGGCCGCCGCGCCTACGCGGAAATGTTCGGCCCCACCACCGGCGACCGGGTGCGGCTCGCCGACACCGAACTGCTGATCGAGATCGAACGCGACTACACGATCTACGGCGAGGAAGTGAAGTTCGGCGGCGGCAAGGTGATCCGCGACGGCATGGGCCAGTCGCAGCGCGTGGCGGCCGACGTGGTCGACACGGTCGTCACGAACGCCGTGATCCTCGATCACTGGGGCATCGTCAAGGCCGACATCGGCATCAAGAACGGCCGCATCGCTGCGATCGGCAAGGCCGGCAATCCCGACATCCAGCCAGGCGTGACGATCGCGATCGGCGCGGCGACCGAAGTGATCGCCGGTGAAGGGATGATCGTGACGGCGGGCGGCGTTGATACGCACATTCACTTCATCAGCCCGCAGCAGATCGACGAGGCGCTCGCGAGCGGCGTGACGACAATGCTGGGCGGCGGCACTGGCCCCGCGACCGGCTCGAAAGCGACGACCTGCACGTCGGGCCCGTGGCACCTGGAGCGCATGTTGCAGGCCGCCGATGGCTGGCCGATCAATCTCGGCTTTCTCGGCAAGGGCAACGCGAGCCAGCCAGCGCCGCTCGTCGAGCAGATCGCCGCTGGCGCGATCGGCCTGAAGCTGCACGAGGACTGGGGCTCGACGCCCGCCGCGATCGATTGCTGCCTGTCGGTCGCCGACGATACCGACACGCAGGTTGCGATTCACACTGACACGCTGAATGAAAGCGGCTTCGTCGAGGCGACGGTCGCCGCGTTCAAGGGCCGCACGATTCACACGTACCACACCGAGGGCGCCGGCGGCGGCCACGCACCCGACATCATCAAGGTCTGCGGCGAGCCGAACGTGCTGCCGTCGTCGACCAACCCTACGCGCCCGTACACCGTCAACACGCTCGACGAACACCTCGACATGCTGATGGTGTGCCATCATCTCGACCCGTCGATTGCCGAGGACATCGCGTTCGCAGAATCGCGCATCCGGCGCGAGACAATCGCGGCCGAGGACATCCTGCACGACCTCGGTGCGCTGTCGATGCTGTCGTCCGATTCGCAGGCGATGGGACGGGTCGGCGAAGTGGTCATGCGCACGTGGCAGACTGCGCACAAGATGAAGGTGCAGCGCGGCGCGCTCGCCGAAGACAGCGCGCGCAACGATAATTTCCGCGCGAAGCGGTACGTCGCGAAATACACGATCAACCCGGCCATCACGCACGGCATCGCGCACGAAGTGGGGTCGATCGAGCTGGGCAAATGGGCCGACCTGGTGTTCTGGGAACCGGCGTTCTTCGGTGTGAAACCCGCGCTGATCCTGAAGGGCGGCATGATCGCGGTGGCGCTGATGGGCGACCCGAACGGGTCGATTCCGACGCCGCAGCCGGTGCATTATCGCGAGATGTTCGGCACGCGCGGCGGCGCACTGGCGTGCACGTCGCTGACCTTCGTGTCGCAGATGGCGTTCGATGCAGGGGTGGCGGATCGGTACGGGCTCGCGAAGCGCGTCGTGCCGGTCAAAAACACACGGCATGTGACCAAATCGCAGATGATCCACAATGACTGGCAGCCGGCGATCAGCGTCGATCCGGAAACGTATCAGGTGGTGGCGGACGGGCAGTTGCTCACGTGCGAGCCGGCAAGCGTGCTGCCGATGGCGCAGCGGTATTTCCTTTTTTAGATGTATTGACCGCGGCGTTCTGTTGACCGACACCGCGCGCCCTGAGCCCTGAGCTTGCAGAAGGGGCATGGGAAAAAGCCTACGAAATCCATCGCAAGGCAAGCAGTCGCAGCTCGAAAAACCAGTCGCTACAGCCACTGCCGGAGCTGCCGCACCGCGCCGCCGGCGCGTTCGTCTGATGCTTGCTATCCATAACAAAAACACTATGGTATGCAAAAAAATCTTTAACTATCGTGAATATACGTCCGGTCCTATGCTTGGCTCGTGGAGTTAGCAGTTGGGAGTCGAATCATGGGACATGCCACTATCGCGTCTTGCACTCCTGCGGCGATGCAGGTGCGGTGGCATCTCGGAGTTGGAAGCGAACCGGCTCTCGGCGCACATCTCGTGACACCTCGCCGCGCATACAGTCACCACGGCATCTATGTCGGCAAGGGCAACGTAGTGCACTACGCCGGACTTGCCCGGTCTATGCATCGCGGCCCTGTCGAGGAAGTGACGATTGCATGCTTCGCCGCAGGGCGCGAAGTCTGGATCGAGCCGGGCGATCGTCCAGGTTACGCCGACCGGCAAGTTGCAGAACGGGCGCGCTCGCGCCTTGGCGAGAATCGATACAGGCTCCTGACCAATAACTGCGAGCACTTCTGTGCGTGGTGCCTGTATGGCGAAAGCCGCAGCGAGCAAGTGCGCGCGTGCCTGACTTATCCGCGGGCGGCCATGCGCGCAGCGGCGGGCCTGTTCAAGATGTCGATCAATTACTTCGCTGCGATGGTCTGCAACCACGCGGATGCGTTGCTTGAGTAAAAAGCAGCTGCGCCGGCGCCACCGGCTGGAAACCCAAGCAGTGCGGGCTCCTGATGCCGTTGACCATGCTCTTATAAGGAGGCTGCGGGTTGTGCCGCGCATCAGCAAATGACGACTACCCTTGTTTATTCCCATGCTGCGTGTCTGGAGCATCGCCCCGGCCCTAGCCATCCGGAGTCGCCGGAACGTCTGAACGCCGTACTGCGCGCGTTGCGGTCGCCGGAATTCTCGTCGTTGGAATGGCGCGATGCGCCGATGGGCACACTCGACCAGGTGCAATTGATCCACGACCGCGGCTTTGTCGATGAGGTCGCGGACATCGCCCCGCAGCATGGCTATATGCCGCTCGATGCCGGCGACACGGTGATGTCGCCGGGCTCGTGGGAAGCCGTGATGCGCTGCGTCGGAGCGGCTTGTGCTGGCGTCGACGCGGTGATGAATGTGCAAGCACGCAACGTATTTTGTGCCACCCGCCCGTGTGGTCACCACGCCGAGCCAGCCAGGGCAATGGGTTTTTGCATTTTCAATCAGGCTGCGATCGCTGCAGCCTACGCTTATGAAGTACACAAGCTGGAGCGCGTCGCGGTCGTCGACTTCGACGTCCATCATGGCAACGGTACCCAGGCAGCCTTTTTCGACCGGCCGGAGCTGTTTTACGCTTCCAGCCACCAGTCGCCTTTCTATCCCGGCACGGGCGCCCCATCTGAGACCGGCGTGAACCACAACATCGTCAATGTCACGTTGCCCCGTGGCTGTGATTCGGCGCTCTTCCGTGCTCGGATAGAAGCCGGCATGTTGCCGGCGATACGCCACTTCAACCCCCAACTCATCGTCATTTCGGCCGGCTTCGACGCGCACCGACTGGATCCGCTCGCAGGCTTGAACCTCGAGGACGACGATTTCCACTGGATTACCAGTGAGCTGATGCGTATCGCCGATGCGACGTGCGAGGGGCGCATCGTCTCGATTCTCGAGGGGGGCTACAGTCTGGACGGCCTGGCCACCAGCACGGCCGCGCATGTTCGTGCGTTGATGGGTGTTGAGGTCCCCCAATTGGGGCGATAGGTGCAGCAATGCGACTGATACAGGCGCCGCCGCTGCTTTGCGGCGGTACGGTCGACGGTACCGGCTCACAGACTTCCCAGATCCTGAAAATGGCGAGCGAGGACGGCGCGCATACGACACCGTTCGGCCGAGGAAAGCGGCGGCTTGCTGGGTCCGGGATGGTTGCTTGCGAACGGCATCGTGAAGCCCGACTTCGCGATCTGCGCCCGCTTCTCATTTGCGATTACGACCGCTCAAAACGGTTGCGTTCATCTCGACGGCTGCATCCACGGCGGGTCCGTGCGCACTTCCGCAGGCGCACGGGTCCGCCCATGATAGGCGCGCCGGCCGCGCCTATGCCGCGCGCGGGACCCCCACCGTCCGGCCCGCGCCTTCCGAAGATGAAGAAGCAGCCTGAACCGGCGCTTGCTGCGCAATGCGCTCGCGCAGCTTGATCAATGCCAGCACCGTATCGATCGTCGGCGTTGCCTCGCCGACCAGCCGGCCCATTTCCTGGACGACGGTGAGCAGCGGGTCGATCTCCATCGGACGGTTGGCTTCGAGATCCTGCAACATCGAGGTCTTGTGGGCGCCGACCGCACCCGCGCCATCGATACGCCTTTCGACATCCACGCGGAAATGCACGCCTAAGCGGTCGCCGATCGCTTTAGCTTCCAGCATCATCGTCCGCGATACCGCGCGCGTGGCCGGATTGCTCGTGATGACGTCCAGCGTCGCGTGGGTCAGCGCGCTAATCGGATTGAAGCAGAGATTGCCCCATAGCTTCAGCCAGATTTCGTCGCGGATAGTGTCGCGGATCGGCGCGTCCAGACCCGCCGCCACCATGATTTCGTGCAGTTTCTGGATCCGCGCCGTACGTTCGCCGCCCGGCTCGCCAATCGGGAATTTCTTGCCGTACACATGGCGAATCACACCCGGTTCGACGATTTCGGCCGCCGGATACACCACGCAACCGATCGCCCGCTCGGGTCCGAGCTGGTTCCACTGCTTGCCGCCTGGGTCGATGCTGTCGAGCGTGGTGTCGGCGAATTCGCCGCCATGCTTGTAGAAATACCAGTACGGGATCCCGTTTACGGCGGTAACGATAGCCGTGTCCGGCCCCAGCAAGGGCTGCATCGCGCCCACCACGCCCGGCACCGAATGCGCCTTCAGCGCAACGATCACGTAGTCCTGCACGCCGAGTTCACGCGGGTCCGCTGAGCAACGCACCTTGACGATGCGCTCGGTACCGTCGATCTGCAGACGTACGCCGTTTGCCTGCATGGCAGCGAGGTGCGGGCCGCGCGCCACGAAACTGACGTCGGCGCCTGCCAGTGCGAGTTGCGCACCGAGGTACGCGCCGATCGCGCCGGCGCCATAAACACAGATCTTCATCTGTCTCCTCCTGTTTTGAAGTCACGAATGCTGTCGCGCCGAAATCGACATCCGTTTCGACTCGGACGATGCGAATTTTTCCAGCGGCGCTTAATAGCCATGCGCCGTATCGCGGGCGCAAGCGACGCCGCCGCTGGCTTCGCCTCTTATGCTCGAGCGGGCGTCAACCCAGCGCGATGGCCCGCCAGCGCCTCACGCACGATCTGGCACAACGCCTCCTTGTTCGACGTATCGAGCACTGCCAGCAGCGCGCTTCGCATGCGCGGCTCCCAGAAGCGGCGGATATGATCGGCGATGCCGGCGAGCGCTTCTTCGCGATCCGGCATCGAATCGAAAAAGTCGCCGATCCGGTTCGCCATGTCGATCAGATTCTGATTGTCCATGGCTTGCCTCACTTACCCGACGTTGCATTGGCCAGCTCACGCTGCTTCAGCAGATCGAGCTGCTCGGTGTTGAAGCGCGAATAATCCTGCTGCCATTGCGACGGCTGTTCGACCGGCATCACCTGCACCGCGGTCACCTTGTACTCGGGACAGTTGGTGGCCCAATCCGAGCTATCGGTGGTGATCACGTTCGCGCCCGATTCGGGGAAGTGGAACGTCGTGTAGACGACGCCCGGCTGCATCCGTTCGGTCACTTTCGCGCGCAACACGGTTTGTCCCGCGCGCGATTCGATACCCACCCAGTCGCCGGTCCTGATGCCGCGTTCTTCTGCATCGTGCGGATGCAGTTCCAGCCGGTCTTCGTCATGCCAGCGCGAATTCTCGGTGCGGCGCGTCTGCGCGCCGACGTTGTACTGCGACAGGATACGGCCCGTAGTAAGCAGCAGCGGGAACTTGCGCGTGACCTTTTCCGGCGTTGCGATGAACTTCGTAATCACGAACTTGCCCTTGCCGCGCACGAAGGTGTCGATGTGCATGGTCGGCGTACCGTCGGGCGCGCTCTCGTTGCACGGCCACTGGATGCTGCCGAGCTCGTCGAGCTTCCTGTACGACACGCCATGGAAAGTCGGCGTGAGACGCGCGATCTCGTCCATGATCTGCGACGGATGCGCGTAGTCCATTTCGTAACCGAGCGCGCGCGAGAGCATGACCGTGACTTCCCAGTCGGCGTAACCCGGCACTGGCGGCATCACCTTGCGTACGCGCGAGATGCGGCGCTCCGCGTTGGTGAAGGTGCCGTCCTTTTCGAGGAACGACGAACCCGGCAGCAGCACATGTGCGTACTTCGCGGTCTCGTTGAGGAAAATGTCCTGCACGACGATGCATTCCATCGACGACAGTGCCGCCGACACGTGATGCGTGTTCGGATCGGACTGCACGATATCTTCGCCCTGGCAGTACAGGCCCTTGAAGGTGCCGTGCACGGCGGCGTCGAACATGTTCGGAATGCGCAGGCCCGGTTCGGGCTGTAGCGTCACGTTCCAGGCTTCTTCGAACAGCGCGCGCGTGATCGAATCGCTGATATGACGATAGCCCGGCAGCTCGTGCGGGAACGAACCCATGTCGCACGAACCCTGCACGTTGTTCTGACCACGCAGCGGGTTCACGCCGACGCCTTCGCGGCCGATGTTGCCGGTCGCCATCGCCAGATTCGCGATGCCCATCACCATCGTCGAGCCTTGCG
>NZ_WOEZ01000033.1 GCF_013177735.1 Paraburkholderia elongata | reverse complement strand
GGTCGTTCCGCAGCGTGGTGAAATGGGCTAATCTGGCCGGTCTGAACGATCAACTCTTCTGACGCTGACCATCATGCAGCTCGACATCTTCGCCGACAGCCGCGACGTCATGCTCCGCAACGATGTGGTGGGTGCCCTCCACCGGCGCGATGCAGTCTCTGCCCGGCAGGCCTGGCAGAGACTGGCAGGCGAATTCCCCGATGACGACACCCTGGCCGGGCTGGCGACATTGATCGATGTGCTCGACAGCGATGTCGCCACGCCGTTCACCGATCATCCGGCGCTGGCTGCCGCCTGTGGTCGCCTCAATGATGAGGTTGAACCGGCGGCGCGGCGGTTACTGGGCGACGCATCAGGACGGGCGTGGATGGCGTCATGCTGGCGGACGGTCGCGCAGCAGGCCGCGGCCCTGCCGTTTCGCGCTGACGTCAGTGACCTTCACGCGGCGCCGCTCTGGCTGCGCGCGGGCGACTGGGATGAGGCAAGACGGGCCGTCGAGCGGATCGGGTCGTGGCGCCGGATCCCGGCGCCGCTGACGTGGATGGCCGAGGTGCGACATCGCGCGGATGGCCTGGAGTCTGCGTTGCCATTGCTCACCGAACTCGCCTGGCTGTCACCTGGCCGCCTGGCCGGTCTGTTGCACCGGCTCGCCGACGCGTCAATCGACACGTTGCGCAGAAAGTTCGACGCGAATTTCGAGGGTGCAGGCCAGACAGCCGACCTCGCGTGGTTTCCCGCGTGGGTGCTGATCGAAAAGCCGGGACTGGCGCCGCTGCTGCGGGACGCGCAGCCGTCGCGCCAGACGGCGCCGGAGCGGGCGACGCGGCTGTTGCTGCAGATCCTGAGCCTTGAGCGTCAGGGCACCCAGCATGAACTCGTGGAGCGTCGCAAGGCGCTGCGCGATCTGCATGCCGGGCTGTATGCGGCGTAAATGAGAACGCGGTGATCTGTAATGAGTGGCGGCAGCCGTGGCCCGCCCGAACGTGGGTATTCGAGCGTCACGCATTTTGCCTATGTGCGTTGTCCGGATTCGTGCGGTAGCAGGACAGATGCATCTCATGTGATCTGCGGCAACCACCAGGCGCTGCGAAGGGGATAATGCGCGCTTCTTGTAGAAGGATCTGCGCAATTTGACGACTCTCGCGCCTCACGACCTGGATGCGCCTTTGCTCGCCGATATCCGGCGACTGATCGACGCGGCCAGGCGCCGGGCGGCCGCAACGATCAATGCCGAGTTGACACTTCTTTAGTGGCAGGTAGGTCGCCGGATCCAGGCCGAGGTTCTTGGCGGCGAGCGTGCCGGGTATGGCCAGCAGGTCATTGCTTCGCTGGCGCGCCGGTTGACGGCCGACTACGGTCGGGGTTGGAGCGAGAAGCAGCTGCGACATTGTCTCCGCAGTGCGGAGAGAATTGTCCTGGACGCACATCAAGACGCTGATCTACATCGACGATCCCCTGAAACGCGATTTCTATGTTGAGCTTTGCCGGCTTGAGGGATGGTCGTCCCGTCAGTTGCAGGAGAGAATCAACTCCATGCTCTTCGAGCGCAGCGCATTATCGAAGAAGCCCGCGGAAACGTTGCGTCACGATCTGACCCAATTGCGTCAGAAACAGAAGGTGTCTCCCGACCTGCTCCTGAAGGATCCGTACGTTCTCGACTTTCTGGGGCTGAACGATCACTACCTGGAAAAGGATCTGGAGGACGCCATATTGCGCGAAATCGAGCAGTTCCTGCTCGAACTGGGGGCTGGTTTCACGTTCGTCGCCCGGCAGAAGCGCTTACAGATTGACCATGACGATTTCTACATCGATCTGCTGTTTTACAACCGGAAACTCAAGCGGCTTGTGGCGATCGACCTGAAACTCGGGACTTTCCGGCACGAATACAAGAGTCAGATGGAGCTCTACCTGCGCTGGCTGGCAAAGCACGAGCAGGAACCAGACGAGGCTCCGCCGCTGGGAATTATCCTGTGTGCGGGCAAGAAGCAGGAGCAGATTGAACTGCTGGAACTCGACAGGAGCGGCATCCATGTTGCCGAATATCTCACCGTCCTCCCTTCGCGGGAAGCCCTGAAAGCCAAGCTGCATCAGTCGATTGCGACAGCCCGGCAACGCTTGCTGATGAAGGATGAACAATAACCACCAGACCTGGCCGCCCGCCGCAATTTCCGAATCGCTGATCCGGATCGACTGGCGAGGCCCATCTGGGAAATTCCGAAGCAGTGGTTCGGAATTTCAAACTCGCCGAGCTCGCTGGCGGTTCATCGGGGAGTCCGTCGTGCTGGTCGAGTTGGCAGGAAGGTACGCGATTATATTTGGCATTAGCATGGCTAGCTGGAAGAATATGCGACGGGTTATCGTCCGGCGTGCCGGTCCACGGAAAAGGCGTGTTCGCGCTACGGCGGATCGAAGGCGGCGAGCGCCTTCTCGAATACAAGGGTGAAGTCACGACCTGGCGAGAGGCGGTGCGTCGTCATCAGCGTCACGGTGTTGACGGCCATACTTTTTTCTTCGGACTTTCCAACGGATACGTTATTGACGGCAGTCGCGGCGGCAACAGTGCGCGGTGGCTTAACCACGCATGCGCAGCCAACTGCGAAGCGGTTGAGGATGTGGGGAGGGTGTTCATCGAAGCCGTCAGGGACATCGAAGCGGGCGACGAACTCTTTATCGGGTACCAGCTGGCGGTTGACGATCCGTCCGATGAGCGGGTTCGCCAGCTATACGCCTGCTGGTGCGGCGCGACATCGATGCTGGCGGCTGCCGGATGAGTGCGCTATCCGACGCCCTGACCTGCGCCAACGGGATGTGCCTGAACACAACGCTGGTTCAACCGGCCAACGACAATCTGGTCCGAATCAGTGCGGATGCGGTCTTCCATCGGGATGTGCTGCGGCCAGCCTTGGCGACGCAAACGAGCCGCGGCACAGGCGGTGGGCTCGCGATAGAACCGCAGTTGTCGCTCGATCTCGACGATGAATGATGCCAGCGCGATATGCGCGTTAGCGCCGACATGAGCACAGAACGGGCGCAGAAGGGCAAGTCCATGCGACGCCCTGCGTGATCAGCGAAGACGGATTGAAAATCCTCCCCAGCCGTTCCAGATGCGAAGGCGGGGACTGTGGTTGCTCTGTGCCGGGAAAGCTTGATCGAATCAAACGCAACTAACGGTCTGGAACTTTTCCTTACCGCCCGACCGCTGCCGCGCAGCGGCAACCCGGCTAGCAGACGGTGCGGCGACACTGACCGCAGCAGGGCAGCTTGTCACGAGATTTCGATGCGTCAGTGCATCGCTTTCTGCGCCAAAAGCGAGAGCTGTTCGTCGTTCGTCAACTCAAGATCCTCACGGGAGTCGAATTCGACGATGTACCCGAAAACCGTACCGGCTGCATCGCGCGGGAAAAGACGTTGAATAAAGTGCCCCCTGAAGCATGCGCATCGCGGCATGCCGCAACCGCCATCCGGTGGGCTGATGACTGTGCTGCCGTCAACAGGCACAAGGACTCCTTCGTCAATCACGCCGTTGGCTGGTACTTCGTTATACTGGATAATTTCCACACGTATGGCCATAACATTCCAATATTGTTTGATGAGTCGCTGGGCTCCCCTGAAGCCGGCATGTGGCCCCCCACCGTCTAAGATCTGTCAGCTCCAGCATCCATTTCTCTCACGGTTAAAATCGCTATGAACCGGGGCGCGAATTTTCAGGCGCCCTCAGCCTGCGGTGGCTTGCATTTCGACGCCCCAGAATGACGACAGTGAAAGGCACCCGTTTTTGAGGAAGCGTGCTCCCTCCAGAAGTTGGTCAGCATGCGTAAGGCAACGAGAATGCAGCCCACCCCGATGATTCATGAAACAGGTTTCTGTCGCATGGACTGGCTCCCGCCGCGAATGAAGGTTGAAAGCGGTAGATATCGTCTACACGCAAAATCGTTTTGTGCGGCGTGCCTTACCAGGCGTGATCCAGCATACAGCCCATGCAGTTATCCGGGACGGGTCCGGGTAGATCCTTGAGGCATCGCTGCGCAGAGCCCCCTGCCGACTTGCCGGTGTTGCCTGCAGTATTTTTTGGGATCCGCAGTTGATGAGCAGCAGGCATTCCGGGGAATAGGGTGGCATAAAACTGGCATGACTACCGGACCGGTGCCTTTCAGTGCTTTGCAACCGCATTTGCGCAGGAGGCTGGCCGTCAAGGCTCACTATCCCCTAGCCAATGCACCTCCGACGTTTCAACCGATGGCAATATCCAGTGTCGAAAGCGCTGCGCGCACATCGTCAGCTGTAATGGTGGTGGCGCCCGATTCGATGTGCCGTGCCGCGGCCTCGTCGATGAGCCGCTGCAAGGCGGCGTCGGTATCCGCGATAGAGCAGCCCTCAAGCCTAGTGATGACGCACTCCACCGCCTGCCGTGAAATTGCAAAGGTGTCTCCCGTCTTGAGCCTCAGCTGGGAGCGGATATAAGCCGCGAGCGACTCGCGTGACGGCACGTCAAAGCGGATTTTCTGCTCAAGGCGACCGCCGCGTAGCACTGCCGGATCCAGCGCTTCCGGATGGTTGGTCGCGGCAATTATCAGTACGTCAGGCACGCGGCCACCGGCGCCGTCGATCGAGGCCAGGATCTGGTTCGTTAGCGGAGCGATCCGGCCGGATCGCACGGCCAGTACATCATCAGCTTCGTCCAGGAAGAGGATGCAGGGTCGTAAGGCGCTGGCACGCTGGTAGAGCCGTTTCCATGCCGTATCGCTGTGCAGGAGTTCCGCGCCAGTCGTGGAGAGGAATGCCCAGCCGCTGGCCTTCGCGAGAGCAACAGCTGCGAGCGTTTTGCCGGTGCCGGGTGGACCGTAGAACAGCACGCCCCGAGGGAGTGTTCCACCGAGCTGTTCCATCCGGTGTATATGGCGCAAACGCAGCGCGAGCTTCTTGATCTCCTGAGCGGACCGGTCGGGCATGATGATGTCCTCGATCGCCTTTGCTGTCTCTGGCAGTTGGCCGTGCGATCCCTGGATGCGACGCATCGCCTGCATGGCAATCTCAAACGAAACCTGGCCAGCCGCGAGCAGACCTGCGCGTCGCATATCGGCAAGTTGCGGTCCGACCGCCATCAGGCGTGCGGCGCTGAAACCGGACCAGCGCGCGGCGAGACTTTTGAGCACAGGCGAGCTAAGCGCGTTGGGTCCGAGCGCCTTGAACACTGAGCGGGCAAGCAGCGTTTCACGTGCTGGTGCGTCTGGCGGCGGCACCTCGACCTTGAAGTCGAAGCGCCCCTCGCGCACAGCGGCCCCGTCCAGCCATTCGAGATCGTTCGTGGCGGCGATCAGGATAATCCGGGTGCCGCGCAGGCGGATGATTTCAGTGAGCATCGTGTTCGTCAGATCGCGATCCATGTGATGAGAATCGGTGCGTGCCTTGATAAAGCCGTCCACCTCGTCAATCAGGAAAACAGCCTGGCCTAGCCGGGTTGCTTGGGCAAAAGCCGCTTTCACACGCTCAGGTGTTTCATTGACCCACTTCGAGGCGATGTCCTGATAGGAAATCGAGAAGAAGGGGATCCGCAACTCGCCAGCGAGTGCTTCGGCAAACATCGTTTTACCGTTGCCGGGTCCGCCGGAGAGCAGGATGCCGTTTCTCGCGTGAGCGGGGTTGGCGAGGATGTCGCGTGCCGCATTGAGCAGCCGGCTCTTTGTGTCAGCCATGCCAGTGATAGCATCAAAGGAGAACCGCGCACGCAGTACACGGTCGTCCAGAGAATGCGTCGGCTGGCGCGCCGGTTGACCTGGTGCGCTTTGCGTCCCTGAGCGTGGGGCGGGGTGTTGTAGAGACGGAGGGATGGGTTGTCTGGTCTTGCCGTCCCTATGCCTGGCGCGCAATACCAGCCACAGTACGATTCCGACGCCGAGCAGACCGGCGCCTAGCACGGAGTACTGACCGACTGCGAGTATGAGTATGGCAAAGGTCCCGGTCACCATCAGCCAGCGGGCGGCGCGGACGAAGTGGTGGAGTACGAGCGCCAGGCCGGCGCAGACCAGCATCGCGAGCAGCCGGTGCCTGTCATGGAGGTGAAGAACCGACCCGACGCCCGCACCTGCGAGGGTGCCGGTCAGTGTCGGCGGGAACAGGCGGGCCGTGAAAACGATGACATCTTTCATGGAAGATTCTCCGTGCAGGCAAGGGGGCAATGGCAAAGCGGTGGGATCCGCATGTCGAGATACGCGGCACGCCTAGCGATACAGGGGCATGATCTCGTCCTCGATCATGTGGTACAGGTCGTCGCGGATGAACCGCGCGAACTGTTCACGTTCGAAGAAGGCCGCGGTGAGGAGAAGGGCGGTGAACCCGATTGCGCCGCCCTTGATCATGTCGATAACGCCAAGGGCAATACCGTGCGCGAGCGCCGGGCAGGCCTCCTGCAGGCCAGCGAGTCCCAGCAGGATTCCAAGGCACGAGATGCAGGCCATGAACACCGGGGTGAACAACATGAGTGTGGCGATGGTGTTGCAGAACGCCCTGACGGGACGGGGAAGGCACGCATGGTCCGGGTGGATGAAGGAAAACAGTGACGTCTGTTGTTGGTCGTTTTTCATGTGGAGCTCCGTTTTGGTAGTGAACTGGATCTGTCGGTCCCGTCGCGAGGGAACAGATGCAGGTTCGCATGGCTCGTTGGGCACGCAAGTTGATGCGGGTTAGCGAAGCACAATGAGCGGGCGGCCTCGTCTGGGCGGCCACAGACGAGGTCCGGAGCGCCGGCGGCGCGTACGTTTGCGCATCGGCCTGGGTGTGCGACGCTGGTTCTGCCGAAGGATGCGTCTCGAGTGTGCGATCGGGCGCCTGAGGTCGGCACCCAGGCGCCGGTACCAGGCCTCGATCGCATCGGGCGGGATGCTGGCGTCGATATAGCCTGTGACGCCCGAGTCGGTCACAACCTTGATGACCTCACAGCCGTTGGCCGCGGTAATGCGTGTGTTTTCCATTCTCGATCTCCGTGCGTGTACCCGTCACGTTTCACTTGCGCGTATGGCGCCGTATCCACCGCGCGAGGAGAGTGAATGGCGATAAGTAGTCGACAAGACACTGTTTGCATTCCTCAACGAATACATGCAAAAGATTATTTCTGGGATTGCTCATAGAACTGTCCTTTTAAAAGTTGGTACAACAGAGTGGTCCAGGTCTGGCGCGCGGGCAGGTCGCCTGGCGATGCGTCATGGGCCTGACTGCTGAACCCGCCAGTGAGACGGCGAGCGCATCCAGGTCTCCGGCACTGTTCCCTCGGCATGGCCGTAGGGCCATGCGGCGCCGCTGATGGACCGACCGGCGCCTGAGCCGATCGCAAGCATGTATTCACGTTGACGGCTTCTGGTTCCTCTGCCTTTGCTGGGCGTTCAGTCGATACCCGGTATCGCGGCATCCGTTGCATCCGTCATGGACAACGAGGCGACCTGTCCACGACGGTCCGCTGCGGGCGGCTCATGGTTTGGCGTCACGATGCTCACCGGCCCAAGACCATCATCCGTCGGATCGGAACCTGCGAAAGCACGGTAGGATTTCCGCGCCGATACGGCGGCGGTACAGGCCGACGCGACCTCGACCTCGGCTGTGATGAATCCCTTCGGATCTTTGTTGCGCATTGAGTTACCCATCTGGTTATGGTTGTTCGTCAGCCGGCCCCGCGTGTGATGCTGCGCGAGGACAGGACAAATCCAGAATCACATGAAGTTCCGCAGAAGCAAGTCAAAGTGCCGAGCGCCGATACTCGCTGTTAGCTGGACACCGATGGTTGCGGTTCACCTTCGCACCATGGGTACGCGGCGGGTGCCGGTCGATCAGTCTGGAGGAGGGCGGGAAGCCTGCTGCTAACGGGGACTGTCACACTGACGTATTGGAACGTGTGCGACAGAAGGCGGCAGGTAGAGGGACGGTTCGACGCCGTTCACCTTGCGGTCTCGACGAGCGAGCAGAGATGGTAGTGGCCTGCCTGACTGGTCTTGACTGGATGCGGCGGGGCGTCGATACCGTGCACTTGCCGGAAAGGGCTGGGTCTTGGTGGTACTCAGCCCTCTACTTTTCGGAGCTTGCCCGATCGTCTGCTGCCCGGTGCATGGTCGAATTCTCCGCCGCAGGACATGTCAGTTGATCGCGGTCGTGAAGCTGAACGTGCGCGTGAACGCCGTGCCGTTATCGATTCCGGTTATCGACGCAGTGTAAGAGGTGCCCGCTGTCAGCGGTGCCGTCGGGTACGCGGAAGCCATGTAGGGCGCCAGGATCTCGTTCGGGTCGTCGGCCGAATCCAGTAGTTGCAGGCTGACGGCATGACCGGAGGAATCCGTGAGCGTTCCTGATTGGAGAACGATCGTGTCGGACGGATTGCCGACCACCGCAATCGGAGTGCCGAAGCTTCCTGACGTGTTAGGCGGAGCAGGCTGCTCACCCACAACGGAATACAGTACGCCAGTGGAGCCTTGGCAAGCGTATGTTAATGGAGCGTTGCTGGAGATATGGCCCAGCGTCGTGTTCAGCAGGCTTATTGATGCCCGGACCTCGGGATATCCGTTGTAGCTCGTCTGATAGGTACCGATGCCGACGACGCCCGAGGGGACCAGCACGGCCGGACCGTGGTAGGCACCACCCAGCCACTCGCTGATCAGGGCCTGCCCGTATTGCGTATTCGTTGAAGCCGAGACCGAGTACTCCACAGCGCTTACTCCAGCCCCAAATGTGCTCGCCGGGAATCCCACGGCGGCCGCCCGGGCGACATAGGTGGCGCAGGTAAAGTCTGCATTGCTGGTTGACTCGGTATCCCCACCGGCATTATTGACACCCATATACTGCGCGTGATTGTCCGAAGCCTTGTCAAGAAGGGTATTTTCCTCGAGCGCAGTAAAGCCACAGGACTGACGAGCCTGATTGAGGGCCGCAAACATCGCCGACTCGATGCTGCCAGGCGCATACTGTGGCGTGCTCAGGGTGCTGGACGCGACGGTCGCGGTCGACGAACCCGAGGGCGAGGATGCGCCACCTGGCGCGCTCGCAGCCGAACTCGTGGCGGTGGAGCTACTGCCGCCCCCACCACCACACGCTGCGAGTAGAAAAATCAGGCTGGAAGTGTGCCGGCCACGAGCCCCTGCGCCCTCGTGAAGCTTTTTTTCATTTCTTAACCCGTTTGTTTTGGCTGTTAGAAGCCTGCGACGCGCTGGTCTTCCCATCCCTTGTTGGTCAGGATCAGCACTGTCTTGTCCGAATATTTCTGGGGGGAAGTGATCTTGCGCAGCCAGTCAGACTGTGCTGTCAGTTCCGGGGCGTGCGTCCAGTCCGGGAGATCCTCGAGGTGGCCCGTGTATTTGACCTGTGAAACCATGTGCCCCATTGCGGATGCTGGCTGCGAAAACCGGTCGATCGAGTCGACGACAAACCGGCCAAAGCAGAGCGCTGGTCCGGTGTCCGACCTGTTTTGAAAATACGGCTTACCCTTGTCGGTGACGCCGACCGTGATATAGGGTGCCTTGTAACTCCCAAACATGGGAAGGCCGGGTTGTTGCCTGTACACAACCTGAAGCGTGACCAGTCCAACATGGTCGAGCGCCTTAAGCAGTGGCTTCTGCGCGATGATTTGCTGATCTGAAGCATGATTCTGCGCAGGAAGGACAGGGATGCCCTGGGAAAGGTTTGCGATCGGCCCGTCTAATGAGAGGCAGGCCTTTTGTGTCTTGACGCCCTCGTTGATTGCCGCCTTGAAGTTGGCTTCGTTTGCGGCGTTTCTGCCGCTACAACCTGCTGCAAATAGCGCCCCCGCCGCGGCCGCTGCGCCAATAACTCTTTTTGTCATGTTTCCCCCGCGCGTTTTTGTTCCGCCTATCCCCGACGAGGAACCAGTTCCTGTCTCCAGCCGAAGATCCCTGTTCCCGTATTTCTGTTGCATCGTTATTCAACGGTGCATTCATGAGACTACGATATTCGTAGTATCGCGCGCGCCAGTTTGCTACGATATTCGTAGCTCTGTCAATACAGGGCTACTTGATGTCGACAACCGGAAGCTCCATCTTCGGAGCGCGATTGAAGGAAGCGCGCCTTCGAGCCGGGTTGTCGCAAAAGCAGCTCGGTATAGATTCGGGCCTCGATGAGTTCGTTGCGAGCACCCGTATCAATCGCTACGAATTGGGCATTCACAAGGTTGACTATCCGTTCGCCTGCAAACTGGCGGCTTCGCTGTCTGTGCCGGTGGCCTATTTCTATGCCGACGAAGACGAACTGGCTGAGTTGATCCTGCTTTTTGGAAACTCGTCACGAAAAACACGTACGCGGCTTCTACAAATGGCACGTGGGGAATGAACCCGCTGTGGACTTATCTGCCCTGCCGGAGCGAAGAGGGTAGCAACTCCGTCGCTCGCCTCGAGGAAGTGGTCGCCGCGCCGACCAGATCATTTACCCGCTTTGCTAGCAGCCCCCTCACGGTGGCCATTGCGTATTCGTTCGGGGGGCGCACAAATCAAAAATTGCTCTCCATCGTCTCAACAGGTCTCATCGTCGTCGACGAAATGAAGAATTTCTGCGTGCATGGGCCGCTGCGCGTGTGACTGCGTATTTCAGGCGCCTGCGGGCGCTTCTCGGTGCGATGGTTCGCGCTACCTCAGGAGGATTTCGACTCACGGACGACGTCGTTTCCAGTGATGGGTCGCTCGGGATATCCAGCGTCCTGCGCGGCGCGGTATCAACGTCCGCGATCGAGTAGCCCTCGAGACCCGTGATCATGCATTCCACCGTGTGCCGCGAGAAGGAAAACGTCTCGCGGGCCTTGAGCGCCAGTTGGGAGCGGATGTAGGCTGCCGGCGATTCGCGCGACCGTACATCAAAGCGGATCTTCTGCTCAAGGCGGCCACCGCGCGGCACCGCTGGATCAAGTGTTTCCGGGTGATTGGTTGCGGCGATCAGCAGGATGGACAGCGTCAAGCAGGACGTCTGGCGCGCGGCTATCGGCACCGTCAATGGAGGCGAGGATCTGACCAGTCGAGCGTGAAAGCCCGGATCTCCGGTTTCTGAGCGCGTCCTCAAACGACTCGACGAAATGAGTAATCACTGCACTAAAATAGGCCGCCCAGAGGTGGCGCAAAATCCGGCATCACCCGTAGGTCGATCGCTTTCTTTGCCCGGCCAACGGCATAGTGCCAACGGTCGCGGTACCAGGAGCAGGCAGTGCAAGTTCAAGAACCTTAATGTGGTTCTGGTTCCCTGATCGTCGCCCATGTGATTTGCTATGAGTATGCAGGCTGGACTCCTCTATCTAGAGGTGGTACTGGATGTGTTCAACAGTTCCATCATTTGCGCCCGGAATTCCGCCGAGTCCAGCCGGATGCCGATGCCGTCGTGAACCGGAACCTTCATGCGGTTGGCCGGGCGATTGGCGAACAGGTAAGCATGGTGCAAATGGTGTTGCCAAACTACCCTGCTATGCTATCGAGGGACGATTCGGGAAGGCAGGGGGGTTTGGTGGCCCAACAAAATCAATGGGTTAGCGCCTCGGAGTGTCGCCCTTGGCGACAAGGCTGCCGGATCGCTGGGGGCTGGCACTGGTTGGAGGGGAGACGTTCGCCGGGTATCCGCCAATGCGAGAGAAGCCGCCGCGAGAGCGCCGCGGGATTCCCTCGCTGGGATTCCCGCGGCTTCGGCCTAAAAAAGTTTCAGGGAGTGAGAGGCGGCGTACAGAACGACGGAGCAGGTGAACAACGCGACGAAGCAGGTGAACAACACGACGGCGTGGGTCGCGGAGACCATAAACCGCTTCGCTTTCGCCAGAGATCTGATCACGCGCCCCTTCGCCCTTTCCGTGAACGGGGCGTCGTTAGGTGGTGGTGCCGGCAGGGGTGGCTTACCTGCGATAGCGTCGGCGATCATCTTGGCAGTGTCCTTGTGGATGTCGGTGACGACAGACATCAACCCGGTCGCGACTGCGGATGCCGCTGCCAAGTTTTGCTCACTCTCTTCCTTGAGTCGAGGTGTCAGCTCGGCGTATATATTGAGGATCACGGCCTTCGAGATAGAGTCAGCCAAGCCTTTCTCGGCGATCGAGTGCATCACTGATCGGGCGGATTGAAGCAGGTCCGAAAATTGTTGGGCCGTCTCTGCGTTCATTTTCCTCATCTCGCGCAGCATGGCCCGCTGCTCTGTAAGGATGGCCTCTTGCCGGTCTATGTCCCCTCTGATGGCGTTGTGAAGATTCTGGATGGCAATAACAACACGATCGACCTCTTCCAGCACGAGGTACAGTTTCGCACCTTCGAGGGAGAGAGGCTGATCGTGCGCCGACGTTAACGTCCCGGTCATGGTGATCTAGACGGGAATATCAAGCGCGGCGAAGGCGGCCTCGGTAAATATCGTCGCGCCCCTGGCCCACTTCGCCAGTACAGACCGGTTCGTGGCCTCCTGGGCTTCCGCCACACGTCCCGCTGCGCGAAGTTCACGGGAGCGATCCAGAAAATTCACACCTGGGCTGAGAGCGTCCTCCCACGAAATCTTCTTCTTTACTACCGCTTCGAAGGCGGGGATCGCAGGCAGGACGCAAGCTGGCTTGATCCAGAACTCTTCGTGCAGCTTTTTGTACGCGAAGAGGCGCGAGTACTGCTCCTCGATCGCTTTCTTTGGTTGCGAACGGTTCAATACCAGACGGTATTGGCTCGGCTCAAACCCGATTTTCATCAAGGTTTCCCAGGTGTTGATGGCTTCGTCTTGCCCGCGGATCGTCGTGTCTGCCACAGAGACGACGTAGTGGAAGTCTTCCACCATGTGATCGACGGCCATCCGTTTGAGGAATTCGTCAAGCGCCGACTGTCCGATGTCGACGATCGCATGGTCCAGATCGTTAGCAAGTTCAAACTGGAAGTCTTCGAGGTCATCGGGCGCGGCCGAGTAGCGCTTGACGTCGATTCCATACCGTCCAGCGTCCTGGTTGAAGGACTCGATGGAATAGAACGAGCCGTTCAGGTGAGGGTGCAGGACGGTGGCCCCAACCGTACTTTTGCCGATAGTTCCAACCTGCGCGAGGATGAGAATCCGGAGAGGCTGGATCGGGGTAGGAGCCTGAGCAATGGTACCCTTGAGAGGGACCGGCGGCGCAGCGACGGATTCCTTGGCGTTGGAATTTTGGACGGCATTCGTGTCTGGCATAACTGTTGTCCTAGTCTAGGTTTTGGTACTGAGCGGATCTTGGCGGCGTCAGCGTTGCTGCTCGCGTCGTTGCCTACGATGAGATGCTCTGATTTCCTCGGAGAGGTCGTCGAGTGTTTCCGAACCCGCGGTAGGTCCCCGAGGAATGCAGGGCATCGACAACAAGGCGAGAAGGTTTTTGGCGGTTCCCTGTTTAGGCCCCGTGTGCTCAATGTTAGGAACAGACGTGGGCGGATCTGGTTGAAATGCTGGGGTTTCGGGCGCCGCATTTAAGGCTGGCAGGTCGCTTTGGCTACTTTGCGGTTCGACCTCTGTGCGGGCTCGTGCCTGGGCTTGCGGCACATTCGCGGGTGAAGCTAGTTCCGGCGATGGCCGCATGGTTCCTCTCGTTTCAACGGCTGCGCGAGGAGGCGGCGGCGATGCCTTATCTACGGATGTTGTCGCGACGACCGCCGGTTGACTCGGGGAGTGCGTCGAGGGCCGTCTCACCCCGCTCGCGAGGGCGGCGGTCTCCTCCGGAAAATGCCGGAGACAAAATTCCCTCAGTGACTGTCGCGTTACCGTGACCTTATGGGCTTCCGATAGAAAATTCACTATCGCCTGATATGTGCGCCCGTGCTCAAGCAGGACCCGAATGTCATGGGAATAGGGGGCTAGCTTGCTGCCCTTTTGTGGCGTGGCGCGCGAGAGGTACTCGTAGACGTTCATGCGGGGATCCGGACAGGGAAACGGCGTAGTGTCGCCGCAGATGAGAGAGCGTTGAGACGGGGATGACATGGGCGTGGCGATGGCGTGGCGATGACACGGGCTTGACAGGGGCGACACGGAAACGACACGGGGTTGACAGTCATGGCATGGCGTTGACAGGGCGTTGATGGCGCGGACACCGTTTTGACAGTTAGGGTATGGCGTTGACAGGGCGAAGACAGGTGCGGCATGCCGTGGGCACGGCGTTGACAGTCACGGTAGGGCGTGGACACGGGATGGACAGGGCGTTGGTAGGGATACCAAATTGTCGGGCCGAAGCAACCCGCTGATAGAAGGAAATGTAGAGGTTCGCGAGGCGTCTTTTATGCTTGCGCGGCTGCGCAACCTGTGATTTACTCGCCACATCGCACGTGTGAGCCATTGAGCGCTCCTCGTCCGAACCGGTTGTTTAGCAGCACGCCACTTGGTGGCATGACGGGACCGAACTCGCGTAGGTCCCACACCCAAAGATCCCCTCAGGATCCAGAATGTTTAGCGCAAGCCATTGCCTAGACACTGATGAGTTTCAGTCCAAAAACGCCGCCCGGCGTTTTTTTTGAATCTGTCCACATTGAACGACAATTGGAGACAGAGGTAGGGCACAACCCTTACCGGAAGCGGATGAGCGTGCGATTTTGGCAACAGAATTGCACCCAACATGCTCGCTCGAGTCTCGAATTCGTCACGTCAACTGAGGCCTAAAGCGTCGCACGACGCAGCGTCTTGCCAGCCATGGCGAGGGGCGCGGCTTCCACCCTGCTGCGGCAGGACAATCAACCGGGTGTAGCGCCACCCAACTGAACTGCGGCCATCACGGCTGCGGAAGCGTATCGGCTTGGCTCCCCGTCAAAGGGCCCGCGCCTGCTCAAGTGGCAGGTAACCCCATAACCGCAAGGCTGGGGCAACGTGTGGTTGCAGAAGGACTGGGAATCGCACGTTGAATCGTCCGTTTTTAAGGACACCCCAGACCGTTGCACGATGTGAAATGCGGGAGCGACCGGCTCTCCATGCTCGATAAGTGACATATCGAGCGAAGCCAGACCAGAGGCGAGACCTGGGGTGGTATCCGGCGTTAAGGGTGAGTTCGGCGAGCGGCTCGTCAGCAAGTCGAAGCGAGCGCAGCGTGTGCGGCATCGAGCGGGCGGCCTCTGCAATGATGGCGGCATCGCGGGCGTCGGTCTTGGCTTCGCCCGCATGCAGATCGGCGATGCGACGCATGGCCAGACCCGGCAGATAGGCGACCAGAACACCTTCGTCGCGGGCGACTGCCAGCGGCAGCGCACCGATGATGGCGGGCTGGTCGACGACGAATAGAAGTTGGCCGTGCGCCTTGAGTTCGGTGATGAGGGCGCGCAGTTTGGTTTCATCGTTTGGAAGCGCTTTGTTGTACAGGCGCTTTCGGGTCCGATCGAGGGCGACGGCGTGATGATGGCCTTTACCTACGTCAACGCCGACGAAGACATTCACGGAATCATGTTGTTGGTTTTCTTGCATCGAAGTGTTTATGCAGATTGAACTGGTTAGCCTGCAACATCGGTGGCAAGTCTCGGCATCCACGTTACGGACGGCCTCAAGATGTTCCCGGTCGAGCCCCTATTAGCGATCACCAGCCACCCACCAGGCCCGGTGACAACACCCCCCGGATCATGGCTGCGACTGGGGGCGAGAATCATGCCGGGCCTAGCTGGCCAAATCCTCAATTATCGAGGAGTGAAGATAGTAACGGGGGTGGCTCAGGGGCTCAGGTGGTCGCAATGCCCACTGCGCCTCCATCCGGGAGGTCGGCGGGCAACTTTTCAACCCTCGCTGGGACGCGCCCCCGCCTAGGGCAACGCTTCTCGCGAATTTTCAAGGAGAAGCTATGGAAGGAGCGCAGCTGATTCGATCAGCTGGTATGCGCATTCGCGATGTTGTGCGGAATGCGCATCGGTGGCATGATGGCGGGGATGATTCCGATCGGAGAAGCCCCATGGTCGCCACGTACGCCAGCGTCCCGAAGAAAGCCACCAATGTCTCCCTGGCAGAAGGTCTTTTGACCGAAGCCAAGGAGCTTGGAATCAACATTTCGCAAGCCGCCGAAGCCGGCCTGGCTAAGGCCGTATCCGAGGCACGGGCTGCTCGTTGGCAGGAGGAGAACGCGGAAGCAATCGCGTACTACAACGACTACATCGAAAAGAACGGGCTGCCCCTCGAAGCCTACAGGATGTTTTGATGGAACGATTCACTGTCTATCCACATCCGGATAATCGTGGATACCTGCTGAACATTCAGGCCGACTCGATGGGACACCTCGGTTCCAAAGTGGTGATCCCGTTGCTACAAGCGTCCGAATATCGGCTTCCCGCGTCCAGGCTCAATCCACAGTTCGAAATCTTGGGGGAGCAGTACGTATTGCTAACACAGTCGATGGGCGCCATGCCCGTCAAACTGCTCAAGCAAGCCGTCTGCAATCTTTCAGATCGAGCTCACGAAATAGTTGCTGCAATCGACGTTCTGTTCAACGGCGTCTAATGCCCGTAACCCACGCCCGCCGTGTGCACCCTATGGGGCACCGGCGGGTTTGTCTTTTGGTTCGCAGGTCCGCAGGTTTGCTGTCGAGCTCCGCGGATTTGACGGGGCAGGTCAGATGGTTCCGGATTGTGAATTTTCCTAGAACCTCAATGAATTCGGGGCTAGCAGCGATTCCGCTTGCTACCTGAAAACATCATCGGTAAGCGCTCAATCATGGACATCCTTGCTCTGAGCAGGTGACGTCGCCACGATGGTGTCCACCTATCTTGGAGGTGGACACCTGTGACAGAGCACAACTCAGAGCTATTGAGCAGTATGGTCGTCAAGCGTCATCGGGACGGACGACGGCGTTTCGATGCCAAAGCAAAGCGCGCCTTGGTCGAGCAATGCCTGCAGCCGGGTGTATCGGTGGCCGGCCTGGCACTTGAGCACGGAGTCAACGCAAACCTGCTCCGCAAATGGATCATGCGCTACCAGCAGGAGCGGGACGGCGGCAGCACCGCCGCGCTCCCGGCACCGGTCGAAACGTCAGCATTAGTGCCTGTCGCCACGCTCAATGCGCCGCCGCGCAGGCCGGCATTGCGCCTGCAGGCAAGGTTACCCAACGGCGTCGAGCTGGACCTGGGCGAGGCGACCACCGACGAGGTATCGTCAATTCTGCAAATGCTGTGCAGGCTGCCATGTTCCGTTTCGACGAGGGGCTGAAGGTCTACCTTCATCGTGATGCGGTCGATTTCCGCAAGAGCATCAACGGGCTTGCGGCGCTGGTCGAGCAGTCAATGAAGCTCGATCCGTTCGCACGTGCGGTCTACGCATTCAGCAATCAACGGCGAGACCGCGTGAAGCTGCTTGTCTGGGACCGCAACGGCTTCTGGTTATTGATGAAACGGCTCGAGCAGGACCGTTTCGTATGGCCGCGCAAGGAAGTGGTCCTGCAGCTGCGCACCGAGCAGCTGCACTGGTTGCTCGACGGTATCGACGTCGAAGCGATGCGCAGCCATCCAGCACGTTATTATGATCGCGTGAGCTGAAACGCGTACCTGCATCGCTGGTCTAATCACGGCTGTTAGCTTCTCCTTCCGCAGGCGCAACGTCGTAAGTGTTCAAAATTCAAGGCGTTGCGCCGCAGTTCGATAGTTACGCTTCGATCAGATGTCGCTCGCAGGCAGTTCAGTGCCATGGAGC
>NZ_WOEZ01000323.1 GCF_013177735.1 Paraburkholderia elongata | reverse complement strand
CGAAAGGATACTTAGAGATGGGTGTCCGAGTAGGTGAATCAGGGTTGTGATTGTATCAATGTATGAAAAGGTAATCGAAAGATTGCCTTGGAATACGGCGCAACACGAATACTCAACCTGTAGCGATGTGGCGACGCGGTCCCCTCCGGGGATTGGACGCACGTAAGAGCTCTGCATGGGCCCGGAGTAAGTGCTAAAGCACTAACTCCGGCCGACAGCTAAAGCACTAACGTGTGTCGAGAAGACACACTCGTTATAGGGTCAAGCGAACAAGTGCATGTGGTGGATGCCTTGGCGATCACAGGCGATGAAGGACGCGGTAGCCTGCGAAAAGCGGTGGGGAGCTGGCAAACGAGCTTTGATCCACTAAGTAACCGCAGGAAAAGAAATCAACCGAGATTCCCAGAGTAGTGGCGAGCGAAATGGGACCAGCCTGTACTCTTTATCTTTACTGTTAGTCGAAAGCTCTGGAAAGTGCTGCCATAGCAGGTGATAGCCCTGTAGACGAAAACAGTTTGGAAGAACTGGGTGTACGACAAGTAGGGCGGGACACGTGAAATCCTGTCTGAAGATGGGGGGACCATCCTCCAAGGCTAAATACTCGTGATCGACCGATAGTGAACCAGTACCGTGAGGGAAAGGCGAAAAGAACCCCGGGAGGGGAGTGAAATAGATCCTGAAACCGCATGCATACAAACAGTCGGAGCCTTTGAAAGAGGGTGACGGCGTACCTTTTGTATAATGGGTCAGCGACTTACATTCAGTGGCAAGCTTAACCGATTAGGGCAGGCGTAGCGAAAGCGAGTCCGAACAGGGCGTTCAGTCGCTGGGTGTAGACCCGAAACCAGGTGATCTATCCATGGCCAGGATGAAGGTGCGGTAACACGTACTGGAGGTCCGAACCCACTAACGTTGAAAAGTTAGGGGATGAGCTGTGGATAGGGGTGAAAGGCTAAACAAACCTGGAAATAGCTGGTTCTCTCCGAAAACTATTTAGGTAGTGCCTCGTGTATCACCTTCGGGGGTAGAGCACTGTCATGGTTGTGGGGTCCATTGCGGATTACTACGCCATAGCAAACTCCGAATACCGAAGAGTGCAATCACGGGAGACAGACATCGGGTGCTAACGTCCGGTGTCAAGAGGGAAACAACCCAGACCGCCAGCTAAGGTCCCCAAATATTGCTAAGTGGGAAACGAAGTGGGAAGGCTAAAACAGTCAGGAGGTTGGCTTAGAAGCAGCCATCCTTTAAAGAAAGCGTAATAGCTCACTGATCGAGTCGTCCTGCGCGGAAGATGTAACGGGGCTAAGCAATATACCGAAGCTGCGGATGCACAGTAATGTGCATGGTAGGAGAGCGTTCCGTAAGCCTGCGAAGGTGCATTGAAAAGTGCGCTGGAGGTATCGGAAGTGCGAATGCTGACATGAGTAGCGATAAAGGGGGTGAAAGGCCCCCTCGCCGTAAGCCCAAGGTTTCCTACGCAACGTTCATCGGCGTAGGGTGAGTCGGCCCCTAAGGCGAGGCAGAAATGCGTAGCTGATGGGAAGCAGGTTAATATTCCTGCACCATTGTTAAATGCGATGGGGGGACGGATCGCGGAAGGTTGTCCGGGTGTTGGAAGTCCCGGTCGCTGCGTTGGAGAAGGCACTTAGGCAAATCCGGGTGCGCAATTCAAGGGCGTGGCGCCATTCACTTCGGTGAAGAAGCAACTGGAAGTGGTTCCAAGAAAAGCCTCTAAGCTTCAGTTTAACAAGACCGTACCGCAAACCGACACAGGTGGGCGAGATGAGTATTCTAAGGCGCTTGAGAGAACTCGGGAGAAGGAACTCGGCAAATTGGTACCGTAACTTCGGGATAAGGTACGCCCCTGTAGCTTGACTGGCCTGCGCCAGAAGGGTGAAGGGGTTGCAATAAACTGGTGGCTGCGACTGTTTAATAAAAACACAGCACTCTGCAAACACGAAAGTGGACGTATAGGGTGTGACGCCTGCCCGGTGCCGGAAGATTAAATGATGGGGTGCAAGCTCTTGATTGAAGTCCCGGTAAACGGCGGCCGTAACTATAACGGTCCTAAGGTAGCGAAATTCCTTGTCGGGTAAGTTCCGACCTGCACGAATGGCGTAACGATGGCCACACTGTCTCCTCCCGAGACTCAGCGAAGTTGAAGTGTTTGTGATGATGCAATCTCCCCGCGGCTAGACGGAAAGACCCCATGAACCTTTACTGTAGCTTTGCATTGGACTTTGAACCGATCTGTGTAGGATAGGTGGGAGGCTATGAAGCGTGGACGCCAGTCTGCGTGGAGCCGTCCTTGAAATACCACCCTGGTTTGTTTGAGGTTCTAACCTTGGTCCGTGATCCGGACTGGGGACAGTGCATGGTAGGCAGTTTGACTGGGGCGGTCTCCTCCCAAAGTGTAACGGAGGAGTACGAAGGTACGCTAGGTACGGTCGGAAATCGTGCTGATAGTGCAATGGCATAAGCGTGCTTAACTGCGAGACCGACAAGTCGAGCAGGTGCGAAAGCAGGTCATAGTGATCCGGTGGTTCTGTATGGAAGGGCCATCGCTCAACGGATAAAAGGTACTCTGGGGATAACAGGCTGATACCGCCCAAGAGTTCATATCGACGGCGGTGTTTGGCACCTCGATGTCGGCTCATCTCATCCTGGGGCTGTAGCCGGTCCCAAGGGTATGGCTGTTCGCCATTTAAAGAGGTACGTGAGCTGGGTTTAAAACGTCGTGAGACAGTTTGGTCCCTATCTGCCGTGGGCGCTGGATATTTGAAGGGGGCTGCTCCTAGTACGAGAGGACCGGAGTGGACGAACCTCTGGTGTACCGGTTGTCACGCCAGTGGCATCGCCGGGTAGCTATGTTCGGAAGAGATAACCGCTGAAAGCATCTAAGCGGGAAACTCGCCTTAAGATGAGATATCCCCGGGGCTTCGAGCCCCTTGAAGGGTCGTTCAAGACCAGGACGTTGATAGGTCAGGTGTGGAAGCGCAGTAATGCGTTAAGCTAACTGATACTAATTGCCCGTAAGGCTTGATCCTATAACCGGTGTGTGTCGGCAGCCGTTAGTGCTTCAGCACTTATGGATGCCCCACCCTGCGCCACGCGCAGGGTCTTGAGACCACATGCACAGGTTGAGATCGATGTTGTGCCTCGAACAACACA
>NZ_WOEZ01000322.1 GCF_013177735.1 Paraburkholderia elongata | reverse complement strand
GCATGTTGTGGATCAACCAGCCGGCTACGCCTTCGCCGGAAATGCCGTTTGGCGGCGTGAAGGATTCGGGCTATGGGTCGGAAGGCGGTCCGGAAGCGATGGAAGGCTATCTGGTCACCAAGGCCGTTTCGGTGATGGCGGTTTAAGACGCCGAAGGCCATCAGGCTTTCAGGGCGAGGTTTCCGACCTCGTCCGTCTGTTTGGTCACTGTGCCAGGTCCGCGAGCGTTTGTTCGCGGATTTTTTTGCCACTCGCCTCGCGAGTCGTCCTGCGAATCGCCCGTTGATTCGCTGCTCATTCGCTTCGTTCGGACCTTTCTTCGCTCTATGATGCGCAGTCATGCAACGAAAATCTGCTTCATCATGAACGACATTTCCTCTAGCCTCATGCAACCCACACTGACCGGACAGACCGTTGAACTCCAGCCGCTTCAGCGTGAACACACGCAGGGTCTGCTCAACGCCGCTGCGGACGGTCAGTTGTGGAACATGACGCTGACTGTCGTGCCGGGGCCGGAGACCATCGGCAGCTATATTGCAACCGCGCTCGATGGACGCGCGGCCGGCACGGTGATGCCTTTTGTGATTGTGAGGCGCGACACCGGTGCGATTGTCGGCAGCACGCGATTCTGGAAGATCGACCGGGTGAACCGGAAGCTGGAAATTGGGCACACGTGGTTGAGTGGATCGGCGCAGCGCTCGGCGGTGAACACCGAGGCGAAGTACCTTCTGCTGAGTCATGCGTTCGAAGCGATGCAGTGCGTGCGCGTGCAGTTCACCACGGACGAGCTTAACGAGAAATCAAGAGCCGCGATTCTGCGGATCGGCGCGAAACAGGAAGGGATTGTCCGGCACGAACGGATCATGCCGGATGGGCGTAAGCGCAACTCTGTGCGCTTTAGCATCATCGACGAGGAGTGGGCGGAGGTGAAGGCGATGTTGGAGGGGAAGCTGGGGCGGTAGGTGAAATGCCGCGCGTCCGTGTCTTCGTCATGCGCCACAACAGTTTCGCAGGAGCGCCGAAAGCCTTTACTTTACTGGCCTGAAGCGATATGAACAGCGCCTGTCTCTAGTGGCTTCCAACGTGCAGGTCATTTACTTCTAGACGTCCCATCTTCGCAGCCAGGTCGAGTCTCGCTGCACGCCAATCCGTCAGCACCTGGATGCGTTGACGGTTAGCGTCCGACAACGACGACTGGGCGTTGAGCAACTCAAGCATGTTGCCGACACCAGCGGCATATCGACGCTTCGCGGCGTCGAAGGAGCGATGGGCGATCTGCAGGAGCGCCGCGGCATTTCCCACATTTTCAATGCCCGTTTGCAGCGCCTGATAGCTCTTCCAGACATCGAGCCCAACCTGCTGCCGGGCTTCATCGAGCCTGTATTGCTGGACTTCCACCTGAGCATGCCGACGAAGACGCCATCATCTACATCCACAAGATCGACGCCGACTACGGACTGCGCATGCAGTCGCGAATCGGCCGCCGCAATCCACTGCACAGCACGGCGATCGGCAAAGTGCTGCTCGCGTGGATGGACCCGGCTGAGGCGCGCGAAGTGCTCTTGCACGTGGAATTTCGCAAGTCGACGCAAAAGACGCTGGCCTCCGCCGACGCCGTGCTCAGCATCCTGCAGCGCGTGCGTGAGCAAGGCTACGGCGAGGACAACGAGGAACAGGAAGAAGGCCTGCAGTGTCTCGCCGTACCCGTGTTCGACCGCTTCGGCCGCGTGATCGCCGGCTTGTCGATTTCCTTTCCGACGATGCGCTGCGGCGCGGACACGAAATCGCACTACGTCGCGCTACTCAAGCAGTCGGGTCTCGCGATCTCGACGCGGCTCGGCTATCGCGACGCGACGGCGCCGGAACAGGCAGCCGTCGAAGGGCTGAGCTGAGAAGACAGAGGCGCCGTAAAGAGCGCCATCAAATGGATGGGGGGAAAGGATATCGGTTGACCCGCTGCCACCGCAGGCAAGCGGCTGGCATGCGGGCGACAGGCGCTTAAACGACGGGAAGCAACAAGCGGCTAACGCACACTAACGGGTCACGGCAGCATCCGCTGCAACGTCTGATCCTTGAGCACGAAGCGATGAAACAACGCCCCTGCGATATGCAGTGCTATCAGCGAGAACAACACCCAGGCCAGATAACCATGGATATCGCCCATTTCATGCCCTACTGACGAGCCGACTGGCGAGATGCTGGGGTACGGCAGCACGCCGAACAGTTTGACGGACCATCCGCGCGAAGACGCATTGGCCCATCCCAGCAAGGGCACAGCGACCAGCGCGAGATAAAGGAGACCGTGCGTGATGTGCGAAACGACACGGAGGAAAGGCGAAAGCGATGCAGGTGCAGGTGCCGGCGTGTGCGTGAGACGCCAGACGATTCTCACCGCCACCGCTGCAATCAGTGCTGCACCCACGCCGAGATGCCACGCGATCAGACCGTCGGGCCGCGTGCCCTTGTGAATATCCGGCATGGTCCAACCGATCACGAATTGCGCAGCGATCAATAAGACCACCAGCCAGTGAAGAAACTTGGCTACGCCATCATAGCCTGACGAGTGGCGTGAGAAATTGGCCTGGTCCGATCGCATGGTCATGAGAATGTTTTAGCCGCAGTGAAGCCATTGAATGGGGAGAGCGTATTTGCGCCGAGGATAGACAAATTCTCGGTGTACTCACGCAGGATGCTACGGATCGAACCTTAAGAAAAGCTGATGCCAAGCCTGACGATCTCTTTCAGGAACATGAAGCGGTAACACACCGGCAACGCACCAGCGGTCACGCAGAAAGTGCGATCGGCGAGCCATGACGCCGGCTCGCATCCCGAGTCTGCAACTGAATGTATCCGTCCGGTATACGCGCAGAGACAGGCCACGCCACGCATATTCCAGTTGTTCATACGCGCGCGCATTGACTTGTCCAAGCACGCCGGATGCGCGAAGGCCCCACATTTTTCATAGTGCGCTCAACGGGTTGCCCGCCGGCTTCTCGCCACCGGAAGGGCTAATCGCCGCGCTGCATCGCGTCCCCACACCGGCTCATGAGCGTGGCCGACATGCGAAGAAATCGACACGTCCTGTTACACACGAACACACCGGTAATCCAGCCGCTCAGTAGAGTTCGATCAAACGTAAAGGGGAAGGCAACGTCATGAAACGAATTTTCGCGCTGATCCTGCTGGCTGCCACCCTCGGGAGTGCATTGGGCGGTTGCATCATCGTCCCTGAGGGCGGTTATCACGACCACTACCACGATCACGACCATTACTAAGCGCTGCCCGCGCGGCGCACTCCACACTCAATCGTAAAACCCGAGAAAAAACATGAACAATTCACGAAGCCGCTTGCTGTCCATGGCGATCGTTGCAGGTCTGGGGATCGGCGCATCTTCTGTCGCACTGGCGCACGTCGATGTGGGCGTGAACATCGGTATTCCGGGCGTAGCCTACGCGCCCGAGCCGGTCTATGCCCCGCCTCCGCCGGTCTACGTGCCCGCTCCGCCGGTGGTGGTGGTAAGCCCCGGCTGGTACGGCGAGCGTTATTACGACGGCCACCGCTACTGGGAACGACGCGAGTGGGAAGAGCGCCATCACGACCACGAATGGCATGACGCGCGCGGCTATCGTGAAGGCCCACATGGCGACTGGCACGATCACGGCGATTGGCACGGCCACGGCGGCGACCACGGCGATTGGCACGGCCATGGCGATGATCACGG
Source organism: Paraburkholderia elongata (assembly GCF_013177735.1). Taxonomy (GTDB): domain Bacteria; phylum Pseudomonadota; class Gammaproteobacteria; order Burkholderiales; family Burkholderiaceae; genus Paraburkholderia; species Paraburkholderia elongata. The sequence goes on along the minus strand of NZ_WOEZ01000322.1, from coordinate 2,618 downwards.
CCGGGGCGATCACTAAGGCATGGGCCGTTGCCGCGTCACTAACGCGACCGGCCCGCGCAGGCATTCGCGCCACACCTTTTGCAGGAGCGACGATTTGCTACGCAACGATCCACGGCGTGTAACGGCAGAAATCGACGGCGCGGTCATCTCCGCCGAATACAGCGAACAGACTGGCCAATTGTGTTTGCGTCAGGACGGCGCCGTGCTTCGCGAATGGTTTCCACCTCACTCGTGGATCGCGATTGCATCGGTGGCCGGCGCGCGGCACTGGGGTACGCGGCCCACTGACGAGGACCTTCGGGCCTTGCTGCGCAACGAGATGACCCTGTTGCGCACGCAATAATCGCGTGATGGACACGATAAAAGGCCGGCCACCGAACGTGTTCCGATGACCGGCCTCTTATAGTCGAATCGCAGATACTGAACGAATCGAACAGCGCGGCAATGATCCGCGTATTTTCGTTTTGCCCTTAACGTGCGTTATAGATCGGCGGCGAATAGGAGCTCACCGTCGTATCGCGGCCGTGACCGGCTTGCCACGTGCCGCCGCTCCCCGAACCATAACCGCTGGTATCGGCCTGACGAGCGCCTTGTTGTTCGGAAACTTGCGCCTGCGCGCCCTGTGCGTTTTGCGGGGCCGGCTGATTCGATTGCGCGAACGAAGCGATCGGCGCGCCAAGAACAACTGCAATAGCAACAGCTTTGATGAGCGACTTCATGAAACCACCTCCAGTGATTGACCTGTACGCGCTGCGAATGTGACGCGTGGTGCAGCCAATGAGGCCAGTCTAGGAGCGGATCAGGTGCGGATAAATCCTCCATTCCTGAATTCACTGTTGCTTTTGACACGACAATGGCGGAAGCCCGCCCATCAAGGGTTTGCCGGCGCGCACCGGGCCCGGCGGAGATTCGTCTGATCAAAAAATCTCCGGCGCGCATTCTATAAACGCTGGCTATGCGAAGCTGCGCGCGCCCTCTTATACCGCGGCGACGCCCACGTAGTTTTCCGCCATCGCAGTAGCTGCCGCACGCGACGTGGTCACGTATTCGAGCTCGGCCACCTGCAACTGCTGTTCGAACGGCGATGCGCCGTCAATACGATGCATCATGCTCGTCATCCAGTACGAGAAATGCTCGGCACGCCAGATCCGTTTGAGTGCGGTTTGGCTGTAACTGTCCAGCAGATCGGTGCGATTTTCAACGTAGAACGCGTTCAGCGCGTTGGTCAACACACGCACGTCGGCGACGGCGAGATTCATGCCCTTCGCACCGGTGGGCGGCACGATATGCGCTGCATCGCCGGCGAGAAAGAGCCGGCCATGCTGCATGGTGGCCGACACGAAACTGCGCATGCCGACTATGTTCTTCTGGAAGATCTTGCCATCTACGACGTGCTGACCGTCATGCGAATCGACGCGTGCGTGCAGCTCGGCCCAGATTCGGTCGTCGGACCAATTGTCGACCGAGTCCTTCGGATCGCACTGAAAATACATGCGTTGCACGTTCGCTGAGCGCGTGCTGACCAGCGCAAAGCCGCGTTCGTGACGCGCGTAAACCAATTCATCCGACGACGGCGGCCCTTCGCACAGAATGCCAAACCAGCCGAACGGATAGACGCGTTCATAGTCTTTGCGCAATGCCTGCGGAATCGATGCACGCGACACGCCTTGCGAGCCATCGCAGCCGATCACGAAGTCACATTGCAGTTCGCACTCCTCGCCTTCGTGGCGATAGCGGATCGACGGCTTATCGGTATCGATGCCGTGCAGCGATGTGTCCGTCACGCCGAAACGCAAGGCTCCGTCGGCAGCCACGCGCGCGGCGACCAGATCCTTGATGACTTCGTGCTGCGCGTAGACCGTGATCGAATGGCCGGTGAGTCCGGTTAGGTCGATACGGCGCCGCTTGCCTTCGAAAGCCAGTTCGAAGCCGTGATGCAGCGCGCCTTCAGCCTTCATGCGCGCGCCGACGCCGGCCTCGGTGAGCAGGTCCATCGTGCCCTGTTCGAGCACGCCGGCGCGGATGGTGGATTCGATCTGTTCGCGGGTACGCGTTTCGAGCACGACGGAGTCGATGCCGCGCAAATGAAGAAGATGGGAAAGAAGCAGGCCCGCAGGCCCGGCACCGATGATGCCAACTTGGGTGCGCATGAGTTGTCTCCTGAATGCGGCGTTTGATGTGCACTCAGTTTGACAATCACGCCCTGTATCGCGCAACGCGATATGGCAGATACGCTGTATCCAGTTTTGAGATAGAAGGGGCGCCCGCTCGAAGGGCGCGGGTGAGCGCAAATACGCGCGAACCGCTCCCAGAGGGCGCTTGCGGCTTAGTCGGTCGATCGCTTATCTGCTGCACCGTTTTGCGCCGTCTCAAGGTAAACCCCGATCGGTTTGCGGATCCAGCTAAAGAACGTGCGGCGCGTCGTGGGCTGCCTGCTGGCCGTGCCCACGAGCGAGACCGCTACCTGTCACGAGGCAAACGGCTCGGCTACGCGAGGAACAAGCGGTACACGGGGTTCTGGGTCTCTTCCCAGTACGGATAGCCAAGCGTCGCGAGAAAGCGTTCGAACTCGCCGTTCTCGCTCTCCGGCACCTGGATGCCGACCAGAATCGAACTGT
>NZ_WOEZ01000321.1 GCF_013177735.1 Paraburkholderia elongata | reverse complement strand
GGTGAAATCACTATCAATGCGGGGATTATAAGCGAGGGGGTACTCACGCCGGGCTTGTCGTCAGCCAACGAGCCGTTCTGGTGACCCAAACGCTGACGGCGTTGCTCCCGTCGGTTGTGGTGCCAATAGCGAAAGCGAGCGAGAAGCCGCCAGTTTGCGCGTCAACTCAACAAACTGAAAGCTTGGCTATCCAGACGACAGGCGCGGTAGTCCCTGTGAGCCGCACGTCGGTCAGACCGAGTTGGCCTCAGCGAATGCGATGCATCAGTTCGATCCCGGAGATCGTAACGGTCGAGTCAGCTCCTGAATAATTCCAGACCCGTTTTTCGAAAAATTCACGCCGGGCAGATTTTCGGTTAAATTCCCAAAGCATCTACTCCAGAAGACGTCCTGGCACATTCCAGTAAAGAACTGCTTCGCATGAACTCCCGCGCACCCACGGTTGATGTCTGCCGTCCGCTGAAACACGGCATTGCCCATAGTCATTTCAGCGTGCGGGGGGAAGCGCCACAGCGGCGCTTGCTCGCCTGGCGGGATCGGGTCGGTCATCTTGTTGACGTGCTGCCCTTGCGATCTGACCTGGAGAGGCCGTTCCAGGCTTCGATTGACCGCTATCAGGTTGGCGAGCTTGTATTTACGGATTGCCGGTCGGACCTGATTGTGCTCGAGCGCTCACTGGCCCGGATCTCGACAGACCGGGTACGCGACTTCGTCTTTCATGTGTTTCTGGAGGGCGCGGTTGAGAACGTCGCCGTGCGCACCTCGCGGCGCGATCCCACGCCCTCAGCCGCAAGCATCCTTGCACTGGATATGAACCAACCCGTTCGAATGCAACGCCAAGCATGCAGGGTGATCGCGTTTTTCGTGCCGGGCGAGTTGGTGCAGGAAGTCTTTCCTGATCCGGAGGCCATCCACGGCCGTGTGCTCCATGGTTCGACGCCGCTCGAGCGACTGATCATCGAACACGTTGCGGCGCTCAGTCGGACGATCGCATGCATGAGTGCCGGTGAGGCCGACGGCGCCATACGTGCGGCGGCCAAGCTCCTTGTCGCAGCGTTTGGACGGCAGGTGCGCCTGAGCGGCGACACGCGCGCTGCAGCCCGGGCAGCCATGTTCGGTCAGGTACGGCGCTATATTCAGGCGCACCTGACTGAAGATGAACTCTCCCCCGAAAGTGTGCTAAATGCGCTTCAACTTCCTCGCCCGACCATCTATCGCCTGTTTCAGCATGAAGGCGGCGTTGGCGCTTATATCCGCCACCTGAGGCTACGCCATGCGGCCGATGAACTGATCCGGTATCCGCACTTATCGGTGATAGAGATTGCCTACGGACTCGGCTTCAAAAGTGCGTCTGATTTTACGCGCGCCTTCCGGCGAGCCTACGACATGGCGCCGCAGGATTTTCGGGCTCTAGCTGACAAGATGGTTCAGACGCAGCGATAGGCGTCCATGCGTGCGCGGCGGTTCAGGTTTCGAGGCGCCGTTCCTTGAAAAGCATCAGCGCACAGAAGCTCACCAAACACGCCGGCGCCACATACCAGGCTGCAGACATGGGATCGCCGGTCCATCTGATCAATGCCGTCACGATGAATTGAGCAGTGCCGCCGAACAAGGCGACGTGCAGCGCATGCGAAACGGCCATGCCGCTGGCGCGCACCCGCGCAGGAAGCGCTTCGAGCACAAGCAGGGCGACCGCGCCGGCGCCGAACGCCACCATTGTGCTAATGAGCCCGACGCCGCACAGGATCGGCAGCGCGCTGGTCGCGCGGGTAATCATCAGAAAGACCGGATAGACCAGAAGCGCCGTGCATCCAGAGGCGAGGAGGGCCAGTGGCTTGCGGCGAGGCAGACTGTCTATGAGACGGCCGGCCAGCGGCGGAATGACGACCAGCAGCAGCGCAGACAACGCGGAAGCCAGAAATCCGATGACGGCCGGCATGTGCATCACGCGAGTCGCATAGCTCGGCATGAAGTAGACGATCGCGTAGACCGGTATGGTTTGCCCCATCATCATCAGCATCGCCAGCAGGATCGTCGTCCCATGATCGCGACACAGTTCGGCGAGCGGTGTGCCGGCATTTCTGGCGGTGTTGGTGGGAATCGGATCATCGCGAAGCCGATGGCGAACGTAGAGACCGACTGGCGCGATCAGCAGACCGATCAGGAATGGGATCCGCCAGCCCCACGAAGCAAGCGCGGCCGGTGACACCGTGCTGGTGAGTAGCACGCCCAGGGTTGCGCCCAGCAACGCGGCCGCGCCCTGGCTAGCGAGCTGCCAGCTGACCAGATAGCCGCGACGCGACACGGGCCCCGCCTCCAGCACGAAAGTCGCGGCAACTCCGATGTCGCCGCCGACGGCAAAGCCCTGCAACGATCGAGCGGCGATGACAACGAGCGGCGCAATCACGCCTATGCTGGCAAACGACGGGCACAGGCCGAGCGCGGCGGTTCCCAGAGCCATCATCCAGCTGGTCCTCGTCATCGCTGCGCGGCGTCCCACGCGGTCCGCGTAAGCGCCGATGATCATCGCGCCAACAGGTCGCATGAAAAAGCCGACGCCGAATGTACCGACGGCCCACAGCAATGAAGTCATCGGATCGTTCGCTGGGAAGAACCGGTCTCCGATCATCACCGCGAAGAATCCGAAAACGGTGAAATCGAACATTTCGAGGCCAGTCACAAGCGATGCTGCGACAACGGTTTTGAGAAGCTCGCGGGGATTTTCTTGATTGCCGGAAGGCTGGTCGCACGTCGCGAAGGGAGGCGTGAACATTCTTTTGTAAGGTCGTCAGTAATGGCGCATGAGTTTCACGTTGAAAACGCATTCTCGCGACGCGGCGCGTTGCACGATACCACGCGCGCCCCTTCGCTGACCGGCGGCGCACACGTGGCTCTCGCTCCGGGAGTCCGGTCCGGTAACATGGGACGGTCCCTGCCTTGCCAGATGAGGATATTCGATAACGTTTGCGTCTTGACAAAGCGAATGTCCAACGAGGGTGCAAAGCCCTGGTCCGCGCTACACCGAAGTCGACGGGCAAAGACCGGTAACTGGGGAAAGGTGCGGCAGATTTGCCAGACGGCCATTCGAAACGTCATTGGCGATTGACCGGTGCTGGCCTTGGGACGGACCGTAGTAAATCTCGTCCGATCGGCGGCTTCGGGTCGACGAACAGCCCTAAACGACTACCGCCAATAGCCCCCGGGCGAACGCTGGCGCGTGAGGCCTGCCCTGTTACTCGTCGTTCGAGTGGGTGCCTCGGCTGATCACCTGCCGCGACCAGGTTGATTGAAACGATGCTGGCTCAGACAGAGTCAGCCCGTTGGTCTCCCGAAATGGCTCACCTTTTGGTGCCCGATCAAAACATGCAGATGCAACTAACCGTCTTGCGTTTTCTGCGACTCGAACACACCAAACCCCCGGTCTACAAGGAAGCGACGGGGCGCCCATGAACGAGACGCCCGTACCCTGCAACCTGGGCGGGCATCCGACACTGGCGATGGTTCTTTCTGTTGAATGTGAACGTGAGCGAAGAGGAAAAGGCGGATGCTGATGACAGACGCGGCGCGTGGCGGCTATTGGTAGCAGAAAATCCCCGCAGGCAGTGCCGCTATAATCTGCCCGTTCTCAACCCGCTCCCTGCACCCTCAGAATCCGTGTCCTCGAAGCGAAATAAGTCCCGCAGCTCCCGCGGCCACAAACCGCTGACCAGGGCGCTTCTGCTACCAATGGATCGTGCGTCGGCAAACGCACAGTCGCTCGCCTGTCATCTTGTGTTAGCGGCGGCGTCAAATTCGTCCAAAACAGACGGTTTGAAATTCACATTGATGAAGCGCTAGCGCGGTGGTGGCGAGCTGGTTCTGCGCCACGGCTGACTTTGGGAATGTATCTTGGTAAGAACGCACCAACCACAAGGAAAACAAGGGAAAGGAGCGAAGAAAAACCAGGTCATAGATAAACCGGACCCGAAGAAGACGAACCAAGAAAAGTCAGTTCCACGCAGTGAGTTTCACACCGTCAGGTTTCGACGACGTTCAAGTTGCCGATGACATCTTGCGCTGGTCGCATGCCGCAGTGGTCACGGAAACGGACACCACGTCAATGAACTCATGCGAGTGGTGTATCTGGGCTGGTTTCTGCAGCGGGCCGGATACGGCACCTGTCCGGCCGGGCAGTTCAAGGTTGTCGAGTATGCCGTCGAAGCGACTCTGGCCCATGCTCACGAATGTGGTGAATGGCGGCTACCGGTCGAGACGATCGTCGATTTCGAGGCAATGCTGGCCCTTTACGACTCGCAACTCGCCCGTGCGCCGCTGCACGAAGTCCTCACGGCGGAGCAGAAGCTCAGGGCATTCCTGGCCGGGACGTCCCGTTCCCCCATTCCCGTGGATGCCTGATTCTGACCGGGACTGGACGGGTAGTGGCCCTCCGGCGTCAGGCGGCAGTCGGCCTGTCTTTCAGTGATCGTCGGGCTCGGCCGTTGCGGTCTGGGCTGGTCGGTCGCTCTGCGCTGAACCGGGTTCTGAAGCAGGCCGCGCTTCCCAGTTCATCCGGTGGCGTTTCACCGTTTCGCGATAACGCCGGTCCTCTTCCTCATGCAGATAGAGACTCGTGGTGTTCAGTGACACGTGACCGAGATTGTCGCGTACCGTGCGCAGGTCGACACCGCCGTCGGCCTGGTGCGAGCCTGAGGTGTGCCGCAGCCAGTGCGCCGACGCACGGTCCAGTTCACCGGCGCGATCCGCGAACTCAGGTCCGCGGGTGCGTAACCAGTCCGCCGCGTTGCCAAACACGCTTCTGATCGCGTCGTGCACGGCTGAGCGCGACATGCAGCGGCGCTTTCCCCTGAACGGGATGACGAGCGGCGTGTCGTCGGCGCGGCCTGGCAGCGGCGGCAGACCGTTCGCCTTCCGGTAGCGGATCAGTTCGGCGATCAGTTCGGGCGAGGCGGGGACGATCCGCTCCTTCGCACCCTTGCCGACAATGCGGAGCCACCACTGCTCGAGTCCGTCGGCGCCGAGCCGCCGCGAGAAGTCGCCCATCCTGCCGGCGGCGACCTCGGAGAGGCGCATACCCTGCAGGTAGAAGAGGGTAGTGAGCCACCGGCAGCGCGCGGAGTACGCCTGCTGCGCCGCGGTGTCCTGCGGTAGCTGCGCAACGAAGCCCTTGACCTCATCCCACAGCGAGACCGACAGGTAGCGCGTGACCCGCGGTGCCGCGGGTTTGCCACGCTGGCGCAGCAACGCCATCGGGTTGCCGCGCAGGTAACCGGCGTCGACCAGCCAGGTGAACATGCCGTTCAGGATGACCAGCGCCTGGCGCTGGCTGGCCGGCGACAGCGGGCCGTTGAACGGCCGCCAGCGTGCGTCGCCACGCGGGTATTTGCCGCCGCTGGCTGACACCCAGCGGTGTTCGGGTTGCGGGTTGGCGAGAAACACCCTGAACAGCAGCAGATCCTCGTGTGTGAGCGACGACAGCGGCTTGCCGGACTGCACGACGGCCCACAGCAGCAGCCGTTCGGCTTCCTTGCGGTAGCTGTCGAAAGTCGTCTGCGTGTCGGCGTAGTTGGCAAGCCACGCGCGCAACGCATCGAGGTCATTGCGGGCCGCCAGCTGCGAATTGCGGGCATCGCCCCGGTTGGTGCCGTCGCGCCCGTCCAGGCGTGCCGGAATGACGAGCGACTCGACGGGCTGCGCGGACGCAAGCGGGGTATCTGGCACGGTTCGGGCGGCTCCGGCGGGTGTGACGCGGTGACGGCCGCTGCTCCCGGCAATCTACACGACATTATAACTGTAATGTCGTTTAGCCCGCCACATGCGTTGTATATATGGCGTTTTACGTTGTATTATTGACGGACCCAAACGCGTCTGCTGATCCATGTCCAGTGTCCCGCCTGATGTTCAACCCGATGACGCGCGCCTCGCGGCCGAAATCGACCGTCTGAAGGTGGAATTTCCCAAGACGCGCGAGCTGTACCGCGAGGTCTGTGCGCTGCTGTTCTTCCGCTTCGACATCACGCCGACCGCGAACCGCCTCTATCAGCTGGTCCGGCGCGGCAGCATGGGCACGCCCGCCGCGGTGCTCGGCGAGTTCTGGGCGGAACTGCGCGAGAAGAGCCGCGTGCGCATCGAACACCCGGACCTGCCGGCTGATCTGCGCGACGCGGCGGGGGAGCTTGTCGCGACGCTGTGGGTGCGCGCGACCGCGTCCGCGCAGGCGCAACTCGAGGCGCTGCGCGCGGAGGTGGAGGGGGAGAAGGCCGACGCGCAGGCGGCCGTGGCGGCTGCCCGCGGCGAACTCGAACGCACCGAGACCGCACTCGAGTCGCGCACGGCCGCCCTGCTGGCCGCGCAGGTCGAGATCCGTGAACTGGACAGGGCGCAGGCCGAAGGCCACGCGGCGCGGCAGGCGCTCGAGGCGGAAATCACACGGCTGAAAAACGAGGCGGCGGCGCGCGACCGTGAACTGGCGCAGGTGCGCGAAGGCTTCTCGCGGGATCTGGAGAAACTGCGCGAGAGCGCCGAGCGGGCCGAAGAGCGCCTGCGTGCGTCGGAAAAGCGGGGGTTGCTCGAGATCGACCGCGAGCGCGGCGCCGCCGCGAAGCTGCAGAAGGAGGTCGATGAGGCGACGAAGCGGGCAGACAAACGCGAGACGGACCATCGCCGCGTGGTCGAGGCGCTGCAGGCGCAGCTCGGTGACGCCCGTCATCAGGCGGGCGTGCTGCAGGGGCGGCTGGATGCGGTGCAGGCCACAAACGTGACGCTGCAAAAACAGCTGGCGGTGTTACATCAGGCGGAAGCCCGGCCGCCCCGCACGAAGGCCGCCGCCCCCGCACGTCCAGCCGCAGCACGCCCGGCGGTGACGCGGCCCTCGCGGGCGCCAGGCACGTCGCGTCAGGCACCGGCGGCACCGGCGACGGCCAGCAAGACCGCGGGGCGCCGCAAGCGCGGATAGGCCAGATGGAACGAAAAAACCGCCAGCGGAAAGGGCGCAAAACCCCGGCCTGCCCGCCGATCGGCGCGCTGATGCGCTATGGCGAGCGGATCGTGCGGGTGGTCGCCGAAGCGAGCGGCCAGCGCGTGATCATCGAGTCGGTGGACGAGGACGGCCGCACCTTCCGCAGCACGGTGAAATGGGCTAGTCTGACGGCTCTTCACGATCAGCTCTTCTGAGTGCGATGGCCATGCAGCAACTCGACATCTTTGCCGACAGCCGCGACGTGATGTTGCGCAACGACGTGCTGGAGCCGCTGCAGCGGCGTGATGCGACGGCCGCGCGAGCGGCGCTGGAGCTGCTGGCCGGCGAATACCCGGACGACGGTGCGCTGCCCGCGATGTCCGTGCTGGTGTGCGAACTCGGGCGCGGATCGACAGCGCCATTTGCTGACCATGCGGCGCTGGCCATCGCGCGCCGCTATCTCGAGGACGAGGTCATGCCTGCCGCCCGGCGGGTGCTGCCCGTGCATGCGATCCAGCCGTGGCTCGCACCGTGCTGGCGGTCGCTCGCCCGGCGGGCCGGAACCCTCGCCTTTCGCGGCGCCGAGACCGACAGTCACGCCGCGCCCCTATGGCTTCTGGCCGGCGACTGGGCGGCCGCCCGCGAATCCGTCGAGGGCATTGAATCCTGGTGGCGCATTCCGGCACCGCTTGCGTGGATGGCCGAGGCACGCTACCGGACAGATGGGCTGGATGCCGCGTGGCCACTGCTCGCGGAACTGGCGTGGCTGGCGCCTGCACGGTTCGTGGCGTTGCTGCCCGGACTGGGCGACGCGTCGCTTGACGCGCTACGCCAGCGCTTCGATGCGCAGTTCCCCGGCTCGGGCGAGGTCGACGATTACTCCTGGTTCCCGGCCTGGCTGCTGGTGGTCAAGCCGGCGCTCGCGGGCCGGCTGGGTGAGGCGCGCGTGCAGCGTGACCAGGCGGCCTCGCGGGCCATGGTCCTGCTGGGCGAGGTCCTGCGCCGGGAGCACGAAGGCGACCAGCACGAACTCATTGGGCTGCGCCAGGAACTCAGGCGCCTGCATGCGGGCCTGTTCGACGCGTATATGGCGACACGGAAAGTGCAGCACCGGTGAGGGGCACGACGCCCACGGTGTTTTGTCGCACGTCGCTGTGCCACCGCGTTTGTGCCCCTGGCTGCACCGGATTGTCGACCGGGAAGGGCGTGACACATTGCCCGAAGGCTGACCGGTCGCATGGAGCCGCTTGCGGGAGGGGGCCGTGCTCCCCGGGGTACGCGGGCAGAGGTCCCCTCGGTCGTACCCTGACGCGTAGGCACTGACAGCTCGATCCGGATGGGGTGCCGCCCGACGCGAGCAGGCAGGCCGTGGGCGGTCGGATCGTCATCCGCGTGTAAGCGGGATCAACGGGAGCGCGGAACTCTTCATTGACCGCCATCTTTTCCTCGAAACCCGGAACAGCGACGGCCGGGCGTCTCTGCGCGTGTTGTTGCGGAACCCGACAATGCCGGGGAACACTACCTGGACCAGATTGCCAGGTCGCGCCCGAAGGGGGTGATGAATTCGACGGTTGAAAACCGCTTCCTCGGCATTGCGCTCGGTTTCGACGTTACGGTCATCGTTCTTCCTTCAAGTCTGGCAATGCAGGCAGCCGGGTACAGGAGCCCCGTCCTCGAAATAGCGTTGCGAACCGCGATTCACCATGGTAGAAGCACCACACGAATGCGCCCGTTTGCGGCACGAAGAACACGACAGGAGTATGAGGTGAAACGAACCGCGGAAAATCAGCGGAAGGTGGTCGCGGTACGCGTCAACCCACAGATCGAGCAAAGGTTGCGACTATTGGCTGAATTAACGGGACGCAGGCAATCGTTTTTTCTGCAGCAGATGATCGAGGGCGGCATCGGCGCGATGGAGGATACCTGGCTGCCACCGGATGTTCTCTCGCGGGTCCGGAGCGGCACGATGCCGTCGCGGCAACAGGCGAGCGACGCGATTTCAGACCTCTTTGGTAGCTCATTGCCCGACCAGGCGAGCTAATAAAGGGTAGCGTTTTGCGCAGAAAATGGCGGTAATAAGGCTGCCAGGACGCGCAACTGTTCTGAGCACACTGCGAGCGACGCTCCCGGCTCCATGCCGTCATGTGTATCAGGGGCTGGCCGACCGACATCCCGTGCGGGAAAGCGGATGCGCATCGGTCGACAGTAAAATAGTCGCCTCGCCGGACCGAGAACAGGATCCCGGCGGTACGTGCCGAAACACCACCGTTAGTTGCCGCGGTCGCGTGGAGAATCCGGCGAACGGCGCGAAGGCGACCAAGGGAGCGAAACCAACGCATGAGCAACGATCCAACGCCGATGCCGCAGCAATTTTCGCTGTTTAACGATGCGCCGCAACATGACGCGGACGATGATGCCGGCGAGACGTCGGTGCCGGGCAAATACAG
>NZ_WOEZ01000320.1 GCF_013177735.1 Paraburkholderia elongata | reverse complement strand
GAAACGGGCGGACACGCTCATACCCCTTCCGCCAAGAGGTACTAGAAAGTGATTTGGGTTAGGAACGTCCGGTGCATACTAGCAAGCGGACACACGAGCGACTGGATCGATTGTCCGAGTCGGGTCGACTACCGCCGATAGCCCCCGGGCGAACGCTGGCGCGTGAGGCCTGCCTTGTTACTCGTCGTTCGAGCGGGTGCCTCGGCTGATCACCTGCCGCGACCAGGTTGATTGAAACGATGCTGGCTCAGACAGAGTTAGCCCGTTGGTCTCCCGAAATGGCTCACCTTTTGGTGCCCCGATCAAAAGAGGCAGATGCAACTAACCGTCTTGCGTTTTCTGCGACACGAACACACCGAACCCCCGGTCTACAAGGAAGCGACGGGGCGCCCATGAACGAGACGCCCGTACCCTGCAACTTGGGCGGGCATCCGACACTGGCGATGGTTCTTTCTGTTGAATGTGAACGTGAGCGAAGAGGAAAAGGCGGATGCTGATGACGGACGCGGCGCGTGGCGGCTATTGGTAGCAGAAAATCCCCGCAGGCAGTGCCGCTATAATCTGCCCGTTCTCAACCCGCTTCGTGCAACCTCAGAATCCGTGTCCTCGAAGCGAAATAAGTTCCGCAGCTCCCGCGGCCATAAACCGCTGACCAGGGCGCTTCTGTTGCCGATGGATCGTGCGTCGGCAAACGCACAGTCTCTCGCCTGTCATCTTGCGCTGGTCGCATGCCGCAGTGGTCACGGAAACGGACACCACGTCAATGAACTCATGCGAGTGGTGTATCTGGGCTGGTTTCTGCAGCGGGCCGGATACGGCAACTGTCCGGCCGGGCAGTTCAAGGTTGTCGAGTATG
>NZ_WOEZ01000319.1 GCF_013177735.1 Paraburkholderia elongata | reverse complement strand
GCTCAATGCCGGGCGTTGTTCCAGTGCGGCCAGTAGTGACGGTGATCCAGCTGTGTGAGCCGCTTTCGACGCATCTGCTCCCGGTAATAATGAGCGGCGACGAACACGGGTGCCATCGCCAGCACGAACGAACCCACCACGATTCCCACTGTTTCACTCATCGTACCCTCCATTGCAGAACGACCGGCTTCACTGCAGGTGTTGCCCCCCGTTGATGGCAATGTTGGCTCCGGTCACGAAACCCGCCTCGTGCGAGCACAGGTACAGCACGAGTGCGGCGATTTCATCGGGTTGTCCGAGCCGGCCAACCGGAATCTGCGGAATGATCTTCGTCTCGCGGATGTCCTCGGGCACCGCCATCACCATCTTCGTCGCGATAAAGCCGGGCGAGATCGTGTTGACGGTGACACCTTTCTTCGCCACCTCAAGCGCCAGCGATTTCGTGAAGCCATGCATGCCGGCCTTGGCCGCCGCATAGTTGGTCTGGCCGAACCCGCCCTTGGAGCCGATGATCGACGAGACATTGATGATGCGACCCCAGCCACGTTCGACCATGCTGTCGCACACCGGCTTCGTCATGTTGAACACCGAATCGAGGTTGGTCCGGATTGCCGCGTCCCAATTGACCTTGTCGAGCTTTTTGAAGCTGGCGTCGCGCGTGATGCCGGCGTTGTTGATCAGAATGTCGACCGGTCCGACCTCAGTTCTGATTTGCGCCGCGCATCTTTCACACGAGTCGTAGTCGGCGACGTCGACCGTGTAGGCGAGGAATTGCCGTCCCTGCGCTTCCATCCGGGCGTGCCACTCGTTCGCACCGGTGTTGCCCGGAGAACAGGTGACCACGACCGCATACCCGGCGTCATGCAGCTTGATGCTGATCGCTTCGCCAAGTCCGCCCGTTCCACCCGTCACCACCGCGATCTGCTTTGCCATCGAATCGTCCTCATAAAAGCCGGCGTTATGCTCATCTGGAGCAACACTGCCTTCAGTCCATGAATTGAATACTGGAAGCTTTGATTCCTTATCCATAAGGAATCCTTTATATATTACAAGAACCTCACCGCGGGCATTGCTGCCCGCGTCAGTTCTATCGCTTCGCGCCCGCGGCTACGGGTGCCTGCCCGGAGTTGCTTTGCAGAGCCTTTGACGCTGTGGCTGTGACTGCATCAAAATTACTCCCGGCAACCTGCACCGCCTGTTGCCCCGTTTTCTGCAACGTTTCGTACAGGGTCGTGGTGGCGGCAATCGCGGATTTCCACGCAGCGATCGCTGCTTCGGAACCTGCGGGACTATGCTTCGCCGCTTCCTCGACGAGTGCCTGCACGGGATCGTTATACCGTTCGTAATGCGTCTGTGCGAGTTGCGTGACTTCAGCCTGAGTGGCCGACGCGATGTCGAACACTTGCCGGCCGTATGACAGCGATTTTTCCGCGAAGGGTCCGGTGAAACCTGCTTGCAGCGCAAACCATTGCGGTGGCTCCGTCGTGCCGGACACCTTCGTCATGTTCTCCTGCGCCTCGGCCAGCGTGGCCCTGACGACCTGCAGGTTCAGAGCGGCCAGTTTTTCGACGCCTTCAAAGACCTTGCCGGCCACCCCAAAGAAAGCGTCGAGGTTGGCCTTCGCGGCAGCAAGATACTCGGGACTCGGTTGAGTCATTGTTGACATCCTCAAAATTCGGTCCGGCGCGCGAAGCCCCGATAGGACGGGTGTGTTGCGGCGGATCGCGATGGTGGATAAATCGAAGCGCAAGGACGCCTGCAAGGCAGCACGCGTCGCGAGGACTTCGGACGGTCGTTACATCAACAGACACTACAACTTAAACCCCAACTGGGACGCTTCGTTCATGACTGTTTCTTCGGCGCGCTCGCCGTGTGGTGCAGCAGTTCGTGTCGAACATGGGGGACAGCAAACGCTGCGATTTCGTTCAGGACAGGGCGATGGACGCCGCAGATGTCTAGCGCATCCGGGCGACGGCTTTGAGAATGGAATCGCCATCGCTTGTGATATGAGGACAAGGGCGTCCTGACGCGAGGTTTTCCAGTGATATGAGTTGACGCTCCAGCAGCGTATCAAGCTCAGCGCGCCCCAGTTCGATCTGGTCTGGTGCGTTCTTGATGAGCATTAACGTCGCGAATTCATGGGGACTCAGCATATCGTCTCCTCGATTTAGTCTGTCTGCGCAGGGAGTATTGATTGCCCTCTCCAGCGTGAATGCCCGGCAAATGTTTCAGCCGTCTCCTCCGTAAAGCGATCACTCGAGAAATCGAATCACGGAGACGCCATCATAGCCGCTCAATTTTCGAATGCAATATGCGGAATGCTTTTTATTGACGCAGCCTTTTCGTTTGCTGATTACTTTTGCATAACATGGCAGCGCGTTACCGCCCACAACGCCACGGCCGACACCAGTGGATGCCTGTCTGGCATGACCCATGGGTTGATCCGGACTGCATCAAAGTTTGAAGAGGCAGCTTAATTCATGATACTAGTTCATTCTGACTGCATTGGGTAAGTTTATATTTGAAGATTGTATTTATAGGTTGTCTTTTTCTTGAAGCGGTTGTTCATATCTCAACATTGCGAAATATTTATTACAGCGCGCGTGAATTTGCTACGTTGCGCGAATTCACGGCATTGTGCCAGGCATCAAGTCGCCGGCTCCTAATCCAGTCTCCCGGCGAACGCTTCCGATGTCCGCAGGGGTGTCCTCGATCGTCAAGCGCTCATGTATCAGGCACATACGTGCCGGGGGCGCCGCCCAGCACCGCGGCTGCCGCAGGCGGGACAACTTTTTCGCTGGAATGCGCGGCGAGCCACTCCTGCCAGGGAGCGTTAAGAACACCGACTGCGATGTTTCGGAATAGCTCTGTGCATCTATATAACCCTGGCGCTTATGATAGAAATTCGCGCCCAGCTTGGTCCACCCCCTTCTTCGGGTGCGTCAGGTCTTCCGGGACTTCTGTCTTACCGTCGCGGTAAGACGCAAACCACATAGCGACCGCGCGGGAGGGTGCGAAACCCAACAGATAATCGCTCATTCCGGATAGGGGGTCCCCTCAGGATTCGGATTTTTGCGTGCTTAAAAATCCGAATCCTGAGGGGACCCCTTATCGAAGGGCCGTTTACTGGGCGGAGCCGACAGATGAACGTCCAAGCGACGCGACGGGTGAATGACGCTTCATGGCCGACTCACGCCCTTCCCCGCCTGAACAAACGGCTCTGCTATGACATTTGAATGTAGCAGAAAGTACGACATTTCAATTCATCCTTGACATTTGCATGCCTAACCAACGATAGAATTTCGGCGGGCGATGCCTGAGCGTCGATTAAATCCGAGCGATCTGACGTCTGCCGAAAAGCGTCGCCGCGCGAACCCTCATGAGACATAGTCACGCAACGCATGCTCTGGCCCGTGAAGCCGAATTGACGGCCCAAAGTTGACGCCCCACCTGCGAGACTACCGATGAACGTCACATCAGGATCTTCCCGTCCCAGCGAGAGCCTGCCTCATAAAGATTGCCGGGGTCGTCGCAATCGGCTCTGCGTGGCGCGACTTCCTTCGTTACCGCGACCTCGATGCCTCCGGTACGAGACATCCGGCCCGCGCATTCCCTGGATGCCGGCCGTGCGCGTTCGGCTATGCCGGTTGCTCCTCGGCAGATATCCGTGACGGTCATGTACAGGCGTCGCCGGACTGTGCAGGACGAGCCGCTCGTCACGGCCGACGACGGTGCAGTCGACGGGATGCTATAAATCATATAATTTGTTAAGTGGCAGCTTACTGGGCCCGGACGATAACCGTTGCCGCCTCGCCTGCGTCGCGCGAGCCCGAGGCGGGGCAAACGCAAAAAGGGGGAAGCGAATGCCTGCGACCGTCTTGTGGCAAGAAAGCGCCGCGTCGTGCCGGCGCAAAGCACTCGGAATAGCCTCGTTCATCGCCGTGATCGGGCTGGTACTGACCACGGGCTATTTCATCACGTTCGAACGGGCGCAGATCCAGCAGAATGTCGTCGCCCGGGACATCGACGACTCCCTTGACCGCATCGTTACGGAGACCCGCACTGGCGAGCGCAAACTCGCGAATCTGGCGGGACGGCCCTGCCCTGAGGTCCAGGCGAATCTCACGCTCAGGGACGTGTTCATCCCCTATCGCCGGACCGCCATGCTGGTCGAGGATGGGAACGTCTACTGCTCAACCGTGCTTGGACCGGTGTCCATCCCGCTCGCCGCGTATCTTGTCCCATCGGGAGATGCCCGGCAGATCGCGTTTCTTGGCGGAACGCGACCGATACCGGACGTACCCGTCATGGCGATCCATGTTCCGGTCGACCACCACCGCGGCATTCTGTATATCGTCGAGGGCGCGTACGTCGTGGACATCCTTGCGCGGGCGAAAGCGTCGGGGGCTAAAAGCGCGTCGGTCTCCGACGGATCGGGGGGCACCCTCACGAGCGACGGACGTTTCTACAGGGCCACTGCGCGCGCGTCCAGCACGGGCGACATCCTCGTCCAGGTGGAGCGCGATGCCGGCAAGCTGCGCGCCGACCTGTTCATGACCGAAATCGTTGCACTGTTTGCCGGACTCTCCGTGTTTGCCGCACTGCTCGCCGGCTACGTCGCGGGTTTCACACCCCGCCAGCGACTGGAAAGACAGGTTCGCGCGGGCTTGCGGCGCAACGAGTTCTATGTCGAGTACCAGGCGATCGTCGACCTGCAAACCGGGCGCTGGGTTGGCGCCGAGGCGCTGTTGCGCTGGAAACATCCGCGCCTCGGTCTGGTTACGCCGGGCAAATTCATCGGCGAAATAGAGACGACGGCCGTCATTGCACCTTTAACGGAATTCGTGCTGGCTACGGCGCTCGCCGAACTTGACGCCTGCGGCTTCCCGGACGGGTTCCGGGTGAACGTCAACCTCGCACCAAAGCACGTCGAAATGCACTGTTTTCCGCACGATATTAGCTCGACGCTCATGCGAAGTTCCACCCGGTTTGAGGTCGTACTCGAGATCACCGAACGCGGGCTGCTGCAGGGCCTTGCGGCCAGCCATGACAACCTGATGAGCCTCAAGGCTCATGGCGTCAAGTTCGCGATCGACGATTTCGGAACCGACAACAGCAACCTCGCGCTGTTGCAGCGCTTCGCCTTCGACTACATCAAGATCGACCGGCAATTCACCGCCGGCGTTGCAAGCCACGGCCTCCAGCTCGTTGAAGGCATCGCCTATCTCGCGAACAAGCTGGACCTGACCGTGGTAGCGGAAGGCGTGGAAGAAGTCGAGCAGCGCGACGCCTTGAAGCAGATCGGCATCCGGTTCGCGCAGGGTTTCCTGTTCCAGAGGCCGGCCAACGTTCTGGAATTCGAACGGATGTACCGTCATTCACCAATCCATGGCACGTCGCAAACGGTGACGTCCTAAACTTCTGGTACTTCAGGTTCCTGTCAGTCTGACTATCACGTCTGTCCACTGGGGGGTGGACCCACGCTGAGCGCGAATTTTTATCATAAGCGCCAGGGTTATATAGATGCACAGAGCTATTCGGAAACATCGCAGCCGGTGTCAATGATCAGATACCAAATGATCCTGACGTCTGACGACGAGCAGCGAGAAGAGAACTGTCTCGCTATTTGTACCCTGATGTGACTAAGCGCCCACGGGGAACTACGCACCTCACTTATGAAAACGTTAGGCCTTATAACTGTCAGGCTTATGATTGAAATTCGCGCTCAGCGTGGCTCAACCCCTTTGTCGACGGCGTGGCGGCGCAGATCTAGAGAAACAACAGCGCGCCATTCAGTTCGCTTTCTTCGCGCGGCCGGTCCAGCCAACCCTGTTTGACCGGCACGGTGCGAAGACGCGAGGCGCCGAAACGCGGCCAGAAATGACATAGGCCAGGCACGATCACCTGCACCACCGGCAAACCGATGTCAGGCCGCGTTTTGTCCACCACGAGGATCTCCATGCCGGCTTCCGTCAACCGTTTCATGCATTGTTCGATTGCGTCTTTCAGATCGAGCGGCACGGCAATGGCGTCGGCAGGACTGGACGGCGCTGCGACTGTGCCGGATTCGAGGGACGGATACAGGAATTGCTTCGACGATAGTTTCTCGTTGTCCCATGGCGGTGGCGCATCGGCAGCGACGTCGAGCAATTGATTGACTTCGGTGAGCGCTCGCTCCAGTGCGATGTGACGCTGCAGGTGGCATCCGAATCCGATCGAGAAGCGGCCCGTCGCCGGATTCTCCGCGACCGCGACCATGACGGGAATGCCAAGATCGTGCGTCAGCTCGAGCGCCCAGAGGCGCCAGCCCATCGCGTCATATTCGCGTTCCAATGCGTCGATGTAGGGATCGCCGAAGCTCTTCAGATCGATGCCGGGCCGCGCCACCTGGTTGTACCACCAGATCGCCGTGGCATCCCGCTCGATCAGTTCGAATAGCCCCTGAAGGATCGCCTCCTCCAGGCACGATCCCGCTGCGCTGCCGTTCGGGTTGTGCACGCAGAACGACAGCGGTCCCGCCGTCTCCGGCGTCTCGGCGAAGCAATAACTGAGCGGCACCCAGTGCCGTGCTCCTGTATTCAACGACCACGCCGGCGTCCAGTCGATCATATCGTCGACGCCGAAGCGTCGTGGCACCTGTTTGCGAACGTCGTCCGTCAGCGCGTTGATGGCGTCACCGCATTCGAATTGTCGGTCGCTGAACTGCTGAAGATCATTGACATGAATCGGCGCGCCGCCTCCATGAGCCCGGTTGTGGAGCAACTCGGCCATGCTCGCGCGCACCGACGCCTCGTCACCCTGATAGACGCCGCTGAAACGCTCGATCGCCTCGCACAGCGCGCTGACGCGCGCCTGTTCATCGCTGCTGCCCTTGCCCGCACAGATACGGTCGAAGCGATTCGTACGCGGCACATCCGGCGGGCAGACCAGATAGCCGGCAACGTAGACCTTGCGCAGACCGGCATGCCGTCCGGGCATCGGATGCAGATAGGCGATGGCGCCGCTGACCGGCGAGACGTGACGTGCATAACGCTGGACGACCTGTTGTGGCGTCATGGCGCGAAACCCGCCTGGGCGCGTCGCGAACGGCCTGACTTCCGTCAGTACCGGTGCGCGCTCCGCCTGCTCCCGCATCCAGCGGGGATTGCCGCAGCAAGGACATTGCGGGCGCCGCACCACGCGGTGCGAGGCTGTCGCGAACGTGTCGAGTCGCAACGACAGGATCTCCCGGCGCGCCTGTTCGCGGCGCGTGTCGTTCACGGCCAACTGCTCGATCAAGGCGGCGACGAACGCACAAGCGGCTGCCAGGCTAGCGCGCGTATGGGCGGGCGCGGGCTGCATGGCCCCGTCTCCGTGATGGCGGCGCAGCAAGGTCTGCACCGGACGATTCAGCGATGTCCAGTACTGCACGCATGTGAAACAGGGCGCGTCGTGGTCCGCATCGTTGCCGCCCAGCAGCGGGCCGATCAAAGCTTGCACGCCATCGGGAACGACGACGAGCAGCATGCCGCCGCGCGCCGCGACCTGCGTCGCCAAGGTGGCGAGCTCGAGCCTTTCATACGTGTCGACGAGCGCGATCGTGAGCGCGGCCGCGTTCGGCGCAACTGCGATACCGCTTGCCGCGAGCGCGGCTAGCTGCGGCGCTGCGTCGACGCCGAAGGTTTGCACTGCGACGCGCAACTGGGCGATCCGCTCGCAGGCCGCATCGCCGTCCAGCCCCGCGCGCTCGAAGAAGCCGCGCGCGCAATCGCGATCGCTGGGGGCGTCGGCGCGCACATAGGATTGCCGCACCA
>NZ_WOEZ01000318.1 GCF_013177735.1 Paraburkholderia elongata | reverse complement strand
CCTGCGGGTCGGCTGGTGGCTGTTCTCGGCACGGTTGTTCACGCGTGCAGCCGCCTTGACGAAAACGTGCTTCACATGAGCGAGCTCGGGAATGTCAGCCTTCGCCGCCGGATAGCTACGCAGCTGGTCGGTAACGATCTTGCGCGGCACCGGGTTTGAACGCAACACCCTCCTGAAGAAGCGCTTTGCCGCGGCCTTGTCGCGCCGCTTTTGCACCAGCACGTCGAGTTCGGCGCCATGCTCATCGACCGCTCGCCACAACAGATACGGCTCGCCGCGCAGCGTCACGAACATCTCGTCCAGATGCCACGTGTTGCCCGGCTTGCGCCGCGCCGCTTTGGCGCACCGGGCGAATCCGGCGCCGAACTTGTCGCACCAGCAGCGGATCGCTTCGTACGTGACCACGACACCACGCTCGATGGCTCTGTCAGGAGAGTGGCTGACGATTTCACTAAATTTCTCCAACTCATCGGTTCTTCGAACAGTCATGGCTGTTAGTGCATTCGAGCGCGAATGACGGTTTCCGGAAGTTCCGACGGGCCGTTGCGGGGCGATCCATGCCGCTCGCGTAAAACGGCGGCAGGCGATCGGATCGAAATGAGCGTTGAGCTGGGTCCGGCCAGGTCATCGGGCGCGATAACCAAGATCGTCAACAATGCTGCTGCACATAGATTCGGGTATCAACGTCTGCACGCTGGATGCGGGTCGACATCGGTGTGTGACTTGATCATCGACAACTGAGCGACGTCCGACATCCCACAGTGGTTGCTCAGGTAGTATGTCGCGATAGCCATTTGCCAATCTGTCGCCAAGGTAACCATTGAATGAATACCGCTCCCCAAGCAAGACTTGGACGGGTGGCGGCGTAGAGGTCAAATTTGGACTCGCAAGCTTCGATATGGTCTGACGGTTTCGGGTCGTCGGCAGTGGCCAGTCGTCACCAGTAGTAATCGCCAGTACAGAGATCAATAACTTCAAGGATCGAGGCCGTCGGAATGCGCGATCATTGATCGGCATTCTTGAGCGCGCGTCTCCTGCCTGCACGCGGGGGCGCAGCCATATAACGAGTACGGCATTGACGCGACCTCAATGGCACTCAGCGGACCGCGTGGCGAGACGGGCCGCTCACGCAAACGAGACGTAGAATGAAATCAGTACTCGCGATTGCCTTCATCGTTTTTTTTAGCGTGGCTGCGAT
>NZ_WOEZ01000317.1 GCF_013177735.1 Paraburkholderia elongata | reverse complement strand
GTAGCAGTGGCGGCGGCAGCAGTGGCGGCGGCAGCAGTGGCGGCGGCAGCAGTGGCGGCGGCAGCAGTGGCGGCGGCAGCAGTGGCGGCGGCTGCGGTTGCGGTGGTGGCCCCAGCGGTGGCCCTGGCGGTGGAAAAGGAGGCGGCCCTGGTAGCGGCGGTGGCTTCGGTGGTGGTTTTGGCGGTGGCTTCGGTGGCGGGTTCGGCGGCGGCTTTGGCGGAGGCTTCGGCGGCGGCCACGGAGGCAAGGGTAGCGGCGGTAACGGTGGTGGCAATGGCGGAGGAAACGGGCGCTAGCAGTCGCCTGCTTCTCGGGTAGGGGCCCCCCGCGCCCTACCCGTCGCTAACGACATCCTTCTGTATCCCGTCCGCAGTTCCCCGGCAACGGCGGTGATGTCTCGATCCCCCGGTCGAGCGTCACCGCCCGAGGCCGGTCGCCCGAGGCCGGTCAGAGTCGGCAGCACTTGCAGGCGGCCCGGCAAAACGATACGGTCCGGCGAGAACCGCTGACAAGCGGCTCTTGCACACGTTGAAAACCAAAACAATCGATCACGTCGTGCGTGACCGGAACCAAACCGAAGCGATTGCCTCATATCAGATTCAACGTTCGATATGAGGCCATCACAACATGCAACGAAACGTCCCCCACGCCATGGCGCGCACGGCCACCGGCCTGCTGATGGTCACCGCTCTGTGCCTCGCATCGCTCGCTCATGCGCAAACACCGGCGCAAACACCCGCTACGTCGGCCCAGCCGCAACCGCAAACCCTGTCGCAAGCCGCACCGCCGGTCGATCCCACGTTCTCCGCCTACTCACTCGCGCAAACCTGCAAGCAGAAAAACGACAACGTCGCGCAAGGTCAATGCGTCGGCGCGATCCGCGGCATCATCCACGGCTATCAGTACGGTGTGCTGTTCCTCGGTCAACGCGCGTCGCTGCCGCCCAACGAAACGCAGCGGGTGTCGCTGTGTTTGCGCAATACGCAGGTGTCGTCGATCGTCGACGAATTCGTCGCCGACGCCGCCCAGGTCAACGAAGATTCGCTCAAGCACACGCCCGCTGAAGTCGCCGTTCTCGGTTCCGTGCACATGCACCACGGTTGCAATTAATGACGCCGGCGCAGCGAGCCACAGCGGCGTAAGCGCGCCGACTCCAGGGCCGGCTGCAATTCGCTAGACGGCCGCCACTGCGCTTACAGCATTTCAAGTGGCCGCTTGCTACGTGGCCGTTTGAAATACGCGTCGATGGCAGCGAGTTCATGAGCGCCGAGTTGCAGTTGCGACGCGCGATAGTTGTCGCGCACATGCTCGATGCGGCCCGCTTTCGGAATCGCGAACACGCCGGGCTTTTGCAACACCCACGCTAGCGCCACCTGAAATATCGACACGCCGCGTGCGTCGGCGATGTCGTCGAGCGGAGAGCGCTTCGGCAGGCGCGCGTGATCGACCGGGCTGTATGCCATCGCCGGCATGTTGCGCGCGGCGAGCCACGGCAGCAGGTCGAATTCCGCTCCACGGCGCGCGACGTTGTAGAGAATCTGATTGGTCGCGCATGCCTCGCCGCCGGGCATGGCAACGAGTTCTTCCATATCGTCCGTATCGAAGTTGCTGACGCCCCAGTGGCGAATCTTGCCCGCGCTGCGTAATGCCTCGAATCCCTCGACGGTTTCCGCGAGCGGCACCGAGCCGCGCCAGTGCAGCAAGTACAGATCGAGCCGATCCGTTTTCAGGCGCTTGAGGCTCTGCTCGCAGGCCGCGATCACGCCGCGCCGGCTGGCGTTATGCGGATACACCTTGCTGACGAGAAATACCTGATCGCGCAGCCCCGCCAGCGCTTCAGACAGGAGCGATTCGGTGGCGCCGTCGCCGTACATTTCCGCCGTGTCGATCAGCGTCATGCCCAGTTCGATGCCGCAGCGCAGTGCGGCGATTTCCGAGGCACGGCGCGCCGGCCGCTCGCCCATCTCCCAGGTGCCCTGTCCCAGTTTCGGAATGCGCTCGCCGTCGGGCAGACTTACGCTTGCGATATCGGTCGTCATGCTTTCTCCTCGAAGTGGCTGAAGTGGCTGAAGTGGCTGAAGTGGCTAAAGTGGCTAAGCGGGTGACCACGCGCATGGGGCAACGCGTGTACGTCGATGCGGCGGCGCAGGCGAATGCGCGGCGCCTGCTTCGGAAATCACAGGGACGAGTTTAGCGGTTGCACGGGCATTGGATCGGGCCCCAGGCAAAAGCCCGCTATAACGGAGCGCGCCGATGTCTTAGAATTGCCGCTTGCCCTTCTTGCGTGAGCCCCATGACCTCTGCCTCGGAAGACCGCTGGCGCGACCTGCGCCCGGACCCGGAAAACGACACGCCGTTATACCTGCAACTCGCTCGCAAGCTCGGCACTGCGATTCACGAAAACCGTTGGAACGCGGGTGAGGCGCTGCCCTCCGAGCGCGTGCTGTCCGAAGCGCTCGGCGTATCGCGGATCACCTCGCGCAAAGCCATTGCTCTACTGGTCGAACAGGGATTGATCCGCCGCACCCAAGGCGCAGGCAGCTTCATCACGCCGCGTTATGAAGATCCGCTGTCGCGCCTGTCGAGTTTCAGCGAAATGCTGCGACGACGCGGTTTTACGCCGAGTTCGAAGTGGTTGTCGCGGGAAATTTCTCCGGCTAACCGTGATGAGGTGATTCAACTGGGCTTGTCGCCGGCGGCTGCCGTGACCCGGCTGCGCCGCTTGCGCCTCGCCGACGGCATCGTGATGGCCGTGGAGAATTCCACCTTCCCTGCTGCGGTGATTCCCGATCCTCAGGCAATTGGCGATTCGTTGTACACGTACCTGGAAAATCGCGGACTGACGATTGTGCGCGCGCTGCAGCATTTTCGCGCGGTGAACGCGAACGAAGAAATCGCGCAGCAGATGAGCATTGCCCCGAACGAGGCGCTGTTGCTGATCACCCGCGTCGGGTATACGGCGGATCAGCGGGCAATCGAGCTGACCGATACCTACTGCCGGAACGATTACTATGATTTTGTGGCGGAGTTGAGGAAGTAGTTTTCTGCCCACACGGCGCCTTTTCATCTTTTCGCTGCACCTGCGACCAGGCGCCGTGCGCAAGCAACCCGACGCCGTGCGGGTAAACAATCTTCACGCCCATTTCGCCTCGTGCGCCCCGATCCGGGCCGGCGGCAACTCGAAATAGGCAGGCGTCTCATCCAGACGCTCGGCCGGTAGAACCCCGAGAACGCGCCCGAACTCGGACTGCACAGTCGCAAGGCAATCCCGCACATCGTCGATCGAAACATCCGGCGCTTTCCAGCCGTCGGGAAGCAATCCAAACGACTGCAACCATCGCCCGGTCTGCGCGAGCGACACCCTCACGTGCCAGCTCCCGCCTTCGGTGGCTCGCCGCGCCAACGCGGCCATCGCGCCGAACGCAGCCAGATACCCCGAAGCGTGATCCAACGCCTGACAAGGCAAATGCTTCGGCTCAACCCATCCCGCTGCCTCGCGCTCAGTAAAAGCTATTCCACTCGCCGACTGCACCAGGCTATCGAAGCCGCGCCGCCCGGCCCAAGGTCCCTCGTGCCCATAAGCGCAAACCGAAACATAGACGATCCCGGGCCGCACCCGCGCCAGTTCCTCGGGACCAAACCCGCGTGCCGTCAGCGCCCCAGGCCGATACGCCTGCAAAAACACATCGGCGTCGCGGACGAGGTCGTTTAACGTTTCCCGTCCAGCGGCATCGCGCAAGTCGACAACAGCCGAGCGCTTGCCGCGCCCGTTGTCGATCACCAGCGGCGCAATGTTCGGCAAATGAGGGCCGTTGACCAGCAACACCTCGGCGCCATGCTGCGCGAGCGCGCGCCCCGCCACCGGCCCGGCAATGATGCGCGAAAGATCCAGCACCCGCACGCCCGCCAGCGGCCGCTTGGCACCGTCCTGGCGCGGCGGCTCGACCGGCGCGTCGCCGATGCGCTCGATCTCGAACAACGGCAGCTCCGCAATCGCTTTCGCCTGATCGAGCGCGGCCCACTCGTCGGGCGTGCGAATCAAGGCAGCGCACAAGCCGGCGTCGGCGAGCGTCTGGTCAAGCGTCTCGCCATCCCAGCCGCGAATCGCCTCGGCCACCGCCGCGCGATCGTTCGCGCAGTCCAGCACTTTCAGCACGCCTGCGAGATGATGCGGAAAGTTCGTGTGCAGTTGAATCCAGCGGCCGTCCCGCGTCGCGTAGAAACCCGTCACCGGATCGCGCAAGGCGGGCGGCGGACCCTCGTCGATGCGCAGATAGCGCTCGCTGCGAAACGAGGCCAGCGCGCGCCGCATCTCCACCGTGACGTGTTGCCGGCGCCCCGTGCGCAAGCGCTGGTATTCGGCAGCCGCAAGGCCGGTCGCGGCGATGGTCGCCGAGGCCAACGTGCCGACCCGATAGACCGACGGCAAGCCCGGATCGGTGCCAGCAAGCGAAACGGACCTCAGCGCAGTCGGGTCGCATTCCGCTGTCGTCCAGATATGTTTGAGAGCGAGTTCAGGCGTCATGGTGCTCATTTCGTTCGTGTCAGAACGGGAAGAAAGTGAACCGAGTCTAGAATTCCGCCTTGCCGTAATCAATCTTGATTATGATAATCAACATATATTGATTTCTTCGGTTTCTACACGTTTCCATGCCGCCCTCCCATTCCCTGACCGCCGCCGAAGCCGCCGCCGCGCTCAATATCAGCCTGCCTACCCTGTATGCGTATGTCAGCCGCGGCATGCTGAGTTCGTCGCCGGATGCGCAAGGCAAGCACCGGCTCTACGACGCCAGCGAAGTGCGGCGGCTCGCGCGGCGCAAGGAAGACGGCAAGCGCGCCGGCAAGGTCGCGCAAAAGGTGCTGGACTGGGGCGTGCCGGTACTCGAATCGTCGATCACGCTGGTGGCGGACGGCCGCCTTCTCTATCGCGGGCATGACGCCATGGAACTGGCGCGCACGGCATCACTGGAGGACGCCGCGGCGTTGTTGTGGGAATGCAGTGCGAGGCGCATCGCAGAGGCGCCGGCAGTCCCGTTTGCGGCCGCTCAGTGGTCGGCGTGGCTCAAACTCTGGAGCGACAGCGCGCCGCTCGACCGCGCGCTCGTGCTGCTGCCGGCCGCCGCGGCGCAAATGCCGCGGGTATTGGCGCTCGGCCGCGATGCGCAGCTCGATACCGCCTGCGCGGTCATGCGCTTGCTGGCCGCCGCGATGATCTCGGCGGCGCCGTCGAACGAACCGCTGCACAAGCAGTTGGCTTTAGCGTGGAACGTGCGCAACCGTCAGCAGGCCGGGCTGTTGCGCGCGGCGCTGGTGGCATGCGCGGATCATGAGCTGAATGCGTCGACCTTCACGGTTCGTTGCATCACGTCGACGGGGACGCATCTGTTTGGCGCAGTGGCGGGTGGTCTGGCCGCGTTGGCCGGGCCGCGGCATGGTGGCGAGACGGTGCGGATTGCCGCGCTCCTCGATGAAGCGTCGCGCGCACCCGATCTCGATCGCTACCTCGCGAACCGGCTCGCGCGCCACGAACACGGCGCACATGGGCCGGTGCTGCCGGGCTTCGGCCATCCGCTGTATCCGGACGGCGACCCGCGCGCGCGTTTGCTGCTCAGGATGCTCGCCGACTGCGCGCCGGCCCGCTCGCCGCTAGGCGAAGTGCAAGCGCTCGCGCGCACGGTGCGCGACACGACCGGCGCGGAGCCGACCGTCGACTTTGCGCTCGCGGCGATCGAACGGGTACTCGGCCTGCCAGCCGGCGCCGCCTTCACGCTGTTCGCGGTCGGCCGGGTGGTCGGCTGGATCGCACATGCAATGGAGCAAACGCGCGACGGCCGGTTGATTCGACCACGCGCGCGCTATATCGGGGAGGTTGAGGCGGCCGGTTGAGGCGCCGCGCACGCCGAAAGCAAAGCAAATGCGACAGGCAGCGCATGCGCCGGGTGCAGGCAAATGTGACCCGCACCAGCCACGCCAGCGATACGAGCCGCAGCGATCTTAGCGGCCATGGCAACCATAGCTGCCACGGTTGCCACCGTTGCCCGTCACGCCACGCCTAACCAGCGCGGCAGCCAGTTCAACACCGGCAAATCGCGCAATAAACGCGTTGCAGCGCGCTCCGACCCGCTAGCCAGC
The DNA here is from genome assembly GCF_013177735.1 of Paraburkholderia elongata. Taxonomy (GTDB): domain Bacteria; phylum Pseudomonadota; class Gammaproteobacteria; order Burkholderiales; family Burkholderiaceae; genus Paraburkholderia; species Paraburkholderia elongata. The sequence continues at coordinate 1,855 of NZ_WOEZ01000317.1, read as the reverse complement.
GCAAAACGCGCACCGGCCCGCCCTGCGCTGACCCACGCCGCCGCACCGCGCGGCAACTCGATCGATTGCCCCGTTGCCAGCCAGTGATCGCCATTCTCGCCTTCGACGGTCAGCCAGATCTCGCCCGAGATCACCTTGAAGATCGACGGACGCGCGACACGCCAGGCCGCCGCGGGCTCGTTATGTTCCATTTCGAAAATACGGACTTCACGCATCGCTTTTCTCCTTCGAAGAACTTTCCTGTTGTACCGATTATTGACGTGCGATCATCGAATACCCATGCACAGTTCCGAACACTTTCATCGGAACTGTTCAGTCGAAAAACCGGACAGTTGGCTGCAATCACGCTTCAGGAGCGCGCGTGCGGCGCGCGCCGCACCCACGGTTCCGCGCTCCGACTGCCCGGCGAAGGAAAAGCACCGCATGAAACTCGAAATTCAACTCGATCGGGACAACGGCGTACCGCTCACCGAGCAGATCGTCACGGGCATCACCGCCTGGATTCGTTCGCGCACCGCTCACCCCGGCTCGAAGCTGCCGTCGATCCGTCAGTTCGCCGCCGACTACGGCGTGAGCCGTTTTCCCGTGATCGAGGCTTACGACCGGTTGGTGTCGCTCGGCTATGTCGATTCGCGCCACGGTTCGGGCTTCTATGTCGCCGACCGTCAGCCAACAAGCACGAATTGCCAGGGCACCTCGGACCCGCGGCGCGCCGAGGACGAATCGGGGCACATCCTCCAGCAGTTCAACCACCAAGGTGAAACGCTCAAGCTCGGCAGCGGCTTCATTCCCGATGCGTGGCGCGACACGGAGAGCCTCGCGCAGGCGATCCGCCACGTGTCGCGCACCGACATCGCAAGCATGGTCGATTACGCGACCCCGCTCGGTAACCTCACACTGCGCGAGCATTTGCAAAGCCGCATCGGTCAACTGGGGATTCAAGCCGACGCCTCGCAGATTCTGATCACCAATGGCGCAAGCCAGGCGCTCGATCTGCTGATGCGCTACATGCTCAAAGCCGGCGACACGATGTTTGTCGAGGACCCCGGCTACTACAACCTGTACGGTCTGCTGAAGCTGCACGGCGTGAAGCTGATCGGCATTCCGCGCACCCGCAACGGCCCCGATCTCGACGTGTTGCAGGCGCAGTTGCAAGTGCATCGGCCGAAGCTGATGTTCATCAACACGGTGTTCCACAATCCGACCGGCACCACGGTCGCGCCGCCGGTGGCGTTCCGGCTGCTGCAACTGGCGCGCGAACACGGCTTCACGATCATCGAAGACGACATCTACGCCGACTTCCAGACCGACGTCACCGACCGTCTCGCGACCCTCGACCAGCTCGAGCACGTGATCTACGTGGGCGGGTTGTCGAAGACGCTGTCGTCTTCGCTGCGAATCGGCTGCGTGGTGGCGAACCACGCGATCATCAAGGATCTGGTCGACATCAAGATGCTGACGAGCATCGGCGGTTCGCGCTTTGCCGAGGCGGTCGCCGTGTCGCTGCTGGAGCGCGGTGCGTACCGCAAGTATCTGGAGCGACTGCGCCGCCGCATGCGCGACGCGCTCGGCTCGACCATCCTGACACTCGAAGACGCCGGCTGGGAGGTTTTCGAAAAGCCAGTCGGCGGCAAGTTCGTATGGGCGCGTGTACCGCATGTCGACAACGCCGAGCGGCTGGTGGCATGCGGCGCACCGCTCGGCGTGACAGTGGTGCCCGGCAGCTATTTCCGGCCGAACATGGAAGTCAGCCCGTGGATCAGGATTCACGCGGCGTTCGGCAACGACCCGCGCGCACAGGCATTTTTCCATGCTGCCGCGGCCTTGCCTGCTTCGGTCTGAGCGGCTCCTCCCG
>NZ_WOEZ01000032.1 GCF_013177735.1 Paraburkholderia elongata | reverse complement strand
TTCCAGATGCACCACTACCCCCTCCAAGCCAGGGGACCCGCTTAAGAATTAGCGGTTGGAGCCGCTTTCTTTGCTTACTTTCTTTGCGGCGGCAAAGAAAGTAAGTGCCTGCCCCGCACAGGGGCGACGCTAATAGACCAATAAGAAAACAAGGAAAGGCCAACGCGGCAGGCATATAACCAAGCGCCGCGCAGGCCAAAAAAACAATCAAACAGCTACAGCAACACTTTCCTTAAGCACAGCTTCAAGAATCCCCATTGCCTCATCAAAGACAGAATCCTGAATCGTAAGAGGAAAAAGAAACCGAACCACATTCGAATAAACACCACAAACGAGCAACAACAACCCGCGCTCAAGCGCTCTTGCCTGCACCCGCTTGGTGAAGTCAGCATCCGGCTCCGTCCCACCCGCCTTGCAGAACTCAACAGCAACCATTCCGCCCGGCCCACGCACATCGGCGATCTGCGGAACTTCACTCTGAAGCGCGATCAGCTTCGCCTTAACACGATCACCCAAAACAGTAGCCCGCTCGCAGAGCTTCTCTTCATCGATGATATCGAGCACAGCATGCGCGGAAGCAACCGCCAGCGGGTTACCCGCATACGTGCCACCCAGGCCACCAGGAGCCGCCGCATCCATCAAATCAGCACGCCCAACCACACCCGATAACGGCATGCCACCGGCCAGGCTCTTGGCCATCGTCATCAGATCAGGCACCACGTCATAGTGATGCATCGCAAACAACTTGCCGGTACGAGCAAAACCCGTTTGCACCTCATCGGCAATCAGCAAAATGCCATGCTCATTGCACAGCTTGCGCAAGGCGCGCACGAACTCGGCCGGCGCCGGATAGAAACCGCCTTCGCCCTGAACCGGTTCGAAAATAATCGCCGCGACGCGCTTCGGATCGATGTCGGCCTTGAACAGAAACTCGATCGCCTTCAGCGAATCAGCCGTCGTCACGCCGTGCAGCGGATTCGGGAACGGGGCATGGAACACGTCCGCGGGGAACGGACCAAAGCCGATCTTGTACGGCGCAACCTTGCCGGTCAGCGCCATGCCCATCATCGTGCGGCCATGAAAGCCGCCGGTGAACGCAATCACGCCCGGACGGCCGGTCGCGGCACGCGCAATCTTGATCGCGTTTTCAACGGCTTCGGCGCCCGTCGTGAAGAAGGCGGTTTTCTTCGGATAGTCGCCCGGCGCACGCGCGTTGATCTTCTCAGCCAGTTCGACATACGACGCGTACGGCACGATCTGATACGCGGTGTGCGTGAAATGATCGAGCTGGTCACGGATCGCCGCCAGAATCTTCGGGTGACGGTGGCCCGTGTTGCACACGGCAATACCCGCGGCGAAATCAATGAAACGGCGGCCTTCGACGTCCCACAATTCGGCGTTCTCCGCGCGCTCGGCGTAGAAATCGCACATCACCCCGACGCCACGCGGTGTGGCGGCGTCTTTGCGGCTCTTCAGTTCAGCATTCTTCATGGTTATCTCCTTCGCTCCTCGGTTTTGCGGGGACCGCGCGCTCAGCGCAGCACATGCAGCGACTATAATGAGATTTGGCTCTTAATTTCAGAGCCATTTCAATAAAAATGTAGGAGCCATTCATGCGCGCGAGCGTTTTGTCCGACTGGCTGGCGCAGCGCCTCGACCGTGGCAATGGCCAGCCGATCTATCGTCAGCTGCATCGGCTGTTGCAGCAGGCGATCCTGTCGCGCGAATTGCCGGCGGGCAGCAAGGTGCCGTCATCTCGTCTGCTGGCGCAGGAATTGGGCATCGGGCGCAATACCGTCACGCAAGTGTATGAGCAGTTGGTGCTCGAGGGCTATGTGAGTTCGGCAACCGGTCGCGGCACGTTCGTCGCCGATAGCGCGCCGGACGAGATCGTCGGCGTACCCGACGCCGAGACGCCGGCCGCGCCGCTCGAGTCATTGCCGCCGCCACTGCCGTTGCAGGGCAACCGCGCGTTGTCGACACGCGGCGCGCGGCTCATTGCGGGGGCGGGCGTGTCGAAGCGGCAATGGGGCGCGTTTATGCCCGGGGTGCCGGATGTCACGAAGTTTCCGGCGCGCGTGTGGAGCCGCCTGCACAACAAGTATTGGCGCCGGCTGCGCCCGGACTTGCTGACCTACGCGCCGGGCGGCGGGCTGGCCTCGTTGCGGCATGCGTTGGCCGACTATCTGCGCACGTCGCGCTCGGTGCGTTGTACGCCCGAGCAGATCATTATCACGACCGGGATCCACCAGTCGGTCGACCTGGCTGTGCGTCTGCTGTCCGATCCGGGCGACGTGATCTGGACCGAAGACCCTTGCTACTGGGGCGTGCGCAGCGTGCTGCACGTGTCCGGCTTGCAATCGCGCCCGATCGCCGTCGACGAAGAAGGCATCAATCCCTCCGCCGACGATCTCGCGCAGCCGCCGAAGCTGATGCTCGTCACGCCGTCGCATCAATATCCGCTCGGCATGGTGATGAGCCTCGCGCGGCGCCGCATGCTGCTCGAATACGCAAGACAAAACCAGTGTTGGATCATCGAGGACGACTACGACAGCGAATACCGCTACGGCAGCCGGCCTCTGGCATCGCTGCAGGGTCTGGACAGGTCCGGGCAGGTGATTTACGTGGGCAGCTTCGGCAAGACGCTGTTTCCGGGCTTGCGCATTGGCTACCTGGTCGTGCCCGAGGCGCTCGCCGAGAGCTTTGCGACCGCGAGCGCGGAGCTCTATCGGGAAGGGCAGTTGTTGCAGCAGGCGATGCTCGCGGAGTTCATCGCGGAAGGGCATTTCACGTCGCATATCCGCAAGATGCGGACCCTCTACGGGCAGCGTCGCCAGACCCTGCTGGATGCTGCCGCGCACCGTTATGGCGATGCGCTGCCGGCTGTGGGCGGCGATGCCGGGTTGCATCTGGTGATGCAATTGCCTGAAGGCAGCGATGACCGCGCAGTGGCGGCTGCCGCGCTGGAGCGCAATATCGTCGTGCGGCCTTTGTCGGGGTATTACGCGCAACCGTCGCTGGCGCCGTCGGGTCTGCTGATCGGCTATGCGTGCGTGCCGGACGAGGAGATCGCGCCTGCTTTCAATACGCTGGCTGATGCGATCGACGCGACGCTTGTGCAGTTTGCGTGAGCGTGGGCGAGGGCGCTCTACGCCTTCAAACCGGCCTCAAAGCGGTTTCAGAGCGGAGCAACGAGGCGGCAACAACGTGGCATCAACATAGCGCCACTGTGCTTTAAATCCGAATCAACACAGCCCCTAGCGTAACCAGTGCGCACGCCACGATACGCCGCGTCGTCAGCTTCTCCTGCATGAACAGCCAGCCGATCAGCACCGCGAAGATCGAACTCAGCTCACGCAGCGCGGAAACCATCGCAATCGGCAGAGTGCGGTAGGCCTCGATGATCAGGCAATAGGCGGTGAGTGCGAGCGCGCCGGACGCGATGCCCTTGAGCACCACCGTGCGGCCGATGAACAGCCCCTTTGCGCCGCCGCGCCAATGCCAGGCAAGCAGAAACTGCGGGACATTCCAGATCAGATAAACCCACATGATGTAGCTCAGGCCATTGCCCGCCACGCGCGCGCCGATTCCGTCGACCACCGAATACGTTGCGATGAAGAAGCCGGTCAGCAGCGCGAACGGCACGCTTTCGCCGGAGAACCGCATGCCGCGGCGGAACGCCAGCGAGACCATGCCGAGCGACACCAGCGCCACGCCGATCGCCGCCAGCGGTTTGAGCGTTTCGTGCGCGAACACCAGCGCGCCGACGAATACGAGCATCGGCGAAAGGCCGCGTGCAATCGGATAAATTTGCCCGAAGTCACCGCTCTTGTAAGCGCGGATCAGGGCCAGCAGGTAGCCGAATTCGAGTACTACCGAGGCGAAGATGTAAGGCCAGGCCGCCAGTTCAGGCAAGGGCAGCACGATCACGCCAACCGAGCTGACGGCGATATACGGAATCGCCATCATGCCGAGCAGCCATACACGGTCTTCGGATAGGTGCAGAAACGCGTTCCAGGTGGCGTGAAGCAGCGCGGAGAGCAGCACCAGCATGACGACAAAGGTGTCCATCAAAGACCAGGGAGAGGAGAAAGAAGGCCAGGGGAGCCGGCCGCAAGCACGTGATTATTCCAGCAGAACGCCGGAATGGAGGGGTGGACGACTAAAGTGAAGGGGTTTTGTGTGGCGAAAACCGGCAATTTGTGGCAACGAAAACCCGCTGCTAAACCTCGGCGCAGGCGCAGCGCTTGCACGCCGGCGCACTTACACGCTGGCACGCAGTATCGAAGCGACCTGAATGAGGGTTGGCGAAGCGCGTCTCGCCAACCCCTTGCCATTCAGGAATCGCGAGCGGTCACGTCACCCGTTCGCGCAGCCACGCGGACGCCAGATCGATCACCGTCACGACCACGATCACCATGATCATCACCGCGGCCGTCTGCGCGTAATTGAACGAGCGGATCGCCTCGTACAGCACCACGCCGATCCCGCCCGCGCCGACCATGCCGACCACCATCGCCGAGCGCACGTTCGATTCGAAGCGATATAACGCGTACGAGATCCACAACGGCAGCACTTGCGGCAGCACGCCGTAAATGATTTCGTCAAGACTGGTCGCGCCGGTGGCGCGCACGCCTTCGGCCGGAAGCGGATCGATTGCCTCGACCGCTTCGGCGAAGAGCTTGGCGAGCACGCCGGTGGTGTGCACCCACAACGCCAGCACGCCGGCGAACGGACCGAGTCCCACCGCGACGATGAACAGCATCGCGAAGACCATTTCATTGATCGCGCGGCATGCGTCCATCATGCGGCGCATCGGCTGCACGATCCACATCGGCGCCATGTTGTGTGCGGACATTAGTCCGCACGGCACCGCGCATACCAACGAGAGGGCCGTGCCCCACACCGCTACCGACAGCGTCACGTACATCTCGTGAAGATAGCTCCGCCATTCGGTGAAGTCCGGCGGGAAGAAGTCCTTGGCGAACTGACCCATGTTGCCGGAGTCGGAGAGCAGGTCGAGCGGACGCATATCGGCGCCGTGCCATGCGCCACCCAGTACGGCAAGCACGGCGATCCAGCCGATGAGCGACAGCCAGCTGCGCTTGCCTGCGTCAGGGGCGGCACGGCGCGCCGCCTGCGCGGCGAGCGCTTCGCTCGCACGCGTGGGCGACGTGATCAGATCAACCGTGTTCATTGCTTGGCGACGGCGGTGTTGAGTGCGCTCAGCTTCGCATCGAGCGCCGCCAGCTGGGTCTTGCGGTCGTCGTCGGAAAGATGCGTGTCGCTCTCGATCTTCTGCTTCTGCTGGAACAACGCGACCTGACGGATCGGCAGCAACTGCGCATCCGACGACGCCGCGAAACCGGCGTAGCCCGTAATCGCCGCCATCACCGCTTTTTCATGCGGAGCGGTCTTCCCGTAGTTCACGAAGAAGTTGCGGATCTTGTCCTTGGTGGCTTGCGGCAGATCCTTGCGCCATACCAGCGGGTCCGACGGAATCAGCGGCGACGTCCACAACACGCGTACTTGTGCAAACTTGTCCGGATGCTGCTTCTTCAGCGAGTCGAGCTCCTCGGTGTTGTTGGTCGCGATGTCGACCTTGTTGTTCACCACAGCCAGCAGATTCGCTTCGTGGCTCGACGGCAGCACGGCCTTGAACGACGTGTTGACCGGCGTGTTGTGCTTGGCGAACAGGTAATAGCCGGGGATCAGCGTGCCCGAGGTGGAGTTCGGATCGCCGAAACCGAGTGTGACGTCCTTCGTATTTTTAAACACGTCGTCGAGCGTCTTGAAGCGGCTGTTCACGTTGGTGATCAGCACCGAGTTGTAACCGGCTTCGCCATTCAAATACAGGACCTTCGCAAACACTTCGCCTTGCGAGCGGTCCACCGCTTCGATCGCCGACGCGTTGCCGAAATAGCCGACCTGTACCTTGTTAAAGCGCATTCCTTCAATGATGCCGGCGTAGTCGGTCGCGAAGAACGCTTTGACGTTCAGGCCGGTTTGCTTGTTCATATCCTCGATCAGCGGTTCCCAGCGCTGTTTCAGCACGGAGGACGAGTCGGTCGAGATGATGCCGAGGTTGATGTCCTCGGCTTGTGCGGTGGCGACGCAGGCGAATGCGGCCGCGCCGACGGTCAGCGTGATCAATGAACGCAGGAATTTCATCGCTTTGAGGTCCGGTTGAGTGAACAGAATGAGTGGGCGCGCTCAGCTCGAGTGCGCCGGATTGAGGGCGAACGCATAACGCGTCGAGGTGGGGGCGGTGTCTTGCGCCGGTGCGCCGGTGTCGCCCTCGTTAGCGTTGTTGTCCGCATGATCGGTTGCGCTATCGGCGCTGGCCTCGTCGAGCAGTTCGCGGGCGTCGTCGCCGTAGAGTTTCTTGAGCAGGGCAGGGCTCAACGCGGCGGAGGGGCCGTCGTAGACCACCTTGCCGCGACGCAGCGCAACGGTGCGCGGGCAATACTGCATGGCGATGTCGACCTGATGCAGCGACACCAGCACGGTCAGTTGATGCTCGACGTTGAGCGTGCGCAGCATCTCCATCACGCGGCGAGAGGATTCGGGGTCGAGCGAGGCGATCGGTTCGTCGGCGAGCACGATGCGCGCGCGTTGCACCAGCGCTCGCGCCAATGCCGCGCGTTGCTGCTGACCGCCGGAGAGGTTGGCGGCGCGCTCGCGCGCATGGTCGCCGATGCCGACTTCATTGAGCGCGGCCATCGACAACGCCCGCTCCGCGCCCGGAAAGCGCCCGGTGAGGCGGCGCCACAAAGGCAGCCGCGCGAGCGCGCCGATCAGCACGTTGCTCTCCACGGAAAGCCGGTTCACCAGATTGAATTGCTGGAACACGAAGCCGATATCGCGGCGAATGCTGCGCACTTCCCGCACGATGCGGCCGTTCTGCTGGATCGGCCGGCCGAGAATCGCGATCTGCGACGGTTGCGCATCCGAGGCCGTGAAGCCCGCGATGTGGCGCAGCAGCGTCGACTTGCCCGAGCCCGAGGCACCGATCAAGGCAACCATTTCGCCCGGTTCGACACGCAGGTCGATTTCGTCCAGCGCCTTGCGGCCGTTGCTGAACGTCTTGCTCAACCGTTCGATACGAATTGCTTCCCGAATTGCTTCCCGAATTGCTTCCATAAGTACCCCTTGATGCATCCGGTCATTGCCGGCATGTGTGGGGCCCATTCTAGGAAGCGTCTGTGACGGTTGAGTGAAGGCATCGCAACGTCTAGACGACTATATCTTCACGTGTCTTTTTTGCGTCGCCAGAAAGGCAGGAAGAAGTCATTCGTTCGAACAAAAAGTGACACCTGTATGACACGATTTGCATTGGGTGGGGCTCGCTGCGCATGATCGCCTGCAGCCAGGCTATATTGCGTCATTCGGTGTGCCGTCCCCAATAACCTTGCAGTTCCTTTCGACGTCGTCATGCAGCCTTTGAGCTTTCTGCCCGACAGTTTTGCGGAGTACGAAGATCTCAAGACGATCCTCGACCAGGGCAGCGCCAGCTTCGAGATTCGCACCGTCTGCGAGACGACGGTGCGGGGCCGGCAATTCGCCGTGCACACCGCGAGTATCGGTTCGACCGATCCGCTCGCACCGGCAATCGGGTTTTTTGGTGGCATTCACGGACTCGAGCGGATTGGCTCGCAACTCGTGCTCGACTATATGCGCGCGCTGCTCGCCCGGCTGGAATGGGACGAACTGCTGGTGCGGCAATTGCAGTCGATTCGTCTAATTTTTATGCCGATCGTCAATCCGGGCGGCATGTGGGCCGCCACGCGTGCCAATCCCAACGGTGTCGATCTGATGCGCAACGCGCCGCAGGATGCCGACGAACGCGTGCCGCTGCTCGCCGGCGGCCAGCGGGTGGGCGCATGGCTGCCCTGGTATCGCGGCAAGCAAGGCGACCCCATGGAGCCGGAGGCGGCGGCGCTCCTGCGGGTGGTCGAAACCGAAATGGCCGCGCGGCCCCTGAGCATTGCGCTCGACTGTCACTCGGGTTACGGCTGGCGGGATAGCATCTGGTTTCCTTATGCGCGCACGCGCAAGCTGATGCCGCATCTGCCGGAAATGTACGTGCTGAAAACCATGTTCGAGCGCGCGCATCCGCATCATGGCTACGCGTTCGAACCGCAGAGCCACCAGTATCTGTTGCACGGCGATCTGTGGGACTTCGCGTACGACCGTACGCCGCCGCCGAACGTCTTCCTGCCGATGACGCTCGAACTCGGGTCGTGGCTGTGGATCAAGAAGAATCCGCGCCAACTGTTTTCGCGCCAGGGCATGTTTAATCCGGTGAAGGCGCATCGCACCGCACGCGTGCTGCGGCGTCATGCGAATCTGCTCGATTTCCTCGCGCGCGCGGCGTTCTCGGCGCAACGCTGGTTGCCGCAAGGCGATCGTCGCGAGCAATTGCTGCAAAGCGCGACCGACCATTGGACCAGAACGGAAGCGTCATGAGCACGTGGATTCTGTTGCGTGGACTAACGCGCGAAACACGCCACTGGGGGCGTTTGCCCGGCTTGCTGCGCGAGGCGATCGGCACGGATCGCCTGCTGCTGCTCGATCTGCCCGGGAACGGCGAGTTCACCAACTTGCGCGCGCCGGCTGCGGTAGAGGATATGGTGGGTTTCGTGCGGATTGCTGCGCTGCAAACCGGAGCAGCAGGCCCCTATCGCGTGCTGGCAATGTCGCTCGGCGGCATGGTGGCGACCGACTGGGCGCAACGGCATCCCGGCGAGATCGAGCGGCTCGTGCTGATCAATACCAGCATGCGGCCGTTCAGCCGCATGCACGAACGCTTGCGTCCATCCGCATGGCCGGGCCTTCTGGACGTCGCAGCGCACTGGCGCGACGCGCCGCGCGCGGAAAGCGGCATTCATCGGCTGACGTGCAATAACGTGGACACGCTGGGCGCGGATCTCGATGCATGGAGCGAAATTCGCCGGAGTGCGCCGGTGAGCCGGGGCAATGCGTTACGGCAGCTGTGGGCCGCCGCGCGCTTTAGTGCGGCGGCAACGAAACCGCATTGCCCCTTGCTGATTCTTTCGTCACGCGCCGATAAGCTGGTCAACCCGGTGTGTTCGACGAAGCTGGCGGCGGCGTGGGGCGCAACGCATCGCGAGCATCAATGGGCCGGTCACGACCTGCCGCACGACGACCCGGCTTGGACCAGCGAACAGGTTCAAGCATGGCTGATAGAAGAGGCTGGGGGACCGAAGGCCGCGCTTTAAACAGCGGCAGCACGTTCACCGGCAGCGGGTATAACCTAAGTGAGCTCGCGCATCGCTTTCCTGGCGGCAGGTGCATAATCCCCGTTCAGACGATGCATGCGAATCAAGCGATACTCGCTATTGCCGCCCGCCGGGGGAGTTGATCATGCAAGCAAAGAATGAAGAAGCCGTCACTCACTTGCTCAACGATGTCGTCGAATTTGCGCGTGGGCGCTTGCCCGAGCCGACCTTCAAAGTCGTCGAGCCGTTCCTGCGGCACTACTACGATTTCGTCGACGCCGACGACCTGCAGAGCCGCTCGATCGCCGATCTTTACGGCGCAGCGCTCGCGCACTGGCAAACCGCGCAGCGCTTCGTGCCAGGCAGCGAACGGCTGCGCGTCTACAACCCGATACTCGAACAGCACGGCTGGCATTCCGATCACACGGTGATCGAGATCGTTAACGACGACATGCCGTTTCTGGTCGATTCGGTCTCGATGGCGGTCAACCGCCTCGGGCTCGCGCTGCATTCTGTCGTGCATCCGGTGTTTCGCATCTGGCGCGGCCCGGATGGCAGCATCGTGCGAGTGAGTCAGGGTGCTGAAGATTCCACCGATATGCGCTCGCAGCTCGCCTCGTTCATTCACTTCGAAGTCGACCGTTGCGGCGATGCAGCGAAGCTCGACGCATTGCGTGACGAGATCGCCAAGGTGCTTCGCGACGTGCGCGCGGCGGTGGAAGACTGGCCGAAGATCGTCGAGCTCGCGCGCACCACGGTCAAAGGCATGAAGGCCGGCGAGGCGGGGCCGGAAGGCGTCGAGGCCCGCGCGTTCCTCGAATGGATGGTGGCCGATCATTTCACGTTTCTCGGCCAGCGCGACTACGAACTTGTGCAGCACGACATCGGTTTTGGGCTGCGCGCGATCCCGGGCTCCGGGCTCGGCATCCTGCGCGACGCGCAGCGTCCCGCGGGCGAGCCCGAAGTCACGCCGTTGCCGCCGGCGGCCGCCGATATCATCTCCGGCTCGTCGCCCATTTTCCTGACCAAGGCCAACTCGCGCGCGACGGTGCATCGGCCGGGCTATCTGGATTACGTCGGCATCAAGCTGAGCGGTGCGGACGGCAAGGTGATCGGCGAGCGGCGCTTTATCGGCCTGTATACGTCTACCGCCTATCTGGTTTCGGCCTCGGAAATTCCGATCGTGCGGCGCAAATGCGCGAACATCGTGCGGCGGGCCGGTTTCCTGCCCAAGGGCCACCTTGCCAAGTCGCTGGTGACGGTGCTCGAAACCTATCCGCGCGACGAACTCTTTCAGGCCGAGGAAAACCAGCTTTACGATATCGCGCTGGGTGTGCTCCGTTTGCAGGAGCATCAGCGCACGCGGCTGTTCGTGCGGCGCGACCGGTTCGACCGCTTCGTGTCGTGTCTCGTGTTCGTCCCGCGCGACAAGTACAACACCGATCTGCGGCAGCGCATCGCCAACCTGCTGGCCGATGCATTCAACGGCGCAAGTGTCGAATTCACGCCGCTGTTGTCGGAGTCGACCCTCGCGCGTATTCATTTCGTCGTGCACGCAAAGCCGGGTGGCATGCCCCGTGTCGATACGCGCGAACTCGAAGCGCGGCTCGTACACGTCACGCGCCGCTGGCAGGACGATCTCGCCGATGCTTTGCTTGACGCATTCGGCGAAGAGCAGGGCAACCGTCTGCTGCAACACTATGCGGATTCGTTTCCTCCCGGCTATCGCGACGATTATCCGGCCCGTACCGCAGTGCGCGATATCGAGCTGATCGAGCGAGTGCAGGGCAGCGAGCGGCTCGCCATGAACCTGTACCGCCCGATCGAAGCAGGGCCGCGCTCGTTTCGTTTCAAGGTTTATCGTGCAGGGTTGCCCATTGCGTTGTCGCGCAGCTTGCCGATGCTCGAGCATCTCGGCGTACGCGTCGATGAAGAACGGCCTTATCTGATCGAAGCGCTCGATGCCACACCCGCCTGGATTCACGACTTCGGCCTTGAACTCGCGGACGATGCGGAGTTCGATATCGAACGCGTGAAGGATCTTTTCGAAGATGCGTTCGAACAGGTGTGGACGGGCGGAATCGAAAGCGACGATTTCAACCGCCTCGTATTGCGCGCGCAACTGAGTGCGCGCGAGGTGACGATTCTGCGAGCTTATGCCAAGTACCTGAGGCAAGTGGGTTCGACCTTCAGCGACGCCTATATCGAACGCGCGCTCACCGGCAATCCGGCGATAGCCCGCATGCTCGTGGAGTTGTTCATTGCGCGCTTCGATCCGGTACTCGGCGATACGCGCGAGGCCCGCGTCGACGGCTTGTTGAAGACAATCGACAGCGCGCTCGATCAGGTGCCGAATCTCGATGAGGACCGGATACTCCGGCAATTCCTCGGCGTCATCAAGGCGACGCAGCGCACGAACTACTATCGCTTCGATGCGGATGGCCATCCGAAGCCGTATCTGTCGTTCAAATTCGATCCCGCGCACGTGCCCGGTTTGCCCGAACCGAAACCGATGTTCGAAATCTGGGTGTATTCGCCGCGTGTGGAAGGCGTGCATTTGCGCGGCGGCCGTGTCGCGCGCGGCGGGCTGCGCTGGTCGGATCGGCGTGAGGACTTCCGCACGGAAGTGCTCGGCTTGATGAAGGCGCAGATGGTGAAGAACGTGGTGATCGTGCCGGTCGGGTCAAAAGGCGGTTTCGTCGTGAAGAATCCGCCGCCGCAGACCGAACGCGACGCGTGGATGCGTGAGGGCATCGCCTGCTATCAGACGTTCCTGCGCGGCCTGCTCGATTTGACCGACAACCTCGAGGTTACGACGGTGGTGCCGCCGCCCGATGTGGTGCGGCATGATCCCGACGATCCCTATCTGGTGGTCGCCGCCGACAAGGGCACCGCCACCTTCTCCGACTACGCGAACGCGATCTCCCAGGAATATGGTTTCTGGCTCGACGACGCCTTTGCGTCGGGCGGTTCGGTCGGCTATGACCACAAGAAAATGGCGATCACGGCGCGCGGCGCGTGGGAGTCGGTCAAGCGGCACTTCCGGGAAATGGGCGTCGATACGCAGACGACTGATTTCACCGTGGTTGGCGTCGGCGATATGTCGGGCGATGTGTTCGGCAATGGCATGCTGTTGTCGCCGCATATCAAGCTGTTGGCCGCGTTCGATCACCGGCATATCTTCCTCGATCCGAATCCCGATCCAGCGGTAAGCCTTGCCGAACGTGGGCGCCTGTTCGTTTTGGATCGGTCGAGTTGGGCTGACTACGATCCGTCGCTGATCTCGGCAGGAGGCGGTGTGTTTCCGCGTACCGCCAAGACCATTCCGCTGTCTCCAGCCGTGCAGTCGGTGCTTGGCATCAGCGCGCCGGCGCTCGCGCCCGCTGAATTGATGCGCGCGATTCTGCAGGCGCCCGTCGATCTGCTCTACAACGGCGGCATCGGCACCTACGTGAAGGCGACCCGTGAAACGCATCTGCAGGTTGGCGACCGCGCCAATGATGCGATCCGCGTCAACGGCGCCGATCTGCACTGCAAGGTCGTCGCGGAAGGCGGCAATCTAGGTCTCACGCAACTCGGGCGTATTGAATTCGCAGAGCGCGGCGGACGCATCAATACCGATGCGATCGACAACTCCGCGGGCGTTGACTGTTCGGACCACGAGGTCAACATCAAGATTCTGCTGGGCCTGGTCGTCTCCGACGGCGAAATGACCGAGAAGCAGCGCAATGCACTGCTCGCGGAAATGACCGATGAAGTCGGCTTGCTCGTCTTGCAGGACAACTATTACCAGACCCAGGCGCTCTCGATTGCGGGCCGCTACGGCGTCGAATTGCTCGATGCCGAAGCGCGCTTGATGCGTTATCTCGAACGCGCGGGCCGCCTGAACCGCGTGATCGAGTTCTTGCCGTCCGATGAAGAAGTCGCCGAACGCCAGGCTGCGAAACAAGGGCTGACCACGCCCGAGCGTTCGGTGCTGCTTGCCTATAGCAAGATGTGGCTGTACGACGCACTGCTCGAATCGTCGATGCCGGAAGATCCGCTCGTCAGCGACATGCTGATCGAATACTTTCCGAAGCCGTTGCGGCAGCGCTTTGGCGAACCGATGCAACGTCACCCGTTGCGGCGCGAAATCCTCGCAACGCATCTGACCAACGCATTGGTGAATCGCGTGGGCTGCGAGTTCGTGCATCGTCTGATGGAGGAGACCGATGCGAAGCCCGGCGACATCGTGCGGGCCTGCATCATGGCGCGCGACGTGTTCGATCTCGACGACGTGTGGCGCAGTATCGACGCGCTGGATAACCGTGTCGCCGATGATTTACAGGCGCGCATGTTTGTCGAAGTGGCGCGGCTCGTCGAACGCTCGGCGCTATGGTTCCTGCGGCAGTTGCAATCGGGGGCGGTTAGCGACGGCGATGTCGCCGGCTTGCTCGCACGTTGTCGCGACGCGGCGCAACGCCTCGCGCCGCAATGGCCCGCGCTGCTGCCGAGCGCCGATCTCGAAGCGCTGTCCGAGCGGCAGCGCGTGCTCGTGGACGCCGGTGTCGATAGCGAACTGGCGGTGCGAATCGCCAGCGGCGAGATCTCGGCGGCTTTGCTCGACATCGCCGAGGTGTCGTCGACCTGCGGGCGCGATCTCGAACTCGTGGCGGGCGTCTACTTTGCGCTCGGTACGTTGCTGAACTACAGCTGGATCAGCGAGCGCGCGGCCGCTCTGCCGGCGCCCACGCACTGGGACATGCTGGCGCGCGCCACGGCGCTGGCGGAACTCGCACGCCTGAAACGCGCGTTGACCACGAGCGCGCTGGCCGACGCCGACGAGGCGTCGACGCCGGAAGTATTGGTTCAGGCATGGCGCGAGAAGCGCGCCGCGCAACTCGAGCGTTACGCGCGCCTGCTTGCCGATCTGAGGGCCACGGGCGGCGCAAGCTTGTCGATGCTGCTGGTGATCGTGCGGGAGATGGCTGCGCTCGAAAGGGCATAGCGCGACGGACCGCGAGCGAGGGTCGAGGCGCTGCATGCGTCACGGAACCCGGCGCAAAACCGCGCCGGGGTTGGACGCATGCCGCCGGGCATGTCCACAATACGAACTCTTGCCAACCGAAAGCGTTCTGCAAACTCACGGACCCCCTCCACGACGATGAAAGAAGAATCGCCGAAAGCCATTTTCTATGCGCTCGCCGCCAACCTCGGCATCGCAATCTGCAAGTTCGCTGCTGCCACGTTTACCGGTTCCGGCTCGATGTTCGCCGAAGCCATTCATTCGACCGCTGATTGCGGTAACCAGTTGCTGCTGTTATTCGGCTTGCGTGAAGCGCGCAAGCCCGCGAGCCCGTTGCATCCCATGGGCAGTGGCCGCGAGATCAATTTCTATTCGCTACTGGTGGCGTTGCTGCTGTTTTTTGTCGGCGGCGCGTTTTCGGTGTATGAGGGCGTGCATCGTCTGTTTGCGCGCGAGCCTTTGCAGTATGCGTATGTGGCGCTCGTCGTACTCGGCGTTTCGGTGGTGCTCGAAGCCCTCTCGTTGTGGGGCGCGGTTAAGGAAATCCGCAAGACGCATCCCGACAAAAGCCTATGGCGCTGGTTTCGCGAAACGCGCGAGTCCGATCTGCTGGTGGTGGCCGGCGAGGACATTGCCGCGTTAGCGGGTCTTGCGATGGCCTTCGTCGCCGTGCTGCTGACGATGGTGACCGGAAATCCTGTCTACGACGCATTGGGCTCCATCGGCGTGGGTCTGCTGCTAATGGTGATTGCCTGGCTGGTGGCGCGCGAAGTGAAGTCGATGATCGTCGGCGAATCGGCGGGCCCGGAAGTGCGTCGCGCGATCGAGACGCATCTGCGAGCCCGGTCCGAGATTCGCAGCATCATCAACATGATTACGCTGCAGTGGGGCCGTCACGTGGTGGTGGCCGTTCAGGCCGAAATGATCGACTACGCGAGCGGCCGCGCGATGGTCGATGCGATCAACGTGATCGAAGCGGACCTGCAGGCGGCGTTTCCGCAAGTGCGCTGGGTGTTTTTCGAACCGGACGTGCCGCGGGTTTGATGCGTTGTTCCGCTTGCGGGGGGCGTCCGGTCCAGCCGCGGCCGGCGGATTCGGCCCAAGCCGCCACTCAGGCCGCCACTTAGGCCGCCACTTAGGTCTCCGCGCAGGCTCCTCCAGGGTTCAATCACGGCGCATGAAATGCCGCGATACGTAGTGGAAAATAATTTCTTCGCATCTATACTTTCTTCGGCTTGAACGCAGCCCTCTCCCAATCTGCATCACAAGCAAAAAGGAAGATTCACGATGCTGACTCGCACACTTGGCGCAATCTCCGCAATTACACTCGCGGCTTGCGCCGCCTTCACATCCGGCCCTGCCAGCGCGGACGACAACGATGGTTTCTCGCAAGACGACGGCGGCCCGCACGGGCGGCCGGTCAAGGTAATGATCATTTCGATGTTCGGGCCGGAGGGGCAGGTATGGCTCGACCGGCTTGGGCCATGGCGCGAGATTGCGGTCGACGGGCTATCGCCCGATTACCCGACGGTTCATTGCAATAAGCAGGACGTGTGTGTCATGACCACTGGCATGGGGCATAGCAACGCTGCCGCGTCGATCATGGCGTTGACCTTTTCGCCGCGCTTCGATTTGCGGCATACGTACTTTATGGTTGCCGGCATTGCCGGGATCGATCCGCAACAAGGCACGGTCGGGTCCGCCGCGTGGGCGAAGTACCTGGTTGACTTCGGGATTCAGTGGGAGATCGATGGGCGGGAGATTCCGTCTGGCTGGAATACCGGGTACCTTGGAATTAATACCAAGAGTTCTGCGGACAAGCCGCCGCTCGACTATCGGACGGAGGTGTTTCAGTTGAATACCCAGCTAGCCGATACGGCGTTTGCTTTGTCGCGTAGCGTTGTGCTGTCTGATAACGCTCAGGCGCAGGCTGCGCGGGCCAAATATTCGTATGCGCCTGCGAATCGGCCGCCTACTGTTATTCAATGCGATACGCTCGCGGGCGATACCTGGTGGTCCGGAACGTTGCTGGGTCAGCGGGCTCGGGATTGGACCAAGATTCTGACGGATGGCAACGGTGTCTATTGCACAACGCAGCAGGAGGATAACGCTACGTATGAGGCGCTTAAGCGCGCGGCCTCTGTGCATAAGGTTGATTTGAATCGCGTTGCGGTGCTGCGGGCTGGGTCGGATTTTGATCGGCCATACGATGGGCAGACTAGTGCGGATAATTTGCTTAACTATGCTGCGCAAGGGGGTTTTACGATTGCTATTGAGAACCTGTATCGGTCGGGGAATCCGCTTGTGCAGGATATTGCTGCGCATTGGGGGGAGTGGCGGGAGGGGGTGCCAAAAAGGTAGTGCTTTTTGCCTGCTCGGCGCTTCTTTTCTGTGTGCCTACGGCGTTGGCCTTTCCTTGATTTGATATTGGATTATTAGCGTCGCCCCTGTGCGGGGCAGGCACCTACTTTTCTTTGCCGCCGCAAAGAAAAGTAGGCAAAAGAAAGCGGCTCGAACCCCCTGCTAAGCGGGTCCCTCGCACAGTTGCGGTAGTGGTGCATCTGGAATCCGTGTCCTCGCACATTCGGCATGAGTGACAAGGCAGTCATGCTTCCCGCCTCGCACTACGTGCTCGCCGGAAGGGGCCATGAGAAAACACAGGCTTCGTTCGTGTTCGGTGGGGGCCATCGGCCTCGCCTCGGCGAGGCGCTGCAATGCGCTCGTGGTTCGGATGTGACCCTGCTCCAGCGCTGACATCGCGCGCGACTGCGCGCTAGCAGGAACCACTGCGCTGTAGCCAAACCGCCAGCGCAAAAAAACTCCGGCGGTTTCATGAAGTGCCTTTCGGCACGCGCAGCGCTGCCGGAAGTATGACGGCCTTGTCACTCACGCCGAATGTGCGAGAACACAGATTCCAGATGCACCACGATCCCCTCCAAGCCAGGGGACCCGCTTAAGAATTAGCGGTTGGAGCCGCTTTCTTTGCTTACTTTCTTTGCGGCGGCAAAGAAAGTAAGTGCCTGCCCCGCACAGGGGCGACGCTAATAGACCAATATCAATTCAAGGAAAGGCCAAGAAGTCAGATCAAGGAAAGGCCAACGCCGTAGGCACACAGACAAACAAGCGCCGCGCGGCCAAAACCAAACCAAATCAAACCAAACCAAACCAAACCAAACCTCTATCGTTACGGCGCCCGATAAGGCGTCCAAACAGGCGCATCCACATCCCAATTATCAAGTTCAGACGGTGTCATAACATGCTCCTTTGTAAAGAGTGAACAGATACCCCCGCAATGAAAATTTCTTTTGGAAACCGAATCATTGCGGCGTATCCGCCTTACTGCCCGTTGGCCACGCGCGTGACGTCGCCGCCAGCACCTTCCTGCAATGCAATACGCGCAGCCTGCGTCTGACCAATCAGACCTTTATTCGGATACGACGTACGATTCAACGCAGGCAGCGAACCATCGCGATACGCCGCAACCAATTCGGCCTGAACTTCAGCACGGGTTTTGCCGCCTGTGGTCGGCGTGGGCTGCGTTTCGTATGTGCCCGCATGGCCAATGCCGCCACCGTTGCTCTGAGCAAACACCGGCGCGCTGGCAAGCAGCGAAAGAACCAGACCTGCTAAGAGATTGCGTTTCATGATCCACTCCTGTCGATTCGTTTGCAGCACAAACGGCGCTGCGACAGGGTGAAATGTAGACTTCGAAGCGGTGCGGATAAATCGCACTTTCGCGAAATGAATTGTCGTGATTCCGGAACAATCGCGACAACGCGCGTGTTACCGCGGTTACTGCAGGGCAACCGCGGCATTAGAGCCGCGGTTGAAATTCACTTTTCCAGATTTTGTACTTCAAATAGCCCGCACTAAGCGACCCATTCCGTTATTACCGGCGTATCGAGCGTCGGAGCAGATTCGCGTTCTTCAAATGTACGCTTCGTGCACATCGCGTCGAGACTGCCGCGTCCGCTCAGCAATGGGCAGCGGTCGAACAGCTCGGCAATCCAGTCTACGAAAACACGGACTTTAGGCGACAGATGCCGACTGTGCGGATAGACTGCGGAAATCGGCATCGGCAAAGGTTTCAGCTCCGGCAGCACTTCAACCAGCTGGCCCGAACGCAGATGCGGCAGCACCATGAAGAGCGCCGGCTGAATCAGGCCGAAGCCTTCCAGTCCGCAAGTTACGTAGGCATCGGCGTCGTTCACCGACACAATGCTCTTCATCTTCACTTCGATTTCTTTGCCATCAACCATGAAGGCCCAATCGATCGTGCGCCCCGTGCGGCTCGAAAAATAATTGACTGCTTTGTGATTCTCGAGGTCTTCGAGCGAAGTCGGCATGCCCGAGCGCTCGATGTAGTCGGGGGCCGCGCATGTCACGCCCTCGAACAAACCGATGCGCCGCGCCACCAGCGAGGAATCCTGTAGCGCGCCCACCCGTACCACGCAATCCACGCCTTCCTGCAACAGATCGACGGGCCGGTCCGTCAATCCAAGCTGCAGGTCGATGTCCGGGTAACGCGTGTGGAATTCACACAGCGAAGGGATCACCAGCAAACGCCCGATCGATCCCGGCATGTCGATGCGCAGCTTGCCGTGCGGCTTCTTATTGCCGCTCTGGAAGCTGGCCTCGGTCTCTTCGACGTCCGCGAGGATGCGCACGCAGCGTTCGTAATACGCGGCGCCGTCCGGCGTCAGCGACAAACGCCGCGTGGTCCGGTGCATCAGCCGCGTGCCGAGGAACGCTTCGAGGTTCTGAATGATGGTGGTAACTGATGCGCGCGGCAGGTCGAGCGTTTCCGCTGCGCGGGTAAAGCTGTTGGTGTCGACGACGCGCGTGAACACTTGCATGGCCTGAAGCCGGTCCATTGCAAACCTCCTAAAAGGGCCGGGCGCTCTGAGCAGGGGTCGAATCTGCAGCGAATCCGCAGAGCAATCGCATTCGATTGTTCAGAGGCGCCGAATTGTGTTGCCGGATTATAGGCATTTATTTACGAGTCTGCCGAACCCACAATTCGCACCATTGAAGTTCTATGCGCATTGCGCGGCTCGACATGGATGCATTTAAACCGCCGTACTCCTTTGTGCCCGCCGGCAGCGGCTCGGCACAGTCAGACAGCACGGCACTCGACGTCACTGACGTGCAGATCGAAGGGCACGCACAGGACATTACGTTGCGTTTGTACCGGCACTCACAGAAAACCGCACTGCCGGTACTGCTTTATTTCCACGGCGGCGGTTTTACGAAGGGCTCGATCGACCAGGCCGACTTCGCCGCGCGTTATTTCGCAGAACACTTACCGGCTCTCGTCGTCTCGGTCGGTTATTCGCTGGCGCCGCAGTTTCCGTTTCCGGCGGCGCCTGAAGACGCACATCGCGCGGCGCTGTGGGTGCAGACAAGAGCACGCGCGTTTGGCGGGAATAGCAAGAAGGTCGGCGTGGCGGGCCACGATGCGGGCGGACAGTTGGCCAACTGCCTCGCTTTCATCGCGCGCGATCGCGGCGACGTGCGCATCGCCGCGCAGGCGCTATTCGGGCCGATGCTCGATCCGAGCCTCACGCGCCTTGGCGACGAGCAGCGTCTCGGGTCGGACATTACCGCGAAGGAATGCGCGGCGTGTTATCGCGCGTATCTGCCGCAAGCGTCGCAGCGCATGCATCCATATGCCGCGCCGCTCGAATCGTCGCGCCTCGCGGGGCTGCCGGCCACGCTGATCGTGACGGCGCAAAACGATGTGCTGCATGTGGAAGCGGAGAAATACGCGAGCAGCCTGATCGACGCGGGCGTGCTGACCCAGGTGGTCCGCTGTCCCAGCGTCTCGCACGCCGCGTTGGCCGACCATCCGCCTGCATTGCAGGAAGCGGTGAGATTTTTTCAGTGGCGCTTCGATGCGCGCGCCCATCGCTGAGACAGAAATAAGCACAACTTTAATCAACGATACCGGGAGCTTCACATGACTATCCTTCCTCTTTCCCGTCGCCGTCTGGCGATTGCCGCGCTAGCCGTCATCGTCGTGGCCGGGCTGGGCACGTTCGGCGCGATTCGCGTCGACGCAAGCTCGCCCGCGGCACCGACCATCGTGCCGGAAGTCGATGTGGCCACCGTGGTGCAAAAGACCATCACCGACTGGCAAAGCTATTCGGGCCGCCTCGAAGCGGTCGAAAAAGTGGACGTCCGTTCACAGGTGCCGGGCACGATCGTGTCCGTCAACTTCAAGGACGGCGCGCTCGTGAAGAAGGGCGACACGCTGTTCGTGATCGATCCGCGTCCGTACGCGGCTGAAGTGGACCGCACCGAAGCACAGGTCGCGGCGGCGCAAGCGCGTACGGGTTACACGCAAAGCGATTGGGAACGCGCGCAACGCCTGATCGCCGACAACGCGATCGCCAAGCGCGATTACGACGAGAAGCAGAACGCCGCGCGCGAAGCGAGCGCCAACCTGAAGGCCGCGCAAGCCGCCGTCGAAACCGCGCGTATCAATCTTGGCTACACGAAGATCGTCGCGCCGGTGTCGGGCCGCGTCTCGCGTGCGGAAATCACGGTGGGCAACGTGGTGTCGGCGGGCGCAAGCTCGGCGCCGCTGACCACGCTGGTGTCGGTTTCACCGATCTACGCGTCGTTCGACGTTGACGAACAAACCTACCTGCAGTACCTGAGCCGCGCAAAGGATGGCAGCAAGGTGCCGGTGGACCTGGGGCTGGCGGATGAAAGCGGCTACTCGCGCAGCGGCACGATCGAATCCGTCGACAACCGGCTGGATACGTCGTCCGGCACGATCCGGGTGCGCGCGCGTTTCGATAACCAGGATGGTGCATTGATTCCGGGTCTGTATGCGCGCGTGAAGGTCGGCGGCAGCGAGCCGCATCCGGCACTGCTGATCGACGACGCCGCGGTGGGCACCGATCAGGACAAGAAATTCGTGCTGGTGGTCGATCAGAGCAATCACGTCGTGTATCGCGAAATATCGGTGGGCAACATGCAGGGCAACCTGCGCGTCGTCAAGGGCGGTTTGCAGGCAACCGACCGGATCGTCGTGAACGGTATCCAGCGCGTGCGTCCGGGCGATGCTGTCCGCGCTCACATGGTGCCGATGACCACCGATCAGGATCCGAACAGCGCGCCGCTCGCGCAGACGCGAGCAAAAGCAGCGGACAAGAATTCGTGAGCCTCGTGCGCCGCGCTTATCCAGTCACATTAATTGACCGTAGCGGGCGCATGCTCCAACGTTAAGAGCTTCCCATGAACATATCCAAATTCTTCATCGATCGACCGATCTTTGCCGGCGTGCTATCGGTATTGATCCTGCTGGGGGGCATTATTTCGCTCTTCAAGCTGCCGATTTCGGAGTACCCGGAAGTCGTACCGCCTTCGGTGGTGGTGCACGCGCAATATCCGGGCGCCAATCCGAAAGTGATCGCCGAGGCCGTCGCCGCGCCGCTCGAAGAGCAGATCAACGGCGTCGAGAACATGCTGTACATGCAGTCGCAAGCCAATAGCGACGGCAATCTCACGCTGACGGTGACCTTCAAGCTCGGCACCAATCCGGACCTTGCGACGCAACTGGTGCAGAACCGCGTCAACCAGGCGCTGCCGCGCCTGCCGGAAGACGTGCAGCGTCTCGGCATCACGACCATCAAGAGTTCGCCTACGCTGACGATGGTGGTCCACCTGATCTCGCCGAACAACCGCTACGACATGACGTATTTGCGCAACTACGCGCTGCTCAACGTCAAGGACCGGCTGGCGCGGATTCAGGGCGTCGGCGAAGTGCAGTTGTGGGGTTCGGGCGACTACGCGATGCGCGTCTGGCTCGATCCGCAGAAAGTCGCACAGCGCGGTTTGACGGCGACCGAAGTGGTCAACGCAATCCGTGAGCAGAATATTCAGGTGGCAGCCGGTGTGATCGGCGCATCGCCTTCGGTGCCGGGCACGCAATTGCAGTTGTCGGTGAATGCGCGTGGCCGTTTGAAGACTGAAGGCGAATTCGGCGACATCATCGTCAAAACCGCGCCGGATGGCGGCGTGACGTACCTGCGTGATATCGCGCGTATCGAACTGGCGGCGTCGGAATACGGCCTGCGTTCGCTGCTCGACAACAAGCCAGCCGTTGCGCTCGCTATCAATCAGGCGCCGGGTGCGAACTCGCTGGCGATTTCCGATCAGGTTCGTGCGGCGATGAAAGAGCTGGCGGAAGACATGCCGGCGGGCGTCGAATACAAGATCGTCTATGACCCGACGCAGTTCGTGCGCTCGAGTATCGAGGCCGTGATCCACACGCTTCTCGAAGCGATTGCGCTGGTGGTGATCGTGGTGATCGTGTTCCTGCAGACGTGGCGTGCGTCGATCATTCCGTTGATTGCGGTGCCGGTGTCGATTGTCGGCACGTTCTCCTTGCTACTTGCATTTGGCTTTTCGATCAACGCGTTGTCATTGTTCGGGATGGTGCTCGCCATCGGGATCGTGGTGGACGATGCGATCGTGGTGGTGGAGAACGTCGAACGGAACATCGAAAGCGGGCTCAGTGCGCGCGATGCGACTTATAAGGCCATGCAGGAAGTGAGCGGGCCGATTATCGCCATCGCGCTGACGCTGGTTGCCGTGTTCGTGCCGCTCGCGTTCATGACCGGCTTGACGGGCCAGTTCTACAAGCAGTTCGCGATGACCATCGCGATCTCGACGGTGATCTCGGCATTCAACTCATTGACTTTGTCGCCGGCATTGTCCGCGATGCTGTTGCGCAGCCACGGCGCCAAGGAAGACTTCCTGACGCGTGTGATGAATCGCGTGCTGGGCCCGTTCTTCAGGGGCTTCAACAAAGTGTTCCATCGCGGCTCGACGGAATACAGCCGTGGCGTGACGGGCGTGCTGCGCCGAAAGGGCGCGATGCTCGCGGTCTACGCGATCCTGCTGGGCGCAGCGGTGCTGATGTCGCGTGTCGTGCCGGGTGGTTTCGTGCCGGCGCAGGACAAGGAGTATCTGATCGCGTTTGCGCAGTTGCCGAACGGCGCATCGCTGGATCGCACGGAAAAAGTGATCCGCGATATGAGTGCGATCGCGCTGAAGCAGCCGGGCGTGGAAAGCGCGGTGGCCTTCCCGGGTTTGTCGGTGAACGGCTTCACCAATAGTTCGAGCGCGGGCATCGTGTTCGTCACGTTGAAGCCTTTCAAGGAACGTGGCAGCAAGAAGCTCTCGGCCGGTGCGATTGCTGGCGCGTTGAACCAGCAGTACGGTGCGATCAAGGATTCGTTCGTGGCGGTGTTCCCGCCGCCTCCGGTGCTGGGTCTCGGCACGCTCGGCGGCTTCAAGATGCAGTTGGAGGACCACGGAGCGGTGGGTTACGCGGAATTGAACAAGGCAGCGGAGGCATTCGTGAAGAAGGCGGCGCAAACGCCGGAACTCGGACCGACCTTCTCCAGCTATCAGATCAACGTGCCGCAGTTGAACGTCGATCTGGATCGCGTGAAGGCCAAGCAACTCGGCGTGCCGGTCACGGACGTGTTCAACACGATGCAGATTTATCTCGGCTCGCTGTATGTGAACGACTTCAACCGCTTTGGCCGCGTGTATCAGGTGCGGGTGCAGGCGGATGCGCCGTTCCGTCAACGTGCTGACGACATCCTGCAACTGAAGACGCGCAATGCTGCGGGTGACATGGTGCCGTTGTCGTCGCTGGTGACGGTGACGCCTACGTATGGTCCGGAAATGGTGGTGCGTTACAACGGCTATACGGCTGCCGATATCAACGGTGGTCCGGCGCCGGGCTACTCGTCGGGTCAGGCGCAAGCCGCGGCCGAACGTGTCGCAGCGGAAACCTTGCCGCACGGTGTGAAGCTCGAATGGACCGACCTGACGTATCAGCAAATCATCGCCGGCAATGCGGGTTTGTGGGTGTTCCCGATCAGCGTGCTGCTCGTGTTCCTCGTGCTGGCGGCGTTGTATGAAAGCCTGACGCTGCCGCTCGCGGTGATCCTGATCGTGCCGATGAGCGTGCTTTCCGCGCTGACCGGTGTGTGGCTCACGGGTGGCGACAACAACATCTTTACGCAGATCGGCTTGATGGTGCTGGTGGGGCTGTCGGCGAAGAACGCGATCCTGATCGTCGAGTTCGCCCGGGAATTGGAGCATGACGGGCGTACGCCGCTGGCGGCGGCGATCGAGGCGAGCCGCTTGCGTCTGCGTCCAATTCTGATGACGTCGATCGCTTTCATCATGGGTGTGGTGCCGCTGGTGATCTCGAGTGGTGCGGGTTCGGAGATGCGTCACGCGATGGGTATCGCGGTGTTCTTCGGCATGCTCGGCGTGACGCTGTTCGGTCTGATGCTGACCCCTGTGTTCTATGTGGTGTTGCGTACGCTGGCTGGCGGGACGATTCACGTCGCGCAGAAAGACGCGCCGCACCTTGGGGCGCCGGTGACGGACGCCTGAGGAGAAAACAATAATGAAGCGTTTTGAATCTTTAAGCGGGTGGGGCAGAGCGGCTGCCAGCGGTCTGCTGCTGGCGTTGCTCGCGGCCTGCTCCGTGGAGCCTACGTATAAGCGACCGGAGGTGGATACGCCGGTTGCGTTCAAGGAAGCGCCTGCTGCTGCGTCGGCTACATCGGGTGCATCGGCTACATCGGCTACGTCCGCCGCATCGCCGCAAGACACGGGTACCTGGAAGCAGGCTCAACCCGCCGACGACGCGCATCGCGGCGAATGGTGGACGATTTTCGGCGACCCGCAACTCAACGCGCTGGAAGAGCAGGCGGCCGCCGCGAATCAGGACCTGAAGGCGGCCGCGGCACGCGTGCAACAGGCGCGCGCGGTGACGCAGGCTGCGAAGTCGGACTGGTTCCCGAAGTTCGACGCGGGCTTCGGGCCGACGCGTGAACGGGCGTCGGCGGCCTCGCAATTCCAGCCGGATAGCGCGGGTGGCACGACGGGCACGATCTGGCGCGCACAAGTGGGTGCGTCGTATGAGACCGATCTGTTCGGGCGAGTCGGGTCGAATGTGAATGCGACGCGTGCGGACGAGCAGCAAACTGAAGCGCTGTTCCGGTCGGTTCAGTTGTCGCTGCAGGCTGACGTCGCGCAGAACTACTTCGAGTTGCGCGAGCTCGACACGGATCAGGATCTGTACCGCCGTACCGTGGCGTTGCGCGAGGACACGCTGAAGCTGATCGAGCGCCGTTTCAGGGAAGGCGATATCGGCGAGCTGGATGTTTCGCGAGCTCGCAACGAACTGGCGAGTGCGCGTGCGGATGCAGTGGGCGTGGCGCGTCAGCGCGCGGCCTCCGAGCACAGTCTGGCGATTCTGCTCGGCAAGCCGCCGGCGGATTTCTCGTTCGCGGAAGCGCCGCTCGTGCCGGTGACGGCGCGTGTGCCGCCAGGTTTGCCTTCGGCGCTGCTCGAACGTCGGCCGGACATTTCGGCGGCGGAGCGGGCGATGATGGCGGCGAATGCGCGGGTCGGTCTGGCGAAGTCGGCGTTCTTCCCGAAGCTCGATATTACGGGCGCGTTTGGGTTAGAGTCGGCGACACTCGGCGATCTGTTCAAGTGGTCGAGCCGCGCGTTCATTCTCGGGCCGTTCGCCGGCACCGCACTGACGCTGCCTTTGTTCGACGGTGGCCGCCGCAAGGCAAACCTCGCGCAGGCTCGCTCGAAGTACGACGAGGATGTGGCGCAATATCGTCAGCAGGTGCTGGTGGCGTTCCGTGAGGTCGAGGACAACTTGTCCGATCTGCGTTTGCTCGACGATCAGTTGCGCGAGCAGAACGATGCGGTCGTGGCCTCGCAGCGTGCGGCACATCTGTCGCGCACGCAGTACACGGAAGGCGCGGTCAGTTATCTGGATGTGATCGACGGCGAGCGGCAGGTGCTGCTTACGCAACTGCAGGCGAGTCATCTGTCGGGCACGCAGGCGGTGGCGACGGTTAATCTGATTCGCGCGCTGGGCGGCGGCTGGGGCGATGTGAAGCCTGCGGGCGATGAAGCGGTGGGGGCGGTTGCGCCGGCTTCGGGTCCGGCTCAGGCTTCTGCTGCAACTGCTTCTGTGTCGGTGGATCAGGTGGCGAAGCGCTAGGGTTTGCTTTTAGTTTGTTGGCGGGTGTTGAACGCCGGGTCGTGCGAAAACGCGGCCCGGCGTTTTTTGTCGTCTGTTGGCGGCATGGGTGAACAGCCTTTATCGACGGCGTCGGCCTAACCGCACCAAATCCAGCGTCTGCTGTCCGGTCGAGATGTCTTCCGCAAGTTTAAAAGCAGGGCGCTGAATCTCGACCTCTTGTTCGGTGAGACCGCATGACATGGCGAATAACGCGCGCCACGACGTATGCACGGCGTCGGCCATTGCACGCAACGTGTCCCACGCTTCCTCTATCTCGTACGAAAATGCCGGTGCGTCGACGACCAGGCTTTCTGGCGTTGCAATGCGACTTCCCTGGCGGTTCAATGCCATCGCCTGATCTTCTCGCCGACGCGGTATCGCCACGATGTCATAGGCCGGTGACAATGCCCAGGATCCGGAGCGGTAAAGCAGTCCATGGTTGCGTGGATGATCGTCATAGTTGCCGACCAACGCATTGAACACCATACGTCGCCACAGTTCACGTTGCTGATCGACGTAGCTCTGATTCCGATCTGCGCACCAACGTCGCAACTCATGCGCGAACTTCACATACGAACGGTCCGGGTCTTCCCGGGTCGAATCGCTGCGCAGTCGCAGCACGGTTGCAGCGCTCGCGAATTGCGAGCGTTGGACACCGTCTGCTACCACGTCGCGGTCGAATCTTCTAACCAACACGACCTCGTGTTGGCCCATCCTGCGGTAGTGCACTTGGGCTGCGTCAACGCCACATTGCGCAGCCAGCGTCATCGCTGCGAATTCACGTGCCGGAAGGAACGGTGCCGCGCCGCGCTCCTGCAGCTTGGCAATCCACCATTGTGTCGAGCTGCCGCTTTGCCGCGTGATGGTCAGTTTGGGTTTTTCTCCGCCAAGACTGGTGCCGTCGTCTATTCCGGATAGCTGCTCAACGACGCGACGTACCGAGAATCCGGGCTCGGCGTCGGCGAGCTGCAGTTTCAATTCGTCTTCGGATGGCGGCCGATATGCGATCTTTCGATCGATCATTTCGGGCGAACAGACTTCGATTGCCCCGACACCATCTCCGACCGCAAGGTCCATCCGGTCGATTTCGTCGAGATCCTGCCTGGCGTGTTTCGCGAGGAGCAAATCCAGGCCGAATCCTTCGGGCGCTGCATCGCGTAGTACGCCGAAAACACCGTTCATTAGTGTTGTTGTTGCAGGTTTCGTCGAGCGCGAGAACGGCAGGTTGCTGGGATCGATAGGCAGGGCGCCAGCGCGCGCCCTATATTCCGGAAGATAGGCGAATTGCCCGATCCCCGGCGACCATTCGAAGGTGCCGCAGGCGACTGGCTCAACTTCGCCGGGAAGCCATATCCATACTGGCCGCGTTTTTTCAGCCATGTGATCCCCGTACGCGTTTCGGCAGGCGCTTTAGCGCTTCTTTCTGGATCACGGGGTCATCTTCCGGGCGCGTGGCCTGGCGAAGCACGTCCAGAGAATCCAACAACCACAGCGCCATGACGACTTGCCCGAATGCAACAGACGGTCGGCCCTTCTCAAGGTTGACCACGGTGTTCACACTGACGCCCATCTTTGCGGCGAGGTCTGCCTGAGTCCACAATCGGGCTCGGCGCGCGAGCCCGATCTTGCATCCCAAGGCGGCGATGACTTCCTCCGCTTCGAACGGCAGCATGTCGAGCAGCTGGGCTTTTTTCACAATTAAATCAAATTTAAATGGCTAAATTTTGATTTTATACATATTTTTGCGGTTTTCAAGTCCACCTGGCGATCCTGTCACCCCCAAATCATTTTTCCCGCTTTCCTTCGCAAAATCCGTTCGTAGACCGCCGGTTTCCCGCCGTCTATCATGATTCGCACCTCATCTGGAGAGAGGCGATGACCTGTCCGACCTGCTGCTGTCCGCGCTGATCCGCTCGCGCGTTCTATTGCTGCCGCGCGCCGGTTAAACCGCGCGTTGCAGATTTCTGTTGTCCGACCGATTCCGGCACGCGTGCCCGCGTGCCGTGGGATCGGCTCGCCTCGAAACACGCCACGCCCCAACCCTAAAGAGCTCACCATGCGCATTTCTCTCTCTGCAGTGCAGCGGTTTTTCCAAGCGCCAGCACTAACGCTGATCGGCGCATTCGGCGTCGCGCTGGCGTTGTCTGCTGCGCCTGCATCCGCGGCGGACACCCCCACGTTGAAAATCGGCACCGCTACCAGTCCGCAAATCGAGGCGCTCAAAGTCGCCGCGCGCGAAGCGAAGGAACAGGGGCTGGACGTGAAGATCATCGAGTTCACCGACTGGAATACGCCGAACGCGGCGCTCGCCAACAAGGATATCGATGTCAACTATTTCCAGCACATCCCGTTTCTCGAGAACGCCAAGAAGCAGGGCGGCTATAACTTCGTCGCGATCGCGCCGGGCACGATCATGAAGATCGGTTTGTACTCGAAGAAGATTAAACGCTTCGACGAATTGAAAGACGGCGCCACCGTCGCCATCGCTAATGATCCGGTCAACGGCGGCCGTGGTCTGTTGTTGCTGCAACGCGCCGGTCTCATCAAGCTGACCCCGGGTATCGACTATCGCGCCACGACGCTTGACATCATCGACAATCCGAAGCATCTGAAAATCGTCCAGCTCGAGGCATCGCAATTGGCTCGTTCGCTCGACGACGTCGATCTCGCCCAAGGCTATCCGAGCTTCATCAAGCTCGCAGGCACCACCGATCCGAATAGCGCATTGCTGTTCGACGGCCTGGAAAACAAGAACTATGCGATCCAGTGGGTCGTGCGCCCGGAAAGCGTCAACGATCCGCGTATCCGCAAGTTCATCTCGATCTATCAGCATTCGCCCGCTGTGCGTGCCGCGCTCGACAAAGCCTTCGGCAATCTCTACGCCGTTGCCTGGTAAGTTAGGCAACCAGGCCACGCAGCTAGCGTTGCATACCGCAAGGAGCCGCACGATGGCGAAGAAAAAGATCCTGCTGAACGCGTTCAACATGAATGCGGTCGGCCATATCAATCATGGTCTGTGGACGCATCCGCGCGACCGTTCGGCGCATTACACCGATCTCGACTACTGGACGAGCCTCGCGCAAACGCTCGAGCGCGGCAAGTTCGACGGGATCTTTCTCGCGGATATCGTCGGCGTGTACGACGTTTATCAGGGTGGCCCGGAAACGCCGTTGCGCGAATCAGTACAGATTCCGATCAACGATCCATCGCTGATCGTGCCCGCGATGGCGCATGTGACGAAGCATATCGGCTTCGGCGTCACGTCGAATCTGACTTACGAGCCGCCGTACCTGTTCGCGCGACGCATGTCGACGCTGGATCATCTGACCAAGGGCCGGGTGGGATGGAACATCGTCACCGGCTATCTGGACAGTGCCGCGCGCGGCATGGGTCTCGCGCAACAGATCGGCCACGACGACCGCTACGACCGCGCGGACGATTACATGGACGTGGTCTACAAGCTATGGGAGCAAAGCTGGGAAGACGACGCGGTGGTGCGCGATCGCGCGGCACGTATCTTCTCGCATCCCGACAAGGTGCATCGCGTGAAACACGACGGTCCGTACTATTCGATCGACGCTATTCACTTGAGCGAGCCGTCGCCGCAACGCACGCCGGTGCTGTATCAGGCGGGTTCGTCGAGCCGGGGCGTGGATTTCGCGGCGCGTCATGCGGAATGCGTGTTTGTCGGCGGCCAGAACAAGCAGCTTACGCGCTCCATTGTCGACGACATTCGAGCTCGGGCAGTGAGCTTCGGCCGCGCGCCTGACGATATCAAGATCTTTGCCGGCATCACCGTTGTAGTCAGCGAAACAGAACGCGCAGCACAGGAGAAATTCGCAGAGTACCGGCGTTATGCGAGCGCCGAGGGCGGCATCGCGCATTTCTCCAGTTCGACCGGCATCGACTTCTCGCAGTACGCGCTGGATGAACCGATTTCGTATGTGAAGACCGAATCGATGCAATCTGCCGTCGAGGCGATTTCGAAGAAGAGCGTGAGTGGCGTATGGACCAAACGCAAGGTGCTCGAACAGATGACGCTCGGTGGCCGCGCGAAGCCGGTAGTCGGTTCGCCGCAGCAGATCGCGGACGAGTTGATCTCGTGGATAGAAGAGGCCGGCGTCGACGGATTCAATCTGACGCGTACTGTCATGCCGGAATCGTTCGAAGACTTCGTCCATCTGGTGGTGCCGGAATTACAGAATCGCGGGGTCTACAAGGAAGACTACGACCCGGCGCCGACGCTGCGCGAAAAACTATTCGGCGGCGGCCGCGCGCGGCTGCCTGACGTGCATGCCGGTGCGCAGCATCGGCGTAATGCGCAAACCGGCACACGATCCACAGTGGAAGCATAAGAGGAACGAAGCCATGGCCAATCTATTCGACGTGCCGCAGTTCATTGAAGACGCGCCGTCCCTTGCCTTGAATCGTGCTGCCGCCGATACCGCGCAAGAAGCCGTCGCATTCGACGACGTGGGCAAGGTGTTCGTCAACACGCGCGGCGTGTCGACCGCGGCGCTTGCGAACGTCACGCTGAATGTGGCGCGTGGCGAGGTGTTCGGCGTCATCGGCCGCAGCGGTGCAGGCAAATCGACGCTGCTGCGGCTCGTCAACGGTCTGGAAAAACCGAGTTCCGGCGCCGTTCGCGTGAATGGCGTGAGCGTCGGTGAACTCGACGAACGCGGGCTGGTCACGTTGCGGCGGCGTATCGGCATGGTGTTCCAACATTTCAATTTGCTCTCCGCGAAAACGGTGCACGAGAACATTGCGTTGCCGCTAAAAATCGCCGGCGCGCCTAAAGCGGCGATCGCCAAAAAGGTCGATGCCTTGCTCGAATTAGTCGGCCTGTCGATCAAGCGCGACGCCTATCCTGCGAGTTTGTCCGGCGGCCAGAAACAGCGCGTCGGGATTGCGCGCGCGCTCGTGACGGACCCGGATATTCTGCTGTGCGACGAAGCGACGTCCGCACTCGATCCCGAAACGACGCAAGCGATTCTCGCGTTGCTGCGCGATATCAATCAGCGGCTCAACCTGACCATCGTGCTGATCACGCACGAGATGCAGGTCATTCGCGAGGTCTGCGATACGGTGGCGGTGATCGAGCGCGGTGAAGTGGTGGAGACTGGTCCGGTGTGGCGCGTGTTCGGCGACCCGCAGCATGACGCGACGCGCGCGTTGCTGCGTACCTTGGTGCATGACCTGCCTGCGGATCTGGCCGCGCGCGTCAAACCATTGCACGAGATCGTGCAAGCGGATGCGCGGATCTTGCTCGACGTGCGCTTCACCGGCAGCGATGCACGCGAGCCTGACCTGGGCGGGTTGACGTCCGCACTGAGCGTTGAAGGTGGCCGCGTGAGTTTCGTGCATGGCGGCATCGACCGGATTCAGGGGCATGCGCAAGGGCGTCTGGTGGTGTCGGCAGAAGTGCGCGCGAATGCGGACGGCACGGTGCAAAAGCAGATCGCGACGCTGCTCGAACGCGCGCGTCACTATGCCAATCATGTCGAGGTGCTCGGCTATGTCTGATCTCTGGCTCTCGGAACTCGCCGATGCGATTCGCGACACCATCGTCATGGTCGGCGTATCGGCCTTCATCGCGGCGTTGGTCGGCATTCCGCTCGCGCTGGTGCTGGTCACCACCACGCGGGGCGGCATCTTTGAAAAACGGGTGCTGAACAGCGCGCTCGGCGCGCTCGTCAATGCGTTCCGCTCCACGCCTTTCATCATTCTGCTGGTCGCGCTTCTGCCGCTCACGCGTTTGCTGATCGGCACGACGATCGGCGTATGGGCGGCGATCGTGCCGCTCAGTATCGCGGCGATTCCCTTTTTTGCACGCGTGGCCGAAGTGAGCTTGCGTGAAGTGGACCGCGGGTTGATCGAAGCCGCGCAGGCAATGGGTGCGCAACGCCGGCATATCATCTGGCATGTGTTGCTGCCTGAAGCGCTGCCGGGCATTCTCGGCGGCTTCACGATCACCGTTGTCGCGATGATCGGTTCCTCGGCAATGGCGGGCGCGGTGGGCGCCGGCGGCCTCGGCGATCTGGCGATTCGCTACGGCTATCAGCGTTTCGATACCACCGTGATGGTGACGGTGATCGTATTGCTGATCGTGATTGTGACGGCGGTGCAGTTCGTCGGCGACCGCTTCGTGCGACGGCTTGCGCAACGCGCATGATGGCGATGCGCGATCTCGCCGGTTTGCTCGAAGCGTTGCGTGCCAGCGCGGCTCAGCGTGATCGCGACGGCGGCCACGCCGCGCAGGAAAAGCAGTGGATCGCCGACGCGGGTCTGCTTACGCTCGCCGTGCCGCGTGAATTCGGCGGTCTCGGCGCGCGCTGGCCTGAGATCTACGAGACGATCCGCCAGATCGCGCGAGTTGACAGTGCGCTCGCGCATCTGCTGGGCTTCACGTGCCTGCAGGTGGTCAGCGTCAATGTATGGGGTAACGCGGAACAACGTGCCCGCTATCTGAGCGGCACGGTGGAAGGGCGCTGGTGGTGGGGCAATGCGGTCAATCCGCTCGACACGCGACTCGTTGCGAGCGCAACCAGCGACGGTGGTTATCGTCTCGATGGGCAGAAAGGATTTTGCTCGGGCACGCGCGGTTCGCACATGATGACGGTTTCCGCGCACGATCAGGCCACCGGCAAAGCGGTATTCGCCGTGGTGCCGACCACGCGCGAGGGCATTACCGTTCATGAAGACTGGAATCCGATCGGCCAGCGGCAAACCGATAGCGGCAGCGTCTCCTTTGTGCAGGTCCTGGTCGAGCCGCATGAGGTGCTGGAGCGGGCCGACACGTCATACGCAAGTCTGCGCACGCTGATCTCGCAGCAGGTGCTGACCAATCTGTTCGTCGGCATCGCCCAGGGCGCACTCGAAGAAGCACGCGCGTACGTTACACGGTATGGCAAGCCGTGGATCTCTTCCGGTGTCGATAAAGCCACAGACGATCCCTATCTGGTCCAGCGTTTCGGCGAGATGCGCCTGCAGGCGGTGAGCGCGGAAGCGCTGGCAGTGCGAGCCGCCTATGCGCTCGAAGACGCATGGCAACAAGGTCCGGCTTTGGACGCCGAAACCCGTGCACGCGTGGCGCTCGCTACATCGGAGGCGAAAATCGTCGCGCACCGTGCCGCGCTCGATGTCAGCGAAAAACTGTTCGACGCTTGCGGCGCCCGTGCCACGCACGCGCCGCTCGCGCTCGACCGTTTCTGGCGCAATGCTCGCGTGCATACGCTGCACGATCCGCTCGACTAT
The DNA here is from genome assembly GCF_013177735.1 of Paraburkholderia elongata. Lineage (GTDB taxonomy): Bacteria > Pseudomonadota > Gammaproteobacteria > Burkholderiales > Burkholderiaceae > Paraburkholderia > Paraburkholderia elongata. The sequence continues at coordinate 140,039 of NZ_WOEZ01000032.1, read as the reverse complement.
CGCGTGCGCGACGTCGGCCGCTATGCACTCAGCGGGGTATTGCCGGAGGTCTCTTTGTACACTTGAGGCGGTTCGCGGCGGCCTGCAGTGCAAGGCACGGTTGCCGTCACGCAAGGCGCGCCGTTCTGGACTGATGTGGTAGCTGGAGGTAGCGGGGTAGCGCCGGGTGTCAGGCGTCAGGGCGAAAGCCATATAAAAAAGGTCCGTGTGAAGGCGGACCTTTTTTCTGGGTGCTTCGGTTCGAGTCAGGCTGGACCGGCCCTCATCGATTCAACTCGACTCAGGCGGCTTGCGCAATCTGCGCTGCTTCGAGCGCTTCCTGGCGCGCGGCGGCGGCCTTTTTGGTCTTGCCGGCGCGCGACGGCGGCTGGCAGGCGCCACACACCACGTTGTGTTGCAGATCGTGCTTATGCGCGACGAACTTGCCGGTGCAACGGCAGCATTTGGTCAGCTGCAAGATGTCGGCGTCGAAAAAACGCACCAGCGTCCATGCACGCGTCAGATCCAGCACCGGTTCGGATTCGCTGTGCTGGCAATGTTCCAGATACAGCCGATACCCTTTGGTCAGCGCATCCAGGTGCGAGCAACGCGCTTCGTTCTTCAGGAACAGGTACGTGTTGTAGAACAACGACGCGTGGATGTTAGCCAGCCATGTCATGTACCAGTCCGCCGAGAACGGCAGCATGCCCTTGGGCGGCGATACACCTTTGACCTCGCGGTACAGGCGGATCATGCGGTCGCGCGAAAGCGTCAACTCGCTTTCGAGCACCTGCATGCGCGCGCCGAGTTCAATCAGCGCGATGGCACGGAATACTTCTTGTGCGTCTTCCGTCAGGCTACGCTTAAGCATCGCGGTCACCTCGATTAAGCGAACTGCTCGGCAGGCTGGCCTGCAAGCAGGATCGCCGCGTGAGTCGGTGCAACTGCTGCATGCTTCGTCGTTTGCGTCAACGCCGACAACATCGAGTGGTCGTTGAAGCGGAAGAAGCATAAAAGCTGATCGGAAGCGGCCAGCTTGACGATCTGCGCGAGCGACAGCCCGGCAAGCAAATCAGCCAGTTCCGACGACAGTCCCAGCCGGAACATGCCAACCGGTTTGTCCTCACGCAACATACGTTGCGCGAGCATGATGTAAGACAAGTTGATCTCGCGGATTGAATCCAGCGTCTCGCTGCTACGGTCCATTTTCTGTGTTTCCGAAGCCCCGAATTACTATGTCGGCATTTTTTGCCGTTATGTCTTTTGTGCCTCACCGGAAACGGTAACCTCCGGCTACATGTCACCACCTGATACAGACAGCGACTTTTTGATACATCACGTTACATTTCGTAACAGCTTGGGACGAATTGTATGAAGGGCAAAACAAGAAATCAATCCCCTCTCAAAAAAATATCTCAAAAAAATGCATCAAATTTCGGTAACTCTTTCACGGTTCTGTAATAGATGGTGCCAGGTGGATTTTTTGTGGCCTGAGAATTTCGTCTGATCCGTGGAAACCCCTGTGTGGTGGGCTCCAGAGTCATTCATCTGAGCAATGGCATGTACCAAGCCAACAGCCGGAAACTCAGGACGAAATCGGAAAGGAAATAGAAAGCGAGACCAATTAAAAGTAATAAATACCGCTCATTGGTGCTGCTATGGGGACAAATCAGAGGTGTAACAGGTTGGTGCGGCCCCGGTTACAAACGAGGCTGCATTTGTAACGTCTAGCAACCGTTTGCGCGGATCCGTTCGACCTCGAGGCCGAACGCCGGGCGTAGGGGTGCCGAGCACGTTACCGGTGAAGGTGGCAACCCGCCACAGCCCGCCGTGCAAGCTGCCTGACACGATGCCGCTGAAATAGGCGCCAACGTTACAACCGTAGGCCAGACGGGCTCCGTAGCCGAGCATTAGGCCGCCGACCACCGCCGCGATCAGCGAGCGGGCCGGCATCTTCCAGACCGATGCGTAACGGCCGGCGAGCGCTGCGGCTGAAGGGGCAGACGACCTGCGGCAGGATCGGTACGCTATTGCTGTTACATGAAGCGCGCCATCAGATCGGCATCGTGAAACACGCCGTCCACGTTCAACGCGTCGACCTCGCAGCCATATTTGCGAAAGCCAAGCGACTGATAGAGCCTGCGTGCCGCCTCGTTCTGGCTACTCACCATCAACTGGATTTGCCGTAGTCCCTCTATCCGTGCCGCTCGGGCCAGCAATTCATTCAGCAAGGCGCGCCCGACTCCGCGGCCCGCAGCTTCCGGCACGACATACATACCGACGACAGAGGCCTTGTGCCGTTCCTTGTCGCGCTGGCTGCGCAGCAATCCGACCACACCGATCAACGGTGCATTGGCCGATGCATAAGCACCGAGCAAAAAGTCCCCTTCGGCTGCGCGCGCGCCCTGCAACATCGCGTCATGCCGCGCCGCGCCCTTGGCCAGCGCTTCCTCGTAGCTTTGACCGAACGACTCCGGATGTGCCTTCAGTCCGCGCAGGCGAAGCTGAAAGTAGGCGTCGCGGTCGGCCGGCCCGAGTTGGCGGATCAGTAGGGCGCTGTTGATCAAGTGCGTCTCTCCATGTGGTTTGAATGGCGCTGCAAGCGGTAACAACGCAGTGTTCGATGATGCTCAGGGTTCTGCCGTTCTGCCGTTCTGCCGTTCTGCGGTCCTGCTATGGCTTCACGGCTTCAGCGTGTTGCCCCTCGGCGCGTTGGCTTTCGGCAAACTCGCGCAATGCCGCCGCGGTTTGCTGATCGGCGGGAAAGAACGCCTCAATTGCAAGTTCCGACAGTGTCACATCTACCGGTGTGCCGAATACCGTGGTCGTGCTGAAGAACGACAGCTCGCCGATCGGCGTGCGCAGTCGCAGCGGCACGGCGACCTGATTACTTGCGGTGTCGTCTTGGTCGGTCAATTCCACGCCGGGCGGAGCGGGATACGCGGCTAGCTCGTCGCGCAGTGCACTCAACGTGTCGTCGCCACTCACGTCGATTTGCCGCTGGAGTCGGGACAGCGCGTGCGCACGCCAGGCATGCCAATTGACGATCGACGCTGCGATGCCATCTGGATGCAAGCTCAGCCGCATCGCATTGACTGGCGGTTTCAGCAGTTCCGGGCTTGCGCCTGCAAGCAGCGGCGCAAGCGCATTGTTTGCGGCAACGATGGTCCAGTGACGGTCGATCGCGAGTGCCGGATACGGCTCGTGACCTTTGAGCACCAACTCGACTGCCTCGCGCGCAGCGGCCAGTTGCGGGTCCGTCAAAGGACGTTCGCGGAACAGCGGCGCATAACCCGCCGCGATCAGCAGCGCATTGCGCGAACGCAGTGGCACGTCGAGCCGCTCGGCGAGGTGCATGACCATTTCCCGGCTGGGCACCGCACGGCCTGATTCGACGAAGCTCAGATGCCGCGTTGAAATATCGGCTTCAGCGGCGAGTAGCAACTGGCTCATTCTTCGCCGCTGCCGCCATTCACGCAGCAGATCGCCGACCGTGCGGCTTGCTGTCGGCCCGTTCGACGGGATGGTTTGCGCAAGAGAGAGTGTGTTCATGCTACCGATGATAGCCAAAGCGCGTTAGCGATCCATTACCTCACAGGTAATGGAATACCCGGGAAAGCGTAGGAGCACGCGCGAATAAGCAGCACATTCAGAGCGTTGCCCCAACCGCCAACACCACAGGCGCGAATCAGGCGTGCGCCACACCTTCCGGCACCGCGTTGAGCTTGACGCCCAGTGCGCGCAACAGTTTGAACACCGTATCCATGCGCGGTTTGGAGCCGGGCGCGAGTGTTTTATAGAGGCTTTCGCGCCCAAGCCCAGCGTCGGCCGCGACCTTCGCGATGCCGCGTGCTTTTGCGATGTCGGCGATCGCTGCAAGGAGGAGGTCGGCGTCGCCTTCTTCCAGCGCTGCATTGAGATATTCAGCGATCATCTCCTCGCTATCGAGGTAGTGCGATGCGTCGAACCGTACGGTTTTGACTTTGCTCATGACAGTTCCTTTCTGATTGCTGCCCACATTGATTTGGCATGCTTGATGTCGGCCGGCTGCGTGGACTTATCGCCACCGCAGAGCAGCAGATACACCATGCGCCCTTCGCGCGCGAAGTAGACCCGATAGCCGGGACCACAATCGATACGCATCTCGGATACACCGTCTTCCAGCAGCTTTACGTCGCCGAAATGACCTCGCTCCGCGCGCCGGACCCGCACCAGGATTTTTGCCCTCGCTCTTAAGTCTGCGAGGCCGGCAAGCCAGCTGTCGAATTCCTCGGTGCGGTTGACCGTGTACACAGGCGGTGAACCGATTTGCTGATGAGTGTATCCTGATGGATACGGTCTTGCAAGTGTAAAAACCATATTTAAAAAAAAGCGGCTCGCGTCCGCACCCGTTCAGTTCGTCACATGCCGCGCGTCAACGCTGCGCTGCCCCCATTTGCCCCACGAGGTTAGCGGCTAACGCAGCCCGTGACGATTCGGCCGGATGGCCAATCCGGCGGGCAAAAAAGGCGCGGTTCTGCACCGTGCCGCATCTGGATGCTTACCTCCCACGTAATCGACGCGCTGCGCTCGAGCGGTCAATCTTCACTCCGAGCCCGCCGCATACAACGTGTCTGCCGAGCGTAGTGCTCAGTCATGCCAATCAAGGAGTCTGAGATGAATGCGCATACCGATCTGATCGACCGTTATTTCGACGCATGGAATGAAACCAACGGAGTGCGACGCCGCGAACTGATCGCCGCGACGTGGGCCTCCGATGCCGACTATCGCGATCCGCTGCTGGCGGGCGCGGGCCATGACGGCATCGACGCGATGATCCGTGCAGTGCATGAACGCTTCCCGCATCACACGTTTCACCGCACGACGGAAGTCGACGGCTTCGCGAACCGCCTGCGCTTTTCGTGGGCACTCACCACGCCGGCCGGCGAGGGGATCGTCAAGGGCTCCGACTTCGGCGTGCTCGACACACATGGCCGCCTGCAGGCCGTGACGGGCTTCCTCGACCAAGTGCCTGCCGCCACCTGACAACTCGCAAATTTTCACGGAGACGATCATGCACGAGTCCGTTGCCGCTACGGCTCCCGGTACTGTCCTCACGTTCGCGCGCCTCTCGGGCGCCGTCGACGCGCTCTCCAGCGCGATCGCCGGCTTCGCACTGCTGGCCGGCACGCGCGCGTTCACCTTCACTGCGTTGCTGGCCTGGCGCGAGCCGGTGGTGGGCGGCGCGGGTCTCGTGCTGCTCGCGTTAGTCGGATGGCTGCGGTGGCAGTGTCGCCAGAAAGCGGCTCACCGCATCGTGCGGAAAAACTGATCGACGATGACCCGCCGGCAACTGATCGTGCGCCACGGTCTTGCTACAATCGATCGCGACACACTATAGGGACACTACGGGGACAAACCGTTCGAACCCGAGCGGCTAGCCGCCAACTGGACCTCAAGGAGACACCGTGCTGAAGAATCTGGATCCGCTGCTGAATGCCGATGTGCTGCATGCGCTACGCTCGATGGGACATGGCGACGAACTGGTGGTTTGCGACGCCAACTTCCCGGGCGCTTCCGTCGCGCAGGAGACGGTGTTGGGCAAGCTGCTTCGCCTCGATGGCGTGAACGCACCGCGTGCAATTCGCGCGATTCTGTCGGTAATGCCGCTGGATACATTCATCGAGCACCCTGCCTCGCGGATGGAAGTGGTGGGCGAGCCGAATACGATTCCGGCCGTTCAGCGCGAGGCGCAGATCGAGATCAATGCGGCGGAAGGGCGCGAGGTGCCGTTTGCTTCGGTCGAACGTTTCGCTTTCTATGAGCGGGCGCGCAAAGCCTATTGCGTGATCGCTACTGGCGAAGAGCGCGGTTATGGCTGCTTCGTTTTTACCAAGGGTGTCTTGCTCGCGCCGGATGCGCCGCAGCAATAGCACCTCACCACGGCTGCCCGCGCTTGGAAAAGGCGGGCAATGCACATATTCTCAGATGCAAAGTGGGGAACTGCGGCCGCCTGGCCGGGTCTGCTGCTTATTCATTTACTGGAGCCCCTCATGACGCGTCCCGTCGATTCCGGCGTCATCCTCTTCGCGCGTATCGCGCTTGCCGTGCTGTTTTTGTGGGGCGGCGTGATGAAACTGCTGGGCTATGCGGGCTTTGTCGGCTATCTGCATTCGAAGGGCGTGCCGTTCGTACCGGTCGCCGCACCGATTGCAACAGCGGTCGAGGCACTCGGCGGTCTGCTGCTGATCGTCGGCTTCAAGATCCGCCCGCTAGCGCTCATCATGGCCGTCTACACCGTGGCAACCGCGGTGCTGGGCCACGATTTCTGGAATGTCACGGATGCCGCTTTGCAACGCGATATGGTGATTCACTTCTGGAAGAACGTCGGTATCGCCGGTGGTTTCCTGCTGTTGTTCGTGACCGGAGCGGGCCGTATCAGTATCGACGGCGCGCGTGCGCCACGCGGCGGGCTGAATCGCTGATCACGCCGTTGGGGTAGTCTGTGCAGGCCGCTTTTGATTCTGGCTGTAATCGAGGGAGCAGATAATGATTCAAAGTTTTGAGCAAACCATTGGTGGCAAGGTCACGCAGTTGTGCGCAAGTCTCGGCGAAGGGTCTACGCCGCATCGCGTCATCATCAGCCTTGCCGACTCAGCGAAGACTTTGGTGGTTCTGGATGCATCCGGCCTCATTGGCACGATCAAGGCCGAAATCGAACAGCCGGAAAAACTGATTGCTGACGCGATCACCAAGGCGCAAAACGAAGGACTGATCGAGCGCGCGATCGACACCAGCACGATTCAGGAAGCGACGCTGTAAGTAACGATCTGATCAGCGCGATTCAGGAATTTGCCCGGGGCCAGTCTTGTGCGGCTTCGAGGCCAACGCGTGCGGCTCCGGATGTACAAGGCAGCCCATTACGCCGCCGATCACCAGCAGACCGACCGAGATGGCCGTCGCGGCCTGCATCCCCGAGACGATCTGCGTGGCGGCAGCGCCGCTCGCCAACGCTCCGAAGGCGGCTACACCGACTGCGCCGCCTGCTTGCCGGGCGGTATTGAGCACGGCGGACGCAGTGCCCGCGCGCCTGGCTTCAGCGGAGGCCAGCACAGCGGTCGTCATCGCCGGGACCGCAAGGCCCATCCCCGAGGGAATAAGCAGGAACGGCAGCAGCAAGCCGCCGAGCGGTGTCGACGCATCGATGAAATGCAGCAGGCCATAGCCGAGCCCCGCGGTGATTGCACCGGCGATCATCGGCACGCGTACACCGAAGCGCCCGACCACCCAGCCGCTCGCCACGTTCGAGAGCAGAAAACCGCCCGTCAACGGCAGGAAAGCGAGGCCCGCCTGCAGCGGGGTGTGGCCGCGTACGCGCTGCAAATACAGGCTCAGAACGAACACCATGCCGTAGTACGTCAGATTCACGCAGATGCCGAACAGCACCGCTACATTGAAGGTGCGCTTGCTGAATAGCGCGAGCGGCAGCATGGGTGTCGCGACGCGCGATTCCACGGCGATGAAGGCGCCGGTTGCGACTAGCGCGAGTATGAAACCGCCGGCCACCAGCGGATGGCTCAACCCCAGCGGCCGCAATTCGATCACAGCGGCAACGAAAGCGGTAAGCGCGACGATCGCAAGGGCCCGCCCGCTCAGGTCGATACCACGAAGGCTTGCCCTGGCTGCAGCCGATGCCGTTGCTGTAGCTCCAGCCGCAGTCCCCGCTCCAGTCCTTGCCCCAGTGCCAGTCGTGGTCGTAACCGTCGCCGAAGCTGAAGCCGAAGCCGCTCCTTGCGCGCTTTTCTGTGCGAATTCAGGCCGTGGCACCCAGAGCAAAGTCGCCAGCAAACCGGCTACGCAAATCGGCAGATTGACGAGAAAGATGCTGCGCCAGCCGAACGCCGCAATCAGCAGACCGCCGACCACCGGTCCGGCCGCGATCGAAATCGCGCCCGCGGCGGTCCACAGCCCGACGGCACGCGCCCGGAGCTTCGGATCGTGTCCATATGACTGGTTGAGCAGCGCCAGCGAGTTCGGCAGCATGGCGGCGGCGCCGATGCCTTGCAACGCGCGCGCGGCGACCAGCATGGTGGCATCGAGCGCCAATCCGCAGGCGAGCGACGCGAGCGCGAAAAGCACGATGCCGGCCGCGTACATGCGCCGCGCGCCGAGCCGGTCGCCGAGCGCGCCGGCTGACAGCATCAGCACGGCGAACGCGAGCGTGTACGCGTCGACGACCCATTGCAGGCCCGCGACATTCGCACGCAGCTCCGCACCGATCTTCGGCAGCGCGATGTTGACGATGGTCACGTCGAGTTGCGTGACGACGAAGCCGACACTGACGGTCGCGAGAATGCGGCCGAGGGCGGGTGAATGGGGTGAGTTGGGCGAGTTCATGAGACGCATCGTAAGCCGATGCAGCGCGCGATGTTTCGGCCCGACGTGAAGTGTGGATGTCGCCGAAACTGCTGGAAAGGCGGGGCGTGGAACTGATGGAACAACGGCGCACCACGCGTGCGCCGTTGCGAAACAGCTCGCCTAGCGCGCTTGCGGCGCGTCTTTGATAAACAGCGTAGTCAATGCCCCGAGAATGCAGATCGCGCCGACATAGAGCGGCGCGGCCATCGGGTTCGACTTCATCATCAGCGAAACCGCGATCGGCGTAAGGCCGCCGAACACCGCATAGGCGACGTTATACGAGAACGAGATGCCCGAGAATCGCACGACGGGCGGGAACGCCTTGACCAGCACGAACGGAATTGCGCCAATCACGCCGACGAAAAGGCCGGCCACGGCATACAACGGCACGAGCGCCGACGTATCGACGGCGAGCTGCTGGAACATCACGTAGTACGTCACCGCCAGCGCGAGGCCGCCGATGAAAATCGTACGCCCCGCGCCGATCCGGCCAGCGGTCGAACCCGCCATCACGCAACCGATCGTCAGGCACAGCGTCGCCACGCAGTTCGCCAGCAACGCAGTGGCCGGCGCGATATGAAACTGCTTCTGCAGCAGCGTCGGCGTCATCAGAATCACCACGACGATCGCGGCCGACAGCATCCACGTGAGCAGCATCGACACGATTACGGCACGACCGTGGTCGCGTAACACGGCCTTGAGCGGCACTTCTGCGGCAATCGCCTTGCGTTGCTTTAGCTCGGCGAACACCGGCGTTTCATGCAGCCAGCGGCGCAGATAAACCGAGAACATGCCGAACACGCCGCCCACCAGGAACGGGATGCGCCATGCGTAGGCGGAGATTTCCGCCGGTGCGAAGTTGCGGTTTACCGCCGATGCGATCAGCGAGCCGAGCAGGATGCCCGCCGTGAGGCCGGCAGTCAGCGTGCCGCATGCATAGCCGACGTGCCGCTGCGGCACGTGCTCGGAAACGAACACCCATGCGCCCGGCACTTCGCCGCCGACCGCCGCGCCTTGCATCACGCGGAACAACAGCAGCAATACCGGCGCCATCACGCCGATGCTGGCGTAGGTGGGCAGCAGCCCCATCATCAGCGTCGGCACCGACATCAGCAGCACGCTCAGCGTGAACATGCGCTTGCGGCCGAACAGGTCGCCGAAGTGCGCCATGATGATGCCGCCGAGCGGCCGTGCCAGATAGCCCGCCGCGAAGATGCCGAAGGTCTGCACCTGACGCAGCCAGTCAGGCATCGCCGCAGGGAAGAACAACTGGCCGATCGCCGGCGCAAAGAATACGAAGATGATGAAGTCGTAAAACTCCAGCGCCCCGCCGAGCGCGGCGAGACCGAGCGTCTTGTAATCGCTTCGCCCAAGAGGGCGTGGGGTGACAGCATGCGCTCCACCCAGATTTGTCGCTTGCATTGCTTGTGTCTTGTCTTGAATTGGGAGCCACACGAAGCGCGTGGAAATACGGCGATCGTCGGGCGAGAAGTGTGGCAAGCGCTGGGTAGAGCACGGGACACCGGCGCGCCGGCCCGGATAGGGCAAGCGCGATGACGACTGGGGCCAGGCCGGAGATTTTACAGGATGAAAGCCTTTGACTTCGGGAAGTACTTAATTAGATTGGAAAAAGTTCCCCGAGACATGCCTTTTCGACGGTGGCAGGACGGCGAGGGCTGCGCGTCGTGCGAGCCGTAGCCTTCGAGTGTAGGAATGCCGTGTCCGACTGTCGGAGCGGGGCGATTGGTGCGCAAATTAGGAATGCTCCTATGGGATGACTTGGGCGTCCCTCCGAGAATCGCGTCCGAGCCATCAGTTAAGAGTTATCCCATGCGCATTGCCATCCTTCAGCGTGACCCCGTCATGCGTCAGTCGATCGAAAAGGTCCTCATGAGCGCCAGCCATACGTGCATGGTCTATGACGACGGTTTGACCATGTCGAAAGCGCTCGCCCGTTCCACCGTGGATATGCTGGTGCTGGACTGGCAAGGCACTCGCCTGTCCGGCGCCGAGGTCCTGCGGTCGGTGCGCGCGGTCGGCGGCGACCGCCTGCCGGTCCTGTTCGCTTCGGCGGAAACGTCGGAAGAGAGCGTGGTGCGGGCCTTTGCCAGCGGAGCAGACGACTATGTCGGGCTGCCATTGCGGCCGGGCGAGTTCCGCGAGCGTGTTACGGCGTTGCTGCGCCGCGCCTATCCGGACCGTTTCAGTTCCGCGAGCTTCGATGTCGGCCCCTACCATTTCGACACGCATCGCCAGCTCGTCATGCTGCGCGGTCAACCGGTCCCGCTATCGGGCACGCAATACCGGTTGGCGTCGCTGTTCTTTTCCAATATTGGCCGCGTGATGTCGCGCGACCATATCTTCGCGATGGTGTGGGGCCGCGAGTTCCGCGAGTTCACCCGTACGATCGACAGCCATGTGTCGCGTCTGCGTTTGCTGCTCGAGATCGAGCCGCAAAACGACTTCCGGCTGCAACCCGTATACAAGAGCGGCTATCGGCTCCTGCATCTGCGGCAAGGCGAAGTGGGTGCGGAGAAGCAGGCGGCCTGAACGGGGCGCCGGCAGATGGGACGGCGGGTATTGCGGGTCGTCCGCGCCGGCCCGCAATACCCGCTTCCGGCACGCGGCTGAAAGCGGGCCCAGGTTCATCGAGGCAAATTAAAGTGGCGGCAATGCTGGCCGCTTTTGAATCGCACCGCGAATCAACGCTTCAACGACCTTGCGTTCATCCCCGGCCAACGGCAGGCGCGGCGGCCGGACCGGCTCCGTGCCAAGCCCGACAATCGTCTCGGCCAGCTTGATGTTTTGCACCAGTTTCGACGAGACGTCGAGCGCGAGCAGGGGCGCGAACCAGCGATAGATCGCGCGCGCTTCTTCAAGACGGCCCGCCTTCAGCAACTTGTAAATCACGACCGTCTCGCGCGGAAACGCGCACACGAGACCGGCCACCCAGCCATGTGCGCCCATCAATATCGCTTCCATCGCGAGGTTGTCGACTCCGCACAGAATCGCGAAGCGGTCGCCGACCACGTTGATCAGATCGGTCACGCGCCGCACGTCGCCGCATGATTCCTTGATCGCGACGATCTTCTTTTCGTCGGCGATTTCCGCGAACATCTCGGGCGTCATGTCGACGCCATAAGCAAGCGGATTGTTATAGATCATCAGCGGCAGTTCGCTCGCATCGGCGACGCTGCGAAAGTGGTGCAGCGTTTCGCGCCGGTCCGACAGATAGCGCAGCCCGGGCAGCACCATGAAACCAGCCGCGCCATGCCGGCTGCCGGCTTCGGCCTGGCGGCATGCGTCGAGCGTGCTGTTCTCGGCGATCGTCAGCAAAACCGGCACACGGCCGCGTGAGGCCTCGACGGCGATGTCGAGCACGTGCAACTTTTCGTCCAGTGAGAGCGTCGACGCTTCTCCGAGCGATCCGCACACGATGATGCCGTCCACCCCCGCCTCGATCTGTGCCTCGATATTCTTGCCGGTCCATTCGCGGTCTATGCTGAAATCCGCGTGGAACTTGGTGGTCACTGCGGGCCATACGCCTTCCCAGATATGCGCCACGACTGCTCTCCTGAGTGTGTTGAGTTGAAGCGCAGTGTAAGCAGGGAAAATGCCGCCGTCTTGCGTGATTCACGCGTGACGGATGACGATTTCAGCATAGTGACGATGCCTGTAAGCCCAGCAAGGTCAGGCAGGCTGGCTATTTCAGGACAGCACGCAAAATGTGTCGAAGTCGCATGGGCAGGGCCTTCCGTGCGTTCTTGAGTTCGGTTGCCATGCGCTGTTCAGGCGTGGACTTTGCCCGTTTTCAAAGATCGAAGCGGGCGAGCACGGGCGCAAAGGCTATGCTGAAATCGTCACAATCCACGCTTAAGCACACCAAGACTCCGACGTCCGGCATTCCTACCATGTGCATCATGAAAACCCTCGATATCATCGACTCGCACACCGGCGGTGAACCGACCCGCCTGGTGGTGTCGGGTGGCCCGGAGCTTGGCGGCGGCACGCTGGCGCAACGTCTCGACGTGTTGCGCACGCATTTCGACGACTGGCGCGCGGGCATCGTCACCGAACCGCGCAGCTCGGACGTGGTAGTCGGCGCGCTGCTGTGCGAGCCGGACGACCCTGCGTGCGCGGCCGGCGTGATTTTCTTCAACAACGTGGGCTATCTCGGCATGTGCGGGCACGGCACGATCGGCCTCGTCGTCTCGCTTGCGCACATGGGGCGGATCGGGCCGGGGCGTCATCGGATCGAAACGCCGGTCGGCATCGTCGAGGCGACGCTCAACGAGGACGGTAGTGTGGCCGTGCGCAACGTGCCGGCTTATCGCTACCGGCAAGGCGTGCCGGTGGACGTGCCGGGCTACGGCAGCTTGAGTGGCGACATCGGCTGGGGCGGCAACTGGTTCTTTCTCGTCGCCGACCACGGACGCGCGCTGGAGGCGGCGCGGATTGCCGAGCTGACCGCGTTCAGTTCGGCAATCCGCGACGCGCTGATCGCGCAGCGCATCACCGGCGCGGACGGCGCTTTGATCGACCACATCGAACTCTTTGGCCCCGGCTCGCGCGACGGCATCGACAGCCGCAGCTTCGTCCTCTGTCCCGGCAACGCGTACGACCGCTCGCCGTGCGGTACCGGCACGAGCGCGAAAATCGCCTGCCTCGCCGCCGATGGCAAGCTCGTAGAAGGCGCGGTGTGGCGGCAGGAGAGCATCATCGGCAGCGTATTCGAGGCGAGCTATCGTCACGCCGGCGACGGTGTCTCGGTGATTCCGACCATCACCGGCCACGCGCACATCATGGCTGAAGGGCGTTTGTGTTTCGACGAGCGCGACCCGTTCGCGTGGGGCATCCGCACGGCATGACGGCGGACGTGTTGATCGTCGGGGCTGGCATTGTCGGCGCGGCTTGCGCGGCGGAGCTGGCCGCGCTCGGCATGCGGGTCGAGGTACTCGACGCACAAGGCATCGGCGGCGGCGCGACGGCGGCGGGCATGGGCCATATCGTCGTGATGAACGACTCTCCCGCGGAATTCACGTTGAGCCGCTATTCGCGCGACTTGTGGCTGGCGCTCGCGCCGCAACTGCGCATGCGCGACGCGTTCGCGCGCTGCGGCACGCTATGGGTCGCAGCCGACGATGAGGAATGGCAAGCCGCTCGCACCATGCATGCCGCGTTCGAAGCACAGGGCGTCTGTGCACAATTGCTCGACGCGTTCGAGCTGCGAACGTCTGAATCGGCGCTGGCGCACTCGATGGCGGGCGGCTTTAGGATCGAGCACGACAGCATCGTGTATGCGCCCACCGTTGCCGAATGGCTGCTGACGAAATCCTCAGGAGTCGAGAATATACGTGTGCGGCTCGGCACGCGGGTTACTGCAATCAATGCTAGCGGCGTGACGCTGGCCGATGGCGAACACATCAGCGCCGCGCATGTGATCGTTGCCAATGGTCTGGGCGCTCAACAACTGCTGAGGTCGCTCCCGTTGCAGCCGAAAAAAGGTCATTTGCTGATCACCGACCGTTACCCCGGACTCATTCGCCATCAACTGCTCGAACTCGGCTACATCAAGAGCGCGCATCATGCGGCCGGCACTTCGGTGGCGTTCAATGCACAGCCGCGGCCGACAGGCCAGTTGCTGATCGGCTCGTCGCGCCAGTTCGATATGACCGATTCCGCCGTCGACATGCCGGTGCTCGCTCAGATGCTGCAGCGCGCCGCGTACTATCTGCCGGTCCTGCCGACACTCAGTGGCATCCGCGCGTGGACCGGCTTTCGCGCTGCGTCGCCTGACGGATTGCCCTTGATCGGTCCGGCTGGCGATTTTTCACCCGGCGTGTGGCTCGCAGTTGGACACGAGGGTCTTGGCGTGACGACCTCGCTGGCGAGCGCAAAGTTGCTCGCCGCGCAAATCACTGGGAACGCCGCACCGATTCCGTTTGAGCCGTACTTGCCGGGCCGTTTTGCGCAAGAGGTGGCCTATGACTAACGCCGATGCAGCATGCGTCCACTTGACGATCGACGGTAGAAGCGCCGTGGTCGAAGCGGGGTCGACCGTGGCCGCGGCGCTTGTCGTAGCGGGTGTGAGCGGCACGCGGACGTCGGTTAGCGGCCAGCCGCGCGCAGCACTGTGCGGGATGGGCGTGTGCCAGGAGTGCCGCGTCATGATCGACGGGCGGGCGCATGCGTTGGCGTGTCAGATTCTTTGTCGCGAAGGGCAAGTGGTTTGGACGACTGCCGCCACGGCCTCGGCCGATGCAGCCAACGTAGCCAGCGGGACCAACGTAGCCAATGGGACCAACGTATCCAATGGGACCAACAGGCCTAACGGGACTACCACCACGGGCACACGATGAAGCAGCACTTCGATATCGTCGTGGTAGGCGCCGGTCCGGCCGGGTTGAGCGCCGCGCAGGCCGCGGCGCGCGAGGGCGCCACGGTCGCGTTGCTCGACGACAGTCCGCGCGCCGGTGGTCAAATCTGGCGTCAAGGTCCCGGCCATCCGCCGCAAGCTCAGTTACACGCGCTGCTCGAAGCCTTACGCATGCAAACCAACGTCATCCTTTTGCCGTCGACTCGCGTGATCGCGCCTTTGGGCTCGCGCGGTTTGCTGCTTGAGTCGGCTGAGCATGGTGGCGTGTCTATCAGCTACGATCGATTGATCCTCGCGACCGGCGCGCGCGAGCGGCTATTGCCATTCGCCGGCTGGACGCTGCCCGGCGTGACCGGTGCTGGCGCGCTGCAGGCACTCATCAAAGGCGGCATGCCGGTGCGCGGCGAACGGATCGTGATTGCAGGCAGCGGTCCTCTGCTGATCGCCGCGCTCGCCACCGCGCGTGTTGCCGGGGCGCAGGTGGTGGCGGTAGTGGAGCAGGCGTCGGCGTTCGAGGTCGCCCGATTCGGAATCTCTCTGTTAGGCGAGCCGGCGAAGTTGCGGCAAGCCATTGCCATGACGCGCGGTTTCGCACGAGTGCGTTACTGGACCGGCAGCATCGTCCGGCAAGCTGATGGCGATGGCCGCGTTGAGCGCGTGACGATCCTGCGCGGTCAGCAGGAGTCGACGCTCGACTGCGACCGCATCGCCTGCGGCTATGGACTCGTGCCGAATATCACGCTCGCGCAAGCACTCGGCTGTGCTAGCAACGAAGCGGGTGAGATCGTCGTCGACAGTGAGCAGCGGACTTCAGTGGACGGCGTGCTGGCGGCCGGCGAATGCACGGGCGTCGGCGGTGCGGAACTGGCGGGTGTGGAAGGCGAGATCGCCGGGCTCTCCGCGAGCGGCGCCCCGGCAAGCCGTACCTCGGCAAACCGCACCGCACTGCATGCGCAACGAGCCCGATGGCGCCGTTTCGGCAAGCGCGTCGAAGCGGCGTTTGCCCTGCAAGCCGCCGCGCGCACGCCACCCGACGACGCCACGCTGCTCTGCCGTTGCGAAGACGTCAGCCTCGGCGAGGTGCGCGTCTATCCGGATTGGCGCGAGGCCAAGCTGCATACCCGCTGCGGGATGGGCGCATGCCAGGGACGAATCTGCGGCGCCGCGGCTGGGCTGTATTTCGGCTGGGAAGCCGCTGCTCCGCGCCCGCCGTTCAGTCCGGCGCAAATCGGTACGTTGATGGCGGCGGGCGGGGAGCCACCGCCGGCTGAATGACACCAGCATCCATGCGGCCGCTGGATATTGTCCCCAGCCGCGTGGTCCTATAATCGAGCGCAAGCGAGCGCCCGCAAACGCCCGACCGCATAGCTGCGCGCATGATGAACGTGCCGGCAAATGCAGGAGCAAAAGCACCCGCGAATGCACCGGCGAGAGCGCACCGACATCGCACGACCACCGCACCAACGCAAAACCGCACCGACCACGGAACCCGCACGATGAACACGCTGGCTCATCCGCTCGAACCGGACGACGCAACGCTGTCCGGCATGCTGTCGCATTTCACTTTGCTCGAGCCCGTGTTCGACGCGATGCCGGACGTCGTGTTCTTCGTCAAGGACGCGCACGCTCGGTACGCGCTGGTCAATCGCACGCTGGCTTCGCGCTGTGGTTTCAAGGAAAAGGCCGCCTTGCTCGGCAAGACCGCCGAGGACGTCTTCCCGCGCCGCTTCGGTCGAATCTACACCGCACAGGACAAAGCGATCATCAACGTCGGCAGCCAGATGATCGATCAGCTGGAATTGCACCTGTATCCCGGCCGCCAGCCGGGTTGGTGCCTGACCTGCAAGCAGCCGTTGCGCGATCCGGCGGGCAAGGTGGTCGGCCTCGCCGGCATCTCCCGCGACCTGAAAGCGGACGAAAGCAGTCATCCCGCTTACAGCCGGCTGGCCGCGGTGGTGCAGTCCATTCAGGAAAACTACGTGCAGCCGTTAAATCTGAAACAGCTTGCGGCAATGGCGGATATGTCGGTAGCGCAACTGGAGCGCTACTTTCACAAAGTGTTTCATTTGACGCCGCGCCAGGTGTTGCTGAAAACGCGGCTGGACGCCGCCACCGCGCTGCTGGTTTCGCACGACAAGGTCACCGACGTCGCCGCGCTCTGCGGCTACACCGACCACAGCGCCTTTACGCGCCAATTCAAGGCGACCGTTGGCATCACGCCGACCGAGTACCGGATGCTGCTGCACGGAACCTCGCGAAGCTGAGCCGCGGCACACATGGTTCGTCGCAAGCATCATTACTACGTCTACGTCGTCGCGCTGGACGACACCGTCTGGAACGAGGCGCGCTTTCGCCGCGCGAATCCGGATTACCGGTTCGACAAGCCTTGCGTGTACGTGGGAATGACGGGACTGGATCCGGATCTGAGATTCGACCGGCACAAAGCCGGCATTCAGGCGAATCGCTATGTGCGCGATTACGGCCTGCGCCTCTTGCCCGAATTGTATGAAGTGTTCAATCCAATGCCTTACCGCGGCGCACAGGATATGGAAGTGGAATTGGCGATTGGACTGCGCGAAGCGGGGTACGCCGTATGGCAGGCGTAATGAAAACGTAAAACTCGCCTTACTTCACGCCAAGCCCGCGCAGCACTGCATTGCCTTCAGGCGTCAGACGGATATGCGAGGCGCCTGCGTCGCCGGAGACCGTTTCGATCAAGCCGGCTTCGTGAAGCTGCGGAATCTCGGGTTTCGCGGACGCGTCGATCGGCGCGTGCAGCAACAACAGCAGTGTCGCCAGTTCGTGATGGCTCAGCAGGCGGCGCAGAATTGTGGGCCGCTTCGCCGGTGCCGTCGTCTCGTTCGTGTTGTGATCGGGCTGGTTCATGGAGCGCACCTTGTGCGGGATAGTGTCTGTCGGGTGGATCATGCGGATGAAGTCTTAAACGATTCTTAAGACACCATTGTGATGTAACACCGTGACACTATGATTGCGCCGGAACAAGTTACCGATCGTTACACTTGGCCGATTATTACCTTTGCTTACCTTACGGCGCGCAAGTTTTGCTCGCTGATTCAATCCACAGATTGCTCACGTGGCGTTTGCCCGCGTAGAAGCGGTAGGTGGTCGCGCCGTTGTCGCTGCGCACCTTGACGATATTCGAATCGCCGAAGTCGAGCATCTGGCCTTGCGGGATTTCGGTCGATTTGAACGCGGCGTTGTGGCTGGTCGCCACTTGTGTCAGGCAGGCGACTACATCGTTGACCGAGCGCTGCGTGGTGGTGTCCGTGACGGGCTCGCCGGCATCCGGGTTCTTCTGGAAGTACGCGCAAGCGCTGAGAAGCAGGGGAACTGACAGGACTACGGCAAACTTCTTCATATCTCTCCTGGCGTTTCATTCGGCCGACGGTTCGCGCGGCGCCCGCATGGGGCAGAGTGCGCGCGGCACCGGGCCGCGGATCAACCGCCATTATATCGGTGCGGCGTCCGCTAAGCCGATGAAGCACGGGCTGTGCCCGATCCGCCTGAATTCGCAGACGGTAGGCTGCAAACCACAGCCCACAGCCCACAGCCCACAGCCCACAGCCCACAGCCCGCCTGCGTTGTCAGCCGAACGCCTATTTACGGCGCTGAGCCTGCGCCGCGAGCCGCACAGCCGCATTGGCTGCGCCATAGCCGTCGTAGCCGCCGCGCCGTTCGACAATTTCCAGGAAAAAGCGCTGATCCAGTTGTTCGGTGTAAGCGTGGAAGAACTCGCCACCGCGCTCGTCCCGGTCGTACAGGATGTTGTGTGCGCGCATCGCCTCGAGCGTCTCGTCCGGCAGCGCATAGCGGGCGGCGAGATCGTCGTAGTAATTGCGCGGGATGCGCAGAACCGGCAAACCGTCGGCGACGAATTCGGGAATCGCGCTGAAAATGTCGCCGGTGCTCAACGCGACGTGATTCAGGCCCGAGCCGTGGTAGGTGTGCAATGCCTCGGCCACCGCCGTGTGATGGTCCACCGACGCGTTCAGTGCGATGCGCACCGAACCGTCACGACTGCGCAGCGCGCGGCTGCGCACCAGCCCGTACGGGTCGGGCACCAGCACGCTTGGCTCGGCCTGGAAGCCGAACGCGGTCCGCAGAAACAACACCCACGTATCCAGTGAAGGCGCCGGCACGGACAGGCAGACGTGGTCGATGCGCGCGAGCGGCCCCACTTCAGTCGGACCGTTGACGTCCGTGAGCACGAAATCGGCCTCGAACAGGGTGGGCTGGTCCGGCGTCTCGTCGACGAAATAGTTCAGGCTGCCGTCGGGCGCCTGCACGGCGGGCAGCACGCGTTCGTTCGGCCCGATCTGGCCGGAGAACGGCGCGTAGCCGAACCCGGCGGCGCGCTCGAACGCCTGATTGGCGTCGTCCACTCGAAACGCCGATGCGCACAGCGACAAACCATGCTGCTGGAAGAAGGCGTTGGCGAACGAATCCGGTTCGGCGTTCAGCACGATCGACGCCGCGCCGTGCTGAAATAACGTCACATCTTTCGAACGATGCTGGCCGGCCTGGCGAAAGCGCAACTTGCCGAGCCAGTCGACGAGATGAGCGCGGGTGGTGTGATCGACCGCGAACTCGAGAAACTGGTAGCCGACGTGCGCAGGCGCGGCGGGCGACTGATAGAGCTCGCCGACCGGCTGCCGGGTGGATTCAAGCAGCGCGCGAGTCTGTTCCTCGAGGAACAGCAGCGAGCGATGGCCGTCCGCCGCGGTGATGGCGGTCGGTGCGGCGCGAAAACCGTCGTTGAAAATTTCGAGCGAAAGCGGCCCTGCGTAGCCGGTTTTCACGACCTGCGCGGTGAAGCCGGCCAGATCGAAATCGCCCTGACCGGGAAAGCAGCGGTAGTGGCGGCTCCATTCGAGCACATCCATGGCGAGCTTCGGCGCATCGGCGATTTGCACGAAGGCGATGCGGTCGCCCGGAATATCGGCAATCGCGTCCACCGTATCGTTGAGCGACAGCGTATGAAAGCTGTCGAGCACGAGCCCGAGATTCGGGTGATTCACCGCGTTGACGAGCTTCCAGGCATGGCGGTAGGTCTTCACATGCTTGCCCCACGCGAGCGCCTCATAACCGGCGATCACGCCGGCTGCTTCGGCCGCACGGGCCAGCGCGCCCAGCTGGTCGGTCATCAGCGAATCGTCGCCGATGGTGTCGGGCGAGACGTTGCTGCACACCAGAATCCGATCCGTACCCAGTTCGTGCATTACGTCGAACTTGCGCTTCGCCCGATCCAGATTGCGCTCGAGGCGCTCCGGGCTCACCCCGTCGAAATCGCGGAACGGCTGGAACAGCATGATCTTCAGCCCGAGATCCCCGGCGATGCGCCGCACATCGGCGGGCGAGCCGTCGAAATACAGCAGATCGTTCTCGAAGATCTCGACGCCTTCAAAGCCCGCCGCCTGGATTGCGGTCAGCTTTTCGACGAGGGTCCCGCTGATCGACACGGTGGCAATCGAACGTTGCATGAACGGCTCCTGCAAAAACAATGAAACGGCTGTTGGGACGGTGCCATGCGGTTGCTGTGCCGCGTTCGCATGGCTTGCGGTCCACCATGTTGCAATGCGAAAAATGGTCTAGCTAGTTACCTGTAACCAACTGGGCGCAGGCCGGAAGCACCCGCAATAACGCAATTTTTCGACAGTTTATACAAACTAACTAGATGGTACAAATTCGTATAAACCCCGAATGACGATTGCGGCCAATGCGCGCACACTGCGCTCATGTTGTAGAGCCGCGGCGCGTGCCGTGGTCCGCTTTATGCCTTACTTTTGCAGGAGTGGTCGTCATGAGTTTTGCATCAGTGCTGGTCCTCAACGGACCGAATCTCAACCTGCTCGGCACGCGTGAGCCGGCCATTTATGGCTCGGAAACACTCGACGACGTCGCGCAACTTTGCCGTGACGCGGGCGAGCGGCTGGATCTGTCGATCGACTTCTGTCAGTCGAATGCAGAACACCAACTCATCGACTGGCTGCATGCGGCACGCACCAAGGTCGACGGCATCGTGATCAATCCGGCGGCTTACACGCATACCTCGGTGGCGATTGCCGACGCGCTCACTGCGATCGAAAAACCCGTCATCGAGGTGCATATTTCAAACGTGCATCGCCGCGAAGCGTTCCGGCATCACTCGTACGTGTCGGCGGTGGCCGAGGCGATCATCATCGGCTGCGGTACGCAGGGTTATGTGCTCGCTCTGGAGCGGATGGCGGTCATCCTTAAGAATAGGGCGGCTAAATGAACACACAAGCGAACACACAAGCGAACGCTCAAGCGAGCCCGCAATCGTTTCTCGTCGGTCTGATCGGTTCGGGCATCGGCGGATCGCTCACCCCCGCGATGCACGAGGAAGAAGGCAGCAAGCTTGGCCTGCATTACGTGTATCGGCGCATCGATCTGGACGCGTTGAAGCTGGACGTCACAGCGCTCTCCGATTTGCTCGTCGCCGCTGAACGCATGGGCTACAACGGACTGAACATTACGTACCCGTGCAAGCAGGCCGTGATTCCGCTGCTCGACGAACTCTCCGACGACGCGCGCGCACTCGGCGCGGTCAACACGGTTCTGTTCAAGGACGGCAAACGGATCGGCCACAACACCGATTGGTCGGGTTTCGCCCGCGCGTTTCAACGCGGCTTGCCGGATGTTTCGCTGGAACGCGTCGTGCAACTGGGCGCGGGCGGCGCGGGCGCAGCGGTCGCGCATGCTGCGCTGACAATGGGCGCGCAAACGCTCACCCTATTCGACGTGGACGCCGCGCGCGCCGCATCGCTCGCCGTGGAATTGCAGAAGCGTTTCCCCGCATCCACCGTCAGTGCGGGCAGCTCGCTGGCCGAATCGCTCGCCGCCGCTAACGGCCTGATTCACGCAACACCCACCGGCATGGCGAAATTGCCGGGCTTGCCGTTGCCGGTCGAATTGCTGCACCGCGATTTGTGGGTAGCGGACATCGTCTATTTCCCGATCCGCACCGCGCTGTTGCAGGCCGCCGAAGCGCTCGGCTGCCGCACGCTGAGCGGCGGCGGCATGGCGGTGTATCAGGCGGTCGACGCGATGCGGATCTTCACGGGCCTGGAACCCGACGCCGAGCGCGTTTACACGCATTTCCAGTCCTTGTTGCAACGTCAGGCCAGCAGCAGTAGTGCATAAGCCATACACATCCGGTACGTAACCCGACCGAGGAGACAGAAACGATATGCCACAACCGATTCAATCCACGCCCGCCGACGCGACACGCGAAACGGCTGCCACGGCAAGCACCGCGCGCCGCTCGAAAGCCCGTTACCAGATTCTCTCGCTGCTAGCGGTCGGCACGATGATCAACTATCTGGACCGCACGGTGCTCGGCATCGCGGCGCCGCAACTGACCAAGGAGCTCGGCATCAACGCCGCGCTCATGGGGCTGCTGTTCTCCGTGTTCTCGTGGAGCTACGTGGCCTCGCAGATTCCGGGCGGCCTCTTTCTCGACCGCTTCGGCAGCAAGCTCACGTATTTCCTGTCGATGACGTTCTGGTCGCTGTGCACGCTGGCGCAAGGGCTCGTGCATGGCATCGGCGCATTGTTCGTGTTCCGGCTCGGCCTCGGCGTGTCGGAAGCGCCGTGCTTTCCGACCAATAGCCGCGTGGTTGCCACATGGTTTCCGCAGAGCGAACGCGCGATGGCGACCGGCACCTACACGGTCGGCGAATATATCGGCCTCGCGTTTTTCAGCCCGTTCCTGTTCATGCTGATGGGCGCGTTCGGCTGGCGTTCGCTGTTCTACGCGGTGGGCGGCGTGGGCCTCGTGTTCGGCGTGATCTGGTGGATGTTCTATCGCGAGCCGCAAGATCATCCGTCCGCCAATCAGGCGGAGCTCGACTATATCGAAGCAGGCGGCGGTCTGACGCACCGGAAGAAGGACACCGGTCTTTCCGGCGCACCGGCGGCAGCGGCTGCAGCCGGAAAGAGCGGCTTCGAATGGCGCACTATCGGACGTCTGCTCAAGCATCGTCAGTTGACCGGCATCTGCCTCGGCCAGTTCGCCGGTAACTCGACGCTGGTGTTCTTCCTCACCTGGTTCCCCACGTATCTCGCCACCGAACGCCATATGGCATGGCTGAAGATCGGCTTCTTCGCGATCATGCCGTTCATTGCCGCGTCGATCGGCGTGATGTTCGGCGGCGTCTTCTCCGATTGGCTGCTGCGGCGCGGCAAGTCGCCGAACGTGGCGCGCAAGCTGCCGATCATCGCCGGCCTGCTGCTCGCGTCGACGATCATTCTCGCCAACTATGTCGAGAGCAACGTGGTGGTGATCGTGATTCTGTCGGTGGCGTTTTTCGCGCAGGGGATGGCGGCGCTGGGCTGGACGCTGGTGTCGGATATTGCGCCCGATGGCCTGCTCGGCGTGACAGGCGGCATCTTCAACTTCGCCGCCAATCTTGCCGGCATCGTGACGCCGCTGGTGGTGGGTTTCATTGTCGCGGCAACCGGCTCGTTTGTCGGTGCGCTGGTGTTCATCGGCGCGATCGCGTTGATCGGCGCGCTGTCGTACATCTTTATCGTCGGCGATATCAAGCGGATCGTGCTGGTGGATTGAGCCGCACGGCTTGATGGAATAGCGCGATCGAATAGCCTGATGGAATAGAGAAGGGGGACGTGGCGAGGCCGCGTCCCCCTTCTTTCGTTTCAGATGTGCTTCAGTCTTCCTTGCGCACGAAACGCAGCACGGCGTCGACGATCATTGCACGATGACGCGCACGCAGGCGCGGGTGCGACGGATCGCGGCCGAACGCCGTACCGAAGGTATGGCGATTGCCGACGCGGTGAAAGCACAGCGAGCTGATCATCAGGTGCAGGTCGATCGCGTCGACGTCGCTGCGGAACAGTCCCGCCGCGATGCCGCGCGAGAGCAGATCTTCGATCGTATGAATGACGGTGACGTTGCGGCCTTTGAAGCTCTTCACCTGCTCGACGTACTTCGCGCCGTGAATGTTCTCAATCGTCACGAGGCGTACGAAGTCGCGCTGGCGGTCGTGATAGTCGAACGTGAACTCGACCAGCGCGCGCATGCCCTCGACCGGATCGAGTTCGCTGACGTGCAGATCCTGTTCGAGCGCGCGAATGTCGCCGTACACTTTTTCCAGCACGGCCTGGTACAACCCTTCCTTGCTGCCGAAGTAGTAGTACAGCATGCGCTTGGTGGTGTTCGTGCGCTCCGCGATCGCGTCGACGCGCGCACCGGTCAACCCCATCGCGGAGAACTCCTGGGTCGCGACGTCGAGAATGTTGCGCTTCGTCTGTTCGGGATCGTACTTGCGTCGGGCGTCGGCACGCGGGGCGCCGGACGCGATGCCGTTGGTATCAGGCTCGGCGGCCTTGCTTCCCTTTTTCATTGTGTATTCGAGCGGCAGTGACGGCGCATTCTAGCATGGCGAAACTGGCCTCTGGAGCGGGTCTTGGGCATAAGCGGCCGCGTATTGAATCGCGTATCGAACTGCGTACTGAATAGAGTCACGGCGTCGACCGGGTCGAGGTGCGCCGGGCGGCCAGTGCATCGCGTGTCTGCATGGCGGTGTAGGTGAGTTGCGCGGCTGCGAGACCGAGCGCGCCATAGGTGGGCGTCAGGCCGAAGGCCGCGAACGCGTCGGGCACCGGCCGTTCGCCGGAGATGGCCGCCGCCAGCAATTCGCCGGAGACGGTGGTCGGCGCCATGCCGTGGCCGCCGAAGCCGACCGCGTACCAGACGCCGTCCGTGCTGCGGCCGATTTGCGGCATCTTGTGCCGCGCGTAGCTCATCAGGCCGCCCCAGGCGTACTCGATACGCACGTCGTGCAGTTGCGGATAGACCTTCAGCAGATCACGCCGCAATAACCGCGCGATGATATCGGGGGCGCGGTCGCGCACCGAGATGCGGCCGCCCCACAGGATGCGCGTGTCGGGCAGCGGGCGGTAATAGTCGAAGGCGAAGCGGGTGTCGTAGACCGCGGCGCGGGTGTCCATCGCGTCTTTCAGGCGTGCGCCGAGCGGTTCGGTGGCCATCACGTAGGTGGCGATCGGCAGCACCGCGCGCTCGACCCGCGCATAGACGTTGTGCGCATAGCCGCCGCCGGCCATCACCACGTGGTGTGCCTCGAGCGCGCCGTGCGGCGTATGCACCACGAAACCGGAGCCTTCAGGCTGCAGGCGCACGACGGGCGACTTCTCATGAATCTGCACGCCCGCGTTGGCCGCGGCGCCAGCGACGCCGAGCACATATTTCAGCGGATGAAAGTGGAACGCGTTGCGCTCGAACAGGCCGCCGTGATAACGGCTCGTCTTCAATTGTGAAGCGAGCGCCGCGGCCGCCACGGGTTCCCATTCGACACCGAACGAATCTCGCATCAAGCGCCGCTGCGTGTCGAGCCTTGCCGGTTCGTCGAACCAGTTGGCGAGGATCACGCCGGCGTCGGTTACATCGCAATCGATGCGGTAGCGCTGGATACGCTTCCTCATCAGATCGACGGCGTCGGTGGTCAGCGCATAGAGTTCGCGCGCGCGGGCCGGCCCGAGGGTTTTCAGCAGATCCGCGCAATCGAGGCTGTAGCCGCCGAACACGAAGCCGCCGTTGCGGCCGGAGGCGCCGAAGCCCACCTGCTCGGCTTCGAGCACGGCGACGTCGGCGACGCCCCGTTCGGCGAGTCCCAAGGCCGTGGACAAACCCGCGAGGCCGCCGCCAATGATGCAGACGTTGACGCTGCGCCGGCCAGTTAGCGGCGCGTAAGCGGACGAGTGCCCGGGAGAGCGGGCGACAGTGGCTTCATAAAAGCTTTGCATAGGCTTAAGGGTAGCGGGAATGTTGCGCTCACGTCCAGCCATCTGACAATGCTTGCACTTCGGGGCGGTTAAACAGAAGGCCGGTATCCACGCGTAGCGAATGCCGGCCTTGCCAGCCTCGTCTCATCTGATAAGCGGCCGGTCGAACTCAAACGCCCCACCGCAACACCAACGGATCGAGCCGCCGCGCGACTTTCAGCAAGCCCGCGCGCGTGGCCGGATGCATCGGCGGCAACGGATGGCGCACCGCGTCCGATCGAATCACCCCGCCTTCTTTCATCAAAGCCTTGCACGACGCGAGGCCGCCCTGGCGGTTCTCGTAGTTGATGAGCGGCAGCCATTCCTGATAGTGGGCGGCGGCCGCTTCGGTGTCGCCGGCCGCATAGGCGTCGAAGATCAAGCGGATGCCGTCCGCGTAGCCGCCGCCGGTCATCGAACCGGTTGCGCCCGCATCGAGATCGGCCATCAGCGTGATCGCTTCTTCTCCATCCCATGGACCCACGACGGCGTCGCCGCCCAGTTCGATCAGCTCGCGCAGCTTGTTCGCCGCCTGCGGCACTTCGATCTTGAAGTACGACACGTTCTGCAGTTCACGCGCCATGCGCGCGAGAAACGGCGCGGACAAGGCCGTGCCGCTGACCGGCGCGTCCTGGATCATGATCGGAATCCCGATTGCATCGGACACCGTGCGATAGAACTCATGGATGCCGCGCTCGCCAATGCGGATCGTTGCGCCGTGATAGGGCGGCATGATCATCACCATCGCGGCGCCTGCAGCCTGCGCGCTGCGGCTGCGTTCAGCGCACAGGCGCGAGCTGAAATGCGTGGTCGTGACGATCACCGGCACGCGGCCGGCGACGTGTTCGAGCACCAGGTGCATCAGCGTGTTGCGCTCGTCGTCGGACAGCGCGAACTGCTCGGAGAAGTTCGCCAGAATGCACAGGCCGTTGGAACCCGCGTCGATCATGAAATCGATGCAGCGTTTCTGGCCTTCCAGGTCGAGACGGCCGGCCTCGTCGAAGATGGTCGGTGCGACGGGGAACACGCCGCGCAAGGGAGCAGGGTTGTGTGTTTGGGGCATGGTGATGGGCGTTGTGCTGAGGTGAGGTGATGACGTGATGCGGTGATTAGGCGTGGGTTTTTGAATGTCTCCGCCGTTGACTATACGGCCGCGTGCGTGGCGGGTATATTGAATTGTTTCCATCTTGTGATCGCTTTTGCGACTCACCCCGCAGCTTCCAGGCATGCCATGAAAGACACCCTGAACGTTCTGCTGTCGAGACTGCGCATGAAGCAACTGCAATTGCTGATCGCGCTCGACGACCACACGTCGCTGCACAAAGCAGCCGGCGCGATGTCGATGACGCAGTCGGCCGCCAGCAAGGCGTTACAGGAACTGGAGTCGATGTTCGAGGCGCCGCTCTTCGAGCGCTCAAAGAGCGGCATGATTCCGAACGAGCTCGGCCACTGCGTGATCCGCTACGCGCGGCTCCTGGCGACGGATCTCACCGCGTTATGCCAGGACGTCGCCGAGATCCGTTCGGGGCGTGGCGGGCGTCTCGCGATCGGGGCGATCATGGGCGCGATTCCCGAGTGTGTCGTGCCGGCACTGAATGATCTGCATGCCGGGCATCCAGGACTATCGATCGAAGTGGTGGAAGACACGAGCGCGCGCATGCTGCTGCAACTCGACGAAGGCCGGCTCGATCTGGTGATCGGCCGTGCGGCAGTCGCCGCCGATCCGTCGAAATATCACTATCGTCCGCTCGGAGACGAGCCGTTATCCGTGGTGGTGGGTTATGGCCATCCGCCATTGCCCAGGAAGGAATTGAAACTGCGTGACCTGGCAGGCCACCGCTGGGTGATGTATCCCTCGCATATGCCGTTGCACGCGTTACTCGAACGGGAGATGGATCTGGCTGGACTCGACATGCCGGACAACCCGATCTCGACCGCTTCCACCTTTGTGACAGTCGCGTTACTGCAAAGCAGTGCCGATCTGGCGTCACTCTTACCGACCGCGATCGCGGAGTTGTTCGTGCGGCAGAAAATGTTGCGCTTCGTGCCGGTCAAACTGAAGTCGCCTTCGCAAACCTTCGGCATTGTGACGCGCAAAGGCGGCGTGCTGTCGCCGCCGGCCGAGCAATTCATCGAGTTGTTGCGAGGACGAAAATCGGGGCAGGTCGTGGATCAGGTGATGCAGAAGCAAAAAACCGCTTGAAACAGCGGTTTTTCGACTCAAGACAGACGTTCAATATCTCACGCCAAGCGGCGCGCCGCCATGTCTTGCGAAGGGGTGTTGCGGCGACGACACTCTCGGGTAAATCCGAACCGAATGCATGCTCGTTTTCCGCGCTACACTTGATTGAAGGTGCGCCAGAATCAAGAGCATGGCGCACGCTCGGGGAGAGCAGCCATGAATCGGCCACTGGTTCGGTTACCGCTTCGCGCGACAGGCACGGCGTCCGTAAGGAAGTGGCTCAAATGGGGCCTGGTAGCGGCATTTCTGCTCGCGCTGGCTTTGGCGGCCCGCTTTATCCAGGTCGAGATCGAAACGTCTCGACTGCAGGCACGCTATCTCTCCGAACTTACACGCGACGTGGGTTTTTCCGTCGACGACGGTCCAAGTCATTCCATCCGATTCCCTCAGTCAGACAAAGGCCCCTACGACAGCCGCCTCGGCTACGCGTTGCTGCCGTCGTTCCAGCAGCGATTGCTGCAACGCGGGTTTGAAATCAGCGCACAGTCGCGTGATTCCGAGCGGATGCTGTCGCTGGCCGATAACGGTCTATTTATTCCCTACGCCGAAAAAGATCAGGCGGGGCTGCAACTCTTCGACGGTACCGGCACGCCGCTCTTTGGTGCACAGTTTCCGGGCCGCGTTTATGACAGCTTCGATTCGGTCCCGCCGCTTGTCGTCAATTCGCTGCTGTTTATCGAAGACCGCTATCTGCTCGATCCGGATCAGCCGAACCGCAATCCGGCGATCGACTGGGGGCGCTTTAGCCGCGCGCTAGTCGACCAGGGCGCGCGCGTGTTCGACCGGCATCAGGCGACGCCGGGCGGCAGCACGCTTGCTACGCAAATCGAGAAGTTCCGCCACTCCGCGGGGGGGCGCACGGCAACGCCGCCGGAGAAATTGCGGCAAATCGCATCGGCCTCGGTACGCGCTTATCTGAATGGCCCGCAGACCATGCCCGCGCGCCAGCAGATCGTCGTCCACTATCTCAACTCGGTGCCACTGGCCGCGCAACCGGGTATCGGCGAAATCAACGGGATTGGCGACGGTCTGGCCGCCTGGTACGGTTGCGATTTCAACGACGTCAACCGCATTCTCAAAGCACCGTCGACAGAAGAGAATCTTGCCGAGCAGAGCGTCGCGTTTCGCCAGGTACTTTCGCTGATGATCGCGCAGCGCGCGCCGTCGTATTTCCTGCGTCACGGCTATGCCGAACTCGAACGTCTGACGGATAGCTATATACGGTTGCTGGCGAACGGTGGTGTCATACCGATTGCGCTGCGTGATGCCGCGCTGTCCGCGCAAGTGGATCTGCGCCACGGACCGAACGATACGCAGAACGCGGACTCGTTCGTGTCGCGCAAGGCCGTGACGTCGATGCGCTCGCATCTGTTGACGGCGCTCGGCATTCCGAGTTTCTATGAACTCGACCGGCTCGACTTGCAGGCGACAGGCACGCTCAACAACGCCGTGCAGCAGGCCGTGAGTGAACGCCTCGCCGCCGCCGCGACGCGCGACGGCGCGAAAGCCGCCGGGATCGTCGGCTATGAAATGCTGCGCGCTTCCGACGACCCGTCGAAAATCGCCTATAGCTTCACGCTGTTCGAACGGCGCGACGGCGCGAACCTCGTGCGGGTGCAAACCGATAGCGTCAACCAGCCATTCGACATCAACTCCGGCGCCCGGCTGAATCTCGGTTCGACCGCGAAAATGCGTACCGTGGTGACGTATTTGCAGATCGTTTCCGACCTGCATACGCGTTATGCCCCGCTGAGCACAGCGGAGCTGAAAGCCGTGAAGCCCGATCCGAATGATCAGCTCACGCGCTGGGCGCTCGACTATCTGGTGCATACCTCGGACCGCTCGCTGCAAGCCATGCTTGATGCGGCCGTGGAACGCAAATACTCGGCGAGTCCGGGCGAAACGTTTTATACGGGCGGCGGCGCGCAGAGCTTCAACAATTTCGACTCCGACGACAACAGTCGCATTCTCACCGTGCACCGCGCATTCCAGCATTCGGTGAATCTGGTGTTCGTGCGGCTGATGCGCGATATCGTCCACTATGAGATGGTGCAGACCACCGGGCCGTCATCGCAATGGCTGGGCGATCCGGCGATCCGCAAGATGTATCTCACGCGTTTCGCAGATCAGGAAAGCCGCGTGTACATGAATCGTTTCTACACGAAGTACCACGGCAAAACGCCCGATCAGCAACTGGCTTTGCTGCTGCTCGGCGTGCGCAAATCGCCGCCTAAAGTGGCGACGGTGTTGCGCAGTGTGGCACCGGACGAATCGAATGCGTGGTTCAACGCGAAGATGCGTGCCGCGTTGAAGAACACGCCGGCTGCCTCCGTGACGGACGATGAGGATCTGGCGAATCTGTACGACAAGTATGCGATCGACCGCTTCAATCTGAACGACCGTGGCTACATCTCGAGCGTGCATCCGCTGGAACTGTGGACTCTCAACTATCTGCGCACCCATCCCGATGCGACGCTCGACCAGATGCAAAACGCGAGCCGCGAAGTGCGTCTGTCGACGTATTCGTGGCTCTTCAAGACCCGCTATCACGCCACCCAGGACCGCCGCATCAAACGGATGGTCGAACTGCGCGCGTACGATGCGATCGGCAAAGCGTGGCAGGCGCTCGGCTATCCGTTTGCGACACTCACGCCGTCGTTTGCGGCGGCGATCGGCGCGTCCGGCGACCGGCCGGCTGCGCTCGCGCAACTGATCGGCGTGATTGCCAACGACGGCAACAAGGTGCCGACGGAAAGCCTCACGCAACTCGATTTCGCGAAAAACACGCCGTACGAAACGCATTTCCAGCGCGCGACGGTAGCGCCGCAGCAGCAGTTGTCACCGGAGATCGCCGGGGTTGTCAGGGGGCTGTTGCGTGATGTCGTATTAGGCGGTACGGCCAAGCGTCTCGCGCAGGGGATGACGTTCCCTGATGGTCAGACACTCGAGATTTACGGCAAGACCGGCACCGGCGATCAGCGCTTCAATGTGTGGGCCAAAGGCGCGCGCCTGATCGAGTCGCGCAAGGTGAACCGCAGCGCAACCTTCGTGTTTGTGATGGGCGACCGCTTCTACGGCACGCTGACCGCCTGGGTGCATGAGCCGTATGCAGCCCATTACGATTTCACGAGTGCGCTCTCGGTGCAGTTGCTGAAGACGCTCGCGCCGGTGTTGCAACCGTTGTTGCAGAACCCGCCTGCCAAGACGGCTTCGGTGACGAAGGTGGCCGTGCAATGAGCAGCGAAACCTAATATCCCGCGTCCGTCGCCGGCTTAAGAAAAAGCTCGTGCACGGGCGCGAAATGCGCGTACAGCGGCAGAATCGCACCGCCCATTGCCCGCGCATCGGCGCCGATGGTGCCTTCCAGTAGTTGCGGACGCACCATTCCTTCCCATTCAAAGCGATCGAGCACACGCTCGGTTCGGCGGATGATTTCGCGGACCAGTTGCCGGTCGAGTTCACCGTCGATCACCACCGCTTCCAGGTCGAGCAAGGCAGCCGCATTGGTCAACGCACTGGCGATGGCAGGGCAAGCGGTGTCGAGCCATTGTTCGGTCAGCCGCCACAGTTCAGGCGACAACGCGCGATGATCATGCGCGGCGGCGGACGGCGCGCCCGCTTCGCCCAACAGCCGTTCCAGAACAAAGCCCGATGCCGCGTGCAGCAGTTGCCGCGCGGGTTTGCGAGCGCTGCCGTCCCGCAGCGGTATCGAACCGACCGCGCCCGCGTTGTCGTGCGGTCCGGCATGCAAGCGTCCGTCGATCACCAGACCGCCGCCGATAAACGTCCCGACGAACAAGTATAGAAAATTGTGAATCCCGCGGCCCTGGCCCATGACGAGTTCGGCCGCGCAGGCGGCGGTGGTGTCTTTAGCGAACTCGACGGGCAAGCCCGTCATCGTTGCGATGCGACTGCGCAAGTCGATCTCGTGCCACGCTTCCAGCGCTTCGGGCGGCGCGCCGAGAAAGTCGCGCCAGCCGCCGAGCCACAACGGCGCCGCCACGCCCACGCCAACCACTTTGTTCGCCTTGGCGCCGAGTGTCTGATTCACGCGCGCCAGTTTGCTTTCGAGCGCGGGGAATAGCGTGCGCGGATCGGGATAGGTATAGTCGAATACATCGCGGCACACCACGTGGCCTGCGAAATCCATCGCCAGCACGTCGAGACTGCGGCGTCCCACCTTGATGCCGATGGTGTACGCGCCGTCGGCCCGCAACGCGATTGGCACCGAGGGTTGACCGATGCGGCCGCGCACGCGCGCCTGCTTCTCGAGCAGGCCGTCGTCGATCAGACGATCGACGATCATCGACACCGTCTGCATCGACAGACGCGTGAGACGGCCCACGTCGGCTTTCGGCAGCGGCCCATGCAAACGGATCGCCTGCAAGACGATTCGTTCATTGAACTGCCGCATGCCGACCTGATTGGAGCCGACCGTGCGTTTAAGGGGCGAACGGGTGCCGGTAGTTTCCATCGTCGCGTGCCCCTTAGCGGGATGCATGCATCATGCAATCGCCTTGACGTCCGCTGTCTTCGCGCCCGTCATGATCGCCACGGCCTCCGACATGTGGATGTCTTTGGTGTTCACGATCGCTGCGCGGCGGCCGAGTCGCTGGATATGAATGCGGTCCGCGACTTCGAACACGTGTGGCATGTTATGGCTGATGAGGATCACCGGCAGCCCGCGCTCGCGCACGCGGCGGATCAGTTCGAGCACCATGTTGCCTTCTTTCACGCCGAGCGCGGCAGTGGGCTCATCGAGAATCACCACATGCCGCGCGAACGCCGCGCTGCGCGCGACAGCCACGCCTTGGCGCTGGCCGCCGGATAAGGTTTCGACCGCCTGGCGCATCGACCGGATGCCGATTTGCAGATCCTTCATGTGCGCGGTGGCTTCCTCGAGCATGCGGCGCTTGTCGATCATCTTGAAGATCGAGCCGCGCCAGCCTGGTTTGACGAGCTCACGGGCGAGAAACAGGTTTTCGGCGATGCTCATGGCGGGCGCTACCGCGAGTTCCTGATACACGGTTTCGATGCCTTGAGCGCGTGCATCCAAAGGGCTGCGGAATTTGACCGGCTTGCCGTCTAGCAGGATGTCGCCTTCATCGGGGACGGTGGCGCCCGAAAGCGCCTTGATCAACGACGACTTGCCCGCGCCGTTATCGCCGATCACGGCAAGAATCTCGCCGGGCAGCACTTCGAAATCGCAGCCGTCGAGCGCCGTGACGTTGCCGTAGCGTTTGACGAGTCCGCGTGCCTGCAGAACAGGCATCACGGCAGAAGCGGAAGTAGGTGTCGACATGACAGGCTCCAGTGTCGACCAGAGTTGGCGCTTTAGCTGTCGACCAGAGTTCGCGCTTCAGCGCGTTACTCTGGTCCCATGCAAAGCACTTACTCTGGTCCCATGCAAGATAATTGCGATGAGTGCTCAACCGCGACGATGGGAAAGTTTGTCCGCGGCGACCGCGAGAATCACCAGCATGCCGGTGATCAACACCTGGTAGACCGAAGAGACACCGATCAGCGTCAGGCCATTACGAAACACGCCGACGATCAGCGCGCCGAGCAGTGTGCCGACAATCGAGCCACGTCCGCCGAACAGACTCGTGCCGCCCAGCACCACCGCCGTAATGCTGTCGAGGTTCTCGGTTTGCCCTGCCTGCGGATCGCCGACGCCGGTGCGCGACACCGACAACAGCGCAGCGATACCGTAGATCGCCCCGGCCAGCGAATACACGGTGAGCAAAATCTTCTGCGACGAGAGGCCCATCAGGCGCGCGGCTTCGGGGTTATTGCCGAGCGCATACAGATGCCGGCCGGGCACGGTGTCGCGCAAGACGAACCACGTCGCCACGTACATCAGCAGCGTGAGGACGGTGCCGTAGGTGACGTCGGCGGGGCCGAGCTTGAACGTGTTGCCGAGGAACATGATCGCGTCCGGCAGATTCGAGACGCTCTCCGCGTTCGAATAGATCTGCGTGAGCGCGAACGCGATGTTCAGCGTACCGAGCGTGACGATGAAGGCGGGCAGTTTGATGCGTGTGATCAGCACGCCGTTGAGCGCACCGAACAGCGTGCTCGCGGCGACGCCGCACAGAATCGCGAGAATGGGCGGCACGCCGAGCGTGACCGCGAATTTGGTCATGATGATCGAGCCGAACGCCATCACCATCCCGCACGACAGATCGATCCCGCCCGTCAGCACGATCAGCGTCTGGCCGATGGCGATAACGGCGACCACCATCGTCTGTTGCAGGATCAGCGAGAGGTTCTGGAACGACAGGAACCGGTTGCTCTGCGAAATGAAGAAGCCACAGGCCAGCAGCAGGGCGATCAGCGGTCCGATTTCAGCGAGCGACGGCAAGCGGTCGGTGAAGGGGCGTGAGTGGCCCACGGGCGCGGAAGGGGTCGACATGATAGGTGTCCTCAATGCATAAACGTGGCGGGCTGGCCACACGGCAAAAACCGGGGTCGGCCATCCGGCGGCCGGCAATCCAGCAATCCAGCAATCCAGCAATCCAGCGGCCCATCGGAGTGGGCCGCCGATCAATGCGCGTTACTTGTTGCCCCAGCAGTTGTCGAGGCCGTACTTCGTATCCTTGCTGTCGACGCCGGACATCGGCTTGTCGGTGATCAGCGTCACACCGGTGTCCTGATAGCCGGAGACCTTCTTGCCGGTCTTCGCATAGTCGACGCCCGCCGTCACGCCGAGCGCGGCCATCTTCAACGGATACTGCTGCGAGGTCGCGGCAATCGCGCCGGCCGTCACATTGCGTACGCCTTCGCAGCCGCCGTCGATGGAAACGATCATCACGCTCTTATCCTTGCCCGCCGCTTTGAGCGCGCGATACGCACCCGCCGCGGCCGGTTCGTTGATCGTGTAGACCACGTTGATATCCGGTGATTTCTGCAGGCAGTTTTCCATCGCCGTCTGGCCCTTCGACTGATCGCCGCGGGTGTCCTGGCTGCAGACGATCGACGGATCGCCGTCCTTCACGCCGAAGCCTTCCAGGAAGCCGTTATGACGCAGCACGCCAACCGATACGCCGGGCGCAAGGTCGAGCGTGGCGATCTTCGCGGGCTTGCCGTTCATGGCTGCTTTCGCGTACTTGCCGATCAGCACGCCGGCTTTGAAGTTGTCGGTGGCGAAGAGGGCGTCGGTGGCATCTTGCGGATCGGTCGGCGTGTCGAGCGCGACCACCATCACGCCGGCGGCGCGCGCTTTCTTGATGCTCGGCACGATTGCTTTGGTATCGCTGGGCGTGATCAGAATCGCTTTCGCGCCGGCCGTCATCATGTTTTCGATGGCGGTGACCTGGCTCGCGTTGTCGCCGTCGAACTTGCCGGCGGCGGTGAGCAGCTTGGCGCCGTCTTTCGAGGCAGCCGCTTCGGCGCCCTGTTTCATCTTCACGAAGAACGGATTGGTGTCGGTCTTGGTGATGAGGCCGACGACAGGCTGGTCGGCCGCCTGGCTCGCGCTCGCACACCACACCGCCGATGCCGCGACGCACATCGACACGATTTTCCTGGCGACAGGATGCCTGCGGGAATTCAGATTCATGGGACGCTCCTCCGGTTATTGGCCACGACGTTGTGAACTGCTGGCGGTTGCATACGCGAACGCTGCGCGCTTGCCACCTGTTTGCAACCTGGTTTGGAACCTGAAGTGACTCCGAGGCAGTCCGAAGTGGACTGCTTAAATCACTTTGGTTGATTTAGTACAGCAGGCGCATGGACGCCCGTCAAGAAAACGATTGGGAGGGAAATTGATGTGCCGACGCGGCCGACAAGGCTGGAGGGCTTACGTGGCGGGGCTTGGCGGGCGTGGTGCGGCGCAAGGTCGAACGCCGGAACTTCGGGAAAGTCCTGGTTCGTTTGAAAGCGAATTGAAGACTTAAGTGATCTTTCGCGACAGGTTTAGCTGCTGTCGCGAGAGTCTTCAGTGGTGGCTGACATAGGCAAATGCGTTCGGCCCCGACGTCGGCGTGCACAAATCAAAGTGGGTGGCCGTCTTGATTGATGCCATGTACACAATATCCGTCCCTTCCAGCCGGATCACATTCTGATGACGTCCATCACGGTCTTCTTGTTGTCCTTAAACTGATAGATCGTAATCGCGGCGTCCCGCAGGTCGCCGTGCGGGTCAAACGCAATGTGCCCGATCACGCCGTCATAGCTGGTCGCAGGCATCGCTGCGAGAATTTTCGACCGGTCGGTCGAATTCGCTCGCTTCATTGCGTCATAGATAACGTAGACGGCGTCATACGTGAATGGGGCGTAGGCGTCTATCGGTGTTTTGAAGCGCGCCACGTATCGCTTGTCAAAGTCTTGACCCTTTGGCATTTTTGACAAGGCAAGTCCGGCTTCTGAACACGTCACGTTGCCAATTGCGCTGCCGGCAAGTTGAGTCATGTTATCCGTGCAGGCACCATCGCCCCCCAGCACCTTTGCGGTGATGCCGAGGTTAGCCGCCTGTTTCGCCAGCGGGCCGGCCGTTGCGTCCGAGCCGCCATACATGATTGCGTCGGGTTTCAGACCTTTGATTTTCGTCAGAATCGCTCGGAAGTCGACGGCTTTATCGGTCGTCGCTTCGTGGGTCACGATAACAGCTCCTCGTGCTTTTGCCGCTCTTTCAAATTCTTGCGCGAGACCTTGGCCGTATGCGGTTGAGTCGTCCACGATTGCAATTCGCCTGGCGTGCATTGAGTCGATTGCGTAGCGAGCCAGTGCCGGCCCTTGCAGTGCGTCGGTCGCGACGACGCGGAAGGTCGTTTTGAAGCCTTGCAGTGTATAGGTGGGATTGGTCGAGCCTTGCGAGATCTGCACCAGACTGGCCTCGCTGTAGATCTTTGATGCCGGGATCGAAACCCCGGAGTTGATATCGCCGACCACGGCTACCACGCCATCGTCAACGAGCTTCTGGGCGACTTGAGTACCTGTGCGTGGGTCGGCGGCGTCGTCCTGAGCGTCGAGTTGCAGACGGACCGCCTTGCCGCCGATGACCGGATGCTGGCCGTTGATCTCGTCGATTGCAAGCCTGGCCGCGTTTTCGCTGTCCTTACCCATATGCGCGAGCTGTCCTGTCAACGGCGCGGCATGACCAATCAGGACCACCTCCGGCTCCGCAGCGAAGCTGGCGCTGCCGGCGCTCAGCAGCAGCGCCGCGGCGGTCGTTTGCAGCGTCCGATTCAATTTATTGAACGAGGGTGACATGGGCGGCTCCTTGGTTTTCGGTTCAATGAGTATTCGAACGCCAAATTCTTCCGTCCAACGACTTATTTTATTGACCGGCGATAGATAAATCTGATTGCCCCCCAGGACTTACCCGGTAGGCCGACGCTTACGCGTTGAGCCGCCACGGTCACAACAAAAAGTTGTTCCAGGTGGCCAGTTTTTGTTGTCACGGGCATGATTTTGCGGCGCTAAACTCTGCCAATGCACTGAAGCTGTCCGTTTGCGCGGGCGCAATACGTGGAACCTGGTTGTGCGTCCGTTGACTGTCAAGGTGTCTGATGAATGTCCGTTTTCTAGAAACGTTTGTATGGCTTGCAAAGCTGCGCAATTTCCGGCTGACAGCGGAGCGCTTGCATGCGACACAGGCCGCAATTTCCAGCCGGATATCTGCGCTCGAGCAGGAATTCGGCGTGCGTCTATTCGATCGGGGACCGCGCGACGTCAAGCTGACACAGGAGGGGACCAAAGCGCTGGCCTTCGCCGAGCAGATTCTGAAACTCACGAACGACATGCTCGCAAGCGTAAGTGACCGCTCGCATGTGAGCGGGTTGTTGCGCGTCGGCGTGATGGAATCGGTCGTGCATACGTGGCTTCCCGAGTTACTGCGGCGAGTGCGGGACGAATACCCGAACTTGACGATCGAACTGACCTGCGACACCTCGACAAATCTGTCCGTGCAGCTGGTTAATGGCAACGTGGATATCGCTTTTTTGAGCACGGCGGTCGCAGGTGCTGACGCGGAAAATGTTTCGCTCGGCGCATTGCCGATGCGATGGGTGGCGAGTCCGTCGCTGAATCTGTCGGCTGAAGCACTATCGGAAGCTGAACTGGCGAGCTTTCCGATTGTGAGCTTTGCCCGTCATTCGTCGCCGCATGTGTTTGTCGCTGGCCTGTTTGCAGCCGCCGGCGAGCCGCACGTGCAAATCAACTGCGTGTCGTCGGTCGCTGCGATTATCAGGCTCGTGCTCGACGGTTTCGGTATTGCGGTTCTGCCGACAGCTTTCGTGACCCGTGAACTGGAGTCCGGTCATCTGCAACTGCTGAAAGTGACGCATCGAGTCCCGGAACTCCCGCTTTTCGCATCCTTCCGGCGAAGTCCGGACAGTTTGCTATGCGAGTCGATCACGCATCTGGCGCTAAAGGTCATGCGAGAGTTCAGCTTGGAGAACGGACCAGATATCGCGCTCTTTCCAGACACCGACGAAGCGCTGCCACCTCATTGAGTCGCACCCCGTGATATTTTTCTTCGATTATCAAAGGCCTGAACCGAGATGCCGACTGCCACGCCTCTGATCATTCAACCGCTTACTGCTGGCGCTTTCGAACCCTATGGATGGATGTTAGGCAAGCCGTTTCCGGAGGATAGCGCGGCGCCTTCGTTTGCAAGCCAGTCTTCCGATTTCTGGCGTGAGCATCTGTTCGATGCCGGACTGTCCGGCGATCCTGAAATCCTGTGGGTCAGATACCGCGATTGCGAAGCCGAGGTGATGAAGCTCGAGACGCATTGGCTTACTGAGCAGGCCGTGGTGCCGCTAACTGGGCCTCTCGTTCAGATTGTCGCGACGAGTACGCCAGACGGGCATCCGAACCTTGATTCATTGGCAGCTTTCAAGGTGCCCGTCGGGGAGGGGATCTGCATGCGGCCGCGCTGCTGGCACGCCACGCGTTCATTGCAGGACGAAGTAACGTGCCTCATGCTTACGCGCCGCTCGACGACGTTCGACCTTGCAGTCCATCTGCTCACAGGCGCTCCCGCTGGCGAAAGCGCGATTCGGCAGATTCCGCCGTACCAGCTTGTCGGCGCGCCCGGTCTCATACAGGCTTCGACACTTCAATGAAGGTGCCGAGGTTCAGCGATCCGGTTTGGAATCTGATGCGATTCCAAGGCAGTGAGTGCTTGAAGGAACTTACCTGCGCTGCGCGAGCGTTTGACGGTTCGTTTCGAGCTGGGTGACGACACGCTGCAAGGTTCGCTCAGCCGGCCCCGGCGTCTGCACGAACTTGCAGCCGATCACGAAGCGCCGGTCGCCCTTCGACGTAGTCAATTGCCGCGGCGCGACGATTTCCAGATCGAGCCGTAGCGTCCCGAAGCTGCCGAGTTGCAGCGTGACGTCGCGCAATACGGTGCCGCTTTCAAGTGAGCCGAAGCTCGCGTCAGCAGTTTTCAACGCCACGCCGCCCAATGACAGATCCTGCAGCTCCAGCCGGAACGAACCGCCGTCCACATACGGCCCGCTAGCGATATAAGGATCCAGCACGGGCGTTTGCACGCGGAAGAATTCGCGGCGTTGAACGTAGTACAGGAGCGAAGGGAATGCGGCTTCGAAAGCCGGGCGCCCTTCGAACATGATTGGGCTTGCGTTAAGCGTCATGAACTCCGTGCGAATGCCACATGGCAAACTGCGGAAGATCAACTGGCGCGCAGCCGGAAGCGCGTAATTGTCCGCCTCCATGCTGCCGGCGTCGAAGATAAAGCGAGCATTGCGCGAATCGACATCGAGTACTTGCGTAACGATTTGGCGGCCATTGAATTCCACCGTCACGAAGTCCTGCCCGGCCACCAGCTTGCGCAGGCAAACTGCGATTTGCAGGGGATGGCGCTGCGCGAAAGTCGAGTCTGCGTTGGTGGTCTGTTCAGCGACATCGGCGTCCAGCAGAAGATCGGCAATCATTGGAGTATCCATGCTTGTTATGGCCAAGGCCAGGCCGGTTGGGGGAGCGCAGGCGGCATGTGAGTCATGCCGGCGCTCGGCCTTTTCCTGCTTGTTTGCAGGGACCGTGCCAACTGCATGGATGGACTGATCGAAACGGTGTTTTTGCCGTGGAACCGCTTGATACGGGCGTTTGCGGGCGGTGGCCCGGGAGGTGCAAGCGGCGGTAGG
This sequence comes from Paraburkholderia elongata, assembly GCF_013177735.1. GTDB lineage: Bacteria > Pseudomonadota > Gammaproteobacteria > Burkholderiales > Burkholderiaceae > Paraburkholderia > Paraburkholderia elongata. The sequence goes on along the minus strand of NZ_WOEZ01000032.1, from coordinate 100,084 downwards.
TAGGGTTCGCTACGTAACGTCCTCGATGCTGTTACGGCCACGTTACCTCGGGCGCGGCACCCCCGTCGATGCGCGCACAACCAGTTTCGGCGCGGAGGAAATCCGCATCGGCACGCTTGCCGCGGGTTGATGACCCGCTTGCCCATACGACGATTCGATCAACTCGCGCAACAGCGATACCGCGAGGCCGGCGACTTCGACGGTCGGCACGGCGACCGTCGTCAGCGCGGGCCGTGACTCGCGCGCCAGTTGAATGTCGGTAATGCCGATGACGGACAGATCGCCCGGCACGTTCAAACCGAGATCGGCAGCGGCGTGCATCGCGCCGAGCGCCGGCAGATCGTTGGTCGCGAAGATCGCGGTAAGTGTCGGATCGGCTTCCAAGAGCGCGCGCGCCGCGGTGTAGCCGCCTTGTATCGTGTCGGGCGCATGCTTGACCCGACCTTTCGGCGCGCCGGCCGCACGCAACGCATCGACAAACCCTTCATAGCGGGCCGCGTGAATGCCTGAGGCCTTGCTGCCGACAATCGCGCCAATCCGCCGATGGCCGAGCTCCAGTAAATGCCTGCCCGCCAATTCGCCTGCCAGACGAAAATCGACCGCGACGCACGGCAGCCCCGGCGGCTCATTGGGCCGCTCCCACATGCATAGCACCACGGGCGTGCCGCGCGATTCGGTCGTGTGAAGGTCCGTAAAATCGAGGTTCGCATTCGTCACGAGCACGCCCTCGGAAAGCGTGCCGGCGATCTGATCGAGATACGCCCGTCCGGTCAGCGGATCTTCGTTCGTATTGCAGATGATCACGAAGTGGCCGCTGCTGCGCGCCGCGCGTTCGACGGCGAGCGCGAACTCCGGATAGAACGGATTGGCAATGCTCGACACCATCAACGCCAGCGTCGGCGCACGGCCTTCGGCGAGCGCGCGGGCGGCCAGATGGGGGCGGTAGCCGAGCGCGTCGACGGCGTCCAGAACCCGCTGCCTGGTGGTCGCGCCGACCCGGCCGCGATTGCGCAGCACGTTCGATACCGTGGCCGGGGTGACGCCGGCGTGACGCGCAACTTCGCTGAGTGTGGGCATGGCTTTTCAATCTTTGGGATGGCTGTTCGGCATTTGCATCGCGGCCAAAGGCGCGGCACCATTTGCCGCACAGACAAAACGATATCGGAGACAGGCAAGGCCCAGCGATCGCATGCGATCGATTTTTTTCGGCTCTGCTGATTAAGCGCTTAATCTCCGACGTCGAGCCGATTAAATCACGGAGTCGATGCGATGGCGAGCATTTCGTTGAGAGGCGTGCAGAAGGCGTATGGCGACGGCGCGCTGGTGATCCGCGATGTGGATCTGGAGATCGGCGAGAACGAGTTCTGCGTGTTTCTCGGTCCGTCCGGCTGCGGCAAGTCCACCTTGCTGCGGATGATCGCTGGCCTCGAAGACGTGACCGACGGCGACCTGTCGATCGCCGGCCGCCTCGTCAACGACGTACCGGCGGCGCAGCGCGGCGTGGCGATGGTGTTCCAGAGCTACGCGCTGTTTCCGCATATGACCGTGTTCGAGAACATGGCCTTCGGCCTCAAGCTCGCCAAAACCCCCAAAGAAGAAATCGACCGCAAAGTGCGGGAAGCCGCGCGCATCCTGCAACTGGATGCCCTGCTCGAGCGCCGGCCGAAGGCACTGTCCGGCGGCCAGCGGCAGCGCGTGGCGATTGGCCGGGCCATCGTGCGCGAGCCGGGCGTGTTTCTGTTCGACGAGCCGCTCTCCAATCTCGATGCGACGCTGCGCGGCCAGACCCGCGTCGAAATCGCACGGTTGCACAAGCAATTCGCCAAAGCCAGCGTCGTGTACGTCACGCACGACCAGATCGAAGCGATGACGCTCGCCGACAAGATCGTGCTGCTGCACGCGGGCAAGGACACTGAGCGCTACGGCAGCATCGCGCAGATCGGCGCGCCGCTCGAGTTGTATCACCGTCCGAGGAGCCGCTTCGTCGCGGGGTTCATCGGTTCGCCGCGCATGAACTTTTTGCCGGGGCGGGTGACGTCGGTCGATCTGCATGGCGTGATCGTCACGCTCAATCACACAGATGAAAACGTGCGCGTGCCCGTCAACGGCGATGGACTCCAGGCGTCGCAACCCGTCACGCTCGGCGTGCGTCCGGAACACCTGGAATTCATCGGCGCGGCAACTGCTGAAAACGCGCAGGACGCCGTGCTGACTCGCACCGTGTCCCTCGTCGAACAACTCGGCGAGCACAGCTATGTCCACCTCGATCAGCCCGGCGGCGCCGCGCTGATCGCCAAGGCGCCGGGCGACACACGTCTCGCGCCCGGCGACCGTGCGAGCTTGCGTGTCCCCAGCCGCGCTTGCCATTTGTTTACCGAAGACGGCTTTGCCGCTGCTTCGCTCGAATCCGTCGAACACTACGCATAGAGGACATTCGGATGCGCCTTGGAGTCTGTTATTACCCGGAACACTGGCCGGAGTCGATGTGGGAAGACGACGCTCGCCGGATGAAAGCACTCGGCATCGAGCAGGTGCGAATCGCCGAATTTGCGTGGAGCCGGATGGAGCCAACGCCAGGCGAATATGACTGGGGCTGGCTGGATCGCGCGATCGACGTACTCGGCGCGGCCGGTTTGCAGGTCGTCATGTGCACGCCGACGGCGACGCCGCCCAAGTGGCTGATCGACCGTCATCCGGACATTCTGCCGATCGGTGCGGATGGCCGTCCACGCGCCTTCGGTTCACGCCGTCATTACGATTTTTCGTCGCCGTCGTATTTCGCTGCCTCGCAGAGGATCTGCACGGCAGTCGCCGAGCGTTACGGCAAGCATCCGGCTGTCGCGTACTGGCAGACCGATAACGAATTCGGTTGCCATCACACGGTGGTCAGCTATTCGCCGGCGGCAGTGGGGCGTTTTCGCGACTGGCTCAAGGCGCGCTATCAAACCATCGATGCGCTGAACCGTGCGTGGGGCACGGTGTTCTGGAGCATGGAATACCGCAGCTTCGACGAGATCGACGCGCCGGTAGCGACCGTTACCGAAGCGCATCCGTCGCATCGGCTCGATTACCGGCGCTTCGCCTCCGACGAAGTGGCGCGCTACAACCGCATGCAGGTCGAGATCATCCGCGCGCATTCGCCGGGGCGGCCGGTCGCGCACAACTTCATGCAGCTCTTTACCGAGTTCGATCACTACAAGGTGGCGGCCGATCTCGATGTCGCGGCGTGGGACAGCTATCCGCTCGGCGCGCTTGAAGAGCAGTGGTTTGCGCCGGACGTGAAGGCGCGCTGGTTGCGCAGCGGGCATCCCGACTTTGCGTCGTTCAATCATGACGTGTACCGCGGCATGTCGAAGCTGCCGTTCTGGGTGATGGAGCAGCAGCCCGGTCCGGTGAATTGGGCGCAGTGGAATCCGGCGCCGCTGCCCGGCATGGTCCGACTGTGGAGTTGGGAGGCGTTCGCGCACGGCGCGGGTTGTGTGTCGTATTTCCGCTGGCGCCAGGCGCCGTTTGCGCAGGAGCAGATGCACGCCGGCCTGAATACGCCCGATAACCGGCTCGACATCGGCGGCAATGAAGCCGCGCAGGTCGTCGACGAGATTCGAGCGGTGCTCGCCGCGAACGCCGACGCCAATGCCACGATTCGCTCGAAGGTCGCGCTCGTCTACGACTACGAAGCGAAGTGGCTCTTCGAGATTCATCCGCAGGGTGCGGACTTTCACTATCCGCGCTTCGCATTCGAGTACTACTCGGCACTGCGCGCGCTCGGGTTGGATGTCGATATCGTGCCTGTCGATGCGTCGCTCGACGGCTATCGCCTTATCGTCGTGCCGCCGTTGCCGGTCGTGCCTGCGGATCTCGCCGCTCGGCTGGCGAGCTCGGGCGCGCAAGTCGTGCTTGGTCCACGCACCGGTTCGAAGACGGCAGACCTGCAGATTCCGGCGAACCTGCCTCCAGGCGCGCTCGCCTCTGTGCTGCAGCTGCGTGTGTGGCGCGTCGAATCGATGCGGCCGAATGTGACCGAGCCAGTGTGGCTGGTTGACAGCACGGACGCGGCCGAGGAAGACGGCGTCGCGCGCCACTGGCGCGACTTCATTGAAGACGACGGCGACAGCGGCAGCGATGCAACGAACGCTCTCGACGTGCGTGCCCGTTTCGCTGACGGCCATCCCGCCTACGTGAAAAGCGGCGCGTTTCATTACCTCGCGAGCCTGTTCGACGATGCGCTTACCGTCCGCTTGTTCGCGCAGATCGCGAGAGAAGCGGGCGTCGACACGATACCGCTCGGCGACAGCGTGCGAGTCAGCCGTCGCGGCGCGCTGACCTACGTATTGAACTACGGCGATAAGACCCACACGCTGGCCGATGTCGCCGACGACGCTTTCGTGATCGGTTCACGCGCTATCGAACCGCAGGGTGTGGCCGTCTATCGATCGAGCAACTGATCCAAAGCGCTGAACGAAGGATTCCATGCAGTAACGACAACGACGCAAAATCAAGGCATAAAGGAGACAGCAATATGGCACTGAAACCTCGCAAGATTCTGCTGGCACTCGCGCTCGCCGCGGCGGCCGCTGGCACATCCGTCGTCAGCACGGCGCAGGCCGGCACGCTCGCGGTCAACATCGCGTTCAAGGGCGCGAGTCAACGCGCCGTCTGGCAGTCGATCATCGACGACTTCAAGAAAACGCATCCCGGTACCGACGTGAAGGTGTCGTTCGTCGATGAAGAAGCGTACAAAGTCCAGTTGCCTGGTTGGCTCTCCACCGTCGCGCCCGATATCGTCAACTGGCATGACGGCGAGCGCATGGCGTATTACGCGCAGCGCGGCCTGTTCGACGATCTGAGCGGCGACTGGGCGAAGAACGGTTGGAACGACATGTATGCGTCGACGAAGGAAGCGTCGTCGTATAAGGGCAAGCAGTACGCCGCACCGACCGTGTATTACTCGTGGGGCATGTTCTATCGCAAGGATCTGTTCCAGAAGGTTGGCATTACCGGCGAACCGAAAACGTGGGATCAGTTTCTCGACGACTGCAAGAAGCTGAAAGCAGCGGGCATTACGCCGATTGCAGTGGCAGGCCGTGATTCATGGACGCTGGCCGGCTGGTTCGATTATCTCGACCTGCGCCTGAACGGCAACGCGTTCCATCAGAAACTGATGGCGGGCGATATCGCATACACCGATCCGCGCGTGAAGAAGGTCTACACGACGTGGAAACAACTGATCGATGCCGGCTATTTCATCGACAACTCGCTCTCCTACGATCTGGATGCCGTGCAGCCGTTCCTGTTCCAGGGCAAGGCCGCGATGATGTTGATGGGCACCTTCATCACCGGCGGTTTTCCGCCGAACGTCAAGCCGGAAATGGGCTACTTCCAGTTCCCGATCATCGACGCGAACGTACCGACCGCCGAAGACGGTCCGGTCGAATCGCTGCATATTCCGTCGAAGGCGAAGAACAAGTCGGATGCGCATGCCTTCCTCGCGTTCGTCGAGACGCCGGAAAATGGCGCGAAGCTGGCGGCCGGGCTCGGCTCGCTGTCGGCGAACAGCAAGTCGCCTGAGCCCGAGGATCCGATCTCGAAGATCGGCTTCCAGATTCTCGCGAACACGAAGGGCGGCATCGCGCAGTTCTACGATCGCGACATGACGAAGGAAATGGCCGATGAGGGGATGAAGGGGATGCAGCAATTCATCTCCGATCCCTCGAAGCTCGACGACATACTCGCGCAACTCGAGCAGACGCGTAAGCGGATCTACAAGAAGTGAGCGGTGGCGGCCCGAGCTTGGGCCGCTACTTGTTGCATCAGATTGGCAACTATGTTGCATGGGACCAGAGTGCGTGCTTTGCACCAACTCTGGTCGACAGGAGAATGATCGTGTCGCACTCCGTCACCCGTCACACTGTCGGCGGTCCTGCCGAACCTGGTGGCCCGGGCATGTCCGCATCGGGCGTACCAGGCTCGGGCGGGGCATTGCGCGGCGGGCCGCCTCGCGTGGCGCGCCGGCGCCCGCCGTCGCCGACCGCGCGCCGGCAGCGGCGAGCCGCCTTTCTGTTTCTCGCGCCCGCCTGCGTGATGGTGGCGATCTACGTCGTGTGGCCGATCATCTCGACCATCCGCCTGAGCTTTTTCAACTGGGATGGGATGACCGACCCGTCTTTCGTCGGCCTCGCAAACTATGTCGAGTTGTTCCATGCGCCGACGTTCTATACGGCGCTGAAGAACAACCTCGTCTGGCTGCTGCTGTTCCTGCTTGCACCGCCGATGGGGCTCGCCGTCGCGCTCTATCTGAACCAGGCGGTGGCCGGTATCCGCATCGTCAAATCGCTGTTTTTCGCACCGTTTGTTTTATCGGGTGTGGTGGTCGGTTTGATCTTCTCGTGGTTCTATGACCCGACCTTCGGCTTGCTCGCGGTGATTCTCGGGCACGGCGTGCCGGTACTCGGCGACCCGCGTTACGCGACCCTCGGGATCGTGTTCGCGGCACTGTGGCCGCAAACCGCCTATTGCATGATTCTTTACCTGACCGGCTTGACGTCGCTGAACGCCGAGCAGATCGAGGCTGCGCGAATGGAGGGCGCGCGTGGCTGGTCGATGCTGTGGCACGTGATCCTGCCGCAATTGCGGCCGACCACGTTCATGGCGATCGTCGTCACCGTGATCGGCGCGCTGCGCAGCTTCGATCTGATTTCGGTGATGACCGGCGGCGGACCGTTCGAAAGTTCGACGGTGCTCGCGTATTACATGTACGACCAGGCGATCAAGTACTACCGCATCGGCTATTCCGCCGCGGTGGCGGTCGTGCTGTTCGGGATCATGCTGGTGTACATCGTTTATCACCTGCGCCGCATGCTGCGCACCGAGCAATAAGGAGCCGATCATGTTTCCGATCCCGATCGACAAATGGAAGCCGGCAACGCGCCGCGTGTACAAATTGACGTTGCCGCTCGCGCTGCTGATCTGGCTGCTGCCGATGATCGCGGTTCTCGTGACGTCGGTGCGTTCGACGGAAGAACTGAGTGAGGGCAACTATTGGGGCTGGCCGAAGCACTTCGCGATGTTCGATAATTATCGCGAGGCGTTGACGACCTCGCCGATGCTGCATTACTTCTGGAATAGCGTGCTGATTACGGTGCCCGCTGTGGTGGGTTCGATTGCGCTCGCGGCGATGGCGGGATTCGCGCTGGCCATCTATCGGTTTCGTGGGAATTCGACGCTGTTTGCGACATTTGTCGCGGGCAATTTTGTCCCGGTGCAGGTGTTGATGATTCCAGTGCGGGACCTGTCATTGCAGTTCGGCCTGTTCAATACGGTGAGCGCGCTGATTCTGTTTCATGTGTCGTTTCAGACTGGATTCTGCGCGCTGTTTCTGCGGAATTTCATCAAGCAATTGCCATTTGAACTGGTTGAGGCGGCGCGGATCGAAGGCGCGAACGAATGGACTGTGTTCTTCAAGATTGTGTTGCCATTGATCCGTCCTGCGCTTGCGGCGCTGGCGATTCTCGTGTTCGCGTTCGTGTGGAATGACTACTTCTGGGCGCTGTGTCTGACGCAAGGTGACGACGCCGCGCCGATTACCGTAGGCGTCGCGGCATTGAAGGGGCAGTGGACGACGGCGTGGAATCTTGTGTCCGCTGGGTCGATTCTTGCCGCGTTGCCTTCGGTCGCGATGTTCTTTGCGATGCAGAAGCATTTTGTTGCAGGGTTGACGTTTGGGGCGACGAAGGGGTGAGGGCGCGTTAGGGCAACGCGCCCCGCTGGATTTGAGTTAGAACGTATGCCGGATCGCCGCCCGGACAACAATCTGACTCGACGACGATGACAGGTCTTGCGCGCCGGGCACGTACGCCTGATCAAGTGCCGATCCGGTGGCGTCGCCTGTGATCTTCTGAAAGGCGCCCTGGAGATAGACATCGGTGCGCTTTGACAGGTTGTAGTCCGCCATCAAGCCGACGGTGTGAATCTTCGGCTTCACGCTACCTGTCGTTGCATCGTAGTTTTCCAGCGTATAGACGTATTGCGCGCCCACGAAGAACGCTGGCGTGAACTGATATTTTCCGTTCAATTCGAAATTCTGGTACTTCAAGCTGGTCAACGTTCCGCCTACGAGTGCACCGCTGGTCGGCTGGATGCTCTCCTGCGCGCTGAGGTAGGCGACATTCGCCGCCGGGTTGCTGATGTTCGTGTTGGTATAGACGAAGCCAAGCGTCGCCGGGCCTACTGTGTAGTTGATCCCTGCGCCAAAGATGCGCAAGCGCTCGGATTGAAAGTTCGCGTCGGCGGCAACCGTCGAACTCGAACCGGCAATCGCGCCGCCGGATGTCGATCCAGGATTGTCCGCATTCAGATAAGCCGCGGCGAGCAACAGTCCGCCGTTCGTGTACTGTGCGCCAACGCTCAACTGCCGGTTATTCGCGAAGCCGGTGCTGTTACTGAAGCTATACGCGCCGCCGAACTGGAAGCCGGCGATGTCCGGGCTCGCATACTTGACCGTGTTGTTGACGCGGAACGTGTTATCCGTGTTGTCGTTGTCGAACGGATGGGATAGCAGATAGCCGCCCCAGTTGCCGCTGGCTGTCGTCAACGCAAGATAGTCGACCACCGAGTCGTATTGCCGGCCGAACGTAACCGTGCCGTACTGCTCACTTTCAATTCCGACATACGCCTGGCGACCAAACCCGAGCCCGCCTTGGGCAAGCTTGCCGGTGTTGACATTGAAGCCGCTTTCTATTTGAAAGACCGTCTTGAGACCGCCGCCCAGATCTTCAGTGCCTTTCAGTCCCCAGCGGCTGCCCTGTGCATAGCCGCTTGTCATTTCGTACACGTGGCTTCCACCCACGTTATTCGTGAAATCGAGCCCCTCGTCAATAACGCCATACAGGCTTACGCTGCTCTGCGCAAAAGCCGACGTTGCACATGCGGACGTTATCGCAATACAAATAATTGTTTTATTCAATTCGTCATCCTGAATGTATAAGATTTTTTTCTATTCGATTTTTGTCGACCAAACCAACGATTTGCCGGCGTGGCAAATAGAGAGCGGCAAAGCGCTCAGGCCCGGCTCACTTTGCGCCGTAGATATCGAAATCGAAATACTTCCGGTTGATCCGTGCATAGGTCCCGTTTGCCAGGATGGCTGACAGTGCCTGATTGAATGCATCGCGCAGCGCAACGTCCTCCTTGCGAAGCCCAAGGCCGTCGCCGAGACCGAAATACTTGGGATCGTCCAAAGCCGGGCCGGCAAACTTGTAGTCCTTGCCCTCGGGCTTCTTGAGAAAACCGTCGTTCGCTTCAATCGACGCCTGAAATGCCGCATCGAGCCGTCCCGCTAAAAGATCCGTGTAGACCTGATCCTGATTCTGATAAGAGACGATCTGCACGCCAGCCGCTTGCCACTGCGCTTTGGCGTAATCCTCCTGGCTCGAACCCTGTTCGACACCGACACGCTTCCCCTTTAGCGACGCAGCAGTCGGCATTAGATCGGAGTCGCGCTTGACGACCAGTCTTGCAGGCGCGTTGGAGATCTTGTTCGTGAACGCGATCTGTTGCATGCGCTTGGGCGTGATGGTCATCGACGACGAGATCGCATCGAACTTTCTCGCCAGCAGTCCAGGGATCATGCCGTCGAAGCTGGTTTCGACCCATACGCACCGTGCATGAAGCTCGGTACACATCGCGTTGGCGATATCCACGCCAAAGCCGGTCAGCTTTCCGTCTGGCGTCTTGAACTCCAGCGGCGGGTAAGTCGGATCGACCGCCAGCCTGATTTCCTTGCCGGACCAGTCGGCGGCACTGGCGGCACCGGACAGCGCCATCAAAGCGAGCGAGATCGTTGCAAGTGTCTTTTTCATGTGTGTTTCTCCTCGACGTCGTTGTTGAACTGCTTGTGTTCTATGCGAACAGGTTTTGCCAGAAAACGTTCGGTCAGCTTGACCCAATAGGTGGCGCCCACTGCCAGACAGTCGTCGTTGAAATCGTAGCCGGAGTGGTGTAGTGCGCAACTGCGTTCGCCGTCGCCATTGCCGATCACGAGGTAGCTGCCCGGGCATTTTTCGAGCATGCATGCGAAGTCTTCGCTGGCTGTGAAGGGTTCGAGGTCGTCGATGATAGATTGTGTGCCGAGCCAGTCCGCCGCCACCTGGCGCGCGAAGCCCGTTTCCGTACGATGATTGATCAGCACCGGATGACACCGGACGTAATCGATCTCCGCGTGCGCGCCGAAACTTGCCGCCTGCCCATGCACGAGTTCGTGAATCCTGCGCTCGAGCAGGTCGCGGACGTCCGGCGCAAGCGCCCGCACGGTCAGCAGCATCTGCGCCGATGACGGGATCACATTCGACGCGACGCCCGCATGAATCGAGCCGACGCTGATGATGGCCAGATCGCGCGGGCTCACGTTACGTGACACGATACTTTGCAATGCAGTCACGATCGACGCGCACACGACGATCGGGTCAATCGCCTTGTCCGGCACGGCGCCGTGCCCGCCGCGGCCCACCACGCGCACCGTGACGGTGTCGGCAGACGCCATGAATGCGCCGCTAAAGAAGCCAAGATGACCCGCGGGATACCCCGGAACGTTGTGGAGAGCGAATACGGCGTCGCACGGAAAGCGTTCGAAGAGGCCGTCTTCCATCATCTTTTGCGCGCCGCCGAGGCCTTCTTCAGCGGGTTGAAAAATCAGGTTCAGCGTGCCGGAGAAAGCTCGCGTCTCGGCCAGGTATTTTGCTGCGGCCAGCAATGTAGCGGTGTGCCCATCGTGACCGCAGGCGTGCATGATGCCTTCATTCCGGCTGGCATAGGGCAGGCCCGTCGTCTCGTGGATCGGAAGCGCGTCCATATCGGCGCGCAGTCCGAGGGAGGGCCCGTCTCCGATCTTTAACGTGCCCACAACGCCGGTTTTACCCACGGCGCGCGTGACCTGATAGCCCCACTGGCTCAGGCATTCGGCGACCAGTTCGCTGGTTGCGACTTCCTGAAGACCGAGTTCCGGATAGGCGTGAATACGGCGGCGCAAGCCGATCATTTCCTCTTGAATGGCGGCGATGCCGGGCAAAACGAAGTCTTGAACCATCGATGAAGTCCTTTGAAGAGCGGACGGACCCGGCCGCCGCGCCCCCCGGCCGTTTGGGCTTCGGGCGCTGCAACTGTCTGCACTGGTCGGAATGCTATTCAGCTAAATTTCGAGGGTGAAGCCGCAGTTTTGTTATGCTGACAACCATTTGTTGTCGGGGTGGTTTCGTGAAGATTCATCAACTGCAGGCGTTAGTCGCGAGTGCGGAAACCGGCAGCATCCGGGCGGCCGCGCGTTCATTGGGGATTTCGCAGGCCGCCGTCACGCGCTCGCTGCGCGAACTCGAAGCCACCGAGCAACTGCCGTTGCTGATACGCGCACCTGAAGGAATCAGCTTTACCGAATATGGCAAGGCGTTGCTAACGCACGCGAGACTGGTCCTCAATCAGTTGGAGCACGCGCAGAACGACCTGGCAAGATTGCGCGGTCGAGCGGAGGGAAGGCTTAGCGTCGGTGTGACACCGTGGATCACGTTGACGTTTCTGGCTGAGACGGTATTGCTGTTTCGCAAGCGCATGCCCGACATTCAGCTGGAACTGTTCGAGAGTCTGATGGCCGTCGCGCAACCGCTTTTACGTGCCGGCGATATGGACTTCGTAATCGGACAGTTGCATCCGTCTACTGCCACTCAGGAGTTTTCGTGCGAGCCGGTGTTGAACTACGAGACGGCCGTGATGGTTCGCCGAGGACATCCGCGTCAGCACTGCCGTTCGATTCACGATCTGCTGGATCAGGACTGGGCGCTCAATTTCGCGCCTGACGGGCAGGACGCGCTTATCGACTATCTGTTCACGCGCCATGGCGCGCAGATGGAAGCGAACCGTATTGTGCGGGCCCAGTCGCTGGGCACGCTGCAGATGCTGGTTGAGCGTGCTGACATGTGCACATGGTGCCCAACCGTCCTCCATACGGCTCCCCTGTTTCAAGGTCAACTGGTGGCGCTGGCGCTGAAAGAGAAGTTCGATTCGCGACAATTGAGCGTTGTCACGCGCCGGAACAGCACGCTCAGCGGCGCGGCGCATTGCTTTATCGAGTGTCTCTTGCAAGTGATCCGCAAGCATGCAAGATCGGCAAAGAAAGAAGACCTTGCGCTGTTTGATACCGTGACCTTGCTGGTTTGAGCATCGAGAAACTGCACGCGTGGTGCGGTTGTTGTCGGCCTTGACGCATGACCTTCAGCGCCCTAATTCACATTGAAATGCACACGAATGTCCTGCCGGCTTTCGATTGGATGGCCGGCCTGCATCGCGGGGAAAAACCGCCATTTACGGAGCGTTTCGAGGAGGATCTGGTTGAGCCGCGGGTTGGGTGTCGGCTTGATCAGCTCGACGTCGGCTGAGCCGTCGACGTGAATCGCGAAGCGGGCTGTTGCGACAGTTTGATACGCCTGCTCGCGTAAATCGTCAGGGAGTTCCGGCAGCGGTTGGGAAATAGAGTGCGCTGCGGCATCGCCGGATGACTTGGCGGACGGTGTGGCGTTTGCGCTTTCTTCTGAAGGTGCGGCGGCGCGCGCCGGTGATTCGGTTGTCAGCTTCGGCTCTTGCGCCGCGGGCGCCGACTGGGCCGGTGCAACGCTTTGCACCGATCGCACATCCGGCTTCGATGGCACTTGTGGCGTCGTGCGTGATTGCGTTGAAACGTGAGGGAGCGGATCGGCAGGTTGTCGTGGCTTTGCCGGTGCGATCGGAGCGGGAGTAGTGTGCGTAGCCGGAGCTGCGGAAGGCGTCGTAACCGGAGCCTTCGGAGGATCGAGTTCCACCACCCGCATCTCGAGTGGCCTGGCAGGTACATGTGCAGACGTCGTTGTACCCAACCAGCGTCCCAACTGAAACAGGAACACGACCCATACGACTAGCGCGACCAGCACCGCTAGCGTGATCCGTATTTTCGGAGAATCGTCCAAAGCGGCCTTGAAGCGTATCCGACTATTCACGACGCACTGCGATCAGAAACCGCTCGGCGCCAGCGCGGCGCGCGGCCAGCATCGCCTGAACGACCACGCCGTTGCCCGCTGCGTCGTCAGCCGCGATAACAACATTGCCGTCCGGTTGCAGCAGGCGCTTTACCGTCGGCTCGATCTGATCGAGATGAACTGACTGATGGTTCACGAATATCGCATTGCTGCTGTCCACCGAGATCGTCAGCGGTTCATGGGCCGCCATCTGCTGCGCGCGGCCGGCCGGGAGGTTGACCTTGACGGCATCGAGCCGCTGCATTGCGAGCGATGCGAGCATGAAGGTTGCCAGCAGAAAGAACATCACATCGATCATCGGAATGATTTCGATGCGACCGCGCTTCGCCGCGCGCGAACGCTTTAACTTCACGGCAGCGCTCCGGCGGGCGTGTCGGCAAGACGGATTTCGCTGAGCCGCGCATTCGCGAACGACTCGAGTTCATCCATGAGTCGTTCGAGTCGGCGCGAGAAATAGTTGAATGCAAAGAGCGCGAACAACGCGACCACCAGGCCGATCGCGGTTGCCACCAACGACTGTGCCACGCCGCCGGTCACGCCACCCGGGTCGACGAGACCATCGCCGCCGAACAGCTGGAACGAATGCATCATGCCGACGATGGTGCCCAGCAGACCCAGCAGAGGCGCCGCCGTCACGATGGTTTCCAGCACCCAGAAACCTTTGCTCATGTCGCGTTCGATCTGCGAGGCAACCGATTGCGCCTTTGCCTCGCGCAGCCACAGCGGTACAGAAGGATCGGGCGCCCACGGCGCGCTCATGCGTCGGAATGCGTTCTGACTGGAGGCATCCTTTAATCTGCCGGCCCAATCAAGTGCCGATCCGGGCGCAGCGATTTCGTGCGTGCCAGACAGTGTGCCCGGCAACCGGCCAAAGCGTAGAAACACATAGGCCCGGTCGAGGGCGATGGCGACCGCCAGAATGGCGAGTATCGTCAACGGATAGATGACCCATCCGCCTACCCGTACCGCCGTTAGAACGCTTACCCAATCTTGCATACCGCACCTCTTCGTAGCCTGACGGACTTAGAAATTCTTGGTGATGCCGGCGTAAACGGCGAAATGTGGGCCATATTGCGGTGCGCCGACGCCGATCCCCGATCCGTTGCGCAACTCATAGACGCGGTTGAACGCGTTGACCACGAGCAGGCGTGCATCGAATTTCCCAATGAGCGGCTGGTTGAAGTGCTGAATCACACCGAGATTGACTTGCGCATAGACCGGCAGCCTATCGGTGTTTGCAAAGCCGCTACGCAAACCGCTTCCCACCAGCCCATCGAACGTAAAGGTCGTTCTGCCGAGATCGTAGGTTCCGCCGAATGACGCGGTGACGCGCTGGTCATGATCCAGATAGACCCAGTGGCTGTTGATATAGGCGAGTTCCGCGGGGTCGAAATTGAACTGCGCTGAATCGATCTGCGTTCCCTGCGCGCGGCTCCACGCGAGATTCGCGTAAGCCGATACGTTATCCTGCTTATAGTTGGCCGTGAATTCGACCCCATACACGCGGCCTTCCCGATAGTTGAACGGCGTGAAGATGAGTGCGGAGCCGAACTGTCCTTCATCGAGCAGGTTCGTCGATTTCTTGTAGTAAGCGTCGAGTCCGACCGTCACGTTCGACCCGAGGCGCTGCGTCACACCGAGGTCGAAATAATGGCTGCGTTCCGGTTGCACCTGATCGTTCAGGTTCGACGGACTCTGGTTGGTCGTGCCATTGAAGCGGCTAATGGTCGACCCGGACACCAGCTCGAACGCAGGCGGTGTGAAATAGCGCGCGTAACCGGCATGGAACGTCGTGGCCGGCGTCAGCGCATAGACGAGGCCGATTCGAGGGCTAAGCTGGCTTGCACTGACGTACTCGTCCATCTTGTCGTAGCGAAGGCCATAGTTGAGCGTGAGCTTGTCGGTGATTTTCCATTCGTCCTGCACATAGGCGCTGTACAGATAACCGGTCTTGCTGCTGGAATCCTGAATATTGAAGGGCTGATCGGATAACTGGCTGCCATTGCTGTCCGTCGCGAATACGTTGACGCTGTCATCGAACACCGCGTGTTCTTGCTGGAAGAAGAGGCCCGCCCGGACCGTATGCTTGTCGTTCAGCCGCCAGGTCGTGTCCACCTGGGCGCCGTTGGCCGAGTTGCTGTGAAAATCCTGTGACGCTACGCCGTTAAAGAGCAGATCGCCGACCGGATCGGGATTGAATTGCGTCCGCGTGTAGCGTGTAAAGAGGGCAACCTGATAGTCGAGAGCTCCGCCATTGGTGCCCTGGAGGGCGACCACGGCGAAGTTGTTCAACTCCGATTGCGTTTCGTTCAGCTGGCTCGAATCGAACGTGTTGTTGCCGTTGAGTGTGAAATTGGTCGGCAAGCCGGGCGTGTTGGGAATCTCGAACTGGTTGCTCGTCGTGCCGAACATCACGCTCACGCGCGTGAGCGGGTTGATGATGTACGACATGTAGCCGAACGCATCGCCCTGACGGGTGTGGTCGTGAATCGCGTTGGCACTGGCGGTGGGATTCTCGATCCCGAGGTTGTTCATGCCGAGCGAGCCGCTAAAGTAGTAGCTGAACGGCCCCTGATTGCCGAATACATCCGCGCTGGTCTTGATCGTCTGATGGCTGCCGCCGAACACGTCGATGGATCCACCGTTGCCTGCATCACCCGTCTTCGTGCGGATGTCCACCACGCCTGCCGTGCGGTAGCCATACTGCGCCGGCAATGCGCCGGTGAGCAGGTTCACCTGGTCGATGATGCGGGTGTCGAGTGCCTGGCCGAAACCGCTGATGGGCTCGGGAATGATGATGCCGTTGATGCGGTATTGCAGGTTCGCGTGGTCTCCGCGCACGTGCAACTGCCCAAATGAATCGCTTGCCACGCCGGGCGCCTGGAGCAGCACCTGGTTGAGCGGCGTATCTTGCCCCGCGGGCAGCGCATTGATATCGGCCTGGCTGAAGCGGTACACGCTGCTGCCGGTTTCCGGCAGCAGTCCGTTGCGGGCCCGATCGAGACGCTTTGCGTTTACCTGAACATCGAGTGTGTCGCTTTGAGCGAGTTTGACGCTCACCGCGCTTTCCGCGCCCGCAGTCGTGGTCGCCATGCTGCTGCCGCTCGCGAATCCCGGCGCGGTGACGACAATCGCGTAGGTGCCCGGGCTCACGTGAGCGATCGCGAAATGGCCGTCTGCGTCTGTTTTCGCTTCGCTGATAGCGGCACCGCTTGCGTTCTGAACGCTGACGGTGGCGTTCCGGACGGGCTTGCCCGCTGCGTCGGTGACGGCGCCCGTTACCGAGCTTTCGTCGGGCGCGGCATGGGCATGGGCAGCGATAGCGAACAGCAGCAGGGCTGCGTGGGAGACGCGCGTGCGGTTTTTCATCTTTATTTATTCAGGGTTGAGCGCTGGGTGGATGCGTTTCCGTCTTGTTGACGTTCTTCCTGGCTGTCGTTTGACGTCCAGAATGTTATATCATTACATCGGCAAACAAAATTGACAACCCGGTAGGAGGGGCTGCGAGCGTGTTGCAAACCTGTTTAACGCAATCCGGCTGACTGGCGACCCGGAACCGTCTTTTTTCCGAGGACGCGATATCTGGTCAGTGTTCGCGGGCGGTTTTCGCTGTTTTCACGTGCAACTGCATTGGAATGTTGCGGCAAAGCGCGCTCATTACGAGACGGCAAAATGCACTTTTATAGGCATCAAACGATGCTATTATTGGTGCTAATATTTGCGGAGATTCCCATGCGTACGACTATTTCGCTTGATGACGACTTGATCGCCAAGGCTCAAGCTTATACAGGCGTGGAGGAAAAAACGGCGCTCGTGCGCGAAGCGCTAAAGGCCTTGATCCAACGCGAAGCAGCGAAACGGCTCGCGAATCTTGGCGGTAGCCAACCGGGCATCAAGGGGGCGCCGCGTCGCCGGCAGGACGTCGAATGATTCTTGTCGACACGTCGATCTGGATTGACCACATCAACGCCTCTGATTCCATGCTGATTAGCCTGCTTGCCGAAGAGCGTGTGCTGGCTCATCCCTATGTGATAGGCGAGATTTCGCTCGGTAGCCTGCGTGACCGTGAGGTCGTGCTTGGCGCGTTGCTCGATCTGCCGCGCGCGCCAGTTGCAACGCCGGAGGAGACGTTTTATCTGATCGAGCGCGAAGGTTTGTTCAATCGTGGAATCGGATATGTCGATACGTCGCTGTTGGCGTCCGCGCGCCTACAGCCCGGCACCACCCTCTGGACACGCGACAAGCGATTGAAGAAGGTTGCCGATGAACTCAATCTCGGCGCGGTGCTTGCGCACTAGATAACGGAAAAGCGTGAGTTTTTGCCGATGCCCGGTGAAGCTACCGGAACATCGCGAGCGACAGGGCCCCCGGCCCCGGCCTAACGGAAGATCTCGGCGATGAGGTCGGCCACGGTCCGGATCCGCTCGCTATCGCGCAGGGCGGGATGCAGCACCATCCACACGTCCTGGTCGAGCGGCTTGATGTGCTTCTCGATGCAGACGAGATCGCTCGTGGTGTCGCCCGCGAGCTGGGCTAGGACGCCGAGCCCTGAGCCGCCCAGCACGCCGTCGAATACGCCCATGCCATAGCTGCTTCGTAGCGAAGGCGCAGGCGCGCCGGGCAGGGTTTTCAGCCATTGCGTGGCCGGATGATCGGGCTGCCGGTCGTCATAACCGACGAACGACAGCTTGTCCCATTCCTTCCTCGTGATCGCTGCCTTGTGGCGCAGATAGTAGTCGCGCGAACCGAAGAGCCCGAAGCGGATCTTGCCGATGCGCCGGACATAGAGATCGCCCTCGTCGGGGCATTCGGACCACAGCGCGATGTCCGCTTCGCGGCGGGCAAGGCTATACGGCCGTCGTGAAGTCAGCACTTCGATGGCGAGGCCGGGCAGCCGCTCCTGGAACGAGCCGAGCAACTTAAGCAATATGTAAGACGGCCATTCGACGGCGTTGATCCGCACCGTGCCGTGAGCGCCTGCGCCGCCGGTCACGTCTGCGGCGCGCTCGATCTGGTGGGCGAGATCTTCCATCTGCTCGGCCCAGGCCAGCACGCGCGCGCCGAATGCCGTCACCGCACAGCCTGACGGCACCCGGTCGATGAGCGGCTCGCCCAGCCGCCGTTCAAGCTCGGTCAGGCGGCGCGACAGGGTCGGCGCGCTCAGATCGCATGCCGCCGCAGCCGCTCGCATGGTCCCGCCGCGCGCGATCTCCACCAGAATCCGCAGGTCGTCCCAGTCTACGTGTTCCATTTTTGAAACGCCAAGTTTTGAAATTGGGCATAGCATAACGTGGATCGCGAGGATAGCATTGGACCTGGCCATACTCGTCCGAGCATCCGGCAGAGAAACTCGAGGGTTTCATCGGTGGCCGGCGGCAGGTGTGGCGACCCAATCCATCACACGACTCAACGGCTATCAGTACGTAGACCGAACGAGCGATACGGAGACATCAATGATTCGTCATTTCCAACCGGCGCGGCGTCGCGCCATCGTAGCCAGCGCAGCTTTCCTCGCGGTGTCGATCTTGCCGGGCGCGGCGTTCGCTCAGGCCACCCAGGCCGCTCACAAGCCGAAAGTCGCCCTGGTGATGAAGTCCCTGGCGAACGAGTTTTTCCTGACCATGGAAACCGGCGCGAAAGACTATCAGAAGCAGAACCCGACGAAATTCGATCTCGTCACGAACGGCATCAAGGACGAAACGGATACGGCTAACCAGATTCGCATCGTCGAGCAGATGATCGTGTCGAAAGTCGATGCACTCGTGATCGCACCGGCCGATTCCAAGGCGCTGGTGCCGGTGCTCAAGAAGGCGGTCGACGCCGGCATCATCGTGGTCAATATTGACAACAAGCTGGATCCGGACGTGCTCAAGTCGAAAGACCTGAACATCCCGTTCGTCGGCCCGGATAACGCGAAGGGCGCACTGAAGGTGGGCGACTACCTGGCCAAGCATCTGAAGTCGGGCGACAACGTCGCCATTATCGAAGGCGTCTCGACCACCACCAACGCGCAGCAACGCTCGGCCGGCTTCAAGCAGGCCATGGCGGCGGGCGGCATGAAGGTCGTCTCGCTGCAGTCGGGCGAATGGGAAATCGACAAGGGCAACGCCGTCGCGAGCCAGATTCTGAATGCGAACCCGGACGTCAAGGCGCTGCTGTGCGGCAATGACAATATGGCAATCGGCGCGGTATCGGCTGTGCGCGCGGCAGGCAAGGCCGGCAAGGTGCAGGTGGTGGGCTACGACGACATCAATGCGATCAAGCCGATGCTCGCCGATGGCCGCGTTCTCGCCACAGCCAATCAGTACGCCGCCAGACAGGCCGTGTTCGGTATCGATACGGCTTTGAAGGCACTTGCTGAACACAAGAAGCAGTCGGAATTGTCGGGCGTCGTCGAAACGCCTGTCGATCTGGTCACCAAGTAAGACGGGCATAACGCGTGGCCCGTGTTGCATGACGGGCCACGCCGCCTGATCTTTGTCGCGCTTTATCATTCTGATGTCTACTCCCATCCTATCGCTTGCCGATGTCCCGCCCGTGCTGAGTGTTCACGGCATCGGCAAGACCTACGCCGGGCCGGTGCTCGCCGATATCTCGCTGGAACTGTACGCAGGCGAGGTGCTGGCGCTGACCGGCGAAAACGGCGCGGGCAAGAGCACCTTGTCCAAGATCGTCGGCGGTCTCGTCACGCCGACTACCGGCTCGATGACGCTAGGCGGCGCGGTCTACACGCCGACCAGCCGCAAGGACGCCGAGGCGCTCGGCGTGCGCATGGTCATGCAGGAGTTGAACCTGCTGCCGACCCTCTCGGTGGCGGAGAACCTGTTCCTGAACCGCTTGCCGCAGCGCGGCATGTTCGGCTGGATCGACCGCGCCAAACTGCGCGAGGATGCCCGGCACGCCATGGCGCAAGTCGGGCTCGACGCGATCCACCCTGACACGCTGGTGGGCACGCTCGGCATCGGGCATCAGCAGATGGTCGAGATCGCGCGCAATCTGATCGGCGATTGCCGCGTGCTGATCCTCGACGAACCGACTGCGATGCTGACCGCCCGCGAAGTGGACCTGCTGTTCGAGCAGGTCGAGCGGCTCAAGACGCGCGGCGTGGCGCTGGTGTACATCTCGCACAGACTGGAAGAGTTGAAGCGTATCGCGCGCCGCGCTGCGGTGCTGCGCGATGGGCGGCTCGTACATGTCGACGAGATGGCCAATCTCTCGGCCGACCGTCTGGTTACGCTGATGGTTGGGCGCGATATCGGCGAGCGAATCGATCTCGGCGAGCGGCGCATTGGCGACGTGGCGCTCAAGGTCACGGGTATGACCCGCGAGCCGGTCGTGCGCGATGTGTCCTTCGAAGTGAAGGCGGGCGAGATTTTCGGCGTTAGCGGGTTGATCGGCGCGGGCCGCACGGAATTGATGCGGCTCATCTACGGGGCCGATCGCGCGGATGCCGGCACGGTGTCGATCGCACAGGGCGGCGGCCCGCTCGAGCCCGTGAAGGTTTCGTCGCCATCGGACGCCGTGAAGAACGGCATCGCGCTGATTACGGAGGATCGCAAAGGCGAGGGCCTGCTGCTGACGCAGCCTATTGCGGCCAATATCTCGCTCGGTCATCTGCGTGCGGTATCGAAGAACGGCGTGGTGGACGGCCGTCGCGAGGCGGCGCTGGCGCGCAAACAGATCGACGCGATGAGCATCCGCAGTTCGGGGCCGTCGCAGCCGGTGTCCGAGCTCTCCGGCGGCAACCAGCAGAAGGTGGTGATCGGGCGCTGGCTCGCCCGTGATTGCACGGTGCTGCTGTTCGACGAGCCCACTCGCGGCATCGACGTCGGTGCGAAGTTCGATATCTATGCCTTGATGGGCGCGCTCGCGCGGGAAGGCCGCGCGTTGGTGGTGGTGTCGAGCGATCTGCGCGAGTTGATGTCGATTTGCGACCGGATCGGGGTGATGTCGGCAGGACGGATGACGGGTATGTTCGAGCGCGGAAGCTGGACCCAGGACGCGCTGCTTGCAGCGGCGTTCGCGGGTTATACGAACCGCGACGCGCTGCTGCACGATCCGATCGAACCCGACGCACGGGCGCGCCACGCGAAAGCGCCCGGCGCGCCGGCGCCCGACAAAAAATCAGTGGGGTATTGAAGCATGACCGCACCAACCAGCCTGCCTACGTTGCAGAACGAACCGCCCAAAGACGCGAAGCCGATCGGCACGCGCCTTGGATTCTCGAACTACCTCGGCCTGCTCGGCGCATTGCTCGGGATGATCGTCCTGTTCTCGCTGCTGAGCTCGCATTTCCTGAGCTACGACACCTTCAGCACGATCGCGAACCAGATTCCCGATCTGGTCGTGATGTCGGTCGGCATGACCTTTGTGCTTATCATCGCCGGGATCGACCTGTCGGTCGGCTCCGTGCTGGCGCTCGGCGCGGCGCTCACGAGCGTCGCGGCCTTGCAGTGGCACTGGCCGGCGTTGCCCGCGGCCTTGCTCGGCATGGCGGGGGCGGCATTGACGGGCTGCGTGACCGGCGCGATTACGGTGGCCTGGCGGATTCCGTCGTTCATCGTATCGCTCGGCGTGCTCGAGGCGGCCCGCGGTCTCGCGTATCAGATGACCAACTCCCGCACGGCCTACATCGGCGATGCGTTCGATTTTCTGTCCAACCCGATTGCGTTCGGCATTTCTCCCGCGTTCCTGATTGCCATCGTCGTGATGGTCGCGGCACAGTTGGTGCTGACCCGCACGGTGTTCGGGCGCTATCTGGTCGGCATCGGCACGAACGAGGAAGCGGTGCGTCTCGCAGGCGTCAACCCGCGGCCCTACAAGATTGCCGTATTCGCGATGATGGGACTGTTAGCTGGACTCGCGTCCCTGTTTCAGATTTCGCGGCTCGAGGCTGCGGACCCGAATGCCGGCTCGGGCATCGAATTGCAGGTGATCGCGGCCGTCGTGATAGGCGGAACGAGCTTGATGGGCGGGCGCGGCTCGGTGATCAGCACATTCTTCGGCGTGCTGATCATCTCGGTGCTGGCCGCGGGTCTCGCCCAGATTGGGGCGACCGAGCCGACCAAGCGCATCATCACGGGGGCCGTCATTGTCGTGGCCGTCGTGCTGGATACTTATAGAAGCCGGCGTCGCGCCGCATGAATTGACCATTAGCGACCATTTGTGGATGGTCAGCAGGAGAGTGAACGTGTCGAAAGAAGCAAAGCAGGGCCGCGTGCTCGTGGTGGGCAGCATCAATACCGACCTGGTCGCCCGCTCACCGCATTTGCCGCGACCCGGCGAGACGATCGGCGGTCATGAGTTCTCGCAGGTTGCCGGCGGCAAGGGTGGCAACCAGGCGGTGGCGGCCGCCCGCATCGGCGCGCGCGTGGCGATGATCGGACGTGTGGGCAAGGACGCTAACGGCGCCCAGCGGGTCCAGGATCTGGAAGCGGAGGGCATCGACTGCGCGGGTATCGAGGTCGACCCGGCACAGCCCACCGGCGTGGCGATGGTGACGGTGTCGGACGACGGGCAGAACACGATCGTTGTGGTCGCGGGCAGTAACGGCGAACTCACACCGGAGAGCGTTGCGCGCCACGAAGCGGCGATCAAGGCCAGCGACGTCGTGGTCTGCCAACTGGAAACGCCGTGGGACTCCGTCCACGCAACACTTGCGCTCGCCCGGCGCCTGGGCAAGATCACCGTGCTGAATCCGGCGCCGGCAACCGGCCCGTTACCCGCGGAATGGCTGCCGCTCGTTGACTACCTCGTGCCGAACGAGGTCGAGGCCGCGATACTCGCCGGCCTGCCGGTCGAATCGCAAAGCGGCGCGAGAAGGGCGGCGCTGGAGTTGCAACGCGGCGGCGCCCGCAACGTGATCGTCACGCTCGGTGCACAAGGGGCTTACCTGTTGCCGGAAGGCGGCGAAGGTATGCATTTTCCCGCGCCGCAGGTGCGGGCGGTCGATACGACCGCGGCCGGCGACACCTTTATCGGTGTCTTTGCCGCGCAACTCGCCGCGCGGCAGCCGCCGGAAGGCGCGATCAGCCTCGCACAACGCGCGGCGTCGATTTCCGTCACGCGCGCCGGTGCGCAGCCGTCGATCCCGACTCGTGCGGAAGTCGAAAGCGTAGCCTGAACGCAGACCCCAATTACGGGCCGCGCGAAAAGTGTTGCACCCCTTTACTCACGCACTTCGCACACCGCCTCTATCACAAGGCGTAGCAACGGTTTGCCGCCGACGCTTACAGCGCAGCAGGTAACTCACTGAAACATAACCGTAGTCAAACTGTAGTGTCGCGTGTCTAGGATGTCCCCATCGCCCATGTATCGATCAATGGAGGTGCAGGATGCTCAGTCATCACGAACTCGCGACACTCATGCTGCTTGGCGACACGGACAAGCGGCTGGAAGATTTCGATCCAGACGTGCTGGCCTTACGCCATTACGAGCTCGTGGAAATACGGCAGCGTGATCCGCAAGGTTCGACACTGCGACTCACCCGCCAGGGCCGTGAATTACTGGAACGTCTGCGCACGGGCGCAGGGGGATGAGTCGAATACGGCACGATCAGGCCTCGCCGCGCATGCCGGTCCGTGTTCATCGCGCCGGGGACGAAACCAGCTACGAAGGCCTATCCCTTAGCTAGGCCCACGGTCTGCCAAACGTTTGCGCCGTTGTGGCTATTGGTCTGACGATTTGTCGGGTTAAAGATTTGCGTTTTGCATGTCGTTATCCAGTCAAATAAGTCAGGACCATCGCACATACCTGCGCCTCATGAAGGCGCGGGATGCACGAGGTAATAGCTCTTCGGGGGAATGAATCTTGAATCACCAACGATCGCCATGGTCGCGCGCCGCGGCTCCGGGCGAAGTCATCTATTCGGAAGGCTTCGCAGGCGACGCCGTCATCTACGTGATCGCAGACGGCAAAGTCGAAATCTCCACCCAATGCGACGACAAAAAAGTCATCCTCGCCACCCTGGGAAAGGGCGAGTTTTTTGGCGAGGCGTCCCTGTTGCCGGCCGAGCCGCGAGCGCACACCGCGAAAGCCATCAGCTTCTGTCAATTGACCGTGATCGCGGCCAGCGTCGTGGAGGAAGAACTCGAACGCGTATCGCCGCTGCTGCGTCATATCGTGCGCACCATGATTCGACGCGTGAAGAAGAAGGACGATGTCCTCGCTACCAATACGCATGCTGATTTTCTGCCCGGTATTCTCTCCTACGCGCATGTTCTGTCGCTGATGGCAGGCACCGAGAACGCAGACCGGGTGGACGGACGCGCGCGCCGCGCTCAAGGGGAGGAGTTCTCGGTGCCTCTGCCTGAAGTCATCAAGAAGTGTCATGCGATTGCCGGTCATTCCCGTCCGCATGTGATGGCGATGCTCAAGCGCATGGAAAAACTAAACCTCGTGACGCTCGAACCGGGCCGCTCCGATCGCGTGAGCACCCAGTCGGCGCGATACTCGGCGCAAGACGGCGCAGCCGGCCGGCAGCTCGTGACCTTCGATCCCGTGCGGATCACGGAACGGGCTCAGCAGGTGGCGGACCACGATCTCGACGTGTCGATCAACAGCGAACTGGAATTGATCGAGCTGGCCGACCTGGAAGCCCTGATCGGCGTCGAAAAGAATCTGATTCTCAACAAGCTCTCGCACGCGGAAATTGCAGAAGACATCTTCGCGTTTCGCAAGACCCGGGTATTGAACTACGTCGAAGAAAAGGGCATCACGTATTTTTCCCGGCGCAGTCCTCGTGGCACAAGCGAGCTCAAGTCTCTGGCCGATCTGGAGTTTGTCGATCAGCGGACCTTGTTCGACGCCGTGAGCGCTTTCGACACCTATGACCTCGCGAAATTGCTCTCCGCGGTGACGGGCGAGCCGATCTCCGATCGTTTGTTCTCGGTGATGACCGAGGCGCGAAAGAAGGAGGTGTCGTGGGTCATGCGTCGTGAAATCAAGATCGATCCGCTCGAGATTGCCGAGATAGAGGAGCGCTTCATCGAGACTGTACGCGCGATCAAATCGTCGGCCGTCACGGCGGCGCCGCTTTCCAATGTGAATGCCTGACGCCTGGCGATCGGATCACAGGCCGCTTTCAGGTCCGGTCCGATGACTAGCGCAGCCGTTCGAGAGGATGTATGGATCTTTTGACGCTATTTGGCGCCCTGTTTGGCGTGACGGCCATCGTGGCCGGATTTTCGCTCGAGGGTGGTCACTTCACCTCACTGTTTCAGTTGGAGGCGTTCGTCATCGTATTGGGCGGCACGTTCGGCGCGGTGATGATCCAGAACACGTGGGCCAGGTTCTATGACGGCATGAAGCAACTGCGGCTCGCCTTCGTGAAAGCTCGGCAGGTCGACCGGGAAAGCTTGTCGATCCTGCTCGGATGGGGCGATCAGGCGAAGCTGAACGGCATGCTCGCGTTCGAGTCGATCGAGGCGGGCGGCATCAATCCGTTTGCCAAACGAGGCCTGGAGCTTCTGGCCAACGGGGTGTCGACTGCCGTGCTCGAAGACGCCTTGCAACGAGAATTGGATGCCTATGAGCGCAATCACATGGCGGCCGCGCGGATATGGCAGCAGGCGGGTGGCTATGCGCCGACGTTCGGCATTCTGGGGGCGGTGCTAGGTCTGATTCAGGTCACCGGCCATATGCTCGAGCCGGCGCAACTCGGGCAAGGTATCGCCGTCGCGTTTGTCGCAACACTGTACGGTCTCGCGTTGGCGAATCTGGTCTTTCTGCCGTTGTACGGAAAGATCAGGGCGCAGGTGGATAGCGAATTGCGCTTCAGACGTTTATACCTCGATGGTTTGCTCGCGATTTCGCGCAAGGAGTCGCCCCACACGATCGAAACCCGGCTGGCGGGCGACATACGGGAAAGGTCGGCTGAGTTGCTGGGATAACTGGCTTCGAAGCCGGTCTTGAAGCCGGCGTCGACCGGTTGGCGATAGCGCGCGAGGCGCCCATTCAAACGCAATTCGGAAGCAGACGTTTCGAGCATGAATACCTACTCGGGTAACAAGCGCCTTGCGGCGGACAAAACCGGCTATCAGCACGATGATGACGGCGACGGTAACGCTGAGGCGCAGTCCGGGCGCTGGCTGATCTCCTATGCGGACCTCATCACCACCATGATGGTGTTGTTCCTCGCGCTTTACGTGCTGCAGTTGGCGAAAAACCGCGAACTCGAAGTCAAGGCGCTCGTGCATCGCGAGGTGAAAACAGAGACGGCCGCCGGCAGCACGCCCACTCCGGTCGCCGTGCCGGGTGCGGCGGGTGTGTCCGGCGCGCCCGATGCAGCAAGACGGCAGCTTCTTTCGTTGCTGGCGCCGCTTCAGGACAACCGGCAGATTACGATTTCGAACGCCTCACAGGGCGTGGAAATCGCCATCAACGCGAAAGTGCTCTTCAACTCGGGCGACGCGCATTTGTTGCCGGAATCTTTCGGCGTGCTGAATCAGATCGCAGGGGTGCTGCGCGACCGTTCGAAAAATAACATCCTCGTTGAGGGACACACCGACAGTGTGCCGATATCGACCGCGAAGTACGAATCCAACTGGGAGCTGTCGTCGGCACGGGCCGGTGCCGTGGTTCGATTCTTTGCCGACAAAGGGATTGAGCCTCACAGAATGGCCGCGATCGGCAGGGCGGACAATTTCCCGCTGATCATCGGCGACGATGCGGCGGCGCGCGCCGCGAATCGCCGTGTCACCGTTCTTGTGGAATATTGAGTGACAAGGCAGGTGAGCGCGTAGCGAAGCCCCCATGTTGATCGCTACGTGTTTATGCTGAGAACCTGCGCGCCAAACGATACTTGCGCGCCGCAGAACAGGCTGCGAAGATCCCATTCAGGGCGTGTTCTAGGCAAGGCTCGCGTTGCGCACCGCTTTGCCGCCCAGCAGACAGACGATCAGGGTGGCCACGACGAGCACGCATAGCGCAACGCGCAAGCCGAGCCAGCCCGCGCCGAGTCCGATCAACGGCGGGCCGACCAGGAAGCCGGCATAGCCCGCCGTGGCCGCCATCGAGACGCCGATAGCCGGTGTGACGGTCGAGCGGCCCGCCGCACTGAAAATGACCGGAACGATATTCGCGAGGCCGACACCCACCATGGCGAAACCCGCGCATGCCGTGAATACGGTCGGCAGGCTCAACACCAGCGCGAGCCCGGCCATCGCCAGAAGACCGCCGATGCCGATTACCTTGCTCGAACCGAAGCGGCGCACGGAGACGTCGCCGACGAAGCGGCAAGCCGCCATCGAGAATGCAAACGCGGAGTAACCGACCGCGGCGACGCTGGCCTCTTCGTTCAAGGCCGAGCGCAAATACACCGCGCTCCAGTCGGCCACTGCGCCTTCCACCAGCATGCAAAGGAACGCGAGCAGCGCGAGTTTCATCACTGCGGCATTGGGCCACGCAAATCCACTGGAGGTCGCGGCCACCCGGGGCCCGAGATCGCGCAACGCGAGCACCGCGGCGGCGAGAATGAGGACGGCTATGAACCCGTCCGGCAGGAAGAGACCGCCGATCACGCCGACTCCGCCTTTCTGAAGCATGGCGCCCGTTGCGGCGCCGAGCAGGCCGCCCGCACTCCACGACGCGTGAAACGACGACATGATCGGCGACTTCCATTGCGTTTCGATCGTGCTGGCGTGGCCGTTCATCGAGACGTCGAGCGCGCCGTTCGCCGCACCGAGCGCGAGGAGCACGATACAAAGCGTCGCCAGGTTCGGCGCGAAGGCGGGTAACGGCAGCGCCACGACAAACGCCGCGCCGAGCAGCGCGGTGGCCCGGCCGCTGCCGAAGCGCGGTGCCAATTGCCCGGCCAGCGGCATCGCTATGATGGCGCCCAGCGCGAAGGCGAACAACGCGATGCCCAACGACGTGTCGCTGAGTGACAGGCTTTCCTTGATGCGCGGCACTTCGACTGCCCAAGCGCCGATCCCGAATCCGTTGGCGAGGAACACGCCGAGGGTGGCCGCACGCTCCTTGAGCGGCTTCATGAGCGGTGTACTGACAGGTTGAGCGAGTGCCTTCATGAGCGCGCCACCATCACGTTGTCGCAGACCGCTTCGAGCAGGGCACGCCGCTCGGCCGTTACATCCGCTTCAACGAACAGATAATCCACGGCGCGCGCCGGTGCAACGGAAAACGGCGCAGCGGTCATCAGCTTTTCCGATGTCAAGGCGATGGCGACCTGGCTGCTTGCTTTTACCATCGCCCGTTTGAGTTCGGCGTCTTCGGCCTCGAACGCGGCGACCCCTTCGTCGGGATCGAACGCGCACGCGCCCAGAAAGCAAAGGTCGGGCTTGATTTGCTGGATCTGCAGCAAGGCCGTGGCACCGGTCGAGCCGGCCGCGTTCTGAGCGATACGCCCGCCGATGAGGATGATGTCGAACCCCGGCCGGTTCAGGAGGCGTGCGCAGGCCTCTGGCGAGTTCGTCACGACGGTTAGATTTGCGTTGTCCGGGAGCGCCGCGGCGATGGCGACGTTGGTCGACCCGGTGTCCAGCAAAATCATCTGCTTCGGCCGGACGATCGACGCAGCCGCGACGGCGAGACAGGCCTTGCGGTCCACGGCTTCACGCATACGGACCGATGCGCTTTTGCCAGAAGGCGAGATCAGCAGGGCGCCGCCATAGACGCGTTTGCAATGACCCTGATCGGCCAGTTGGCGCAAATGGCGGCGGACCGTGTGTTCGGACGTCTGGAGTTCAGCCGCGAGTTCGGATGCCAATACGCGGCCCTGCGCCCGCAGTCGTTCCAGAATCAGCCGTTCCCGTTCCTCGGGCAGAAGCCCGTCCATTGCGTCCTGTCGCGTTCGTTGCATGACTTCACCTTGCTCGATTACAAAACGATCATAATCGAGCGCAATGTATCATAAGCGAGCAAGTAGTGCAACGGCGGCACGCGGCGTGACCGTTAGCGCATCAAAGTAGGCCGTAGCCGATTCGGTCCGACCGACTGTGCCGATGACCTCTCGATCGATTGGTCGCCGGTGTTGCTGGCCTTGAAATAACCGCCCGATGGCAGATCGCCCGGCAAGGCGCGGATCCAGCAATCCGATACGCTCGCGGTTGCCGCGGCGCCCGCGAACGCCTGAACGGATGAACCGCGCAGCAAGGCGGCGAGTAGAAGTTTGCGGCGTGTCTTCATGATGTGCTCCTTGGTTTTGTCAGCGGAAATGAAGCTTAAGCAGGTATGAAGCGTTAAGCAGGTTGCCGCGTGGCGCGGCCAAAAATCGTGCGGTCGGCGAGCCACACCGCGAGCAGCGTGGCGCCCATCAATGGGAAGACGATGCCGAGCAGAACGAGCCCGGTTTTCCAGCCACGCATCGGCGGCGCGGCGCGTTCGCGCGAGGGGGCGCCGAGCGAGCGCTGCGGGCGGCGCTTCCACCACATCACGCAGCCGGTCACGGCCATCCCCGCTAGTCCAAGTGAAATCGCGGCGCAGAGAATCTGATTGGCGACGCCGAAATAGCGGCCCATATGCAACGACATGCCGTACGACACGGCCTTCGACACCGCGCCGTAGTCGCCGTAACGGATGTCTTTCAGCACCGCGCCGCTGTATTGGTCGATATACAGCGTGCGTTCGTCTTTCGGGTCTGCAGGGAAGTACGAGATGGTGTAGGCGCCCGTAGCGGAGGTGGGCAGCACGATGTCGTAACCGCTCGAGACACCGAGCGATGCGACGAGAGCGACGATGCGTCCAAGCGGCAGCGCTTGTGCCGTATGCGCATCGGCGGATTGCGGCACTGGGGTGTTGCCGACGGCCCATGGCGTGAGCGGCAACGGCAGGTCGTCCATCACCATGCCGGGCATCGAATCCATGTTCGCTCCGTGGGCGCTATGCTCGTCGCGTTCATGAGTTGATGCGTGGGCTCCGTGGGCCGATTGCGTTTCGGCGCGTGTATCCGCAGTGCCCGCATGCTCACCGGCGCGCATGCCCGGCATCGAGGAGCGCAACGGCAGGCCGCCCCACGATCCCGGCGGCGCGCCAAGATTGGCGGCGGTTGCGAGCGCCTTGAACTGCTTACCCCATGAACCCGACCACGGCAGACCGCTCAGCACGAATGCGAGCGCGCCGAGCGCGAGCCAGATGCCCATCACGGCGTGAAGGTTCTTCCAAAGCGCGCGACCTTGTAGCGAGAAGCGTGGCACCAGCGCCGCGCGTGCGGTGGTTTTCTCGCGCGGCCACCAGAGTGCAATGCCGGTGCCGATCATCACCAGCGTCCAGCACGCCGCCAGTTCCATCAGCAACTCGCCTGGTTTGCCGAGCAGCAGCTTGCGATGAAGCATGCGGTCCACCTGCATAAAGCGGCGCTCGACGCTCAGCGTGCCCAATACTTCGCCGCTGTACGGGTTCAAATAGACACTCTGCTTTTCGCCGTCGGCGAGACGAAAGATGAACTCGGTGCTGCGCTCCGGTGCGCTCGCGATGGGAGCAGTCACTGCGCGCGCATTGGCCGGCATCGCCGCGCGAGCTTTGGCAAGCAATGCATCTTCAGTCAACCTGAGCGTGGCTTGCGGTTCGACGATCAGGCGATGCGGGTAAAGCAGCGGCTCGATTTGCGGCTGGAAGCAATAAAGCGTGCCGGTGATCGCAAGCACCACCAGAAACGGCATCACAAAGAGGCCCGCGTAAAAGTGCCAGCGCCAGAGCGTGCGGTAGCCGGCGCTCGCTGCGCTCGTTGCCGATGTCGTGCGTTGAGCGGTGGTGGTCGACATTCAATCCTCCTGAAGCAAATAGTGAGTCGATCGGTTTGCGCAGCGATGCATGCACTGGTTTGCAACTCGCGAGTGCATCGAGGGCATCGAGCACATCGACTACAACACGAGCGCAAACCGCGCATGCAGATCGCGTGTTCACATGCGCAGCTTCGCTTCGACGTAGAACGTACGGCCCGGATACGGGTGATAGACGAAATAGCGCGCGTCGAACAGGTTGTCGACGCCGATGCCGATTTCACTCTGTTTGGTCGGCTTGAACGTGAACTTCGCGTCCGCCACCGTGTACGAACTGGTGCCGCCGAATACATCGGGATTCGTATCGGTGTTGGTGAGCGTGTTGTATTCGCGGCCGGAGTAGCGTGCGGCGAGCGTGAGCGCCGCGCGTTCGTCGATGTGATACGTCGCGGCGAGATTGGCGCGCCACAGCGGAATCCGATAGAAGTACTTGCCGACTGTTGCCGGATTCTGCGCATTCGCGATGATCTTCGACTGCGTGTACGCCACGCTCGCCAGCAGATCGAGACCGCGTACGAATACATCCTGTCCGGAGTAGCTCGTTTCGACGCCACGCGAGCGCACCTTGCCGATGTTCTGGAAGTTCGTCACGTTCGGAATCACCGTCGTATCGGTCTGGCTGAAGATCGTGTTCTTCACATCGTCCTGAAACAGCGAGAAGCGGAACACGCCATTCCAGTGCGCCCATTCGGCGGTCAGCTCTCTCGAGAGATCGTCTTCGGGCTTCAGGTTCGGATTGTTGTTGATGATCGACGAGCCGTTGATTTGCCCCTGGAACATCTCACCCACAGTCGGAAACCGATAGGCGCGGCCGATGGAAGCGCGCAAGGTCAGATCGTCGGTGACATCGAACGACAACGAGGCTTTCGGCGAAAAATGATGCTGGTTCGCGTCGCTGTACGCGAACGCTTTGCCTGGCAGTGTCTGCGAGCCGTCATAGGCTTGCCAGTCTTCGTACCGTACGCCGTAGACCAATTTCCAGCGCGGCAGAAAGTGCCATGCATCCTGCGCGTACAGCGCCTGAGTCTGCGTCTTGCCGGCGAACGCATTGGCAAACGACGTGGCCGCGCCGTCGCGCCAGTTCAGCGTGTTGTAACTCTGGTTGTCGAGGAAGTAGTTGTCGTAGTGATAGCCGAAGCTCAGCGCGTGACTCGTCAACCCTGCTTGCGGCGTGACGGGTGTGTAAGTGGTGCGCAGATCGAGCGTTTTCCAGCCGGTGCCGTCGCCAAAGATCACCGTGCCGGGACCGTTGCCCGGCGCACCCGAATTCGCGGTCCGCGCCACGCTGTTGCCGACGTCGTAGTACGAAGCGATCGCTTCGCCGTTCCAGCCGGTGGCGTTGCGGGTTTTCAGCGTGAGCCCATATAGCCAGTTCTCGCTGCGGCCGAGACTCGGGGCGAGGGCGGCAGCTGGAATCGTGTATTCGTAGCCGCCGATCGCAACCTTGCCGCTGTATACGGGGTTGCCGTTCGCGTCGCGCAGGAAACTCGACGTCTCGCTGTTATAGGTCTGATGCCAGTAGCCGAGCGTGAAGGCGGCCTGCAGTGTCGGCGTGAAGTCGTACTGCATCTTCAGCTTGAACTGGTCCTGCACCGTGTGTTCGATCCCTTCGCCGTTCACGCCGAGCACTGCGGTCGGCGTATTAGTCTGGTTGTTGTAGAAGTACGCGCCGGTAACCGGCGTGTCCCCGGCTTTCGCGGGCGTGCTGGACTTGGCGAGCGTGGCGAATTGCAGCGGCTGGCTCGTGTTCTCCAGGTGATTCACGCCCAATCGATACGAGAACTTCCCGATCCGGTCGCCGATCGACGCGCTCGCCTCGCTGCCGTTGAAATTCTGATTCACACCGAACAGGCTGAAATGCTGGGTGAAGGCTTTGACGTTCGCGTCGGCTTCGAACTTCTTCGGCATGCGGGTACTGATGAGCACCGTGGCGCCCAGCGAATTGCCCGGATAGAGCGCGGAAAACGGCCCGTAGATCACGTCGACCTGCTGGATCTCGTCGGGAAACACCATCGACCAGCGTGGCGGAAACGAATAACTGTTGCCGAGCAGATTGCTGAGCAGCAGGCCGTCCGCGTAGACGAGGCCGCGTGCGCTCTGCGTGTTGCTGGTGCCGCGTACGGCGATGATCGAATTCAGATCGCCGATAAAGCGCTTGCGCACGGCAAGGTTCGGCATGTACTTCAAGACGTCTTCGGTGTTGACGACGTTCCAGTTGTCGAACTGTTCGCGAGTCACGGTCTCGACCGAGGCCGGCAGGTTAGGGTCGACGGCGCGCGGGCTGGCGACGGCATTGGCGGTGATGCTGACAGCGGGGAGTGTGGCGTCGGCGGGCGCGTTCTCCGCGTGAGCTGGAGATGCGATAAATGCCGGCACGAACGCGAGAATTAACGCTGGAAAACACGCTGGGAAATACGCCGAAAAATACGACAGCGGCCGCCGGCCGGATGGAATGCGCCGAGCGCCGCGGCGGGCGCAAAAGGGCAGCCTTCGCAGAGCGAAGTTGAGCATGAATGTTTCCTTGATGCATTGAACAGGCGATCGCGCGCCCCCTCAACGGGTGCGACGAGATGCGCGATCAGGAACAACAGCGATCAGGAAACAGCGGGTGGGTCGCGTGGGCGTCCGGACGGGAACGCGCCGAGCGGCGTGAAGCGGGTGGAGAGGGCGGGCGGCGCGGTGCCGGCCAGCACGAGGGCGGCAGGCGGTTCGACGACCGCCACGCTCGGCATGGCGACGTGATGTTGGAGCAGATGGCAGTAGCCGCATGCGCCGAACGCGTCGTCGTGGCTGAGATGGACCGGCGCGGGGCTGGCTTGCGTGGACTGGCTCGCGAGGCTCTGGTTGCTCGGCTGTAGCGCTGAACAAAGCGCCGCGAAGGGCTCGTGCGCGCGGTTCGATACCAGCATCTGACTCACGACCGGCGCGAACACGACGAGCCACATGGCGATCAGGCCAAGCCATGCGGTCATGCAGTTGCGGGAGCGTAGAGTCATGATGGTCAACGTAAAGACGCGGGCGATTCTAGCACTGCCGCGCGGTCTTTTCTCGTGTGATTCTGCTTATCGCGTTGGATATAGCGCTGGATTAGAAGCCCGAAACCCGCTCATTTCCGCGCGTTACCGCCTGGCCGTTTCCCGTAAGCTGCGTAGACCATGTTCCGCTTTTCAGGCCGGCGCTTCGGCATTCTCGTGCAATGCGCAAATACGTGAAACGCCGGACAGGGCGCGAAATGCACGATTGACCCGGCCTGAACGCCGCCGACCCCAGCTACGACGACTCATGATATCCACGCAGACGCGCGCATCTTCGCTCGCATCCTCGATAACCGACCTCAATCAGCAGGCGGCGTTGCTTTGCTCGGCTGGGCAATTCGCCGAGGCTTTATCGATGGTGAAGCCGATCCTCGGGCCGCGCGCGGGCCTAACGGAAGACGCGCGGGCCGACGCATTGAATATTGCGGGGGCCTGCTCGTATGGCTTAGGCCGTCTATTGGACGCGGAAAACCATTGGCGCCAATGTCTGCGCGCAAAACCCGGGTACGCCGAGGTGTACAGCAGTCTCGGCATGCTGCTCAAATCGCTCGGGCGCCTGTCGGCGGCCAAGGCGGTCTATCGGCAACTGGTCGCGCTGCGCCCCGGCCAGGCCGACGCGCACAACAATCTCGGCACCGTGCTCTACGGGATGGGATACAAGGACGAGGCGGAGGCGTCGTATCGTCAGGCGGTCGCGATCCACCCCGATTACGCCGAGGCGCACTACAACCGGGCCATCGTGCTGCACGAACTGCGCCGCCTGCATGAGGCGGAAGTGGCCTATCGTCAGGCGCTGACAGGGCTGCCTCAGCATGCTGAGGCGCACAACAACCTGGGCAACGTGCTCATGGAACTCGGCCGTGTTGGCGAGGCGGACACCGCGTACCGGCAGGCGCTGACCATCAAGCCCCAGTATCCCGAGGCGCTCAATAATCTCGGGGGCGTGCTGAAGGCGGCGTACCGCCTGCCCGAGGCCGAACTGGCTTGCCGGCTCGCGCTGGCCATTCGCCCGGATTACGCCGAGGCACACCTCAACCTCGGTGCGGTGCTGGCGGATCTCAAGCGCCTACCCGAGGCCGAAGCGGCCTACCGGGAGGCCATCGCGCATCGCCCGGACTATGCGGAGGCGCACTACAACCTCGGCCTTGCGCTGTCCAACCTGGAGCGGCTGCCCGAGGCCGAAACGGCGTATCGGGAGGCGATTCGCTGCCGGCCCGACATCGTCCACGCGCACAACAATCTTGGTTGTGTGCTTCGTCTGCTCGACCGTTTGCCCGAAGCCCTCGAGGCCTTCGCCCAAGCGCCCGCGCTTCGTCCCGATCTGGCCGAGACTCACTACAACCTTGGGACCGCGCTAGCGCAGCTCAAGCGGCTGCCTGAGGCCGAAGCCGCTTACCTTCGGGCGCTCGCGCTCCGCCCCGATTACGGTGATGCGAGGTTCGGTCTGGCCGTGCTGGTGCTCGGCATGGGCCGGTTCGAAGAGGGCTGGCGGCTGTACGAGTGCCGCTACGACCAGCCGGGTTTCGTGCATCACAAGACGCGCGCCATGTTGAGTTGTCCGCAGTGGCAAGGCGACACGCTCTCCGGCAAATCCTTGCTGGTTTGGCAGGAAGACGGGCTCGGCGATATGGTCCAATTCAGCCGCTATTTCGCCTTGCTCAAGGCGCAAGGGGCCGCGCATATCGCCTTTGCGTGCGCGCCTGCCTTGCACCGGTTGATGGCTTCGGTGGACGGCGTCGACGCCGTGCTCGATCACGACACGGCACTGGCCCGCGTGGCCGCATCCACGTACGACTGCTGGACGAGTCTGTTGAGCGCGCCGCTGCACTTGCGTACGACCGTGGACACGATTCCGCGCGCGGTTCGTCTCGCGGCCGAGCCGTCGCTCGTCGAAAAGTGGCGGCCGATGCTCGAGACGATGCCGCCTGGCCGCAAAGTCGGGCTGGTCTGGAAAGGCAATGCGAAACACCATAACGATGCGAACCGATCGATCCCCACGCTGGCCACGCTCGCGCCGCTGTGGAGCGTGCCCGGCCTGAGCTTTGTGAGCCTGCAAAAAGGCCAGGGCGAGGATGAGGCGCAAAACCCGCCCGACGGTCAGCCGCTGTTCGATCTCGGTTCGGCAGTGAACGATTTCGCGGACAGTGCCGCGATCATCGAGCAACTCGATCTGGTGATTTGCGTGGATACGTCCACAGCGCATCTGGCCGCGTCGTTGGGCAAACCGTGCTGGGTGATGCTGCCGGAAAAAGACATCGACTGGCGCTGGATGCACGAGCGCAGCGATTCGCCGTGGTATCCGCACACGCTGCGCCTGTTCCGCCGGGCGGTGGGCGAAGGCTGGTCCGTGACTGTCGAGAGAGTGAGGCAGGCTTGTGTGGAGCGATTTTCCGCCGGGAATGCCTCTGGACTCCTCACTTGACCCGTTGCCCACGCTTGCGGCCCGCTTGCCCTGAAGTGTGAAACTGGCTCTCGATCGTCTCGATCGCCTGCCCGAGGAACTGCAAGAACATGCTCATCGCGACGGTCGTGGTCAGATCCGAGCGTTGATAAAGACAACTGAACGACTTCGCGCCGGCATCGGCGAGCGCGGTCCACGCGAGCTTGCGCTGCGTCACGTCCTCCGCCACGTTCTCCGCAATCAGGAAGCTGATACCAACACCGTCCGCAACGAGCCGGCGCGCCATCGAAACCGAACTCGTTTCCACCAGCGGACGTGCCTTGCGCTGCTCCCGGTGGTCGATCTGATCCACCATGGCCCGCAACTCCGTATCCGGTGTCATGAGGATGAGCGGATAGTCGAGACAGTCGCGCAGCCGGGGCCGCTTGCCGAGCTTCGTCAGCGGATGCCCAGGCGGCGTGACGAGCCCAAGGTGCTGCGTGAAGGCGCGCACTTCCACGACGCCCGGCGGCGGCTTGCGGCGCAGGCCATAGCCGATGTCGGCTTCACCGGTCTCCACCCACTTGAGGATGCTCTCGCCGTTGCCTGAGCGCACGCTGTAAGTCACGCCCGGATAACTTTTCATGGCCGCCTGAATGGCTTCGGGCACCAACTGCTCGGCTGACGATGGCGACACCGCCAGGTTGATATGCCCGCGGCGCAGCGAGCGCAAGTCTTCCACCTGAGTCATCGCGTTATCGAAATCGCGCTGACCGCGCCGCACCGCAGCAATGATGATCTCGCCAGCCGTGGTGAGTTGCATGCCGCGCGGCAAACGGTCGAACAGCGGTGAGCCGACCTGATCTTCCAGGTTGAGGATTTGCTGATGCACCGCGGCTGCGGTCAGGTGCAGCGATTCGGCCGCTTTGCGGATCGAACCACGTCTGACTACTTCGTCGAAACAGCGGAATGTCTGCGATATTGGACGCATAAATCAACCGTATAGTTTTTCCATACGTGCCGTAAAGAATAATCAGGTTTTATTGACGGGTCGGATAGCCTAGATTTCACTTCATCATCTTAACGGAGCGAACCGTGACCACGACAGTCGATCAAATTACCCAACGGCGCCGCGGCGTCGGCCTCATCGCTCACGACCCCAAGGCTTCAGCCGGCGGGTATACGCTGATTGCGCCACAAACGGCGGGCGGTCACGTGTATCTCATCGATATCGACGGCACGGTCGTTCATGAATGGAAGATGCCGGTGCGGGCCGGCCGCCACGCAGTGATTCTTCCCAACGGCAACCTCGGCTACAACGGCAACCATCCAAAATCGGAAAACCGCTACGCGCCGTGGTCGATGTGGCATGGCGGCGATTTCTCCGAAGTCACGCCTGAAGGCGAGGTGGTCTGGCATTACGAAGATCCGGCGCATCATCATGACGCGCAGTGGCTCGCCAACGGCAATCTGCTTTACGCCGCGTGCGCACCAGTGCCAGCGGGGTTTGCCGAGCGCGTGCCGGGCGGCACGGCGCACGGTCCCAACGAAGTCATGTACGCCGATGTGATCCGCGAAGTGAATCGCGCCGGCGAGCTGGTGTGGGAATGGAAGGCGTGGGAGCACCTCAAGCCCGAGGACTTTCCGATCGCGTCCGGCTTCGGCCGGTATCACTGGCCGCTCGTGAACGGGCTCGGCGTGAATGCGAAGGGCGAGGTGCTGATGAGCCTGCGGACCACGTCGGGCATCATCGCCGTCGAGCGCAAGACCGGCGGTGTCACGATGCACATTCCGCCGAGCGTGGTGTCGCACCAGCACGCACCCGTGGCGCTCGCCAACGGCAACATTCTTACGTTCGACAACGGCAATTTCCGCAGCGGCGCGCACGTGGCTTTCTCGCGCGTGCTCGAGATCGATCCATCGAACAACGAAGTAGTGTGGTCGTACGCCGACGACATGGTGAATGCGTTCTACAGCGCCTTCATGGGCAACGCGCAGCGGCTCGCGAATGGCAACACGCACATCACCGAGTCGGCGACGGGCCGCCTCTTCGAAGTGACGCCCGCGGGTGAGGTGGTGTGGGAATACGTAATCCCCTGGTTCGGCGAGTACTCGGACGAAGCGGCACGCAAAACCGGCCCCGGCCAGTTGAACAGTGTCTTCCAGACCTTCCGCTGCAGCCGCGAGCAATTGCCGTGGCTGCGCGCCTGAACGCCGCGATTTCGATCCCTCGGGGGTAACGTGAATCCAGACCCAGCCTCACATAGCGTCGATGCGCGCTTGCCCGCGTGGCAACTCGTGCTGTTCGGCTTGCAGCATGTCCTGTCGATGGCGGCTTCGCCCGTCACCGCGGTTTTTCTGGTGTCGAGGATGTTGTCGCTCTCATCGGGCATGACCGTGCAACTGATCGGTGCGACCTTCTTTGCCTGCGGCGCCGGCACACTGCTGCAATCGCTCGGGGCGGGATCGGTCGGTTCACGGTTGCCCTTCGTGATGGTGCCGGGCGGCGCGCCTGCCATGCTGTTCGCCGTCATCGCCACGCAGACGGATCTGCGCACTGCCGCGGGCGCGGCGATTCTCACCAGCCTGTTCTACTGGCTCGTATTGCCGGTATTTGCGCGCTGCCTGCGGTTCTTCCCGCGCGTGGTGGTGGGAACGATGCTGCTGCTCGTCTCGGTGAGTCTCATCAAGATCTACGCCGGCATCATCGTCGGCCAGCAGGGAACGCCTGGTTTCGCGCGGCCGCAGTCGCTTGGCCTCGCGCTGCTCACGATCGTGGGCACGCTGGCCGTGGCGCGTCTGTTCAAGGGCACGGTGGGGCGGCTTGCCGTGCTGATCGGCCTCGCGATCGGCACGTGTGCAGGCTGGGCAATCGGGCTGATGCCCGCGGGCGGCATGTGGAGCGGTCCGCTCTTCACCCTGCCGACGCTGCTACCGTTCGGCATGCCGCGCTTCGACGTGCTCGCCGCGCTGCCGATGCTGATCTTCAGCGTCATCTCGATGGCCGAGGCGACGGGTCAGACGGTTGCCGTCGGCGAGATCACCGGCAAGAAGATCGACATGCGCCGTGACGTGCCGAGGACCATTCGCGGCGATGCAGTGGCGTCGCTGCTCGGCTCGCTGCTGGGCACCTCGCTCATCATCACGAGCGCGGAGAACATCGGCGTCGTGCAGACCACCGGTGTGCGCTCGCGCTACGTGACCGCGACGGCTGGTGCGATGCTGATGGTCATCGCGCTGTTTGCGCCGCTCGGACGCTTCGCTTACGCAATTCCCGCGCCGGTGGTAGGCGGCACGGCGCTGATCGTGTTCGCGATGATCGGTGTGATGGGCGTCAACCTGCTCGGCAAGGTCGACCTGCATGCACGCGGCAATCAGTACACGCTCGCGGCGGCGCTCGTTGTGGGCTTGCTGCCGATTCTGGTCCCCAACGTGTATGCATTGTTCCCCGGCTATTCGCAGATCGTATTGGGCAACGGCATGGCGGCGGGGACGCTCACCGCAATTGTCGTCAATCTGGTTTTCGGTGCATGGCGCGTGAGGCCCGCGGAGAAGATCCAGGCAATCTGATCCCGAGCTTTAACGTTTAACGCACGCCCTCGCAGTCCTCCCTCGAACGCTTCAACCCTCTCTCCATGAAAACCAATATCGCTTTCCGCGCGACGGTCGTCGCGTGCCTGGCTGCGCTCGTCGTTTCTACTACGGCCAACGCCCAGAGCAGTGTCACGCTGTATGGAAGTCTCGACGCGGGACTTGGTTACGTGAGCAACCTGCACGGCGCCCATGCATATATCGCCGAGCAGGGCACGTTCCAGGCCGACCGCTTCGGCTTCCAGGGCGTCGAAGATATCGGCGCGGGACGCTCGGTGGTATTCAGGCTCGAAAGCGGTTTCGTCACGACGACCGGCGCGTCCGCCAGCAGCAGTACCTTCTTCAATCGTCAGGCCTATGTGGGACTGTCCGATCCGATGTTCGGCACCGTGACGCTCGGCCGTCAGACCGACTGGAATTTCGATTGGCTCGGCTCGGTGTCGACCGGTCAACTGCTTGGCGATTTCTCCGCGTTTCACCCCGGCAATCTCGATGGCCTCGGGAGTACCTTGCCAGTGCAGTTGTCGAGCACGGTGAAATGGAAAAGCGCGAATTACAGTGGATTGAGTTTCGGCGCGCTCTACGGATTTCCCGGCGCGTCGGCAAGCAACACCAATGGGCGGACTATCAGTTTCGGCGCTAACTATACAAATGGGCCGCTCAAGCTGGTGGCGGTGTATTCCGAATACCGCGACCGTTTGCTGCCGCTTTCCAATGGACTCGGCCTGGCGTCGTTCGAAGGACAGACACTCGCGCCCGGCTCAACCTTCAACGCGAAACAGGTACGCGACATGGGGATCGGCGGATCGTATCGTTTTGAACGCGTGACGCTGCATGCGCTCGCAACGGATGTGCGAATCCAGTCGGACGGCGGCAGCGAGCACTTTCGCACGATCGACGGCGGCGTCAACGTCCGCTTGACGCCCGCGGAGGAAATCGCGGCGGGGGCGTGGAGCGCGACACTCGCCGGGCGTCGCTGGACGCAATTCACCGTGGCGAACGTGTATTCGCTATCGAAAGCGACGCAAGTCTACGCGGATCTGATGTTCGAGACCGCGGGTGGCGGGGCGGTGGCGAATACGCTTGGGATCGGGGCGGCGTCAGGTGGAAGGCAGACCGTGTTTCTGAGCGGGATACATCACCTGTTCTGATTTGAGCGTGTGGCGGCGTGATTGCATTCCCGTCGTGCCGCTCACGCGCTGCCACTACGCTTCAGTCGACGTGTTCGCGCACATCGCTGAGCCACGGGCCGCTTAAGGCGTGTGGCCGGACCCGTGCTGAGTCGACCCATACCGATAAACAGATTAGATGGCATTGCACGCTCCTTTAGGTGCTTCCAGACCACCTTCGAATCCTACAATAGTGCCCATCACATAGTGAATACGGGCAGGTTGGAAATGGCAGACAAGGCGATGTTGGTGGTGAGCGCGCATAGCGCCGATTTCGTGTGGCGGGCAGGCGGCGCGATCGCTCTGCACAAGAAAAACGGATACCGCGCGAAGGTCGTGTGCCTTTCGTTCGGTGAGCGCGGGGAGTCGGCCAAACTCTGGCGCAAGGGCGAAATGACGATCGAGAAGGTCAAGGCGGCGCGCAGGGAGGAAGCCGAGCGGGCCGCGGACATCCTCGGTGCGGAAGTCGAGTTCTTCGACCTTGGCGATTACCCATTGCGCGTCTCGGACGAGGCCCTGATGCGCCTCGTCGATGTGTACCGTGAACTGCAACCGGCGTTCGTACTGAGCCATTCGCAGAAAGACCCGTACAACTTTGATCATCCGCTCGCCATGCATGTGGCGCAGGAAGCGCGGATCATCGCGCAGGCCGAAGGTCAAAATCCCGGGCAGAAGGTGGTTGGTGCGCCGCCTGTCTACGCGTTCGAGCCGCATCAAACCGAACAATGCGAATGGATACCCAATACGTTCCTCGATATCACCGAGGTCTGGGAAACCAAGCGTCGCGCGATCGAGTGCATGGCGGGCCAGGAGCACTTGTGGGACTACTACACGCGGGTCGCCCTGCAGCGCGGCGTGCAGGCCAAGCGCAATATCGGCATCACAGCCACGCGCGATATCCAATACGCGGAAGGCTATCAGCGCATCACGCCTACGGTGACAGGAGATCTGTCATGAAGCGGGGCGTCGTGGTGACGACTATCCGCCGCGCCGATCCGCACGATGTGGCCGTGCTGCAGCACGCGGGCGCCGCCACCGTTCACGAGGCACAGAGCCGTCTCGGCCTGCTCGCGTCGTATATGCGACCGATCTACTCAGGACCGGCTATCGCGGGTTCTGCAGTGACGGTGCTGGTGCCGCCGTCGGACAACTGGATGCTGCATGTCGCCGTCGAGCAATGCCGCGAGGGGGATGTTCTCGTCGTGGCGCCGACTTCGCCCTGCGAGGACGGCTATTTCGGCGACCTGCTCGCCACCT
Organism: Paraburkholderia elongata; assembly: GCF_013177735.1. Taxonomy (GTDB): domain Bacteria; phylum Pseudomonadota; class Gammaproteobacteria; order Burkholderiales; family Burkholderiaceae; genus Paraburkholderia; species Paraburkholderia elongata. The sequence continues at coordinate 57,865 of NZ_WOEZ01000032.1, read as the reverse complement.
CGCTAGCGGCACGCGGTGTGCGCGGACTGATCATTGACGCGGGTTGCCGGGATGTAGCCTCGCTCAGGGAAATGAAATTCCCGGTCTGGTCGAAGGCCGTGTCCGCGCAAGGGACGGTCAAGGAAACGCTCGGCTCGGTGAACATTCCGGTGGTATGCGCCCAGCAGATCGTGAATCCCGGCGATGTCGTTGTCGCGGATGACGACGGCGTGGTCATCGTTCCGCTCGATACCGTGGCGAGCGTTGCGCAGGCGTCGCAAGCGCGCATGGCGAAAGAAGAGAAGACGCGTTCGGTGCTGGCCGGCGGCACACTGGGCCTCGACTACTACGCGATGCGCGAGAAGCTCGCGCAAAAGGGCCTGCGCTATGTCGCCTCGGCCGAGGACCTTTGACGGAGAGGCGAGCCATGTCCAGTCGCGCACAAACGCGTATACCGTGCATGATGATGCGCGGCGGCACGTCGAAAGGCGCGTATTTTATGGCGTCGGATTTGCCTGCCGATCCTGCTGCGCGGGACCGCGTTCTGCTTGCCGTGATGGGCTCGCCCGATCCGCGTCAGATCGACGGTATCGGCGGCGCGGATCCGTTGACGAGCAAGGTGGCGATCATCTCGCGCTCCATGCGCGACGATGCCGACGTCGACTATCTGTTTGCGCAAGTCGTTGTGAACGAAGCCCGCGTCGATTTTGGGCAGAATTGCGGCAACATTCTCGCGGGCGTCGGGCCGTTTGCGATCGAACGCGGTCTCGTGGACGCGCAGGAAGGCAGCACCCGGGTCGCGATTCACATGGTCAACACCGGGCAGATCGCGGTGGCGACGGTGAGCACGCCGGGACGCCAGGTCACTTACGAAGGCGATGCCCGCATCGACGGCGTGCCGGGCCTGGCCGCGCCGATTCCGCTGGAATTCAGGGACACCGCCGGTTCCACCTGCGGCGCGCTGCTGCCAACGGGGCATCTCAAGGATGCGGTCGACGATATCGAGGTGACGTGCATCGACAACGGCATGCCGCTCGTGCTGATGCGAGCGCGCGATCTCGGGCGCACCGGCTACGAAACGCGCGAGCAACTCGACGCGGATGAGGAGTTGAAAGCGCGCATCGAAAAGGTCCGGCTCGCAGTGGGGCCGATGATGAATCTCGGCGACGTGAGCGCGCGCACGGTCCCGAAGATGTGTCTGGTGGCGGAGCCTCGCCATGGCGGCACGATCAGTACGCGCAGCTTCATTCCGCATCGCTGCCATGCGTCGATCGGCGTACTCGGTGCGGTGAGCGTGGCCACAGCCGCGGTACTGCCTGGCACGGTCTGCGACGGCCTGGCCGATGTGGACGCCGAAGGCACGCGAAAACGTGTGTCGGTCGAACACCCGACAGGCGAGTTCACGGTCGAACTCGCTCTCGGCGGCAACCCCGACCAGCGCGAAGTGCTGAGCGCCGCGCTGTTGCGCACTGCGCGGTGGTTATTTGACGGCGCGGTTGGCATTCCTTCGGCAGTGTGGCACGCACGCATATAAGCGGACCTTGCGCGAATCGCCTTCGTTGGCTTCAGCGTGGCTGGCGGGATTGCTGGTTGCGGAGTTCGATCCGATAAATTGGCCTGAAGCCTTTGCGCTGTTCGAAATGCCGGCTATTGTGCAAACTTATACGCGCTGTAATAAATAGTTCGCAATGTTGGGGTATGGCGGTTGCTGGGATAAAACGCCGGGCTATAAATATAATATTCAAATACAAACAAGCCAATGAAATCAAAGTGAATGGATATCGTTAATTAAGCGGTCTATTCAAACATGGGTGCGTCGCCGGATCAACGCGTCAGCCATGCCAGGCATGGCATCCACGGGGTCGGCGAGGGCGCAGTGGGGGGGCGGCGCGCGGCCATGCGATGCAAAAATATTCATCAGACAAAACGAAATTCAACAGACGAAACGGCTGCTTTAATAAAACGCATCCCGCATATTGCAATTGAATATTTAACAGTTATGATGGCGTCTCCGTGACGTGATTTCTCGAACGATTGCGTTGCGGAGACGGCAGAAATATTTGCCGGGCATTCATGCTGGAGGGGTAATTAATGCTTCCCGTGCAGATAGACTAAATCGAGGAGACGCTATGCTGAGTCCCCATGAATTCGCTACCTTAATGCTCATCAAAAACGCGCCGGATCAGATTGAACTGGGCCGCGCGGAGCTCGACGCCCTGCTCGAGCGGCAACTCATATCACTGGAAAACCTCGCGTCCGGACGCTCACGTCCTCAGGTCACAAGCGAAGGCGATTCCATTCTCAAGGCGGTTGCCCGGATGCGCTAGGCATCTGCGGCATCCAGTTCGATTTATCTATCATCGCGATCCGCCGCAACACACCCGTCCGATCGGGGTTTCGCGCGCCGGACCGAATTATGAGGAATTCAACCATGACTCTATTGAGTCCCGAGCAGGTTGCTGCCGCGCAGGCCAACGTCGACGCGTTCTTTGGGGTGGCCGGAAAGGTCTTTGAAGGCGTCGAAAAACTGGTCGCTCTGAACCTGCAGGCCGTCAGGGCCACGCTGGCCGAGGTGCAGGAGAACATGACCAAGGTGTCCGGCACGACGGAGCCGCCGCAATGGTTCGCGCAGCAAGCAGGGTTCACCGGACCCTTCGCGGAAAAATCGCTGTCATACAGCCGGCAAGTGTTCGATATCGCATCGACCACTCAAGCTGAAGTCGCGCAACTCGCACAGACGCACTACGATCGGTATAACGATCGCGTGCAGACACTCGTCGAGGAAGCGGCGAAGCATGGTCCCGCAGGTTCTGAAGCCGCGATCGCTGCGTGGAAATCCGCGATTGCCGCCACCACGACCCTGTACGAAACGTTGCAGAAAACGGGGCAACAGGCGGTGCAGGTTGCCGGGAGTAATTTTGATGCAGTCACAGCCACAGCGTCAAAGGCTCTGCAAAGCAACTCCGGGCAGGCACCCGTAGCCGCGGGCGCGAAGCGATAGAACTGACGCGGGCAGCAATGCCCGCGGTGAGGTTCTTGTAATATATAAAGGATTCCTTATGGATAAGGAATCAAAGCTTCCAGTATTCAATTCATGGACTGAAGGCAGTGTTGCTCCAGATGAGCATAACGCCGGCTTTTATGAGGACGATTCGATGGCAAAGCAGATCGCGGTGGTGACGGGTGGAACGGGCGGACTTGGCGAAGCGATCAGCATCAAGCTGCATGACGCCGGGTATGCGGTCGTGGTCACCTGTTCTCCGGGCAACACCGGTGCGAACGAGTGGCACGCCCGGATGGAAGCGCAGGGACGGCAATTCCTCGCCTACACGGTCGACGTCGCCGACTACGACTCGTGTGAAAGATGCGCGGCGCAAATCAGAACTGAGGTCGGACCGGTCGACATTCTGATCAACAACGCCGGCATCACGCGCGACGCCAGCTTCAAAAAGCTCGACAAGGTCAATTGGGACGCGGCAATCCGGACCAACCTCGATTCGGTGTTCAACATGACGAAGCCGGTGTGCGACAGCATGGTCGAACGTGGCTGGGGTCGCATCATCAATGTCTCGTCGATCATCGGCTCCAAGGGCGGGTTCGGCCAGACCAACTATGCGGCGGCCAAGGCCGGCATGCATGGCTTCACGAAATCGCTGGCGCTTGAGGTGGCGAAGAAAGGTGTCACCGTCAACACGATCTCGCCCGGCTTTATCGCGACGAAGATGGTGATGGCGGTGCCCGAGGACATCCGCGAGACGAAGATCATTCCGCAGATTCCGGTTGGCCGGCTCGGACAACCCGATGAAATCGCCGCACTCGTGCTGTACCTGTGCTCGCACGAGGCGGGTTTCGTGACCGGAGCCAACATTGCCATCAACGGGGGGCAACACCTGCAGTGAAGCCGGTCGTTCTGCAATGGAGGGTACGATGAGTGAAACAGTGGGAATCGTGGTGGGTTCGTTCGTGCTGGCGATGGCGCCCGTGTTAGTCGCCGCTCATTATTACCGGGAGCAGATGCGTCGAAAGCGGCTTAGGCAGTTGGATCACCGTCACTACTGGCCGCACTGGAACAACGCCCGGCATTGAGCTTCGGCGCTCGCCAGGCTGTTGTTACGGTACCTGGGGGCTGCTGCGTTCCAAGGCGCAGTAGCCGCCCTCGGATTCTGCTGGATCTCTCAACCAGCAGAATTCTCCAAGCCAAGGCTTCACCGCCTTGGCTTTTTTTATGTGCGCCCGACATGGGCCCACTATTGTAATGAAAGTGTAATAATTCATACTCAGATCTTGCATGACGGCGTGCTCGCCTCTCATGGAAATCCCGTATGGAACCTGAGTCTCCGTGTAAGCCGAGGGAAGGATTCGGTCCCCTAGAATCGCCCCATCGATGCAGACGGCCGGCATTCCGCCGCGCCAGACAAAAACGGAGACTATCGATGACCCCTAGCTTTCGCACGCTGCGCCATATCGCCGTTGCTTCCGGCCTGCTGTTCAGCCTTGCGTCGCAGCACGCCAGCGCCGCCGACGGCGGAAAGATCACGATCATGGTCGGCGGTATCACGAAGCTGATCTATTTGCCGGCGCGCCTGACCGAACAGCTCGGCTATTTCAAAGATGAAGGGCTCGATGTCGAACTTCTGTCGCAGCCGGCCGGCGTTGACGCTGAAAACGAACTGCTGGCCGGCGCCGTTCAGGCTGTGGTCGGTTTCTACGACCATACGATAGATCTGCAGACCAAGGGCAAGGACGTCAAGGCGATCGTCGTGTTCGGGCAAGTGCCGGGCGAGGTCGAAATGGTATCGACCAAAGCGGCCGAAACGCTCAAATCGATGGCGGACGTGAAGGGCAAGACGCTTGGTGTGACTGGCCTCGGTTCGTCAACAAGCTTCCTTACGCAATACCTTGCCGGACAGCACGGCATCCAGTCCACGGAATACACGATGCTGCCGGTGGGCGCTGACGCCAGCTTTATCGCGGCGATCAAACAAGGCCGCATCGACGCCGGCATGACGACCGAACCGACCGTCTCGGCACTGCAGAAGTCCGGCGACGCGAAGGTGCTCGTCGACATGCGCTCGGTCGAAGGCACGAAGGCGGCGTTGGGCGGCACCTATCCGGCGTCGAGCCTCTACGTCCAGGCGGCATGGGTCGATTCTCACAAGGCTGAAGCAGCCAAGCTTGCGCACGCGTTCGTTCGCACGATGCAATTCATCAACACGCATAGCGCCGAAGAAATTGCAGCCAAGATGCCTGACGACTATCAGAAAGACAAGCCGCTTTACGTGAGCGCGCTGAAAGCGTCGCTGCCGATGTTTACGAAGGACGGCAAGATGCCTGCTGACGGTCCGGAGACCGTGCTGAAGGTGCTGTCGGCGTTCAACCCGTCGGTCAAAGGCAAGCATATCGAGCTGGCTAAAACCTACACCAACGAGTTCACCGGTTCGAAATAAGCCGGCGCCTGGCCGTAGCTGCCGCCTGTTTGTTGAAGCGTGATTTCGTTGCGCTGCCGGTGCCACCTTCGCGGTGCCGGCCATTAGCGTCTCGCGATTGAAGAAAAGGGATGAAGCTACTGCTCGTGGAAGACAACGCGTAGCTAACGCCGGTTTCGTGATGCATTTTCGTGATGTATATCAGTACATGCACTTAGTTGTACAAATAATACGGGAAAGGTGCGTGAAGGATTGAGGTAACTAGGATTGCGGTCATCGCTTGATGGGGCGGTTGTCCGGATCTTAAGGCGGCAGTCACAGCAGACGGCGAAAACGAAAATTTTTAGGTAGTAATCTGAGGAGACGATCTTGAAGAAAAAGTATCTGGCTTTGGCCGTTACGGCAGGCGCTTTCGCCGCAACCGGTGCGCACGCACAGTCGAGCGTCCAGCTTTACGGCCTGATGGACCTGAGCTTTCCCACCTATCGGACGCACGCGGATGCGAACGGCAATCATGTCATTGGTATGGGGAACGACGGCGAACCGTGGTTCAGCGGCAGCCGCTGGGGCCTGAAGGGCGCGGAAGACATCGGTGGTGGAACGAAGATCATTTTCCGCCTTGAGAGCGAATTTGTTGTAGCCAACGGCCAGATGGAAGATCCGGGCCAGATCTTCGACCGTGACGCGTGGGTGGGCGTCGAGAACGACACGTTCGGCAAGATCACGGCAGGTTTCCAGAACACGATCGCGCGCGACGCATCGACGATCTATGGCGACCCGTACGGCTCCGCGCGCTTGACGACGGAAGAAGGCGGCTGGACCAATTCGAATAACTTCAAGCAGATGATTTTCTACGCGGCCAGCGCGACCGGCACACGTTATAACAACGGCGTGGCATGGAAGAAGCTGTTCAGCAATGGCATTTTCGCCAGCGCAGGCTACGCATTCGGCAACTCGACGAGTTTCGGCTCCAACTCCAACTACCAGGCAGCGCTCGGATACAACGGCGGACCGTTCAACGTGTCGGGCTTCTATAGTCACGTGAACCGCGTTGGCTTTACAAACCAGTCGTTCTCAGTGGGCGGCAACTATACGTTCGGTATCCTGCGTGCCAACGCGGGTTACTTCCGCTACCTGGGCAATCAGGGCGCGCTCGGCCAGCGTCAGGACAACGCGTGGACGGTATCGCTCAAACTGTCGCCGAAGGGCGCGCTCGACTACGAACTCGGCTATCAGCAGATGCGTGTGCACAACGCCGCGTACAACAGCGACGGCGATATTCCGAACGCGAACATCGGCGCGTTCGATCCGACCTCGGGCCTGCACAACGGCTTCAAGGAAACCTTGTACGGGTCGGTCTTCTATCACCTGTCCAAGCGCACCGAAGTGTATCTCGCCGGCGACTACATGAAGTTGCATGGCGGCTACACCGTCGGAACCACTTTCGGCGCAACCAACCAGCTTGAACTGACCACGGGCGTGCGCACTCGCTTCTGATCCGGGAATCAGCTTCGCGCTGATCCCTTCATCGAAATGCTCCTATTGGCGGCGGCGGACTTGTCCGCTCGCCGCTTTTTTTTTGGGCTCACAGGGTCGAGGAAGACAGCCATGTTCAGAAATACCACTATCCGGACCGCTCTGACCATCACGATCGCCGGCTACACGGCCGCGTTGACGCTGGTGATCGCAACGTCGATTGCGGGCCTGGAAACGGCCAACACGGCCCTCGACAGGATGTACAGCGAGGAGACGGCTGCGCTGCGACACCTTACCGCCAGCAGCGAAGCGCTTCTGCAGGTGCGGGTCGATCTCGGTGCGTACGAAACGCTCGTCGCGCAGGGAAAGCCAACTGATGCGGTGCTCGCGCGAGTGCATGCCGAGCAGACGGCTAGCAATCGCGAGCTGGCGGCCTATGCCGCGCAAGCACCGTCGAATGAGGTTGAAAGGAAGCTGGCCGATGCGCTGCGCGCGAAGCGCGAGCTATTGATGAAACGGGCGCTTAGCCCCGAAATCGCGGCGCTCGACCAGAACGATTTCATGTCGTTCCGGACGACGCAGCGGGAGGCGCCTGACACATTATTCAGTGACTACCGGAACGCCGCGCTCGCGCTCGAGGATTATCAGGCAGAGCAGCAAAAAGCGCGCTTTGCCTCGGCGCAACAGCATTTTCATAGGCTGCTCTGGCTCTTCGGCACGATTGGGTCCGCCGCCATGATCCTCGGCTTCTTCGCGCGATCCGCGTTGACGAATTCGATCGTGCGGCCTATCGATGCCGCTATTCGTCATTTCGAGCGCATTGCTGCTGGTGATCTGGCAAGTGAGATCGCAACGCTGGGCGTCAATGAAATGGGACGGTTGATGACTGCGCTGGTCCGGATGCAGGCGGGGCTCGTTGCTGCCGTAAGTCAGGTGCGTCAGGGAACGGCGGCGATCACGCACGGCGTAGGCGAGATTGCGAGCGGCAATGCAGACCTGTCGACGCGTACAGAGCTGCAGGCGGCGACCCTGGAACAGACCGCATCGAGCATGGAAGAGTTGACTGCGACGGTCCGGCAGAATGCCGATAGCGCGCGGCGGGCCAGTGCGCTCGCGGAAAACGCGTCGGAGATCGCGGCACGCGGCGGCGACGTTGTCGGCCAGGTTGTCGACCTGATCGCGGACATGTCGTCGAGTTCAAAGAGGATCGTCGATATCATAGGCGCGATCGAGGGCATCGCGTTCCAGACCAACATACTCGCTTTGAATGCGGCCGTCGAAGCTGCACGTGCCGGCGAGGAGGGACGCGGATTCGCGGTGGTCGCGGGCGAAGTGCGCGCGCTCGCGCAACGTTCGGCCGCCGCGGCGAAGGAGATCAGGGAGCTGATCGGCGATTCGGTTGCGAAGGTGAGGAACGGCGCCGAACTGGCGACTCGCGCCGGCGAGACAATGGCCGAAATCGTCACGGCGGCCCGCAACGTGACCGGCATCGTCAGCGAGATCAGCGCAGCCTCAGAAGGGCAGTCGCGCGGCATTGATCAGATCAATACCGCGATGACGCAGATGGACCACGCGACGCAACAGAACGCCGCGCTAGTCGAGCAAGCCGCCGCTGCTGCAGCGTCGCTGGAAGATCAGGCGCGCGCGCTCGTCGATGCGGTGGCAGTGTTCAGGCTGCGTGAAACCGGCAAGCTGTCCGCCGAGGAACCCAGCGAACAGAACTGGAGCGCGCCCGAGCTGCTCACGGCGAGCGCATGACGACATCCAGTGCAACCTGCCACGCCGATTGGAGGTCCAAGAAGTAGCGGATGCGTCAGATGCGAGGAGGTGTGCGATGAACGGTCGAGCAGCAGTCCGGTGCATTTGCGCCGCTTTACTCACGTTACTCACATGCAGCCTTTCGGCAGGTCTCGCCGGATGCGATGCGCTAAGCGGTCCACCGGCGGCGGAATGGCCAGGACCTCACGCCCCGTATCCTTTCCCGAACGATGTTCCGCATCGTACCGAATGAGTACCGAATGAGCCGCACGAACTCCGTCATGCCACTCGACGTCAACCAGTTGCCCCGCATGTGACGTTGGGCGCAGTGTACGGTGACGGATACTCAGACGTTGGACCGCTGAGCAGGCGCAGTCGGTAAGTCGCCAATACGTCGGCTTCCGTTTTCTCGCGTCGGGTGAGCGGGGTACTGGCGTTGCGCTCGGCGGTCAGGGACTCGTTCACGGCGCAGTCCAGCGTTTTTCCGTCGGAAAGACGCACCGTCGTCGAATAGGCATAATCCGGCTGCGCGGCCTGGCAATCGGCAGTCCAGAACGCGGCGACCGCGAATAGTGCTAACAAAAGAGGTTGGGTCTTCATATCGCTTCCGTTGTCTTGATCGTCACTGTTCGACCAAGGCAGCGGCAGCGCATTCTGGCTATTTTTGCAATTCTGAATTCCAGCGATTTGCAGAGTTAAAGACTAATTAGCGGCGATACTGATCGTCCGCGTGACATCGACAACCGACAGCCGGATCGCGTCGATCAACGCACGCGCGGCAGGTGAGGGCGTGCCGGCCGCACGCATGGTCAATCCTATGTCGCGCCGGGTGTTGTGCAGTTGCACTTCGAGCACCGCCAGCTGACCGGATTGAACTTCATAGTGCAGTTGCTGGCCTGATAGCGCCGCGACCATGTCCGTGCCGAGCAGCAGCCCACGAATCACCGCGAGGTCGGCTGTCTCGACCGTGGGCATCGGCGACTTCACTTTCACGCGCTTGAATTGCGCTTCGAACAGTGCGCGAGCCGGCGCATTGCTGCGCGGCACGATCCACTGCGCGTCGCGTAAGTCCATGATGGTGAGGTCGCGCGCGTGAGTGAGCGGATGATCGCGACGCACCAGAAGCATCATATCTTCCGACATCAGGCGCTCGTTCTTCAGGCCGCTACTCGCATCGTTATCGCGCAGCGCACCGAGAATGAAGTCGATATCGCCCGCTCTCAGACCCGCAACCAGCGCCTCGTAGGCGCTTTCGTCAGTTACGACCCGCACGCCCGGATGCGCCGCGGTCATTCGCGCGATCGCTCTCGGCAGGAGCAACGTGCGCCCGAGCGGCAACGCGCCCACCGTCACCGCACCCTGAATCTTGCCGTGCAATGCGGCGATATCGTCGGGCACGTGCCGCAATTCGTTCAACGCGCGGCGCACGTGAAGCAGAAACGTTTCGCCCTCCGTAGTGAGCAGGATCCCGCGCGGGCTGCGGTGGAACAGATTCAAACCGGAGCCGCTTTCCAGCACCCGAATCGCGGTGCTCACGGCCGGCTGACTGATGCCGAGGGTCTTAGCCGCACTCGGCATATGCCGATGACGCGCCAATGCGGTGAACAACTGAAGCCGCCGGGTGTTGAGCAGATAGGCCGGCAGCGCACCTTCTGCTGGTGGCCGCCGGCGCGCCTGCCTCGCGGAGCACCACTGCGCGAGTTCTTCCAGTTCGGCAAAGATGCGCTCGCAGCGCTGCAGCACGGCGCGGCCAACGGGCGTCGGGAGCATGCCTGAGGGGCCGCGATCGAAGAGGGGCTCGCCCAGTGCCGACTCCAGTTCCTGCACCGAACGGGTCACAGCCGACTGGGCCCGAAACAGCGCCGCTGCCGCACGCGTTGCGCTGCCCATGTCGGCAACGAGTCGAAATGCGCGCAGTTGCGCCAGGTTGAGAAGTTCTTTGCTGCTCACGGATGGCGACGCTCTGGCTGGCGGGTGTTTAACGCGTCCGCGATCGTGTGCTGGGTGATCTCGTTCATGGGTCTCTACTCATTCGAGGCCATCAAGTATAGCGACGCATCAAGTCTCGTACCACGCTTGACAGGCGGCTTGCGACTTCGTTTTCTGGGCATCTGTTTTGTTTATCGCATGCGGACAGCTGGGTCGGTGAACTGCGATGCGACATGCTCGCCGTGTATATCCGAAACCCTATATCCGGTGCGGCTTTCCGCGTTTATCCAAGCACCGGCGATCGGCAACCGGGATACTTGCGAGCAAATTAATCGACGTGGATGTGGTTTACCCGTACTTTCGGCAAACCTGCGCGATCCATATTGTTGCATTTCACGATGGTTGCAACGGAAGACAACGGGATATGGCAAGGATCATTGGTGGAATCGGCACGTCGCACGTGCCCACTATCGGCATGGCATACGACAAGGGCAAGCAGAACGACCCTGCATGGGCGCCGCTCTTCAAAGGCTACGAACCGGTGGCCAACTGGCTTGCGGAGCGTAAGCCGGACGTGATGGTGATGTTCTACAACGACCACGCCAACAGCTTCTTCTTCGATTGCTATCCGACCTTCGCGTTAGGGGTGTCGGCTGATCATACGTTCGCGGACGAGGGCGCAGGCAAGCGCCCGTTGCCGGACATCGCCGGCCATCCCGACCTGGCTATCCACATTGCGGAGCAGCTCGTCAACGACGAGTTCGATCTGACGATTTTCCAGGACCGTGCACTCGATCACGGATGCAATTCACCGCTCTCGCTGATGTTGCCGCATGACGGCGGCTGGCCGATGTCGCTCGTGCCGATGGAAGTCAACGTGCTGCAATATCCGCTGCCCACCGCGAACCGCTGCTATCGCCTCGGTCAGGCGCTGCGCCGCGCGATCGAATCGTTCGAGCAGGATCTGGATGTGGTGGTGGTCGGCACCGGCGGCCTGTCTCACCAGGTCCACGGCGAGCGAAGCGGTTTCAACAATACCGATTGGGACATGGAGTTCCTCGATCTGATCGTCCGTGATCCGCAGCGTCTTGCCGCGATGAAGCATGTCGACTATGTGCGCCTCGGCGGCGCGGAGAGTGTGGAGACGATCATGTGGCTCGCGATGCGCGGTGCGCTGGGGCCGAAGGTTCGTGAACTGCATCGCAGCTATTACCTTGCGACGAGCACCGCGATGGCCGTGACCCTCTATGAAGACGAGGTGACGCAATGAACCCGCAGCTGATCGGCATCGAGGAATTGACGGGCACGTATCCGTTCGATATCCGCCAGAGTATGAAAGCGATGCGCCTGAACCGCTTCTTTTGGCAGATGCGCGAAGCGCCGGCTCGCACGCTCTGGCTGGAGAACCGGGCCGCAGCATACGACGCGGCAGGCCTGACGGCGGAAGAACGCGCGCTCGTCGACAACACCGACTGGATTGGTCTGATCCGGTATGGCGTGTGTTTCTTCGTCCTCGAAAAATTTGCGCGTGTGGTGAAGATCACGAACCTGGGCATGTACGCCAGCATGCGAGGCGAAACACTCGAAGCGTTTCTGAAAACGCGCAGGGTACCGGAAGCCGTCTAGGACGGCTCGGCGCTGCGCCGCATCTTTTTAGCGGTTTTTCATTTCGTTTTTTCATTTCGATACCAAGAAGACCCCGGGTTCGACAGAACGCCGGGGCGGGAAACTATTTTCTCCGGAGACACGCATGAAATCTGCAGACTCAGTCGACATCAAGGCGTTTATCGACGCGCGCAAGGTGTCGGCGTACCAGTGGCTGGTCCTCGTTCTATGTTTTCTGATCGTCATGATGGACGGTCTGGACACGGCCGTGATGGGCTTTGTCGCACCCGCCATCATGCACGACTGGAATGTCAGCCGGGCCGCCTTCGGTCCGGTAATGAGCGCCGCGATGGTCGGCCTCGCGATCGGCGCGCTGGCCGCGGGGCCGATTGCCGATCGCATCGGGCGAAAGAAAGTGCTGATTACATCCGTGTTGTGCTTCGGCTTCTTCAGCCTGATTTGCGCCTTCGCCGACTCACCTGTGCAACTCGTCACGCTGCGCTTTCTGACCGGGCTGGGCCTCGGCGCCGCGATGCCGAACTCGACCACGCTTCTGTCCGAATACGTACCGTCGCGCAGCCGCTCGCTGCTGCTCACGATCATGTTCACCGGCTTCAACTTCGGTTCGGGCGCCGGCGGTTTCGTAGCGGCTTCGCTGATTCCGCACTTCGGCTGGCGTGCGGTGTTCATGTTCGGCGGCGTCTTGCCGATTCTCAGTGTTCCCTTGCTGCTGTGGCTGCTGCCCGAGTCCGCGCGTTTGATGCTGGTGCGCAAAATGTCGACGGAGCGCATCGCGGCAACGCTCGGCCGCGTGTGCGGACATGTCTTCGATAAAGACGTGCGCTTCACCGCCCCCGAACCGGTGATCGCTGCGAAGGCGCCGGTGCGGATGCTGTTCGCGGACGGCTACGCGTTCAGCACGCTGATGCTGTGGCTCACGTACTTCATGGGCCTGCTGATCATCTATCTGCTGACCGGCTGGCTGCCCACGTTGATCAAGGACGCTGGCTTGCCCGTCGAGCGCGCTGCCGCGATCACCGGAATGTTCCAGTTGGGCGGCACCGTGGGCGCCGTTGCGGTCGGCTTCGCGATGGACCGCATGGATCGCAATGTAGTGATCGGCACGGCGTATCTGCTCGGGGGCGTGTTCATCTTCGCGCTGGGCATGGGCACGCTCAAGTCGAACCTGCTGCCGGTTCTCGTCACCTGTGCCGGCTTCTTCATGAGCGGCGCGCAGACCGGCCTCAATGCACTCGCGCCGACCTGTTATCCAACACGTGCCCGTGCAACCGGTGTGAGCTGGATGCTTGGGTTTGGCCGGCTCGGCGGCATTCTGGGCTCGCTCGTGGGTGGCGCGTTGCTGTCGCTGGGATTCAGCTTCGAAACCGTATTCGCGGTGCTCGCGGTGCCTGCACTGATCGCTGCTGCGGCGATCGTCATGAACCGTCTCGCGCTGCGCTTTATCACCAGTCCGGTGGCCGACGCCTGAATGCGCTTGCAGCGGTCTCATGCAACGGCGTGTTGGCTGCTGTGCGCACGGCATCCCTAACTTGAAGTAGTTGACGGAGAGAGAGCTATGAGTGGCGATTTCAGCGTGAGTGGAAGTGGGCTTAACAAGGGTGTGACCGCGAGTGTGACGGAGTGGCCAAACCGCATGGCGATTATTCGCGCGGGCGTGATTGGCGGATTGGTCGGCGCCGTGATCATCTGGATTTACGAAGCGCTCATCTGGGTAGGGGCGCAGCACTTGATGCCGTTGGCGGGCATTCCACGCAACGCGACGGGACTGGTGTTCGGCAAGCAGGTGCAGGAATCGCTCGGCGTGTGGGCTTATATCGTCGGCACCGGCATTCACTTCGTGTTCGCGTCGGCGTGGGGCGTTCTGTTCGCGGCGATCTGGCCGTACTTTCGCCGACGCGGATACGAAGCCACTTTTGTGGCGCTGTTCTACGCGGTTTTCGCGTGGATCGCGATGCATGTGGCGATCATGATCGCCTCCGATAACCACCCGAACTATTACGACCCGGCCGTGATCATTGGCGGCTTCATGTCCCATATCTTCTTCACCGTCCCTTTGGCCTTAACGGTAAAGCGGCTGCTGCAAGCACGCGAGCAATAACCCCAGGGGTTTGATGAAGCTTTAGCAACGGTGCCGAAGAAAAAGAATTTCAACAACACGTATGAATTGGAGATCTGTCGAATGAATAAAAGTATCAGGCGAGTAGACGTTGTGCTGTTCGGAGCCGCGATCGTGGCTTCCGTACCGGCTTTCGCGCAGAGCAGCGTCACGTTGTACGGTATCGTGGACAACGGCGTTTCCTATACCAACAATCAGACATCCCTCGGCTCTACACACGGAGGGAAATCGGACGTCAAGATGGCGCCTGGCGTGTGGGCGGGCAGCCGCTTCGGCCTGAAAGGCGGGGAGGATCTGGGCGGCAATACGAAAGCGATCTTCCAACTCGAGTCCGGCTTCAACTCGGCAAACGGTGCTCAGCAATACACTAATGCGATGTTCGGCCGCCAGGCGTGGGTCGGCTTGACCAACCCGGTGTACGGTACGTTCACGGCGGGCCGGCAATACGCTTCGTATTACCAACTGCTCTCACCGTATAGCCCGACCACGTGGATCACCGGCTACTACGGCGCCCATCCTGGCGATATCGACGGTCTCGACACGATCTACCGCGCGAACAACACGCTGGAGTACACGTCGCCGAAGCTCTATGGCCTGACGGTGAGCGGCTCGTATTCGCTGGGCGGCGTGGCGGGCGGCACGAACCAGGGCTCGACCTGGTCGACCGCGGTTCAGTATGCGATGGGTCCGGTGGGCCTCGCGGTCGGCTTCTCGCGAATCAACAACTCGACCGCGGGCGGCGGCGCGTGGGGCGCGGATTCGACCACCACGAACGGCGGCTCGCAGATCGGCGTATCTGCACTGACAAACGGCTACCAGACTGCGCAGGCTCAACAGCGTTTCGCGGTGGGAGGCGGTTACACGTTCAATAGCGCGTGGGATGTCACAGCTACCTATTCGAACGTCCAGTACATTCCGGGCAGCGGCTCGAAGTTCCACGACACGGCGATCTTCAATACCGGTGGTCTCGTCCTGCACTGGAAGCCGGCCGTTGCGTGGGATTTCGGCGCGGGGTACAGCTATACCCGTGCCACACGTGCGAACGCCATTCAGGACAATGCCCAATACCACCAGTTCAATCTCTCCGAGTATTACGCGCTGTCGAAGCGCACGGGGTTGTATGCGCTGGAGGCCTATCAGAAGGCGAAGGGCAAGACGCTGGGAACCAACGGTGCCGGGCAAATCATCGATGCCACGGCGACGCTCGGCGATGGGTATAACAGCACGCCGTCTTCTTCCGGCAGTCAGTTTGCGCTGGGTGTGGGCATTGTTCACCGGTTCTGATTGGTAGCTTTTGCGGTGAGGGAGGCCGGGTTGCGTTGAGCCCGGCCTTTTGTTCTTCCGTGAACGGTCACGCGTTAAAGGGCGCTCGCAGAAAACCGCATGGTGACGGTGTAGGCAATAAGTAACCAGGCTTATTACATCCGAGGTAATTGGCGAGCCGCTCCCTCACGCCTAATCTTCGGTCATTGCGCAACTCATCCCGAGTGGTGCTTACGACCGAGGTCACATCATGTCGACGTTTCACATTCATACGATTGAATCCGCACCCGAGCAATCCAGGCCGGTATTGCGGCAGCTTCAACAAAACTTCGGCCTTATCCCCAACATCGCGGGAGCCATGGCCGAATCGCCGGTGTTGATCGGGGGCTTCATTGGTATCTTCCAGAAAGTTCATTCGGGTACTTTTACGGAAGCGCAGATACAGACCCTGTTGCTGACTAACGCAGTGACGAACGCATGCGCCTGGGCAGTTGCATTTCACACGGCCCTCGCGCTGAAAGAAGGGCTTTCCCCCGCCGACGTCGAAGCCATTCGCGACGGCCGCGCGCCTGCTGATAGCAAACATGCGGCCCTCTCGACATTGACAAAAACAGCGATCGGGAAGCGCGGACACCTGAACGACCATGACGTGAACCGGTTTATCGAGGCTGGTTTCCGCAAGGACCAGGTGCTCGAGGTTCTCACTGTGCTGGCTGCTTCCACTATCACAAACTACGCCGGCAATATCACGAAGCCCCCGCTCGAGGCACCTTTCCAGGAGTATGCCTGGGCCGCCCAGGCCTCGTCCTGAAGGGCCGCTTAGCACGAGGGAGTATGCTGACCGGCGTGGTTCGAACGACCGGTTGGCGCCAGACATCCACGGATGCTTCGGCGCCACCGGTCACTCAACCTGATCTGTATCGACTTGCGGAAAAGAGACCGATGAATCCTGCGAATCCCGAAAGGAAGACGCCGCCGAATGAACTCGGCGCGCTGTTGCGTTACTGGAGAGACCTGCGCGGCATCAGTCAGTTGGACTTGTCGTTCAACGCGGGTGTCTCGCAGCGGCACATCAGTTTTATCGAAAGCGGACGCAGCGTGCCGAGCCGTCAGATGCTGATGGACATCGCTCAAGCGCTCGACATTCCTCTGCGCGAACGCAACGCGCTGCTACTGGCAGCAGGCTATGCGCCGATGTATGCCGACAGCGCCTGGAACGCACAGGAAATGCAGAGCGTCACCAACGCACTCGGGCGAATGCTGCGTCAACACGAGCCGTTTCCCGCTCTCGTCATGGACCGCTACTGGAACGTGCTGATGACCAACGAATCCGCGCCGCTTTTTTTCAATTGCTTCATCGATATGGCTGCGCGCAAGGGGCCGCGCAACATGCTGCATCTGATTTTCGATCCGGATGGAATGCGTCCGTTCATTGCCGATTGGCAAGCGGTGGCGAATAGCCTGATTCAGCGTGTCTATCGGGAATCGGTCGGTCGTGTGGTCGACGATCAGACGCATGAGTTGCTTGCCGCGCTGCGTGCTTATCCGGACGTGCAAACGGACTTGAAGTCTTCTCAGAGCCCTTTGGGGGGCGGGTCCGCTGCAGCAGGCATGCCGTTGATCCCCATCGGTTTCGTCAAGGACGGCAAGGTCCTGAACTACTTTTCAATGGTCGCAACCGTGGGCACGCCGCAAACCGTCGCGGCGCAGGAACTGCGTATCGAATGCATGTTCCCCGCGGACGACGTGACGGAAGCGCGTCATCTTGAACTGATCAACGCGGTCCCGCAACAACACTGAGGGTCATCAGAACCGGTGCCGCAAACCAATACTGACGATCGCCTGCGACTGCGTGTCCGACGAGTGGCTGTTGCCCTTGTCGCTGACCGACGCGGTCGCCGCGACCGGATTACCGAGCGCATCCAGCGTGACACCGGATGCGTGCTGATAGCCGCCCATCAAATAGACCGTGGAACGTTTGGACAGGTTGTACTGCGCACCGAGTGTCACGTTGTGATATTGCGCACGCTCATCCACACCCTCCACTTCGCCGCCACGTGTGTAGCTATAACCCGCGAACAGTTGCACGGCCGGGCGGATCGTCCACTGGCCGAATACGCCCGCGATGTTGAACGTCGCATGCCCGTTGAACAACGAGTCGGCGCCCGAGCGATATTGCACGTTGTTGTAGTTCACCCCGACGATAGCCGGGCCAAGATTGTACGTAGCGCCCGCAGCGATGATCTGTTGCGATTGCGCACTCGCGTAACCTTCATTGATCGACGAATTGAACAGGCCGTCGTCCGTGCCGCTCCACTTGCCGTACGTCGAGTCTTTCGTCCCGCTCTTGCTGTTGTCCGAACGCTCATAACCGACGCCCACATGCAGCGGGCCGTTGCCGTATCCCGCGCCCACGCTCCACGTGTTCTGCTGCTTCAGGCTGCCCGGTTGACCGCCGAACCCATACAACGCACCGAACGTAAAGCCCGAGTAGTTCGCGCTCGTTATCATAGGTGTTTTTCAGGCTGAATGGCCTGCGGACGGGCCGACGGGACCGACGTGAAGCTGACGCGAAAAAGCGACGTTTTTGCGCAGGCATGGCTATTAGCGGCCGGTCGAACGGACGTGGTTTACCCGCGCTTACGGCACGCTGACGATGGCGAGCGGTCGCCGGCAGGGGCCTGAGATGGCCATACGGGTCACGTGAATCCCACTATATCTTCCAGCCGTATTGCGCCGGCCCCGGCGCGGGAATACTTTTCGCCTGCTGCAAACGCGCGAAAACAGATGAACCCTACAAATTGAAAGCAAATTCCGCGCTGAAGGGCTCTTTTCGACGCCAGTGCCACGCGCCGCCGGGGGCACACATCACGACGACCATCAAGGAGACAAGCTGTGGTTCCCGCAACCGTGCCGATTAACGTTGGTAATACCGCCTTCATGCTGCTCTGCGCGAGCCTCGTCATGCTGATGACGCCGGGTCTCGCGTTTTTCTACGGCGGCCTCGTCGAACGCAAGAACGTGCTGGCGATCATGATGCAGAGCTTCATCTCGCTCGCATGGACAACCGTGCTGTGGTTCGCGTTCGGCTACTCGATGTGCTTCGGCCCAAGCTGGCACGGCATCATCGGCGACCCGACCTACTATGCGTTCCTGCGCGGCATTACGCTGCAAACCATGTACACGGGCAACGACGCGGGCATTCCGCTGGTGGTCCACGTCGCCTATCAGATGATGTTTGCGATCATCACGCCGGCGCTGATTACAGGTGCGTTCACCAACCGCGTGACGTTCAAAGCGTACTTCCTGTTTCTGACTGGCTGGCTAGTACTGGTGTATTTCCCGTTCGTGCACATGGTATGGAGTCCAGATGGACTGTTCGCGAAGTGGGGCGTGCTCGATTATGCAGGCGGCATTGTGGTCCACAATACCGCCGGATTCGCCGCGCTAGCGTCGGTGTTGTATGTGGGGCGCCGTCAGACCGTCACGCACAAGCCGCACAACGTGCCGTTGATCGCGCTCGGCACGGGCCTGCTGTGGTTCGGCTGGTACGGCTTTAACGCCGGCTCCGAGTTGCGCGTCGACGCCATCACGGCTTCGTCTTTCCTTAACACCGATGTCGCCGCTTCGTTCGCTGCCATTACGTGGCTGCTGATCGAATGGGCCAACGCACGGCAGCCGAAATTCATCGGCTTGCTGACCGGTTCGGTCGCCGGCCTCGCGACCATCACGCCCGCGGCCGGCTATGTGTCGTTGAGCACGGCCGCGATAATCGGGATTTCTGCTGGTGTGATCTGTTATTACGCTGTTGCGCTGAAAAACCGGCTCGGCCTCGACGACGCGCTCGACGTGTGGGGCGTGCATGGCGTGGGTGGCCTGGTCGGTACCGTTCTGCTCGGCGTGTTCGCGTCGAAGGCGTGGAATCCGAGTGGCGCGGATGGCCTGCTGTTGGGTGGCGGCGCTTTCTTCGTCAAGCAATGCGTGGCGGTACTCGTGTCCGGCGTCTGGGCGTTCGTGTTCACGTGGGGCATGTTATGGCTGATCAACCGCGTGACACCCGTTAAGGTCGATGCAGCCGCCGCGCAGCACGGGCTCGATACCGAGTTGCATGGCGAAGTGGCTTATCTGGACGCGTAAGCACAGCACAAGGTGAGAAGAGAGCGGGACGCTTGCGTCCCGCTTTTTTTTTCGTCCCTATTGGAAAGCGACACGCGCCATCAACCGAATCAATCCGGAAGAGGGGGTGAAGCCCGTGGTCGCCTCTATGCTAGCGTTGGGTCTGGGCCCAATGTGAAGCGCAACATCCATGGAAAACCTCCTCAAGAAACTCGACCTCACCTCGTTGCGCCTGTTCGTCGCCGTTTGCCAGGAGCAGAACATCGCGCGCGCGGCTGAGCGCGAATTCATCGCGTCGTCCGCCGTGAGCCGGCGCATTGCCGAGATCGAGGCGTTGATCGGCTTACCGGTGATTCAGCGCCAGTCGCGCGGCATTACGGTGACGCCGGTCGGCGAGACCGTGCTGCGCTATGCGCTGGCGATCATCGGCAACATCGAACAGATGAGCGCAGAGTTGTCGCGCTTTTCGTCGGGGGCGAAGGGGCGGGTGCGGGTGGTGGCGAATCTTTCGTCGATCGTGCAGTTTTTGCCGGAAGACGTGGCGGCGTTCGGGCGCGTGTTTCCGGAGGTGTCGATCGAACTGGAAGAGGAGAACAGTGCGGACGTGCTGCGTATCGTCGACGAACACGGCGCGGATTTCGGCATCTGCAATCCGGTTGCGGGCAGTGAAGCCTTCGAGCAGGCGCCGTATCGGGAAGATCGGTTGGCGGTACTGGTGCCGGGCGGTCATCGTCTCGCCAACGTGCCGCGCGTGGCGTTCGACGATCTGCTCGACGACAGCTTCGTCGGCCTGCGCAGCGAGAGCGCGCTCACGAGGCTTCTCGCGCAGCAGGCGGCGGCCAGCGCGGGACGACAGCTCGACGTAAAGATCCGCGTCAGCAGCCTCGACGCGCTGTGCCGGATGGTCCACGCGGGCCTCGGCATCGCGATTGTGCCCGAGCAGGTGGGGCTGCTCTATGTGAATGCGCTCGACGTGCGTTTGCTGTCCTTGAGCAACGCCTGGGCAGTGCGGCATCTCATCATGATCTTCAAATCGCGCGATCAATTAAGCGCTAGCGCGGCGGCGCTGGTGGGGTTCCTCGGCAGCAAGCCCTAGCTTGCGGGACGCCTCGCATCACTCTCCAAACAAGACGTCTGCGTTGCTGGACTGGCACTTCGGCATCGCCACCGCGCGCCGTATAGTGAGCGCAAGGAGAATGCATATGAGCGATACGATTCGTTTGGACGGCCGCGTGCTGTACTTGTCCCAGGACCCCGCGGTGATCGAGGCACAACTCGCCGGTGAAAATTTCACGCGCGCGAGCGCCGGCCCGCTGCGCGATAACGTGTCCACCGACGAAATCACGCCGGTCACCGTCATGCTCACCTATGACGAACGCCTCGGCCAGTATCCGTACGTCGGCTTCAAGGCGGGCGAGCGCCTGCCGATCGGCCGCAATGCGGTCAAGGACGGCGGCTTTCAGGTGACGGTTGCGGGCAAGCGCTACGGCAAGGGTTCGTCGCGCGAATCGAGTCCGTTGGCGGAGTTGTCGGCGGGCATTCGCCTGATCGTTGCGGGGAGTTTCGAGCGTATCTATCAGCAGAATTGCGACAACATCGGTATTCTCACTACCACCGATTTCTCCGTGCTCGATCGTCTGATCGCGGGAGAGGCCGTGCCGATCGACGAGTTTCTCAAAGGCCGCGATGCGCTCACGCAGCAGATCATTCGCAGCGGCGGATTGCTCGCGTACAGCAAGTTCGCGGACTGGCCCGCGCCGCGTGTGCGGGAGATGGCGAACGCCGCAATTGCGGCAAATGCGGCAAGCGCCGCCGAACCGAAGACGCTGGTCGAGAAGATCATCGAGCGCCATCTTCATCCCGGCATTGAAAGCGCGCAGCGCGGAGACGGCGTGTTCATCGCCGCCGACTGGCGCTTCAGCCACGATTACTTCACCGGCATGTGCGCGCATCTGATGCATCGCGCGTTCGGCAGGCCCGCGCCGCTGCATGCGCCGGATCACATCATCGCGTTCCAGGATCATCTGGTGCTCGCGTCGCAAAGCATTCCGCACGTACGCGACGGATTGCTGCCGGGCGTGGCCAATCTGATGGAAGGGCACACGTCGTTCTCGCGCGACTATCCGGTGCGCTCGCACGGCGCGCTCGATAACTCGCCGGCTTCCGAAGGCATCTGTCATGCGCTGATGGCCGAGCAGTATGCGTTGCCGGGGCAGGTTGCGTGCGGCACCGATTCGCACACGCCGCATTCGGGCGCGCTCGGCTGCCTCGCATTCGGTGCGGGCGCAACGGAAATCGCCAATAGCTGGGTGACGGGTTACGTGCGCTGCAAAGTGCCGGAGACCTTGTGCATCGAAATCGACGGCGCGTTGCGCGACGGCGTCACCGCGAAGGACGTCATGCTGCATCTGTTGCAGATGGACGCGGTCCGCTCGGGCGGCGCGATCGGCCTCGTGTTCGAATACGGCGGCGCAGCGGTGCGCGCGATGTCGATCGACGAACGCGCGACGCTGACCAACATGGTCGCGGAACTGGGCGGCTTCACGGGCATTGTGGAACCGGACGAACGCACGGTGGCGTTTCTGAAGGAGCGGCGCGGCGTCGATTTCACCCTTGAAAACTGGATGAAAAGCGATTCCGGCGCCACGTATCGCGACACGATCCGCATCGATGCTACCGCCATCGAACCGATGCTCGCGCGTCCAGGCGATCCGGGCAACGGCGTACCGGCGCCGCAACTGGAGCAGGACGTCACGATCGATATCGCGTATGGCGGCTCGTGTACGGCGGGCAAGCGCGAAGACTTCGACTTCTATCACGAGGTATTGCGCTGGGGCGTGGAGCAGGGCATGCGTGTGCCCGAGGGCACGCGTCTCTTTCTGCAATTCGGCACGATGGCGGTGCGCGCGTACTGCGAGGAGCAAGGTTATTTACCTGTCTTCGAGCGCGCGGGTGTGACGCTGGTGATGCCCGGTTGCGGTTCCTGCGCGAATTGCGGACCGGGTCAGTCGGCCAATGCGAACGAGGTGACGATCAGCGCGATCAACCGTAATTTCCCCGGCCGTTCAGGCCCGGGCAATGTATGGCTCGCGAGCCCGTACACCGTTGCAGCGAGCGCGCTGGCCGGAAAAATCACCACCTTCGAACAATTGAAGCGCACACGCGGCTAGAATGCTGGCCGGAACTTGCGGCCCGGCATCGTGGTGCGCGTGACACGCGAAAGTACGAAGGCCGGCACAAGACCGGCCCCGGCGAGCATCATCGTGCAACGCCTGCATGACCCGCATCACCAGGAGACAAACAATATGGCATCCCCCGATCACGCCGGGTCCGTCGCGCGCAGCGCCGGCGGCGCGGCGTCTTCCGCGATATGTGGGTGCCGCCGTACCGCAGCCGCACGCTGATGATGGCGATCTTCAATATCTTCCAGACGGTCGGCTTCTACGGCTTTGCGAACTGGGTGCCGACGCTGCTGATCAAGCAGGGTATTACGATCACCACGAGCCTGATGTACTCGAGCGTGATTGCGCTGGCCGCGCCAATCGGTCCGGTGATTGGCCTCTTTATCGGCGATCGCTTCGAGCGCAAGACGGTGATCGTGGTGATGGCGGCCGTGAATATCGTGTGCGGCCTGTGGTTCAGCCAGGCGTCCGGCGCGGTGTTGCTGGTGAGCCTTGGCGTGTGTCTGACGCTCGCGGGCAACATCATTTCGTACAGCTACCATGCGTATCAGACCGAGCTCTTTCCGACCAGCATCCGCGCGCGGGCGGTGGGCTTCGTCTATTCGTGGAGTCGGTTTTCCGCGATTTTCACGGCCTTTCTGATCGCGGCGGTGTTGAAGCACTTCGGCACGACCGGCGTGTTTGTATTCATCGCCGGTGCAATGCTGATCGTGATGCTGACAATCGGGTTGATGGGGCCGCGAACGAAGGGGCTGGAGCTGGAGAAAATATCTCGGTAGCTGCGGAACCAGGGCCGACCCGCGGCTGGCTACAGCGGCCGCATCGACGATGCGTGGCCGCGTTGAGGCATCGCTGCGGTGCACGCCAAGCCAGAATAGTCGCGATAAGCCCTGTCGGGCTTATCTGATTGCCGCTATGAAGAATGTCGAGTCATGGGCCGTTTGACCGACATCGTTGGCGCGTCAGCAGCGTCACGCAAATCATCGAGATCACGCCCCCGTGTTTCCGGTGTGAAGTAGGTCGTCACCACGCCGATCAAGCTGAGAATCGCGACGTAAGTGGCAAGCGGAAGCCACGCCAGAATCGTCCCCTCGTGTCCACCCCAGTGCGCCGTCGCCCAGGCGATGATGGACGCGCCGATGAGCGGCGCCACCCCGCCTGCGATCACAGCCGATACTTCGCGTCCCACCGCCACACCGGCATAGCGATGCTGCGCGCCGAAGAGCTCCGGCAGCAGCGCGCCCTGCGTCGCGAACATACCCCAGACGCCGGCCAACGCGACGCACAACATCGCAATGCTTGCGGTGGCGTTGCCGAGGCTCAACACCCACCAGGTCGGATAGGCCAGCAGCAGTTGATAGAACGCGAAGGCGCGATAGACGGGGATGCGCCCGAATCTGTCACTCAGCATGCCGGCCAGCGGAATGATGAGCGCCCCCGAGGCGCCGGCGAGCAGCAGGGCGACCGGGCCGATCTGGCCTTTGAGGCCGGTCGCCGTCGCCATATAACTGATAGCGAGCGACTGATAGATCGACGAGCCTCCGTTCTCGGCCATGCGCATGCCGATGACCTTGAGAAGTGTCGGCTTCGAATGATTGATGAGGTGCTTCAACGGATTGTCGTTGAGCTCGCTTCGTGCTTCGAGTTTGGCAAACGATGGCGACTCCTTGAGCTTCAGCCGGATCCAGATCGCCACCGCAATGATGACGACGCTCAACAGGAACGGCACACGCCACAGCCAGCTTTGCGAAAGATCCTCGACGCGGACCAGCGCGAAGTAGATCGCAGCCGCCATCACGGTGCCGAGCAACACGCCCATGAACGGCAAGGCGGCGAAATAACCGCGACGTTTGGCCGGCGCATACTCGGCCATCAACACGGCGGCGCCTGCCTGTTCCGCGCCGGCGCCCAATCCCTGCAGCAAGCGGCATCCTACGAGCAGTACCGGAGCCCAGATGCCTGCGGACGCATAGGTGGGTAAAAGGCCGATGAGCGTGCTTGCGACGCCCATCAGCAGAATCGTCGCCATCAGGACGAACTTGCGTCCATAACGATCGCCGAGCGCGCCGAAGATGATGCCGCCCACCGGCCGGATGGCGAAGCCAAGGAAGTACGCGCCAAAGCTCGCGATCAGTCCCATGGCCGGCGTGCTGGACGGAAAGAAGAGCGGGCCGAAGATCAGTGCCGACGCGAGGTTGTACAGCGCGAAGTCATAATATTCGAGCGCGCTGCCAAGCGACGCCGCCCACGCGGCGCGATACAGATCGGCGTTCGTGACTTCGTGCCTACCGGCGCCGGCATCGGCGCACGCGCCGGCGGCATGATCCGGGCCGCGCGAGTCCGTTGCAACGGTTTGTTGGTGTTTCATCATGTCTCCTCCAATGGGGATGCCGTTCGGGTCACACATGACCCGAACGGCCCACTCCTGTTTGCGGAAGGCGAGTGCCACTCGTCGCCATCCGTCGTCGGCTTCGCATCGGCGATTCCGCTCCCGTCTTGCGCGGGGTGCCGGATCGCGGGAGCAATACGCGCTTTCATCCAAAACGGAGCCTGCTAGTGTGCTAGCCCACGCGTGCAATCTCGTCGAGCAAGGCTGCACTCATCGTCTCTAGCGGCGCAGGCTTGCCTGTGTACAGTTCGATCTGGCCGCAGAATTGATGCAGCAGCATCCGGGTTCCATCGACGACGCGGCATCCAAGCTCAGCGGCGTCGCGAATCAGCTTGGTGCGCACAGGGATAAACGCCGCGTCCATCACGAACAGATGCGGCGCAAGTTGCGTGGGTTTCAGCGGATTGACGTCGGGCGTGCGGAAGCCGGCGGCCGTCGCATTGACCACGCCGTCGAACCCCGCCGCGTCGAAATCATTCAGATCGCCGCAGAAAGCAAGGCCGAAGTTGCGCGCCAGTTCTTCTCCACGCGCCGTGGTGCGGTTGAACACGGTGAGCTCTGCGCCGGCGCGCTGCACGCCCCAGGCGATCGCGCGTGCCGCGCCGCCCGCGCCGAGCAGCGCGATGCGGCGACCCGGTAGCGGCGTCACTTCTTCGAGCGCGCGCACCGCGCCCATGCAGTCGGTGTTGTAGCCGGTCAGGTGGCCGTCGCGGTTGTCGATCGTGTTCACCGCGCCGATTTCGCGTGCCGTTTCGTCGAGCGCGTCGAGGTGGGGAATGACGGCCTGTTTGTGCGGCATCGTCACATTCAATCCGCGAATGCCGAGCGTGCGCATCGCGCTGATCGCGCCGGCGGCATCCTCCACGCCGAAGCTCACGAATGTGTAGTCGACGCCGAGCGCCCGATAAGCCGCGTTGTGCACCTTGACGTTGAACGTGAACGGCTGGCCGGCGAGCGAGCCGCATAGCGTCGGAATCGAGTGAGGCATGAAGCGCATGTGCTGTGTTCCTGTTCTCTTCAGTTGACGGTGGTCAGCGCGGGGTCGTGCGAAGCGAAGAAGGGCCGATCAGATGCTTGCTGTCGGCGGTAAAGGCGATGCCCATGTGAATGTCTCCGATCTTGTGTTTTGCGATGTATTGCCGTGATGAACGGCCTCTCCCGGACTGCGCCGCGCTTCCAGCGATGCGCCCCGGTTGCCTCGAATGCCCACAAGTTCAACGCAAGTGCAGCAAACGTGCCAATAGTCTTTCGTGACGTTGTTATCATCATTCGTGATTACCGACGACCGCTTGCGGAGAAACACCATGGAATTGAAGCACCTGCGCGCATTCGTGGCACTTGCCGAAGAGCTGCATTTCGGCCGCGCGGCGCAGCGCCTGTGCATCGTGCAGCCTGCGCTGAGCATGCAGATCAAGGCGCTGGAAGAGGAACTGGAGGTGCGGCTCTTCGAGCGCGACCGCCACAAAGTCGCGTTGAGCGACACCGGGCGGCTCTTTCTGCCCGAAGCGCGCGCCACGCTTCACCAGGCGATGCGCGCCGAGCAGACCGCGAGGCTGTCCGCGCGCGGGGAGATCGGTGTGCTGCGGGTCGCGTTCGTGTCGTCGGTCCTGCCGAAGCTGCTGCCCGATCTGATCCGCGCCATGCACGCGCGTTATCCGCTCATCACGCTGGAACTGAAGGACATGACGACGCCGGAGCAGATCGCCGCGCTGCATGACAACAAGCTCGACTTCGGCCTGTTACGCCTGCCCGTGAGCGGTGCCGGACTCGAAACGCGCGTGGTGCTCGAAGAATCGTTCGTGGTGGCGGTGCCGGACGATCACGCGCTAGCCACAAAGCCTTTGATTTATCCGGCCGATCTGAACGGCTCGCCCGCTTTCGTGCTCTCGCGTCGATATGCGCCCGGCTTTTACGACGAGATGCTCGTCGCGCTGACACAGCAGGGTGCGGTGCTCGACATCGCTCAGGAACTGGGCGAATTCCCGACCATGCTGGCGCTGGTGGCGGCGGGACTCGGCATCGGCGTCATTCCAGCCGCGGCGGCGCTTGCTTTGCCGCCCAAGGTCGTGGCGCGTCCGCTCGATTTGCCTGGCCATCGCACCGGTATCGGCCTCGCTTACA
Organism: Paraburkholderia elongata; assembly: GCF_013177735.1. Taxonomy (GTDB): domain Bacteria; phylum Pseudomonadota; class Gammaproteobacteria; order Burkholderiales; family Burkholderiaceae; genus Paraburkholderia; species Paraburkholderia elongata. The sequence goes on along the minus strand of NZ_WOEZ01000032.1, from coordinate 30,484 downwards.
CGCGGCTCGATAGTGCGGTGAAATCTGCGCTCTTCGGCGTGATGGCGCAATGCGCGGGCGACGTATGGGAGAAGTGAGTTTCGACGAACGCAATCAGCGTCTGGGCGACATGGAGCTTGTCGCCTGGCTGTCCTCGTGTATCGCCTACCGCCGCGATGGCGCCCTACGGTTCAGTGATAGCCCGCGTCTCCTTCGCGCACCTTGCCTCGGAACACGCGGTATTGCATGGCGTTGTAGACGAGGATGATCGGCAATACGATGACGGTGCCGACAAGCGCAAAGAGCTGGCTTGAGTGGCTCGACGAGGCGTCCCAGATCGTCAGGGACGGCGGCACGATGTATGGCCAGATGCTGATGACGAGACCGGTATAGCCGAGGAAACAGATCGCGAGCGTCAAGAGGAACGGCATGGCTTCGTGTTGCAGCCGAACAGAGCGGAAAATGCCCCAGACGCAGAGGACCACAAGGATCGGCACGGGCAGAAACCATCCGAGATTGCCGCTTCCAAACCAGCGCTGCGCTACGGCAGGCAACCCAACAACTGTCCACAGGCTGACGATAACAATCGTTGCCAGAAGGACGCTCACGAGCGGCCGCATGAGCTCGCGCATCTTGCGCTGCAATTCCCCGTCCGTCTTCAGGATGAGCCAGCCGCAGCCGAGCGTCGCATAGGTCATAAGTACGCCGATGCCGCAGAACACGCTGAACGGTGAGAGCCAATCGAACGGATCGCCGACGAAGCGCGCGTTGACAATCTTGATGCCTTGCAGTAGGGACCCCAGCACAATGCCCTGGCAGAAGGCCGCGAGCGCTGAGCCGCCAATAAAGGCGAGATCCCATGCGTGTTGTGTGCGATTGGCCTTCGCGCGCAGCTCGAACGCCGCACCGCGAAAGATCAGGCCCACGACCATCAGGATCAGCGGCATATAGTTCGCCGGCAGGAGCGTCGAGTAGACGACCGGAAACGCACCATAAAGCCCGGCGCCCCCAAGGACGAGAAACGTCTCATTGCCGTCCCATACCGGGGCGATGGTATTGAGCATCACTTCGCGATCGCCTTTGGCTTCAAAAAACGGAAACAGAAGGCCGATGCCGAGATCGAAACCGTCGAGCATCACGTAGATAAAAACACCGAGTCCGATAATGAATGCCCAGACGACTGGAAGATCGATTTGCATGGCCTTATTCTCCTTCCAAAGCGTCCAGCGCACGGTTGTGCAATTCCGGGTACTTCAGCGATTCGCGGGTTTCGAGGCCTGCCCCCGGGCCCTGCTTCATCATCTTCAGCATGTAGTAGACGCCCGTGCCGAACACGAGGAAATACACAAGAACCAAGATCAACAAAGAAACGCCCGCTTGCTGGGAGCCGATCGGCGAGACGGAGTCTATCGTGCGCACGACGCCGTAGACGGTCCAGGGCTGGCGGCCCACCTCCGTCGTGATCCACCCGGCCAGCAGCGCCAGGATGCCGGACGGACCCATGCACAACACGAACCATTGATACCATCGGGTCTCGTAGAGCCGGCCGCGCAATCTGAGCAGCAGGCCAACGAGCGCGGTCAATAGCATCAGCATGCCGAGACCGGCCATGATCCGGAAAGTCCAGAACACGATCGGAGAATACGGGCGATCCTCGGGCGGAAACTCCTTCATGCCGCGAATCTCGCCATCCCAACTGTGCGTCAGGATCACGCTGCCGAGATGCGGTATCTGGATTGCGTATCGCGTGACCTCTGCGTTCATGTCGGGCAGACCGACCAGGTTGAGTGCGGTGCCGCCGTGCTCGGTTTCCCACAGCCCTTCGATGGCCGCGATCTTCACAGGCTGATATTTACGCGTGTTTAGTCCATGCGCGTCGCCGATCAGAATCTGAATCGGCGTCAGCAATAGCAGAATCCACAGCGCCATCGAAAAACTACGCTTGACCGGCACGTCGCGCCGTTCGTGGAGCAGGTGCCAGGCACCGCATGCGGCGACGATGAAGGCCGCCACGATGAACGCGGCAATCGTCATGTGCGCGAGCCGATAGGGAAACGAGGGGTTGAAAATCACCTTGAACCAGTCGACCGGTACGATGCGGCCATTTTCGATCGCGAACCCCTGCGGCGTTTGCATGAAGCTATTCGACGCGAGAATCCAGAACGTCGAAATCAGCGTACCGACCGCGACCATTAGCGTCGCGAAGAAATGCGCGCGGGGACTCACGCGATGCCAGCCGAACAGCATGACGCCGAGAAATCCGGCTTCGAGAAAGAACGCAGTCAGCACCTCATAGGTCAGGAGTGGCCCGGTGATGTTGCCGGCAATCAGGGAGAATCCACTCCAGTTGGTGCCGATCTCATAGGCCATCACGACGCCGGAGACGACACCCATTCCGAAGCCGACCGCGAAGATCTTCGACCAGAACAGGTACATGTCCTTGTAGGCCTTGTCACCGGTCAGCAGAAAGCGCCATTCCAGCACGGCGAGGAAGCTGGCCATGCCGATGCTGATCGCCGGGAAGACGATATGAAACGAAACCGTGAACGCAAACTGCAACCTGGCGAGATGAAATGCGTCGAAGATTTCCATGATCGGTCAATAGCTCCAGGTGATGACGCATGCCTGCCGATAGACCGGACGCCAACTCACCGGTCTATCGGGCGGCCAGGCTCTTGCAAAGTCAGTTCGTTGCCGCACGAACGACATGAACTGGAACAGACTTGTAAGAGGGCGTACCGCTCTCCTTGTCGATGTAGTCGAGCGGAACCAGAACGTTTGCTTCCGGGTAATACGCCCCCACTGAACCCTTCGCGATGTTGTAGATGATCGCGGTGAGGTTCTTAAGCGTAAGCTGCCGGCCGGAGGTCACCGTTTCGATGTCCACCAGATCGCCGTGTTCGATTCCGTACGCGGCCATGTCCGCTTCGTTCATGAACAGGACGTCACGCCGTCCGAATACGCCTCGATAACGATCATCCATGGCGTAAATGGTGGTGTTGTATTGATCGTGGCTACGGAGCGTGATGAGACGCAGCACGTTTTCAGCACCGAAGACGTCGGCGTCCTCCTTCACGCCGCCGTACACCGAGAAGATGGCCTTGCCCGATGGGGTAGGCCATATGCGCTCAGTTGGCGGAAGCGGTAATCGGAATCCGCCAGGCGTTCTGATGCGCGCGTTGAAGTCTTCGAATCCTGGAACGGTCTGCTCGATCAGATCCCGGATCTTGTCGTAGTCGGCGATGAGTTCCATCCACGGCAGCTTGCTGTTCGGCAACGTGGCACGCGCCATACCCGCGACGATTGCAGGTTCCGAACGCAAGTGCTCGGACGCCGGCATGAGCTTCCCGCCCGATGCATGGACCATTGACATCGAGTCTTCCACCGTGATCGATTGCCGCCCTCCAGCCTGCATATCGAGTTCGGTTCGGCCGAGGCAAGGGAACAGGTACGTTTCCTTCGAGACGAGCAGGTGCGTACGATTGAGCTTGGTGCCGATATGCACGCCCAGATCGAGTTTGGCCATCGCGGGGAAGGACTGTTCAGAGTCGGGCAATGCAACGGCAAAGTTTCCGCCCAGGCAAAGGAGCGCCTTCGCCTTGCCGTCGATCATCGCCTGCATGGCCTGGACCGCATCGTGCCCATGATCGGACGGCGGCGTGAAGCCACATGCAGTCTCAATCAGCTTGAGGAACTCCTTGGACGGCTTCTCCGTAATGCCGACAGTGCGGTTGCCCTGAACGTTGGAGTGCCCGCGCAGCGGGCAGATGCCGGCCCCGGGCTTGCCGAAGTTGCCGCGCAGCAGTAACAGGTCGGCAATCAGGCGGACGTTGGCTGTGCCTTTGTTGTGCTGCGTCACGCCCATGCCGTAGGTGACGATCGTCGCGTTCGACTTTGCGTAGGCGACGGCGACGTGATCGAGGTCCTCGCGCGTGAGACCGCTGGCCTTTTCGATATCGTCCCATGAGGTCGCTTCGAGGTCTGCGGCGAAGGCATCGAATCCCTCGGTATGCGCAGCAATGAATTCCCGGTCAAGAACGTTTCCCTGTTCGGCCTCCATCTGGAGCAAGGCCTTCATGACCCCCTTGAGTGCGGCCGCGTCGCCGCCCGCGTCGACCTGGAAATAGGTCGACGCAATCCGGGTCGACCCAAAGGTCGCCATCTCCATCATGCTCTGCGGATCGGCGAAGCGCTCCAGCGCGCGCTCGCGCAGCGGGTTGAACACGATGATCGGGACGTCGCGCCGTGCTGCTTCATGGAGCGTACCCATCATGCGCGGGTGATTCGTGCCGGGATTGTGGCCGATCGCAATGATGAGTTCCGCCAGGTCGAAATCGTCTAACGAAACCGTGCCTTTGCCGATGCCGATCGATTGCGGCAGGCCCACGCTGGTGGGCTCGTGGCACATGTTCGAGCAATCGGGGAAATTGTTCGTGCCATATTCGCGGGCGAACAGCTGGTACAGGTACGCGGCTTCATTCGAAGCGCGGCCCGACGTATAAAACTCGACCTGGTTCGGCGATAGCGTACGCAGAATTTCGCCGATGCGCGCAAACGCATCCTCCCATTCGACGGCGCGATACGTATCGGTCGCACGGTCGTAGACGAGTGGGTGCGTGAGCCGGCCCATATCCTCCAGCTGATAGTCGGTCTTTTGCAGAAGCGACGTTACGGTGTTGCTAGCGAAAAACTCCGGCGGAACGCGCTTGGTGGTCGCTTCCCACGTGACGGCTTTGGCGCCGTTTTCGCAGAACTGGAATGTAGACTTGTGCTCCTTGTCCGGCCAGGCGCAACCCGGACAATCGAAGCCATCAGGCTGATTGGTTCGCATCAACGTAATCGGCGCCTCGATGCTTTCCATTTGCGTCCGGATGGCTTGAGCTGTTGCCCGGAGTGCCCCCCAACCGCCAGCAGGTCCTTCGTACGGCCGGATGCCTGGCACTTCGCGTCGCGTGGTCATATGAACCTCCATGAGCGCCCCCAGATGTACAGGGGCCGTCGAGACTGTGTTGCTTCAGGATTGCACCGCATGGCGGCTTACGTTTTGTATTCTTCTTCGATTTAGTTTAGTTAATCTAAATGTATCCGCAAGGCAAAAATAGACCCGAACTTGGTGCGATTTGAGTGTCGATGGTTTCGCTCGTATACAGCGAATTGTGTGTCTGCGTGGCGGTTCGCGGTGCTTGTTAAAAATTAAATAATGCTAAGGATTCCGATAAATATACGAATCCATAAAAATTATTCTTCGCTCGCGCCAGACTCCGATGTGCCGCGCTTCTTACGCCCTTTGGCCGCGCCCGAGGGCTTGCGAAGCCCAGCCTTTGCCGTAAACGATTTCAGCTTTTTTGTCGGACTTACGTCAGGTTTCCTCCTGACTGCGAGAAGCTTCTCTAAGGCTAGTTCACGCACGCATACAGTCGCAAGGTCATGGCGCTGAAGTGCCTGAAATGTTCGAGATCGTTCCGAAGTCTTTCCCTTGCTGCAAAGTGTCAATACCAGGAGCGAGAAGGGGCACTATGGCAACTTGATTCTATTGGCGGATCAAACCATTGTGAATGTCCGTCTGCCCGATATTAGGTATTGGTCTGAGGGAGCTTCCAGATGTTTCACAAGGAGCAGGCTTCGGGCGGGCGCGCTATATAGGGGCACCGAGTCAGAACAACTGCTTCTGCCCCGACATCAAGGTCGTAAAGTCGTCGCGCAAGAGCGGGAGGATCGCGTCGGCGACCGGTTGCAACTGCCGTGTCAGATAGTGTTCGTAGTCGATCGCCGAGCGCAACGTTTCGAGTGGCTCCGGTCCGGCGGTCGTCATCACATAGCTGATCCAGCCGCCGTTCTGGTATTGCAACGGACGCCCCTGTTGCCCGTTGAACTCGTCGGCCACACGTGCCGCGCGCACATGCGGCGGCACGTTGCGCTCGTAGTCGCCGAGCGAGCGGCGCAGCCGCTTGCGGTACACGAGCTGTTCGTCCAGTTTTCCTGCCAACGTATCGCGAACGTAGTCGCGCACATAGTCCTGATACGGCTGTTGCTTGAAGATTCGCCGATAGAGTTCCTGCTGGAATTGCTGGGCGAGTGGCGTCCAATCGGTCCGCACCGTTTCGAGCCCTTTGTAGACGATGTCCTCGCTGCCGTCCGGCAAAACAGTCAGCCCGGCATAGCGTTTCTTGCTGCCTTCCTCGGCGCCGCGAATCGTCGGCATGAAGAAGCGCTTGTAGTGCCGCTCGAATTGCAACTCGAGTGCGCTCTCGAGGCCGAAACGCTCTTGCAGATTCTGCCGCCACCACACGTTGATATGTTCGACGAGCGCGCGGCCAATGCGGCTCGCTTCTTCTTCGCTGTGCGCGCGCCTCAGCCACACGAAAGTCGAATCCGTGTCGCCATAAATGACCTCGTAGCCTTGCGCCTCTATCAGCTTGCGCGTGGCGTGCATGATTTCATGGCCGCGCATGGTGATCGACGACGCGAGACGCGGGTCGAAGAATCGGCAACCCGTGGATCCGAGCACGCCGTAGAAGGCGTTCATGATGATCTTCAACGCCTGCGAAAGCGGCTTGTTGTGCTCGCGTTTGGCGGCTTCGCGCCCCTGCCACACCTGGCCGACGATCGACGGCAAACAATGGCGTGTGCGCGAGAAGCGTGCGCCGAGAAAGCCCGGCACCGATTGATCGTCACCGGGATTCAGCATGCCTTTCACGAGACCCACCGGGTCGATCAGAAACGTACGGATGATCGACGGGTACAGGCTCTTGTAGTCGAGCACCAGAACGGAATCGTAGAGGCCGGGCCGTGAATCCATCACGAAGCCACCGGGGCTCGCGGCACCGGCTACGTCGCCGAGGTTCGGCGCGACATAGCCTTGCCGATGCATTCGCGGCATATACAGATGCGTGAATGCCGCGACCGATCCACCGCTTCGGTCCGCCGGCAGGCCGGTGACCGTTGCGCGCTCCAATAGAAACGGCAGCAACTCGGTCTTCGCAAAGATGCGTGTGACCAGCTCGCAATCTTTCAGGTTGTACTGCGCGAGCGCGGGCTTGTCTTCGTCGAAGCGGCGCTGGATTTCATCCATGCGCTGATAGGGATTGTCGATCGACTTGCCTTCCCCCAACACGGACCGCGCTACAAATTCGAGGCTGAACGAAGGGAAACTCCACGTTGCGGACCGCAACGCTTCGATACCGTCGATGATCAATCTTCCTGCGGCACCCGCGAAGAAGTGGTTCTGTTTGTGACCGTGCTCACGCCATTCCATCACTGCGCCGCCGCGGCCGAGTCGCAGCGGCACGCGATATTGTTCGGCGTGCTGCTGCAGCACACGCAAATCGAACTGCACAAGGTTCCAGCCGATGATCGCGTCAGGATCGTGCCGTTCCAGCCACGTGTTCAGTTTTTCGAGCAGCTGCGCGCGGGTCTCGCAGTATTCGAGGTCGAAGTCGACACCGCCGGCGTCGCCGTTCGGCGGTCCCAGCATATAAACCTGACGCTGTCCGCAACCTTCGAGCGCGATGGAATAGAGCTCGGCGTGCGCGCTGGTTTCGATATCGAGCGACACCAGCTTCAATCGCGGCCGGTAGTTCGTGGCCGGCTTCAATTCGCTGTTCAGAAGCGGGCCGCCATGCTGCGCATCGCCACCGAACCACACCGGCGCAGTGATGAACCGCTCCATCATGTAGCGCTCGGGTGGGAAAATGTCGGCCTCGTAGACATCGACGCCGCCTTGTTTCAGACGCTTCTCGAAGCCTGTCAATTGCCGGTACTGCGGGCAGTAAAGCCCCATCACCGCCCGATGCTGGAAATCGCACAGTTCGAGCGGGCGCAGATCGAGCGGTGCTTCACGGCGCAGGATCGTTTCTGCACGCTCCCGGTGCTCCGCCGGAATGAAGGCCACCGAAGGCTGAGGGCGCAGGCGGACGTGACGCGCCCCGCCGTCTGTTGCCAGCCAGAAATCCACTTCCGTGCCGGCGGGCGTGTCCCGCCAGTGTCGGGTCAGAATGAAACCCTGTTCAAGCTCAGTCAAACTTCCACCTCTAAACGGGCGTCATCGCCTGGCTCGATTTTACCGTTATGCGGTTGTGGCCGTTGCTCGGCTGGATGCAGACGCGCCGCGCAGTCTGTATGATCGTTTTGCAGCGATTCCTTCGGCGCAGGCCATGCGCCGATCAAGTCCACCAAGAACGGAGTGAACGATATGAATTTGAGCAAACTTGTTGTTGTGGTCGCGGTAGCTGCAACCAGCTTTGGCGCGCAGGCGCAAGTCGCCGGTACGCAACCCTTGAGCGTCACGGTCGAGCAATCGAATGCGCTGCTGAGCGGCTGGAGTGTGAAGAAGAGCATTCTCGGCAAGGCCGTATATAACGACCAGAACGAAAAGATCGGTTCGATCCGCGATCTGGTGATCGCTCCCGATGGCTCGCTGTCCGCTGCAATCGTCGCCGCCGGTGGATTTCTGGGCGTGGCGTCGCATGACGTAGCGGTGCCCGTCGCGGCGCTCGATATTCGTTCAGGGAATTTCTATCTGGCCGGCGCGACCAAGGACGCCTTGAAGGCGACGCCCGAGTTTCAGTACAACAAAGTCCAGACGCCGCCGAAGCCTAAAAAGCTGACCGGCCAGTAATGCACGGAGCCGGCGGATTCGGGGGCTGAATCACGCTTCCAAAGCGAGCGTGGCGAACGTCCCCAGCCAGTGTTCGCCCATATAGTCGCCGGCAACGTGCGGCAGGGCGGTCTGAAGATGACACTCGGCCGAATCGAACAATACTGTGCGGCGCACGTCGCCGGTGGGCAGCGCGCGCGCCAACGACCGCTGGCACCATGCGCGGCTCAGATTCAGGCCATCCAGGTGGGCGATCTTGCCATCGGTGCGGTCGGTCACGGTGACGGGTTCGAACAGTGTGGCGGGCTTCTTCGCGCCGAGATCCGGCAGAAAACGCCCGAACCATTCGACGAATTGCGCGGGCGGCAAGATGCGCCGCATCAATTCCGCTTCCATCAGCGAAGGCGACAAGAACTCGTCGCCGGCGGGCTCCCATGCCTGGCACGCGACGTCGTTCAGAAACCAGCGCTCTGCCGTATTCACCAGCAGCGCTTCAAGCGATTCACGTGAAGTTTGCCGCGCGAAATCGAGCGTGAGCGCGAGCGCGAATGCCATGTTGAAGTGCGTACCGACGCGCAACGGGTAGGTCGCCTTCGGCAAAAATTCCTCGAAGCGCTCGACAAAGGCCTCGGTAAGCGGCGCAAAAGTTTTGGACCAGCGTGCGGCTTCCGATAGCTTCAGCGACTGGAGTTGCGCGCTCAGCGCGAGCAGCCACGCCCACCCATACGGGCGCTCGAAACCGCGGTTGAGCGGCAGATCGAGATACGCGAGCTCGCCGGCCACATTCGCTTCGGTGAAATGCTCGTCGACCACCGCGATGATGCGCGCTGCATCAGGCAGATCGGGAAAGCGGTCGAGCAGATGCAGGATTAGCCAGTAGCCATGCACGCACGAATGCCAGTCGTAGCTGCCGTAAAAAATCGGATGCAATGCGCGCGGGCCTTGCACGTCTTGCGGGCCGGCAAGCGAGTGGGTCAGCTTGTTCGGATACTCGCGCGTGAGGTGGGCGAGTGCCAGATTGGCGAATTTGGACGCGAATTCGGGCGTGAGTTGAATGGTCATCGGCGCCTCCTCAAAAGCGGAATACGAACAGGTACAACAGTATGGTATCGACGATCAACAATAGTAAAGCGGTCGGCCACTGCGCCTTGATCACGCCATTCTGGTCTTTCAGTTCCAGCAGCGCAGCCGGCACGATATTGAAGTTGGCAGCCATTGGGGTCATCAAAGTGCCGCAGAAACGTAGAGGGATTCGAGCTTGATCATCATCGTGCGATACCTCATCCCTGTCCCCGTTCCATTGCCTGCATGTTCATCTTGCGCGACAGATCGCGCTCGAGCGGCGTCAGGCGCACGACGTGAATGGATTGCGGGGATCGCAGGCGACGAAATCTAACACGGGAATTTATCGATAAATAGTCGGCAAAATGCGTTTTTTTGGGGTAAACGCTAAGGATGACGGGTGGTCGCGCCGATGCGCTGATCCGCCAGGCTGCGTCGTTCGGCACCATTGCGATGCGCAGTCATGTCGACGTCGACGCGACGACGGGTCTGGCCAATCTGCATGCCGTCATGGAAGCGCGCGAGACATGGCGCGGCGTCGTGGATATCGAACTCGTCGCGTTCCCGCAGGCGGGTGTCGTGTCGTGCCCCGGCACGGCGGAGATTCTTGATGCAGCAGCCCGTGAAGGCGCGCAGGTCGTGGGCGGTATCGATCCGACAACGTTGGATGGCGACGCTGAAGGCCAGCTCGACATTGTCTTTGACATTGCTGAAAAGCGCGGTGTGAAAATCGATATTCACCTTCATGAGCCGGGGCAGCAAGGTATTGATCAACTGCACCGCATTGCTGCGCGCACCAGGGCGACGGGGTTGAACGGCCGGGTATCGGTGAGCCACGCCTACGGGCTCGGCGACGTCGTGCCCGAGGTGGTCGATCGTGTCGCCGTCGCGCTGGCGGAAGCCGGCGTATCGATCATGACGAATGCGCCGGGCGACCGCGCGTTCCCGCCGATCCTGCAACTACGCGCGGCAGGTGTGCGTGTGTTCACCGGTAACGACAACATTCAGGACGCGTGGTGGCCGTATGGCAACGGCGACATGTTGCAACGAGCCATGCTGGTTGGTTACCGCTCCGGTTTCTATACGGATGAAGCGTTGCGCGTCGCGTTGGACATGGCGACGGAAGCAGGAGCCGCCGTGCTGGGGAAAAGCGGCTACGGACTAAAGGTCGGCAATGAGGCGACGTTCGTCGTGGTGAAAGCGCCGAACGCCGCTGCCGCCGTTGCTGCCGCACCTGCTGATCGGGCCATCGTTCGAAGCGGGCGATTCTGGGGCGATTCGTCCCGTTTGCATTTCAAGGTCACGACGCCCGGACAAGGCATCGCCGACTGAAACCGCCATCCGGCAAAAAGCCGGTGTGTGACGTGCCGCAAGCCCGCTCCGGCCTCAATAATGACTACGCTTCCACAGCGTTGGCGGCGTTTCCAGCAGATGACGCAGACCTGTGCGGTCGAACGCGCGATCCGCGGCCGCCGACACGCGCTCGAGTATGTCTCCTTCGTCGACCGATAGCACCCGGTAGTCCTCCATCAGGATTTTGCCGCCGACCATCGTCATGCACACGTCGCCGGCATTCGCGAAGCAGGTGAAGCGATGGACGGGCATATTCATCGGCATGAGGTGCGGCTTGTACAGGTCGACCAGAATGATGTCGGCTTGCTTGCCCACTTCGAGCGAACCGAGCTCGTCGTCGAGTGACAGCGCCTTGGCAGCGTCGATCGTGACCATTTCGAGCACCTTGCCGTGCGGCAGGACGTCCGGGTCACGAAAATGACGGCGGTGGTAGTGCATGCATTGCCACATATGGCGGAACATGTCGTAGCCCCGGTCGGGCGCCGCGCCATCCGACCCGATCGCCACCGTCACGCCGGCATCGATGAGTTCCGGCACCGGGCAACGTCCGATAATCGACATGATCGCGCTTGGGTTGTGCACGATCGAGGCGCCTGTCTCGACGCACGCCGCGATGTCCGCGGCGGTGAGATCGATGGCGTGCGACATGAACGACTTCGCGTTCAGCAGTCCCAGCTCGCGATGCGCGAAATCCAGCGAGCCGGCGCGATGGCCATCCTGCGTCAGGCTTAGACCGCGTGCGCGGGCCAACGCCGTGTAGCGTTCGGCCTGAAGCCGGAAGACGTGTTCGTACGCCGCGTGCTCGGGATAGTGCTGCGGTGCATAGACGGGCAGCGTCAACGCAATCTGGATGCGGCCGTTCGCGTCACCGTGGCATGCGTCGATGATGTCCTTGCACACGTCGTACATCTGCGCGAAATCGATATCGCGCGTCACGCTGCCGTTCGCGCCGTGCCGGGTGTAGGCGCGCGGTTCCGGTGGTCGCGAAGGTCCGATCGCGACGATCGAGCGGGTGCCCGTTCTGACCACCGCGTCACAGTGCCGCCGCGCATACACGGGGTCGTCGACGCGCATGATCGAATCGCCGCCGCCGAGCAGCGATACGCCCGTCGTCACACCCGCCTTGAGGCGTTCCAGTGCCGCAAGATGCGATTCCATTTCCCAGAACGTTTCGTCCGATGCGCGCGTATAGATCGCCTCGCACGCCGCCGACCACGCATCGCCGTTCGCGCCGCCAATCGTCCTGAGCATCGCGTGCCCGGCGTGGGCATGCGCGTCGATCAGGCCTGGCAGCACTGCCTTGCGGCGTGCGTCGATCACGCGGTCTGCCTGGTATTGTTGCGCGAGCGCGCGGGTCTCGCCGACGGCGACGATGCGTTCGCCCTTGATGGCCACTGCACCATCCTCGATGACGCGACGAGAGGGATCGAGTGTGATCACGCAGCCGTGCTCGATCAGGATGTCGACCTGTTGCTTATGGTTCATATACGGACTCTTATTGTGAGGTGCTCGTGCACGGTTACACAGCGTTGACCAGTTCGCCGTCGCGCACGACGATGCGTCCGTTCGCGATGACCAGCTTGCGCCTCGGCCGGGCAACCACGGCATGCGCGACGCATTTCGCATCGACCAGCACGAGGTCCGCGCGTGCGCCGACGCGCAGGCCGTAGTCGGCGAAACCGCAACCTCGAGCCGCAGCGTCGCTCACGCAGTCGAATGCAATCGCGAGGTCGTCGTCGCGCCGCAAGTCGTAGCGCATGCCGATCAGCATCGCGCGCTCGAGCATGTCCGGTACGCCATACGGCGACCAGGTGTCGCGAATGCCATCGTTGCCGCCGAAGATCGTGACGCCTTTGTCCCTGCAAATCTTGAGCGGCGGAACGGGGCGAGACGGCGGCGCGCTGGTCAGAAGCGCCACGCGCAGATGCGCGATCCGTTCGAGCAGCACGTCGCGCTCACGTTCCGGTAATGCGCCGAGGCAGAACGCGTGGCTGACGACCACCTGACCCTGCATGCCCATCGCCTCGACGCGATCGAGCAGCAGTTTCAGCGTGAATGCGCCGACTTCACCGGGTTCGTGCAGATGGATATCGATCGGCTTGCGGTAGCGTTCCGCCAGCCCGAAGGTCGCGTTCAGCGACGCGACGGGATCGCCGTCGATCAACGCAGGATCGAGCGCGCCGAGTACGTCGGCGCCTGCGGCGAGCGCGCTGCCGAGCAGTTCGACCGTGCCTGGACGGATCAACATCCCCGACTGGGGAAACGCGACGATCTGCATGTCGAGCACATCGCGCATCGTCTGCCGTGTGCTGAGCACGCCTTCGACGTAACGGATCCCCGCGTCGGTATCGACGTCGACATGGGTGCGCAGGCGTGTCGTGCCTGCCTGCACGAATGCCCGCGCCAGCGCGAGCGACTGGATGGCCGCATCGTGTCCCGACGTCTTGCGCCATTCGCGCTCGTTGTTGATCCGGTCGACGAGTGCAGGTCCGACCTCGTTGCGATACCACGACCGGCCCCAGTGGCTTTTGTCGAGGTGCGTGTGCCCTTCGACGAAACCCGGCAGCAGCAACGCGCCGCCGCCGTCTTCGGCCAGAGCATCAGGTTGCGCTTCGACATGCGGCCCGAGCGCCGCGACGCGATCGTCGACAATTGAAACGGAAACCGGTTGGCCGTCAGCCAGCCGGACGTTGGAGAGAAGAAGAGAGCGAGTCATATTGGTCAAGCCGATTCGACGGAAGTGGCGATACGGGCTCGCAGCGCGCGCTGCGCGGCGCTGATCGCGATGAACACCACTGCATTGGCGAACAGCGCGACGAGGCCCGTGTTGATGGAGGTAAAAGCGATGGGCGCGCCCGGGAAAACAGAGGCCAGCGTCATACCGCGCCAGTTCACCAGCGCCAGCACGATCGCGCCCGCGAAGATGCCGCCGAATGCCGCTTCCCGGGTGCCGAACGGGCGCTTCAGGAAACTCGAGGCGAGCATGGGTACGAGTTGCGTCAGCAGGCTCGACGAGAAGATCGCAAGGGCGACGAAGTTCGAACCGCCACGCAGCACGAAGTAGACGACAACCAGCGTGAACAGGGGCAGCGCGATTCGTGCGACGCGGCCGACTTGCCTGTCGCTCGCCTGTGGTGCGAAGCCTTCGCGGTAGATGTTGCGGGCGATCATCGTCGACGCGTTGAGCATGATCAGCGAGCCTGGCACCAATGCTGTAAGCAGACCGGCGCCGCCGACGATCCCGACGAACCACGACGGGAAAGTCTGTTTGACGAGCCGCAGCAGCGCGAGATCGGTTTGCGCGCCTTCGAGCCCGTGCACGGTCAACACGGCGGCGAAACCGACGAGGAACAGGAACGCGATCAACACCTGGTAGATCGCCATCAGCATGGTGTTCTTGCGCAGCGCCGACGCGTCGCGTGCCACGTAGACGGCAGTGAAGCCGTGTGGGTACAGGTAGTAGCCAAGCGATGTCAGCAGGAGTGTCGAGTTGTACCAGCTCAGATTGAAGCCGCGCTCCGGCATGCGCAGCAGTTCCGGATGCACGGCGTCGATGCGCGCGAACATCTCGCCAAAGCCGCCGAAGTAGTGGAGTGGCAAATACGTGCCGAGGAAAATCGCGAGACCGAGGATCAGCACATCCTTGAAGATCGCAATGCTTGCCGAACCGTGGATGCCGGAGACGCTCATGTACAGGACCATCAGCGTCGCGCTGATCCAGATGGCCGTTTCCTGCGAGATCAGGCCATATGACATCTCGGAGACGATAATGCCGAGACCGCGTAACTGGATGATCAGCAACGACACCATCGCGAAGACGGCCACCACCGACACCAGCACGCCGATGGCGCGGCTGTCGTACTTCGAAGCGAAATAATCGGCGAACGACACGAGGCCGTGTTCCTTCGCGTAGCGCCAGATGGCGGGCAGCATCCAGTAACCGAACACGTACGCGAGACAGCCGTACGACAGGATGTAGAACGCCGGTACCCCCTTGCTATAGGTCCAGCCACTCGCGCCGAGAAACGAGAAGGTCGAGAAAGCCTCACCGGCCATCAGCAGGAAGGTAAGCAGCGACCCGAAGCCGCGCCCGCCGACGGCCCATTGTTCCAGGCTGAGCGTCTTGCCGCGACGCGCGTACAGGCCGACCGCCAGCGCGAAGAGGGCAAACAGGATGATGATGACGAGTGCGGCGTTCATTGTCCGTCTCCCGTGCGCTCGCTCCCGCGCGCTGCTTCGTCACGGCTGTCAAGGCAATAGATGATTGCGAGGATGGCGGCCGTTGCAGCCATCCAGAACAGATTCCACACGAGCAGAAACGGCAGGCCGAACAGGAGGGGTCTGCCGGCGGCGAGCGTGCCGCCCGAATAGATGCCGATGAACGGCAACGCGGCCAGCAGAAAGCGAAGTTTCATAGGGTCCCTCCTGGGGTGTCTTGCGTGTCTCGTCATGGGGTTTTTCTTTTGTCGACATCGCTTGATGTTATCCATCTCGTCCGGCATTCAAAAATTAAATGTTCAAATGCCAATCAGTTGAAAATCAAATACTATTAGTCAGATGTATGCCGTTGTCAGGCGCAGCGTTGCCTGACTGCAGCGGAGCAGCGATGTGCCGTTCATGAGGTCCGCGCGCGATTGCCAGCCTGCCTGATGCGTGATAGAAATCGGCGTCCGCATTCAAAGATCAAATGGTTCGATGAAACACAACGCCAAAGCACGTACACCGTTGTTCGATCTGGATCTGCTGAAGGCCATCGTCATGGTGGCCGATTGCGGCACTTTTACTGCGGCTTCCGCACGGCTTCATTCCACGCAGTCCACGGTGAGCCAGAAAGTGCGGCGTCTGGAGGACATGGCGGGACACAAGCTTCTCGAGCGAGGCAGTCGTGACGTGACTCCGACCGATGCCGGAGAAACCCTGCTCGCCTATGCACGCCGGATGCTTGCCCTCAACGATGAAATGTTTGAGGCGCTGTCGGGCGCGACGGTGGGGCTGACTGTCCGGCTGGGTGTACCGGAAGATTTCGTCGGCGGGCCGACAACCCATATGCTCGCCGCGTTCAACCGCAAGCATCCGCAGGTCAAGCTGGAAGTGACGAGCGGATTGAGCCGCGACCTGAGCAATAGCTACGATCGTGGCGAACTCGATCTGATCCTCGTGAAGCAGCGGCGCAACAGCCGCGAGGCAGTCGCGTGCTGGCCGGAGCAATTGAGGTGGATCGACAGTGCGAAGAATCCTTCGATCCAGCTTGATCCGATTCCCATCGTCGCGTTTCCGCCGCGCGGGCTGTACCGTGACGACATGACCAACGCGATCGAGGGACTCGGACGCCGCTGGCGGATGAGCTTCATCAGTTCGAGTTTGAGCGGAATCCAGGCGGCCGTTGCCGATGGTCTCGGCATCAGCCTCCTGCCTGCGCGCGCGGTGACGGCGGATCACGCCGTGCTGACACCCAAAAGCGGGCTGCCTTCAATCGAAACTATGGATATCGCGCTGCTTCACCGCCCGACGGCCGATGCCGCTGTCAAGGAACTCGCGCGTGCGTTGGCGCGTATGCTCGGGCCGCAGCGCCGATAAGGCAGCTGTGCCGCACCAGCAGATAGTGCCCTAAGCGGCGCTCTTCGGCGGTGATCTGCATACACCACTGCGGGGTCAGCGCTCAGTCGGACAGTCGCTCGCTGACGCCGCGGCCATGGTAAGTGTCTGGTAAGTTGCAAGGCCACACAATGGCTGCGCCTGGCGCAGCGATGGGTTCACCTTCCGTGCGGTCCGATCGGTTGAGTTGGAGTCAAACTGCACAACTCTGTCGGTAAACCTAACTGATTGCCTCCTGAGTATTGGGTTTAAGGAGTTCCGCAATGGAGTTCTCACGTCGTCAGTTCATTTTAAAAACGGCCGCCCTTGTCTCCTTTTGCGCGGGGACAGATATACGCTGGCGAACACGCGGCAGTGAACAGGATAAGGGGCACGGTAAAACGAAAGGCGGTCATAGCGTGATCTCCAGAGAAGGGTCGGGATTTGCTTGCACCGGGCGATTACCGACATCGGCCATTTCAAGGCGCGCGCCGGCAAAGGGCTGCGCGACGATTGGAATGCGGCGCCGCCGGTCGGGCGCAATATTGGGTGCAATATCGGGCGCAATACCCAGCAGTTCTGTCGCAACGTCTATTACCCGGTTTGCGTCAAGCGTCAACAGGCAATCGCTCCAGCTGTCGACGTGGGCTTCGCAGCCCTCCAGCTTGCAGGGCACACACGCGCCTGTGCCCTGAAGCAGATAGACGTTGCCGCGCTGCCCGGAGCCGGAGGTGAGCCAGGGGCTGCTGCCGGTCCAGCCCTTTGGCCACGGTCCCCAGCGAACCGGATTCGATGGGCCGAACAGCGCGATTGTCGGGGTGCCGGTGGCAGCCGCGATATGCGAGGCCGAGGTGTCGGGGCCGACGAAGAGCCGCGCACGGCGAATCACTTCGGCGGTTGCCGCGAGGCTCAGCTTTCCGACCAGATTGATGGCTTTGATTCCGGTCCGCTCGCAAATATCGCGCGCATACGTCACTTCAGCTGCCGCCGGGCCGCCTGTCAGTACGACGGCATAGCCGCGTGCGTGCAGGAACGCCAGCACGGCGATCCAACCTTCGGCGTGCCACATTTTGTAGGTATACCGCGGATACATGTGCACCACCGCGTAGGGCTTGCCGTTTGTGGACGCGAGCAGCGGATCCAGTTGTTCGAGCTGCGCAGGCTGATTCAGCACCGCGGGCGGGACGACTTCGAAACGGGGCGTGATGCCAAGCAAAGCCATGAGCGACACACCGCTTTGGACGGTATGCACGCTGTGGCCATGTTCGATCACAAAGCGGTTCAGCATCAACTTCTTGAGCCAGCTTCTGCGAGCAGGCGCGACGATGCCGATGCGCTTGCGTCCTGCCATCCAGCAAAGAAAACTGGCGAGACTGGACGTTCGCAGTGAGCATCCAAGATCGTATTTGCCCCAGATTTTGCGGACATCCGCAACACGCTCAGTTAGCTTCGCATGAGGTGTAATACAGATGACACATCTGATGTCGGGATTGTTTTCCAGCACCTCGCCGGCGCCTTCGAACACCAGCATATCGATCTGCGCATCGGGCCAACGCGCTTTCAGCGAGCGCACCACAGGGGTGCTGAGCAACACGTCGCCGATACGGCCGGTACAGATCACGAGGATCGAGCGGGGCGGGGTGGCATCGGGGAAAAGTGCGGCCATGTAGCGCTCTGTGGGTGGATCTGCACGACAGTACCGACCCGGCAGCTGTCGCAAGCAAAATTTCAGTAGACCGCGGGCATGCCTGCCGGGCGGTGTTTGAAGCGCCTGTGGACCCAGTAGTACTGGTCGGGAAGGCGCAGGATTTGCCTTTCAAGAAACGTGTTCATCGTGCGTGCGTCAAGCGTTTCGCTGTCTGTGGGAAAGTTTTCGAGCGGATCGAAGATCGTCAGCTTATAGCCGCGAAATGCGGGTAATACCTCGGTCACAAAGGGCACGACGCGCGCACCGCCCAACTTCGCGAGACGTGATACGGAAGTGAGCGTGCAGGCCGGCACACCGAAGAACGGCGCGAACACCGAACCCGTTGTTCCGTGGTCCATGTCCGCCGCCAGCATCACGGGAATGCCTGAGCGCAGCAGCCTGACAACATGTTTCGCACTCGCGCTGCGTTCGATCATATCTGCACCAAACCGTCCCCGCTGACGCCGCGCAAGCTCACAGACACGCGTGTTCGACATGCGCGTGTAAAGCGCGGCGACCGGCAGGCGCGAGGAATACAGCATGCAACCTACCTCGATTCCGACGAAGTGAAAGCCCATGAATATTGTAGGCGGTGCGTGCGGATCGTGCAGATCGATGCGACTGTCCATTTCGACCAGCCGCTCGATCGTGCGCAAACTGCCGAACCACTGAAAGCCCCGCTCCAGATAGCTGCGCACAACGTGCTGGAAATGGGCGAGCGCAAGGTCTTCGCGCTCGCGCTCGGTTTTCAGCGGGAAGCACAGGCGTAGATTGACGAGCACCACGTGCCTGCGGTGGCTCGGCAGCTTGTACAGCGCGGCGCCAAGCGTATTGCCGGCTCTCGCGACCAGCGCGTACGGCAGAACCGACAGTAGCCGCAGCAAACCGAGCAGCAGCCAATAACCGAGAATTTTCATGCCTAAGTCCATTGTCAATTGATACATTGATGGCCACGCAGTTCAAGATGCATCTGGACCAGCCACGCAAAGGGGCAGTCATCGTCAATCGATGCTTCGAGATCGTGCTTTTCAATTAGTTGAACCTTATGCGCTTGCCTCGCAGCATCGAACGCTCGCCGTGCGCTCCAGCGCAGCACCAGCATAATCAGGGCGGCGAGCAGAAAAATGCTGCCCAGGTAAGGCAATGTAGGCGTGCCGTCGTCGAGCAGGCCGAGCAGTGACGCGAGACTGACGCACGGGACGATCGCGATAGCTGTCGAAACCGAAAAGAGCACAAGGTTGGCGCGCAGTGCGGTCGCAGTACTGGCTTTCATGGACACGCTCCCCACAGTCAGATGAACTCGGTCTTCATGCTGGATGCGCATGGCTTAACTGACACTTAACGGTGAGCTGCGCAGACCGTCATGCGTCGGCCATGCAGCTATTGAGGCGAGGGATCTGGGTAGTCCGGCAACTTGTCGGCGTCGCCGGATTTCGTCGAGAGCATGCGGCGCCTCTGCAGGTAGAGGTCGCGAGTGAATGAATAGGGATCGATCGCGGCCTGCGAAAGCAGATTCGACGCGCTCAGCAGATCGGCGCGGGCGCTGACAAAGCGGGTGCCGGCCACCGATGCCCGGACAGCAACCGGCGCTGCCGCGAACGGGTTGAGGAAGCTGTCGACGACGACGTTACTCACATCCCGCACGCTGCTCGGGCCGAACAACGGCATCACCAGATATGGCCCGATCGGTACGCCATAGTGAGCAAGCGTCAACCCAAAATCCTGATGGTGCTTGGGCAGGCCCGCGGGCGTCGCCCAGTCGATCAGGCCGCCAATCCCCAAGGTGGAGTTGAACGCAAAGCGCACCACATCCTCGCTCGCGTCCGTCGCTTTCAGTTGCAGCAGGTCATTGGCAAAGTTGCCGATATCGCCAAGGTTGGAGAAAAAATTGCGCACTGCGGTTTGCACCGGTGTCGGCATCACCTTCTGATAGGCCTTCGCGGTCGGTTTGGCAACATAGGTGTCGACCTTGTCGTTGAACGAGTAAATGGTCCGGTTCATCGGTTCAAGCGGGTCGCCGGCGGTACGCCCGGGCCCCGTCGCGCATCCCGATGAAAGAAGCACCGTGGCGGCGAGCGCCAACGTATTCAGATCGCACCGTTTCATCGCGGGACTCCAGGTACAAGAATGACAAAAGGGGTACTAACCATGCGGCGCAGTGGCCGTGGCGAAGGACAGTCGATTCGATGGTGCGACCGGAAGACTTACCGGCCACTTACCGATCACCTTGCGGTCCCTTACCGCTAGCACTGTGCAACCCCCTTATGTGCCACCCGCGCTGGAGGTTTGGCACACGGGCGCACGTGCGTTGGTGCGCTTGCATCGATGTAACGCGCAACTCGCGGAGCGATGTCTGCGCCAGTAAGTGGCGGGTAAGTCGGTAGCCGCCATGATGCAGCATCTCCCGTGCGGGAATTGTCCAGCCATGCGGCCGGCACGATCCTGGGTGCGGGCTCTACACGACCGACGAGTGCTATGGCGATGACCGATGAGCATGACACCCAACTGACGATTATTTTCCTCGCGTTGCCCGTAATATCCCCGTCGGGTTGCGCTCATCGGCGGGGGCGAACGCGTGCTCGCTGAGCGTTTTGTTCGTGAGGCAGCGTGTGCTGTTACGTACTGCGTGCTTGCCGCTACCACTGCGTGTTCGACCCAGTCGCCCTACGCGCCTGCACATTTCAACGATCACCTGGTATGGGCGAATCAGTCGGGCAATCCGGCGTTTCTGCTGCCACCGAACGAAGATTGGTGGTCCGCGCTCGACGATCCCGTCCTCAGCGGCCTGATCGAGTCCGCGTTGGCCAGCAGCCCGTCGCTGGCGCTGGCTGATGCTCATCTTGCCGAGGCGCGCGCCACGCTGGGTTTAAAGACCTCGCTCAGTCATCCTCAGATTAGTGTGAATGGCAGCGGTGGACGCGCCCGCGTCCAGTCGGCCAGCGGAGCGAGCACCACCCAGGTCGGCAATTCGATTACGGGCGGTCCCACCTTCGCATGGGAAATCGATCTGTTCGGACGGTTGCGCGACGCGCAGGATGCGGCGGCGAGCCGGCTCGATGCGCGCAACGCCGATGCGCAGTCCGCGCGGCTCTTAGTGTCGAGCCAGGTTGCGGGCGCGCTGGTGTCGTTGCGGGCGTGCCGCTTCGGCCTCGGTGTGAAGCGCGACGACATTGCGTCGCGCGAACGCGATCTCGCATTGACGCGTCGCCGCGTTGCGCTCGGCTTCGCGCCTCCGGTCGACGAGAGCCGCGCAATCAGCGGCCTCGAGGATGCCCGCGCGAGCCTGATCTCGCAGGACGAGAGTTGCGTGAAGGACCGTGACGCGCTGGTCGCGTTGAGCGGTTTGACAGCGACGGAGATCGACGCGCGCATCACGTTGACGGGCTTTGCCACAGATCAGCAAAAGGAGCCGGGTTACCCACGCGTTCCGCAAGTCGCGCTGGCTTTGCCAGCGACAGTGCTATCGCGTCATCCGGCCGTGATCGCGGCGGAGCGTGAAGCCGCGGCGACGTATGCGGAGATCGGCGTTGCACGCGCCAACCGTCTGCCGGTCATCAATCTCACATCGGCACTGACGGGCAACTGGATCTCGGCGTCGGGCAGCACACTGTCGTTTCTGGGCTGGTCGCTAATCTCAGGTATCGGCGCGCCCCTTTTCGATGCGGGCGGTGGCGCGGCTTCGGTCGACGCGGCCACCGCGCGCTATCTCGCCGCGCTCGCGTCCTTGCATTCGACCTTGCGTAACACCGCCCAGGACATCGAAGACGCGCTCGCCGAGCAGTCCCATGCAAGCGAGCGACTCGCGGCGGCGATCCGCGCCCGCGATGCCGCGCGGGCCACGCTCGATGCAACCGAGTCGCAGTGGCGGGCGGGTGCGGTCAACCTCTTCCAGCTGGAAGACACGCGCCGTCAACGCGAGGCCGCCGACCAGACCGCCATCGATGCCGCGCGCGCCAGCATCCAGGCATGGATCGATATCGTGCGCGCGTCGGGCAACGCGGCCGCGTTCGTCACCACACCCATGTACCAGGAGTAAGAGGATATGTCACAGCCGTTCAATCGCCGCGTCGTACGTTGGCGCGGCATGTGGGCGACCCGGCGCAACGTGATTCTTGGCGCGCTCCTGAGTGGGTTGCTGGCTGCCGGTCTGGCGGGTGTCGCACTACATGGCCGTCCAGCCACGCAAGCGCAACCGCCAGCTGCGAGCGCGCTTACGGTCTCGCTTACCGCCCCTTATCGTGTGCGCCTACCGGACAGTGTGGCGGTGTCCGGCTCGATCGCGCCGTGGCAGGAAGCGTCGATCCGCTCGCTGCTGGCCGGTGCGCGTCTCGCCGAGATTCGCGTCGATACAGGCAGCTCGGTTAGGCGCGGTCAATTGCTGGCCCGCTACGACACGACGATGCTGCAGGCGGATGTCGCTCAGGCGGCCGCGGCGCTGGCTCAAGCCAAAGCGGCGGCCGAGCAGGGGCGTGCGAACGAGGCGCGCGCGCTCGAGATGAAGGACAGCGGCGGCATCAGCAAACAGGACCTGCTGCAATATCGGACCACGGCCGCCGTGACTCGCGCGCAGGAGCAAGCCGCGCGTGCGCAGCTGCAGGCGCGTCAGATCGACCTGCATAACGCCGACGTGATCGCGCCGGACGACGGCACGATCAGCGCCCGTAGCGCGACACTCGGATCGGTCGCGCCGGTGGGCCAGGAATTGTTCCGGCTGATCCGTCAGGACCGGCTGCAATGGCAGGCCGAGGTGGCGCCCGCCGAGGTGGCGTCGATCGCGGCCGGTCAGCGGGTCGTGGTGCGCCTGCCGGACGGCAGCAAGGCGGGCGGCACGGTCGTGCACATCGCGCCGGCGTTGGATACGCAATCGCATGTGGCGATCGTGTACGCGGACCTCGAAGCGGGTTCGCACGCTCGCGCGGGCATGTATGTGTCGGGCCAGATCGTGCGTGGTGATAGCGACGCGCTGCTGGTGCCGGACTCCGCACTGGCGATGCATGACGGCCGCAGCCACGTCGCAGAGGTGGTCGGGCGCGGCGGCGTGCAACGCGTCACGCTGCGCGAGGTGCAAACCGGCCGGCGCGATGGCCGCGCGGTCGAAATCGTGAGCGGGCTATCGGGTAGCGAACGGCTCGTCGCCGACGGCGCGTCCCTGCTCAACGAGGGCGACGTCGTCACGGTCATCCCAGGCAACGCCACGCTGCCTGCTACGCTCATCGGAGCTGCCCAATGAACTTCGCCTCCTGGCCGATTCATCACCGGATTCCGGTGATCGTGCTGTTTATCTTCCTGTCGCTCGCGGGGTTGTGGGGTTTCAAGAGTCTGCCGGTACAGGACATGCCGGACCTCGACCTGCCGACGCTGAACGTGGTGTTGTCGTTGCCGGGCGCCGCGCCCGCGCAACTTGAGACGGACGTCGCGCGCAAAGCCGAGGACGCACTCGCCACCTTGCAAGGCATCAAGCACCAGACCACGGCGATCGTCGACGGGCAGGTGCATATCGAAGTGAAGCTGTTCATCGGCCGCAACCTGTCGGATGCGCTCAACGAGGCGAAGGACGCGCTCGATCGCATCCGCACGGACTTCCCGGCCGACATGGACCCGCCGGTCGTGACCGCGGTGCGCAGCGATTCGCAGCCGATCATGACGTTTGCGGCGAGCTCTTCCCGGCTCAGCGAAGTCGATCTGTCGTGGTACGTGGACGATACGGTGAGCAAGGCGGTGCTGGCAGTGCCCGGTGTCGCACGGATTGAGCGGGTGGGCGGCGTGTCGCGCGAAGTGGAGGTCGTGGTGGACCCGGCGAAGCTCACGTCGGCGGGGCTGACGGCAGTCGATCTGTCGCATGCGCTGCGTCTCATGCAGATGGACGCGTCGGGCGGCCGCGGGCGGCTGGGCGAGGGGGAGCAGTCGATGCGCGTGGTTGGCACCGTGCCGCAAGCGTCCAGCCTCGCGCGTTTTCCGATCTCACTGGCCGATGGCCGCTGGCTCACACTGGACCGTGTGGCGAGCGTGCGCGACAGCGTCGCCGAACCGCTCGAAGCCGCCACGCTTGGCGAACGCCGGGTGGTCGGCTTTCGCATCTACCGCTCGAAAGGGGCCGACGAGACCCGCATCGCAGCCGGCGTCGACGAGGCGCTGCGCAATCTGCACGCGGCGGATGCGACCTTCAGCGCGCAACTGATCTCGAGCACGGTCGACTATACGCGCGAGCAGTACCGCGGCTCGATGGACATGCTCTACGAAGGCGCGCTGCTTGCCGTGCTGGTGGTGTGGTGGTTTCTGCGCGATCGCCGCGCGACGCTGGTGGCCGCAACCGCGTTGCCCTTGTCGATCCTGCCGACCTTCGCGACGATGCAATGGCTCGGCTACTCGCTGAACACGCTGACCTTGCTTGCGCTGGCAGTTGTGGTCGGCGTGCTGGTCGACGACGCGATTGTCGAGATCGAGAACATCGAGCGGCACGTGCGGATGGGCAAGCCGCTATTGCGGGCAGCGACGGATGCCGTCACCGAAATCGCACTGCCGGTGACGGCGACCACGCTGACGCTGGTCGCCATCTTTCTGCCGACCGCGCTGATGGGCGGCGTGCCGGGATTGTTCTTCAAGCAGTTTGGCTGGACCGCGGTGGTCGCCGTTCTGATGTCCCTGCTGGTGGCGCGCCTGCTCACGCCGATGATGGCGGTGGCCTTTCTCAAACCGATACCGTCGCACGATGACGCGCCGTCGCGAGTTATGCGGCGATACCGGCGGATGGTCGGCTGGTGTCTCGCGCACCGCAAGACGACGCTACTGCTGACGCTGGCATTCATGATCGGTTCGGTTGTGCTCGTGCCGTTTATTTCCAGAGGTTTCGTGCCGGCATCGGATCGCGGCTATATCACCGTCAACGTCGAGCTCGCGCCGGGCAGTTCGCTCGGCGATACGCTCGCCGTGGAGCGCAGCGCGCAGCAGCGTCTGGCGGGATTGCCGGGCATCGAGACCATCTTCAGCGTCGCCGGCAACAATGCGAGCACCAGCTTCGAGGCGGTGCAGACCACCGGTGTGCGCTTCGGCACCATGACGCTCGAGCTCGCGGCGCGAGGTGGCCGAGCGGATCAGGCAAGCATCGAAGCGGAGGTGCGCGAGCGTCTGTCGAGCGTGCCCGGTGCGCGCTTTTCGGTGAGCGGTGGCGGCCTCGGCCAGAAATTCCAGATCATCCTGAGCGGTAACAATACATCGGTACTGACCGAAAGCGCACGCCGCGTCGCCAACGAGATGCGCGGCGTGCCGGGCCTCTTCAATGTCGCTTCGACGGCGAGCATCGAGCGTCCGGAGATCGTGATTCGTCCCGACATGGCGGCTGCGGCGAATCGGGGCATCAGCACGGCGACCATCGGCGAGGCCGTGCGCATTGCCACCGCCGGCGACTTCGACACTCAACTGGCGCGGCTCAATCTCGACGACCGGCAGATCTATCTGCGTGTGCGGCTCGGCAATCACTCGCTGGAGGATATCGGCGCAGTGTCCGATCTGCGGCTGAAGGGACGCGACGGCCTCGTGCCGCTCGGCTCGATTGCCAATGTGTCGCTCGGTAGCGGGCTTGCACAGATCAACCGCTTCGACCGCAAGCGATACGTCACGATATCCGCCGATCTGGGCGGCGCGTCTCTCGGCGACTCATTGCTGGCAGTCAAGGCGCTGCCGGCGGTCCAGACTTTGCCTGCCGGCGTCCAGTTGCTCGAAGACGGCGATGCGGACACGATGGCCGAGTTGTCGTCCAGTTTCCTGATGGCGATGGTGACCGGCGTGTTCTGCGTCTACCTGCTGCTCGTTCTGCTGTTCAGGGACTTCCTGCAGCCGGTGACAATTTTGTGCGCACTGCCGCTATGTCTCGGTGGATCGTTCCTGCTTCTGCTACTCACGCGCAGCGAGCTGGACGTGCCTTCGATGGTCGGTCTGATCATGCTGATGGGTATCGTCACGAAGAACTCGATCCTGCTGGTCGACTACGCGATCCGCAACCTCGACGCGGGTCTTCCGCTCGCGAGTGCGATCGTGGACGCCTGCATGAAGCGTGCGCGAGCCATTGTGATGACCACGGTCGCGATGACCGCGGGCCTGTTGCCGATCGCGCTCGGCTTCGGCGCGGACGCCAGTTTTCGCCAGCCCATGGCATTTGCGGTGATAGGTGGTCTGTTGACGTCCACGGCGCTCAGCCTGCTCGTCGTGCCGGTAGTGTTCATGTATTTCGAACGCCCGCGCAACGCCTTGAAGCGCCGTTTCGAACCGTCCAAACCCAGTCAGACCGACTCGCGGACCGCACTGTGACAGATGCGACGCGGCTCCCGGTAGCGAATTCTTGAAACGCCTGTTTCGGTAAGTGGGCAGTAAGTCGACGCGCACTAAAGTTTGCCCGACGCTGACCCCACCACAAGGAACGACTGTGAAAATAGTTTATCGCCGGGAACGCCAGCTGTTGCTGGCCGTCGCTTCAGTCCTGTTGCATTCGGGCGTTGCCTGGGCCGATGGAGTAAGCGCGGAGCCGCCGGACGTCGACGATACAGGATTCGCTATACTGAGTAATGCAACCAATGTCACGCACTGGGGGCTTGGCGTCGGCGCCGGGTTCGAGCAGGCGCCATATAAAGGTTACGGAACCAAATTCTCGCCTATCCCATTGCTGTTTTTCGACGATAAATGGGTTCACGCGGTTGGCACGACTATCGACCTGAAGATCGGCACCTGGGATCATGTGTCGGTGGCGCTGCGCGGCAAGTACGCACTCGGCGACGGCTACAAAAGTTCCGATGCACCAATCCTCAACGGTATGCAGGATCGCAACGGCGCGTTCTGGTTCGGTCCCGCGCTGGCCTGGCGCACCGGATACGGGAACCTGACCGGTGATTTCATGACCGGCGGAAACAAAGGGCAGATGGCCAGTCTCGACTTTGGCAAGGCGTTCAGCTTCGGTAGATTATCGATCGAACCGCACGTGGGCGCCGAATGGCTCAGCCGGAAATACGTTGACTATTATTACGGTGTCCGGGCGTCGGAGGCTCGACCTGGCCGTGCGGCGTATAACGGAACGTCGACGTTCGACACCTCAGTTGGGGCGCGGTTCGACTATCACTTTACACGTCACCAGATGGTCAGCTTCGACATTGGCGTGGCGCATCTCGGCAGCGGTATTACCAACAGCCCGCTGGTCGGCAAGCGCTACATTCCGCAGGGCAAGACTGGTTATCTCTATCAATTCAATTGAGCATAGGTCCATGTCGAGAGTCGCACTCGTCGAAGATCCCCCACGCCTGGCCAACATGATCCGGCAGGCGTTGTTGGCCGCAGGTATCGAGACCGACATTTTCGGCACACTGTCGGAGGCAAGCTACGGGGTTGGACGCGGGAATGACTGGAACCGTGCCACGCATGACTGGAAAGCCTCCTAAAACAACTCAAGAATCCGGTGATACATCATCCCGAGTTCAAGCGCCGGCCCACGCAACGCTGGCCCACCAGGAAAGCGCGCATGCCGCAACTGGGCGAACAGATCGAAGGCCGCTGTCTCACCGGCCATCGCCTTTGCAATGACGCGTCCGGCAATCCCGGTCAACGCCACGCCATGCCCGGAAAAGCCCTGCACATAGAAGTAGTTTGGATCAATCGAGCCGAAATCGGGCGCGCGATTGCGCGTCACGTCGACAAAACCGCCCCACGCATAGTCGATTCGTACATCGTCGAGCTGCGGGAACACGCCGATCATGCGCTTGCGAATCTCTTCACCGAGTTGCACGGGCGACGCGCCGGTCGAACTCGCGCGCCCGCCGAACAGCACGCGATGATCAGCCGACAGACGGAAGTAATCGAGGAAGAAGTTGTTATCGCAAATCGCCTCGCGCCCTTCGATCAGGGCGCCGGCGCGTGCTTTGCCGAGCGGCTCCGTGGCGACGATATACGACGCAATCGGCGCGATGCGTGCGGCTACCGGCGCGGGCAACACGTCGCCGATCGTCGCATTGCCGCATGCCGCGACGAAGCGGCAGCGCACCTCGCCGTGAGCGGTGCGCACGATAGGCCGTGCACCACGCACGACTTCGATCACCGGCGAATGCGCGAACAATTGGGCGCCTTCACGACGCGCTGCGTCGGCGAGACCGAGGCAGTATTTGAGCGGGTGCAGATGGCCGGAAAACGGATCGTAGACGCCGGCCAGATAGCGTTGCGAAGCGACCCGTGAACGCACTTCGTCGGTATCGAGCCACGAGAGTTTCGTATAACCCCAGCGTTGTGAGGCTGACTCCATCCACGAACGCAAATCCGGTACGCGCTTCGGTTTGATGGCCACCGTCAGATAGCCGGAGGTGAAATCGCAATCGATGCCGTAACGCTCGATGCGCTCGCGCACCAAAGCGACACCTTCCACGGACATCGCCCACGCAGCGCGGGCGCCGTCGAGTCCGAGTTGTCGTTCGATGATTTCGTCTTTCGCGAAACCGACCAGCGTCTGCCCGCCGTTGCGGCCCGACGCCCCCCAACCCGGACGGTGCGCATCGAGCACCACCACCGACAACCCGCGCGCCCGGCATTCCAACGCCACCGACAAACCGGAGAAGCCCGCGCCGATCACGCAGACATCGGCTTCCACGATGCCGTCGAGCATCGGATCGTCGGCAAGCGGACGCGCGGCGCTCGCTTCGTAGTAGGAGTTGGCGATCAGCGCATCGGCGCGGCGGTCGAGGGTGTTAAAGCCGGGAGTCGGAGCATTCATCAAAGCAGGTCCTTCATTCGATACCAGGCCATCGCGAGCACGAGAGCAGGGGTGCGCAGTGTAGCGCCGCCGGGGAAGTCGCGGTGACGAATCTTGCCGAACAGATCGAAGCGCGAAGCCTGGCCGTCGATCGCTTCGGCGATCAGCTTACCCGCGAGCCCGGTGGTGTTCACGCCGTGGCCGGAGAAGCCCTGCGCGAAATACACCGTAGGCGACAGCCGGCCGAAATGCGGCGCACGATTCATCGTAATGTCGACGAAACCGCCCCACGCATAGTCGATTTTGACATCGTCGAGTTGCGGGAAGGTCTTCAGCATATCGCGGCGCATCGCCTCACCGAGGTTGCGCGGCGCGAGCTTCGAATAGCTGACTTTACCGCCCCACAGCAGGCGGTTGTCGGGGGCAGGCCGGAAATAGTCCAGCACGAAGCGGCTGTCGCACACGGCCGCTTTTGCTGGCATGAGCGCTTCCGCGCGATCGGGGTCGAGCGGTTCGGTGGCAATCACGTAGGTGCCGACCGGCATGATCTTGCTGGCGACATCCGGCGCGAGTTCACCGAGGTAGGTATTGCAGGCGAGCACGACGAATTGCGCATTCACCTTGCCGCGCGCGGTTTCGGCCACATGCCGGCCGTTTTCCTGACGCAGCGCAGTGACGCAACTGTCTTCGAAAATCTGTACGCCGGCAGCGCGTGCAGCGCGCGCCAGACCGAGCGTGTAATTCAGAGGGTGCAGATGGCCGCTGTCGGCATCGAACAATCCGCCGAGGTAGCGCTGCGATTGAACATAGTCGCCGACACCATCGGCGTCGACATAGCTGTAGCGGTCATAGCCGAAGCGCCGTTGCGCTTCGTCGCGCCATTTCTGCAGCGCATCCGTATCGCGCGGCTTGTTCGCCGCAGTCAGATAACCGATGGTCAGGTCGCAGTCGATCTGATGCTTCGCGACGCGTTCCTTGACGATATCCAGGGTTTCGAGCCCCATGTCCCAAACACGCTTCACGTCATCCGCGGGCATGAACTTCGCGAATGTGTCGATATCGCAGGCAAAGCCGCCGATCAACTGGCCACCGTTGCGGCCGCTCGCGGCCCAGCCGACTTTCGATGCTTCGAGCACCGCGACCGAATGACCGCGTTCGGCGAGATTCAACGCAGTCGAGACGCCGGTGAGGCCCGCGCCGATCACACAGACGTCGACGTTGAGCGTTTCTTCGAGCGGAGGGTGGCGCGTGGTGTCGTTAGCGGTTGCTGCGTAATACGAGGTGACGTGAGGCTGGTTTGAGAATCGGAGCATAGGCAGAGCATGCAGAAGAGGCCTTGGCGCGTAGCCCGCGGTGAAGCCGGGCCACGCGATGAGGCGGGTCGTTTTAGAACGAGTAGATGAACTGCGTCGCGAGCAGGTCGTTGGACTTGCCGTACGAACCGTCGTTCTTCAGGAACACCTGCTTGTTCGCCCAGTCGTGACGGTATTCCACCTTGACCGTGATCTGCTGG
>NZ_WOEZ01000316.1 GCF_013177735.1 Paraburkholderia elongata | reverse complement strand
ACTGCATCTGGAATTGAGAGCCGGCTACCTAGGTAGTCGTGGGTATTGTTTGCTCACTTGACAACAGCCCGCTAATGGGTGTCCAGCGGCAGCACTTCCTTGAGCATGGCCGTGGCCTGCCCGTATGGCAGATGGGCTGCCCACTTCGCCTGGAGGTATTCCAGCTCCGGCGTGACGCGCCTGGTCAGGGCTTTGGACAGGGGATGCACCACACGCCGCGGCGTCCGCGCAGTCCGCTGGCAAGCACACGACCACAGCCGCGAACTCTTCACCGTCACGTTGCCGTACACGGTGCGCAGCACCGTCGAGCGACGGTCCTTGTGGCTCAAGGCTGCGCCGTAGCGCCGACAATGGGTCTGGCCCGAGAGCTACCACTCCACCTGTTTCGAAACCAGCTCGGCCTGCACCCTGGCCAGCAGCGACCGCCCTTCCGCGAGGGTCAGGCCCAGTTGGGCAAGACTGCAGTCAGGGCGCTCAACCACGGCCAGAACTCCGTCACCGTCATTGACCGTGTCGCTGTCCCCGTCGGCCAACCTTGCTTCGATGATCAACCGCATGGTTTGCTCCCACCGTTGCGATACCGATCAGCGTACCCCACACGAAGCCGGTGCCGCGCCCAGATGCTCGAGCCTCTCTTTGACAGCTGGACGTTGGGTATTCACGCAACCCTCTCGCTCACGCTCGAGACAGTGCAAATTTTGCCGATCGCACATCGTTCACCGCAATGCATCGCGCAAGACTTGCCGGGCTTTTATGCCGAAGACCTGGAACGTCAAAGAAATATGTCTTACTTATTGAATTTTGAAAATCACCGCATTACGATGACTTTCGCGAGCCCCACTGCCGGCGCCCGGTCAGAGAAGACCTCGGATCCGCGGTCTCGATCTCAGCCGGATGAGCGACAGTGCGATGCGGTCGAGCGAACCCCGCGGAAAACGTGGCACCTATAATTCAGGAGACGCAGATGCTAAATCCTCGTGAGTTCGCAACACTCATGCTGGTCAAGGACGCTGCGGAACACGCTGAGCTGGACCGCGCAGATCTTGAAACCCTTCTTGAGCGCCAGCTCGTCAAGCTTGAGAAGCTTGCCTCCGGGCATCAGCATCCCTGCATTACCGAGAGTGGATATTTCCTTCTGAACGCCGTCACCCAGCTTCACTGAAGCCTGGCAGGCGGCGTCGCATCGCCTTCTCATGATGAAACGCCGCCCGGTTCCGGTATACGTGAAGCCGGTCCCTGTCACAGTTACGTAACAACCGCTTCGCCGGTGCTGGCGTTTGGCACTCCGTGGACAGACGTTGGGCCGCGTAGTGCGGCTGCAATATCGAAGGGTGAACAACCGCAATGGTTGGTCGGCACGCCCCTGTCGCGCGAACCTTGCCGTTGTGTTTCTCAAAAAGTGCTAATTAAATTTTCAGGAGAGCCGAATGAGCATATTGTCCATCGAGCAGATTGCTGCAATCCAAAAAACCAACGTTGACACGCTGTTCAGCCTCACCAGCAAAGCCTTCGAAGGCTTAGAAAAAGTGGTCGCACTGAATTTGCAAGTCATCAAATCGTCGCTCTCCGAAAGCGAGGAGCGGACGCGAAAAGCGCTGTCGGCGAAAGACCCGCAAGAGTTGTTCTCGCTGCAGGCCAACTCGCAGTCAGGCATCGAGAAGATTCAATCGTACAGCCGGCACCTGTTCGACATTGCATCGGCCACGCAGGCTGAATTCGCGAAAATCGCCGCAGCACAGTACGAGGCGCAGAACCACCGGGTACAAACGCTCATCGACGACGCCGCGAAGAACGGGCCAGCCGGTTCGGAGGCCGCCGTTGCGGCGTTGAAGTCCGCGATCACTGCGACCAACACCCTGTACGAGACACTGAACAGGACCGCTCGGCAAGTGGTCGAAACCGGCGAAAGCAATTTCAGTGCGGCGACGACCGCGGTGTCGAAGGCGACCCGGCAGGCATACGGGCAGGCATCGCGCACCGCGACGAGATAGCCGTTACGTCAACCACCGCGCCCGTCGTCGCCATGCTGCGGCGGGCGGACAACCTCGCCAGCCGTTCTGACGCGCTGGCTCGACGGCCCACGGGGCCTGGCGCATCAGCGAGTCGCATTCCTATTTTGTTAAAGGCAAACACCATGACGAAACAGATCGCGATTGTGACCGGTGGAATGGGTGGATTGGGCGAAGCCATCAGCATCAAACTGCATGACGCAGGTTATACGGCAATCGTCACGTACTCGCCAAACAATGCGGGCGTAGAGAGTTGGCTTGAGCGGATGGCGGCCGACGGACGCCGGTTTGCGGCCTATGCGGTCGACGTCGCCGACCACGACTCGTGCCATCGGTGTGTCGAGAAAATCCAGGCCGAGGTCGGTCCCGTTGACATCCTGGTCAACAACGCGGGCATTACGCGCGACGCGACCTTCAGGAAGCTGGACAAGGTCAACTGGGATGCAGTGATCCGCACCAACCTCGACTCGGTCTTCAATATGAGCAAGCCGGTATGCGACGGCATGGTCGAGCGTGGCTGGGGGCGGATCATCAACATCGCGTCGATCATCGGCTCCAGGGGCGGCTTCGGGCAGACCAACTATGCGGCCGCCAAGGCCGGCATGCATGGCTTCACGAAATCACTGGCGCTTGAAGTGGCGAGGAAAGGCGTGACGGTCAACACGATATCTCCCGGGTTCATTGCCACCAGAATGGTGACCGCAGTGCCACAGGAGGTTCTGGATACGAAGATCATTCCACAGATTCCGGTCGGCCGCCTGGGGCAACCGGAAGAGGTGGCAGCGCTCGTTGCATACCTGTGCTCACGGGAGGCGGCTTTCGTGACCGGGGCGAACATTGCGATCAATGGCGGCCAGCACCTGCAGTGACATTGGGCGCGGCAGCCACACCCGGGAAGGAGTGGTCGATGAGCGAGTCCATGGTGTCGACCGTGGCCGGTTCGTTCGTGCTGGCGATTGCTGCGATGCTGGTCGCTGGCCATTACCGTCGTGAACATCTGCGGAAGCGGCTGCTCAGGCGCATGGATCATCGTCACTGTTGCGACGTGATGCGGCGTCTACATTGTGGTGGCCGACTGGTGCATGCCGAAGATGTCGGGCAGCGCCCTGTTTCAGTACATCCGGAACGAACCTGCTCTGTCGCAGAAGATTTTCATTCTGGTCCCGGCCGATTCGAGTCCACCGGCCTTCGTGCAGTACGACTGCTGTCTGCGCAAGCCCGTTGACATGGCTGACGTGTTCGACGCGATGCACCGTCTCCTTTCGGTTGCGGGACGCTGAGCGCGCGAACGCCCACCGTGACAACGCCGATGTACCGCCAACGACAAACAGAACGGACAACCTTGGGGGAACGGGCCATGAGCACAAGTGAAGGTATCCAGGCAAACGAACCGCACGCGGCCATCCGGCTCGTCACGCAGATTTACGTGCGTCTGTTACTTGCGGGCTTCGCCCTTATTCCCGCTTATCTCATTGCCTATCTGTTCTTCTTTCAGGATCCCGCTCTCCACTTTGAAAATCACGCATTTCATGAAATCGCGATTGCTGCGGCGACGCTGGAAGGTCTTTTTGTCACGTATGTGACGTGGCGGTGCTACCGGTCTTCTGGCGAACCGCTGCTGCGCTGGATGACGCTGGGCTTCTTCGGGTTCGCGTTGATCTATGCGCTGCACGGCGCTTTCACCGGGCTCGCGCATCACAACATCTGGCTCTTCCTGCTCTATGGACCGGCGTCGCGGCTGGTGATGTCGGTCCTGTTGCTGGTCGGGCTGCTGTCATACAGGCAATCGCCCGACCCCGTCAACAGGCGCGTGGGCACCCGGTACTGGCTGGCGTGGGTTGCTGCCTTTCTCGTCGTCGACCTGCTGGTTGCGCTTCTGGCGAACTCGGCCATTGCGGGCGCCCTGGGGGTGCGCCTGTCGATGGAGGGCGGAGCGCTTGTCTTTTCCACACTGAACGTTGCCACCCTGGTGTTGCGCCGGATTCGTTCTCCGCTGATGCTGATCTACGGCATCTCGGTGACATGGTTCGCCCTCTCGTCGCTTTCCTTCATTCTGGGCCGCCCGTGGAATCACATGTGGTGGCTCGCACACGCGATATTTGCAGGCGGCTTCTTCCTGCTGAGCTATGGCGTTGTGCAGGCCTTTCTCACGACCCGTTCATTCGCCACGATCTACAGCCAGGAAGAGTTGTCGGCCCGTCTCGCCGAGGCAATGGCGCGCACGGAAAGCGCGCTGCAGGAACTGCAGCGCACCAACCAGAAGCTCGAACATCTGGCCGCCACCGATCCGCTGACGGGCGCTGCGAACCGGCGAAGTTTCATCGAGCGCGTCGAAGCGGAAATCGCACGGGCGAAGCGGGACGGTGCGCCGTTTTCGCTGTTGTCGCTCGATCTGGACAATTTCAAGTGGATCAATGACAGCTTTGGACATCAGATCGGAGACAAGGTCTTGCAAGGGTTCGTGCAGACCTGCCTCGACGCGATCCGGCCATACG
Source organism: Paraburkholderia elongata (assembly GCF_013177735.1). Taxonomy (GTDB): domain Bacteria; phylum Pseudomonadota; class Gammaproteobacteria; order Burkholderiales; family Burkholderiaceae; genus Paraburkholderia; species Paraburkholderia elongata. The sequence goes on along the minus strand of NZ_WOEZ01000316.1, from coordinate 2,010 downwards.
ATGGCGTCGCCCGAGTGGGGGGTGAGGAGTTCATGGTGTTGCTGCCTCAAGCGGGTCTGGACGCCGCACTCGCGATCGGGGAGCGTATCCGGCTGGCGATCGCGAGCACCCCGTTCGCCAGAGAGATCGGACGCGGTGTTTCGATCACGGTGAGCATCGGGATATCCCAATTCGGGAAGGACGGCAACACGATCGACACGATCCTGCATGCGGCTGACCAACGCCTCTATCACGCGAAGCGTCGTGGTCGCAACTGTGTGATTGCTGTCTAGAAGCCGCCTTGCGAGTGGCTACCGCTGGCTGGTTCGGTATGTGAGGCGGTATAGGAGCGAAAGACTCGACGATAGGCCGGCCACCGGGTTTCAATATTTTCTGTGAGAAGGCGCACAGAACGGCGTGCGGACGTGGCCGGCCGTGAGCCATTCGCTTCGGCACAATAGGACAATGAACCGGGTGTTCCGGCCCACACGGCATGGCATTTCGCTTCGCCTGTTGCCTGCATCCGGGGGTTCTGGTGCAAACAGCTGGTGAAGCCGAGACGTATACAATACATAAGGAGACCTTATGTATTGAACATGACAGCATTTCAGACGGCGGGTGCAGCAGTATCCTTGAGTCCGAGAGTGCGGAGATTGAACTGACCCTTGCGGATGCGGTGCATCAACTCGATGCCTGAAATCGTGGTCTTCGCACACCTGAATCGTTTGAATCCGAGCATCACGTTCGTTCTGGATTTGATGTTTCGATGATCCTGTTCGATCACATTATTCAGATACTTCGAGGAGCGCACATGCGTTCCCTCAGGCAGCAGAGCGTCAGCGATCATCTCCCGCACGGCCCGGTGCGAGGCGGCATACCCATCGAGCGTGATCGTCTCCGGTGGCTTGCCCTGATGTTTAATGGCCTTGCTGAAAAAGGCTTTGGCCGCGCTCACATCGCGCTTCGCCCTGAGCATGAAGTCCACTGTCTGGCCGACCCGATCTACCGCCCGGTAGAGATAGACCCACTTGCCACGAATCTTCAGATAGGTCTCGTCAACACGCCATGACCGACCTGTGGGTATGCCATACCGGTTCCAGCGCTTGACGAACTCCGGCGTAAAGCGCTTTACCCAACGCATGATCGTGGTGTGTGCCAGCGACAATCCCCGCTCGGCCATCATCTCGACCAGATCGCGCTGGCTGAGCTTGTAGCGAAGGTACCAGCGCACACACAGAACAATGATCTCCCGATCAAAATGCCGACCATCGAACAACCCCTCCAGACCCTTCCCCTTGCTCATCACCGCCCACCAGATTGATTGGATCGCTACTTTAACCGGTCCAATGAGCCTATTTGCACCAGAACCCTTCAAGCCACGGATTCGGGCGTTAGTGTTTCAAGACTGAGACCCCCCGGTGGTCTGTATTTGTTTGGGGAAGATTGCCGAGGGCGGGTTTATCAACTGCGCTCGACGCAATGTGACTGCCCACACGGGCGCGCCGGGCGGGTGCGGTAATCGGCGTGCCTTGTGGTCTGAACCGAAAACATCTCGCAACGGCCTGCCGCACGTCGGACCTGCGGGGGGCACGGTCAACCCGCGGCGCGCACGCCCGTGGCGGGCCGTCTGGTGGCCTTGGGGGGCCTTCCCGCAGGGTGTAAGGGGTATCCATCTCTACGGGCAAGGCCGCCGAGAACGCGGTCGGGGTGTTTTTTTCATCGCCGCGATTCAAACGATGGTAGGGGTATCGCCCAATGCGTATCAGCGCACAGAAAATCATCGGCAAATGGGTATTGTTGATCCACGGCATGGGGGAAGTTTTTGCCGTGGCCTGAACCGGGCGCGCTACTGCTCGCATAGATTGCAGCGCGCAATCGGACAGGCGACCAATAATCACACGCCCGCTTTGACCGGCACGACAAAAATGAAACGGGGACCAAATCATGAAACAGGAAACCCTGAAGGGCATCGCGCAGTTGCAGTCACGGCAGCGTGAGCGGCTGGCTGAAGACGCCACGCGCACCCTGCGT
>NZ_WOEZ01000315.1 GCF_013177735.1 Paraburkholderia elongata | reverse complement strand
GCGACACAGCAAGGTTACCGCTACATCAACTGACCAACGCCGCGTGACTTACCGTACTTCTAGCTAACATCGTGGAGCAACGACGTACCGTCGATGGCAGCGACGAAGGCTATGGCCGCTGTACCCCCGGAGGACGAAACGGCCATACGCATCGCGCCAACTCGATAGTCCGCTACAGGGTCGACTACGGTCTCTCGTCGCTGTTGTGCGTGAGGTATATCCCGGCGATCGCGATCGCGATCGCGATCACGGATCAAGGTGATCGCTTCGCCGATCCGACTGATCAAGAATGCAGAAACACGCAGGCACGCCTCCACGCGTCTGAATTCCACAGCCTACAGCTACGGATTGGTATCCCAACCGGTTGCTGTGCGCAGTGTCGCACTGTAGGATTTCCCCACTCATTGGGAGGTGACGATGCAGTTCGACTACAAGGACTTCCATATCGACGCGTCGCCTCTAGATGAAGGCGGCCATTACTACGCCCGTGCAAAGATTTACCAGCGCGCCTCGGTGGGCGGCGACACCGTCGAGGTCAAATGGTCGGGCGACCTCGGCGACTATCCCTCCGACGCAGACGCTATCGAAGCGGCGCAGCGGTGGGCGATCCAGTGGTGCGACGAGAACTCGGCAAGGCCGAGCGATTTGACTCCTCGAATCAGATCATTGGAGACAGTTATGCAGCCGTGCAATGCCTGTCGTGAATTAGTCGGCAAGCCATCCAGCGTTCCCCCGCATGGCGATCTTGCCGCTTCCGGCGTCAGTGCAATCGGGCCGCCGATCCACATGACGAAAATCAGCAGCAACTGGAATTGCACGGTCTGCGGAAGCTGGCTGTACCAAAATACAGCTGATGGCACCCCTCCTAACGAGTGGGTGATGGGCGAGCATCAGCTAGATTCGCCCGAGAAGGCGTGACGAGCGGTGCTTCGAAAATCACGATGGAGACTGGCATGCTGCGACGCAACGAGCTATATAGGTAATGTAAACTGGACGTCGCAGTCGATGGTGACGCACTTACCGGGTTCTATATCGCCGCGCAGACGATACAACTCGCGGCGATCGGCGGCGCACGCAACGTTCCGATGCCAATTGCTCGATTCCGTGACGCGTCGGCTGCATTCGCAGACGGGTTCAATCGGCTTCGCGTCGCGGTTGACGAACACGAAGGCAAGCCAGGCTAGCCTTGCACATTGGTTCACGGAACCCTGCGGGAAGACACGCGCCACACGGGAACGGTTGGCTACAACGTGCAGGCTGCTGCAGTTGACGTGAAACGATTGGCTCATGTCGGGCCGGAAGCTGCCGCTCACGAGTGGCCATCAGCGGACGTTCAAATAGCCTAAAATTTACAGGAGACGCATCGGCTCGACGCTTGCGGGGTGATGCAGCGCGGCTCTAACGCGAGCCGGCATCGCAGTTCCGCGCGTGGTCCGACTTGACCACGATGGTAAACACACCAGGGACACCTTCCTGAGTCACGGACTAAGGGCCGAAATGTTCGCCGCTGGACGGGCGTCGCCGCATATCGATCGCTGGGGCCCATCCAACTCGGACGTTACAACCTATGGGAGTAGAGCCATGGTCGCGGTCAAATACGACGATCTTTCTATGGCCTTCGACTTCATTAGCTCCGCATCGCCGATGGAGCACAACGCGTATGTCTCGCTCGATACGGGCGAAGTCTATTGGACATCTGATTCCAACGACGCATTCGACGAGGATATTCCTGACGACCTTGAAACTTCGGATCGCTACCTTACGATACCGCATAAGAACAATCTCGATCTCGGAAGAAGTCTCGCCTTGCGCTTTGTCGCACAAGAGTTGCCTGCGCGTTACGACCAGGTCGAAGGAATTTTCCGACGGCAAGGCGCTTACTCTCGCTTCAAGGATCTGCTTCAGCGCGAAGGCGTTCTCGAAGCCTGGTATACGTTTGAAGCCGACTCTGTCGAAAGCGCGCTGAGGCAATGGTGTGCCGAAAACGGCATCGAGATTCTTGAGACGTGACTGGCCGTTTAGTCAGGCGACAAAATGTCCGGCCGCGCGGGTTACTTAGGGAATTCAGGCGTCGCCGTGACAAAGAATTACCGAGCGTATCCGCTCCGAGTCGGATCAGAACTCGCCGGTCGTCGGCAATCGGCCAACTACGGCCATAGGCATACGCTCTTACGACGACGTTCGAACGGCCGCTTCGTAGCAAGTAACGGACCGCAGCCGGCCATGATGCGCCTGTCGCATCAAAAAACCGAAGAGCCGAAATCCGGCAAGTAGCGGCTTCCACTAGAAGTTGAGAAGTCGCTCGCTGAGCCCCCAAAGGTCATCGGCGAATGCAGAGTCGATGGCATAGGGCACTACGCCCGTAAGCCTCATGGCATCCGCCATATCGATCTTCTCCGGTTGTTCCTTCATCACCGGGGCCACGTCGACATTTTCGCAGTACACGCCGCCCAAGCCGCTCAGTTGCGGGCTGGTTGCGCACCAGACTTGCGTGGCCGCGCCCTGCCCGATGGTCTTGAGTTGCCTTGCCGGATCGCGCACCGGCTTGCCTTGTTCATCGAGGACACCTGCGGTGATCAGCTGCTCGCGCGTAACGTATTTCCCCAGCCCGGTATCGACAATGGCGCCCGGATGCAGCGAAAACGCGCGGATCCCGTGGGCCTTTTCGCGCTGATCGAGCGCAACGGCAAAGAGGATGTTGGCCGTCTTCGATTGCCCATACCCTGCCCACGGTGTGTACGGGCGACGCTCGAAATTCGGGTCGTCGAAAACCACCGGCGAATAGCGGTGGCCGATCGACGACACCGACACCACGCGAGCGCCTCCCGCCTTGCGCAGCGCAGGCAAGAGCCGCATGGCGATCTGAAAGTGACCGAGATGGTTGGTCGCGAACTGATACTCGTAGCCTCGCGCGTCGCGCATCAATTCCGGCACGGCCATGATCGCGGCGCTGTTGATCAGCATGTGCAGCGCCGGTGTCGATTCGAGGAACGACGCCGCAAAAGCGTCGATCGAGGCCGGATCGAGCAGATCCATCGGCGCGATTTCCACGTCGATGGCGGCCAGTGCCTCGCTGGCGCGGCGCAGGTCGCGCGCGGGGACTATCACGCGTGCGCCGGCGGCGCGCAAAACCCGCGCGGTTTCGCGCCCGAGGCCGGAAGCCGTTGCCGGGATACCGCGGCGAACGGCAGAGAAGGGTCGACTCCGGTCTTAGGCTTCGCTCGCAACCCGCCATTCGTTGAGCACGGGACTCGATGGGCTGCGAATGACCTCTCCGGCCGATCAATCGCCGCTCCTTGTCAAATAATTCCGCGTGAACGTCGACCGGCTAGGCCGGACGCATTGATTGGCGATAGCCGGCCATGAGGAGACGCGCAACGGTTCCCATTGCGTGACCGGTGTGCTCTGCT
>NZ_WOEZ01000314.1 GCF_013177735.1 Paraburkholderia elongata | reverse complement strand
ACACCATCAAACAATCTGAACTGCGCATCATCGGGCGAAGGTACTTTGCGCGCCGTGCTCATCGTGGCTTCCTGCCGTTTCGTTCCAGGCAGTATTGTATGGACCCGAGGGCTTTTGCGACAGCCTCGAGACGAGGGGGATTATCGTACAGCCGCTGCCCCACGGCAGCCGTATCACGTCCTGGCTCGCCAAGCTCGATCGCACCAGGGCGCGCAGGTTTTCGTAGAAAACCGTCGCTCTTAGATGCGTCGCACCGACTTCGGCCCATTCAAAAACCTGTTCGGAGAGATAGTTCTGCCGCATGCGCGGGGTAGGCGCGTCGGGCGACGAGCGTAACATCTCCAGATCGATCAGGCGGGTGATGCCGGCGCTGCGCGCCGCGACAGCCATGATCGCGGTTGCGTCCAGCAGGCCATCCTGGACCGGATAGGCGAAGTAGATCGCCGACACGCCGGCGACCGCGCGTTGGACGGCGTGGATGTCGAGCAGGTCTCCCTCGAAGAGCTCAGCGCCAAGGGCGCGCAAACGCCCCGAGCGCTCATCGGACCTGTGGACGAACGCGCGAACCGGTACCCCGCGCGCGAGCAGCATCTCGGATACGTGGCGGCCGGTTTGGCCTTGGCGACCACCGGAGGCCCCGGTGACGAGAACGGTTTGATTCGCCATGTTTACGATCTCCTCAAACATGCGTTAGCGGTCGCGCTATTCCTTACGACGGGCGGATACCTCATGCTGGGTGCTGCCTTTCCGCTATTGCGGATTCGTTGTGATGTTGAAGGAGAATCCGGAAAGCGAGTCCGTGCGTAATCAGTAATAGCGGTACAACGAGAGTCGGAATGAAGTACGTGGCGCCCAACTGCCCCGCCACGAGCCCGGCATCATTGGCCTGATAGAACGCGTTCAAGAGATCCGCTAAGCCCCACCAGTTGAAGATCCATGCGATGACAATGCCAGCCCCGCGTGGCAGCGATACCAGCGAGAGCAACGCGAGTGTCGCCGCAACGAGGTCCCCGTAGGCGGCGGAATACGCGAAGGCAGACGGCAGCTCGGGCGACACGACGCCTGGGACGAGGAATGCCAACCCAATGAAGCGGAAGCTGTGCAGGATGAGAAGAGGCCGCAGCGCTTCGGCCCGTCGCAGGAGGCGGAGTTTTGGCCAGATGTATCGCGTCGCGACGATTCCCCACGTGCTGAAGCTGAATGCGATGCTAACGAAAAACCAGAGTTGCGGCAGCATGAGTCTCTCCTTTGGTTCGAATTCCCGCGATCGACTGTGAGAACTTAAGCGCGCAGCGTGCGTAGCTCTGCGACCACAGCGCCTCGCTCCGCGTGAGCGATGGCATGCTCACGCAGCCAGACCTTGGACTCAGGCGCAAACTGCGGCTCTGACGGGAACGGGCGGCGCAGCTCACGGTCGTAGCGGTCGAGATTGAAGCCGGTGCTGAGCGGGGCGATCACGAACTGCGCGAACTCGCGAAGCCAATTGCCGAAGGTCCGCTGGTTGCGGGGCAGCGCCGCATAACGACGAGCGATCGTCTCGAAGTCCTCAGCGGGGCGGCCGGTCACATCGAGCACGTCAGTGGTTGGCGCCCCCAGCTCGAAGGCGCCGCGCTTGTGATCGTCGATGTAGTAGCGAACGCCACTGAACACATCGATCGGGTAGCCGCTCATCCGTGCGGCCTTCATGAACAGCCAGGTCGGGGTTGGCGCGACCTTAACTGATCGCCCAACGGCTCGGCCGATGGCCTTGGCCATGTCCTCCGCGCCGAGAAGCTCCGGTCCGGTGGGGCGGTAGCTTTTTCCGGCGTGCCGCGCAGGATCCATCAGCGCCGCGACGGCGACTCGCGCGATATCTTCGTTGGAAGGTGGCGCGTTGCGGCTATTACCGAAGATCCAGGGAAAGATGCCGAGATGCGCGGACAACCCAATCGTCACCAGGTAGTCGTCAGCGAAGAAGCCTGGGTTGACGATCGTATGCGCGACTCGAGGCATCATCGAGAACAATCGATCGACGAGCCAGTGCTGGCGGGTCATGAGGGCCGGATGCGAGGGGCTCGACAGCCATTGGGTGAGGCCCACGATGTGTTCGAGCCGGGATTCCCTGGCGGCGACGGCGAACGCGACCGCGCCCTGAATCATGTAGGGATCGGAAGGCGGACAATAGTAGGCGCGCTGAACGTCCGTCAGCGCGTCGGCGACGCGCTCGACATCACTCATGTCGGCGACCGCTATCTCGGCCCCCTGCGCCTGCAGCCGCGCGCTGCGGCCGTCTTCTCGGTGCACCATAGCGCGCACGGGATAGCCGGCCTTCAGCAGTTCGGCAACGGCGACGCTGCCTGTCTTCCCGGTCGCGCCGGTCACGAGGATCTTTGGCTTGAGCATGATAGCCTCCTGGCAGTCGTGGTACCCGTAAGTACCATAGGATGGCTCCAGTATGGTACTATGCGGTACCGAATGTCAAGAGAGACGATGATGACCACGGTATCGCTGTCAAAGGAGCGTCAGGAAGGCCGCGACGAAACCGAGGTGCGCGCGCGCATCCTCGATGCAGCCTTCGCAGCGTTCATGAAGAGTGGCTACGCGGCGACCAGCACGCTTGAGATCGCCACGCGCGCGCGCGTTTCGAAACGAGAGCTGTACGCGCTGGTGGGCAACAAGAAGGAAATGCTAATCGCATGCATCGGCGCGCGCGCCACGCGACTGCAGGTACCCGCTGACTTGCCCGTGCCGCACGATCGCGAGACCCTCGCGCACGTACTGACTTCCCTCGGGACGCAGCTCGTCCGCGAGATAACCGATCCAACGGTCATTGCGGTATTCCGACTGGCGATCGCCGAGGCGGTCCACGCGCCCGAGGTGGCGCAAGCGCTCGACTCCATAGGGCGCGAGACGAGTCGTGCCGCCTTGCGTCAAATCATGGCCCGGGCTCAGGCGTCCGGACTTCTCAATGGCCGTCCTGCCGAACTTGCCGAACGGTTCGGCGGGTTGCTGTGGGGTAATTTGATGGTCAGTCTGCTGCTCGGCGTCGCCGAGCGGCCGAACTCACGCGAAGTCGCGGCACGTGCCCGCAACGCCACAGATGCGTTTCTTCAACTTCATCCGCTCCCGATTAGCGCTACGATGCCCCGCCAGCACATCTGATGCATGGATGATCCGTCCAATGCCACGGCCACCTGGCGATTCCGTGGCATGGCTCCCGGGTGGCCGCTATCGAGAAACGTGCGAGGCGAGATCGAGTGGCGGCTCCTGGCCGAGCCCTGTCCGACGCGGACCTCGATCGATCTCAGATTGCAGCAGGGATGCGAAAGACACAAAGCGACCCACTCCGGCCCTTCGACCCGCCGTGACCTCAACGGCAGCTCTCAAGGTACAACGGCCAGACCCGAGGTCAAGCCGAGCAGGCAACACCGCTCGGTATGCTGAAAGGTGTTATTCCAGCTGGTTTCGAGACTTCACTGCCACTGCCATATGTGTCCTTCCTCCGACAGCCATTGCAGCGCCACACCCGTGCTCACTGATGACTGCGGGCTGCAATACCTTCCGTGACTCCAGCTATAGAAATTCTCGTTGCGACGATACGAAAGGTAATGCACCGCATGGTCCCATGCTGAAGTAATCGAAGCTGGGTACGCGGAAATCGTAGCCGCCAGACAGATCGGCCGAGATGCCTTCGTTGCCCACCACGTTCTGCCGGTCAGCCACTGTGCCTCCGTGGCTGCACCATTCGAATGGCACAATCCGCAGTTAGGCGCTAATCTCATACAAAATACCGCAGCGCCAACCGTACGGATATCCGGGCATGCAGCAGAAAATTCATGGAATTACCGTGCTCGCACTGCTGGCGGCGCTCGCCGTACTGGCTGTTCTTTCAGTCGGCTTGCCTCACTCCGTAGCCAACGCATTACTCTTCATTGCACTGTTCGGGTTTCTCGCCCTTGTGCAGACGCCTGCCACGCGACCGTTACTGCTTGCCGTTAGCGGCTTCGTCATAATTCGCTACATCGCGTGGCGCTTCGAATCGTTCCCGATCCATGGCGGCCTGCCCACGAAGATCGCCGCCGCAGCCTTGCTGGCGGCCGAACTCTATTGCATGGGCGTGGTGCTGCTCGGCTATTTCGTCAATGTCCGGCCGCTTGAGCGTCAGCCGCTGCCGCTGCCCACCGATCCCGACTTGCTTCCATTGGTCGACGTCTACATTCCGACCTACTCGGAGCCACTGTCGGTCGTTGCCCCAACGGTGTGCGGCGCAGTCGAAATCGACTATCCAAAAGACCGCTTCCGCGTCCACGTGCTCGACGATGGCTTCCCTCGATCCAAAACCGCGAAAAGCCTCGCGCAGCGGCAGGCTCTCGCCGAACGTGCCGCGCAGTTGAAGGAATTATGCGCAAGGCATGGCGCCATCTATCTGACTCGCGAATCGAACGAGCACGCAAAGAGCGGCAATCTGAACGCGGCATTGCAAAACACGGCGGGCGAGCTGATTGCCATTCTCGATGCGGATCACGTGCCGACGCGCGATTTTTTGCGCTCCACCGTCGGCTTTTTCATGCAGGATCCGAAAGCCGCATTGGTGCAGACGCCGCATTTCTTTACCAACCCGGACCCGCTCGAAAAGAACCTCGGTCTGTTCAACCAGATGCCGGCGGAGAACGACCTGTTCTACCGTGTCGTTCAGCCGGGCCTGGATACCTGGAATACGTCGTTTTTCTGCGGCTCCGGCGCTGTTGTCCGGCGTGCCGCCATCATGGAAGTCGGCGGATTCTCGACGGACTCCATTACCGAAGACGCTTCGACTTCAGTCAAGTTGCATCAGCGAGGCTGGCGTTCGGTGTATTTCGGCCGGCCGATGGTCGCAGGTCTGCAGCCTGAAACGATTTCGGGTTTCCTCGTTCAGCGCATCCGCTGGGGCGTCGGCATGATGCAGATTCTCATGAAACAGAATCCCTGGCTCATTCGGGGGCTGACGCCGGCTCAGCGGTTCTGCTATTTTTCGGTCGGTCTCTTCTGGTTTTTTCCGTTCGCCCGCCTCGTCACTTTCCTTGTGCCGATTATCGGCATCGTGTTCAAGCTGCAGATGTACCCGGGCGGGACGGACAACCTCCTCAGCTACACGCTTCCGTTTCTCGTCGTCGCGCTTTTGACGGCCGAGCGGCTGAACGGACGCTTCCGACGCATCTTTTCCTCCGAGCTCTACGAAACGCTCCAGGCGTTTTACATGCTGCCGGCCCTCGTATCGGCCCTCGCGCGCCCCAACGCCCCGACGTTCAGCGTCACGCCAAAGGGAGAGCAAAGCGAAGCAGACTTCATCAGCGAATTCCGTCTGCCGTTCTACGGAATGTTTGTCTGCTGTGCGATCGGCCTCCTTTGGGGCATGGTTCGGATGGTCCACGAACCGGAGTCGCGCCCCATCCTCGTGGCGGGCGTGCTCTGGATCGCCTTCAATCTTTTTCTGAGCTTCGGCGCGCTCGGCGCGCTGTTCGAGAAAGCACAGCGCCGCGCGCGTCCCCGCATCGACATCGACGAACCGATCACCGTCTCCGGTGAATTCGGCGAACAGGAAGTGCTGCTCCTCGATGCCAATGAACTGGGCTTGCGGATACGCGTTCCCGACGGCCTGGTCCTGGATCGATTCGAAGTCAGGTTCCAGCATCACCTGCTGGCCGCGTATGTCATTCCTCCCTTCAATGCGGCGAGTAACGATTATGTCGCGCTTTACGCACCCCGGTCGCCGGAGGAAGAACGGGCCGCTGTCATCCTCGCTTACGGCGACAGCGACCGTTGGATGCGACAGTGGAAGCGGCGAGAGGCGTCGGCAAACTTCATCAAGTCCCTGTTGGGCATGCTCGCCATCTCGCTCAGAGGCGCCCATGCCCATGCGCGCCACGTCGTCCGCAAAGGCTTTCATGGCTAAGTGGCTCGTTCGCGCCCTTGCCGCGTGCCTGCTGAGCCTGGCCACACTGTCCGCAACGGCGCAGACGGTGACACGGCCGTTTTCCTTGCTCCGCCCAACAGGCGGCGCAGCCGCTGCCGCGCATGCGCTCATCGTCGAACTCTCTCCACGCGAAGCCCTGAGCGGGGTGCATCTCCGTGTTGCGTCAGCTGCTGCACCACCGGCCGGCGCCCGGTACGTGGTCTGGGTGAACGGCGCACAGGCGGCCGAGCTCGATGCGAACGAAGCCGAGCAGACCCTCGCGCTTTCGCCGGGCGCCTTTATGCCCGGCACCAACAGCATCCAGCTGGCGCTCGTACCGCGCTCGGCAGCGATCAGCGCCGCAACCGCGCTCGCCAACGTTGCGCCTGTAGACGACGCGCGCTCCTCGGTGTCGCTGGACTTCGCCGGGCTGCGCCCCAATACGGCCCCGACATTGGCGCAGCTTCCCGTGGCATTTGACGGGCGGGCATGGATGCCGCGCACCGTGACGATCGACTTGGGACGGAATCCGGCATCGCCGGAGCAACTGCGGGCGACGGCGCTCGCAGTGCAAGGTATCGCTGCCCGTATGCGGCAGGTGGATGTGACGGCCGCTTATGAGAATGAAAGCCCGATCGTCGCGGGGGACCATGATCTGGCTTCGTGGGCTATCGCGCCGGGAGCCGCGCGCGCCGGCGACGTCCTGCTGGTCGGCACACGTGCAGCGCTCGCGGATGCATTGCCCGCTGCGGTGGCAAGCGCGATTACCGGCCCGTTTCTCGGCGTCTATTCCGCCTACGAGGGCAAGTCCGTCATTGTCGTGCTCTCGGGCGTCACCGATGCCGATTGCGTGCATGCTGCGCAGGCGTTCGCAGATACGGCCATGGTGTTCCCTGCCCGCAGCGCGATCACGCTCGACGACGCGACGGCCGTTCACGCACCGCAAACACATCTCGCCATTGCGCTGGGAGAGGAGCACTCCGCGCTCGTGCGCGCCGCACTGAATTTCGCTGCGATCCGGGCTCGGGCGACGGGCGCGCTCGTCGACTTTACGTTCACGTTCTCCGGCGACAGCGCCCACACCGATCTGTTTTTTGGTCGAGATGCCGAGCTTGCCACGCAGTTGCGTCGCCAACTGCCGGTCTATCCGCCCTTGCAACCGGGACAAGCCGTGTCCCTGCCGGGCAGTCTCGGCGCGCAACGGATCGTCGCCGTGCTCGGCAGCGGCGATGCGTCGGTGGCCCGTGCCGTCGACATGTTGCGCCAGCCGGCCACATGGTCGCTCTTTACCCGGGGGGCGACGGTTTTCGACACGGCGGCGGAGTCGGCCGTACCGCTTGCGCTCGCGAGGCGCTCGCCCGTCGCTGCGCTCCGGCTGCTGCTGATCGACCCCAAGGTGTTCTGGTCGGTTCTTGTCGCATTGTTGATCCTTTTATTCATCTTCCTGAACGTCACGTTGAAGGCGCAGGTGGCGAAACGGCTTGACGCCGGTAACCATGCGTCCTCGTCGCGTACGCCTCTAAAACGATAAACATGAATCGCACGCTCATTGCAGCAGCCGTCGGCGTTCTCTTCTCGTGGCAGGGCCTCGCATTTGCGGCAGAGCCTGCCCGTTTACCGGGCGCAAGCACGGTTTCCGCCACGCCAGCCTCGGGACCGGGCGGATGGGGCGATTCGCCCGCCGCGCAAGGCGCCGTCAAGCTGGCCGAGCCGCCCACTGCGCAAGGCCCCGCCAAACTCGGGCAGCCGGCCGTACCCAAGACCGTCGCCCGCCGACGCACGCAACAAGCGACGAAGGCGTTCGACACTGCACATCCGGCAAGCGCACTGCGAGGCGAGGCGTCCGTCTGCACGAGCCTTCCGGCGAAATGGGACCACGCGCAAGCGCTCGCCGACGCGGGCCGCACGACGCAAGCCTATACGCTCTACCTCGACCTGCTTCGCGCGTGCTCGGATCCCAGCGAACTCGCAGGTACGGCCTGGAAGGCCGCGAAAGCGCTGCCCCCGGCAGAGATCGACCGCCTCCTCGCGGATCCTGTGTTCGACAAGCTGTCGTTACGCAAGGTCCGTGCCGACCTGCGGCTGCAGCGCATGTATGCGGAGAATACGGCAGGCGATTACACCGGTGCGCTCGCCTACTCGCGCGAACTGCGCGCGGATTCGTCCGTCCAGCTCGATGCATCGGCGCTGGAAGTATCGGGCTGGCTCGAAGATCGCGCCCATTACGACAAGGCTGCAGAGCATCTGTTTCGCGAAGCCTTGAAGAGCGCGAAAGATCCGGCGTCGGCGCGGCTCGGGCTGACGCTATCGCTCATGCATCAGCAACGGCTCGCGGAAGCGGAAGTCGAATCGCGCGACCTGGCGACACCAGACGGCAAGCGTCTGCACGCTGCGATCGAGCTTGCCCTTGCCAAAGAGTCGGGCGACCCGGCGCAGGTCGACGCCGCGCTCAAGCTCGTCGATGAGACGGGCGACGCGACCGATCCGGCGACGCGTGCCCTCGCGGGATGGGCGTTGCTCAACAGCCGGCGCACGCAGCGAGCCGAACAGATCTTTGCGAAGCTCCATCAGGATGTGCCCGACAACGAAGAATATCTGCAGGGCCTGGCGTTTTCTTCCACCGCCAACCGCGACTACCAGACGCTCAGTACGCTCGTGGGCACCAATGCCCCGGGCACTCCGCCACTCGCCCGCCAGATGCTGGCGCAGCACGATGAAAGTCTTGGCCTGTACGATCATGCGCGAGCCCTGACTGGACATCCGTCCGAGGGACAGGAACCGGCGTTGCAATCGCTGTTTACCGTAGACCGGAAATCCGGTACAGCCGGGCAGGATAAGTTGACGGTCTGGACCATTCCGCAGCTGTCGGTCACATTGCCGCCAACTCCGTCGTTGTCCTTACGTATCGACGGCACGGTGCTACGCCTCGATAACGGCCAGCAACACGCTTGGGGCAAGCTGCTGGGGGGCACAGTCAGGAACGATCTCGGACAAGGAGTGCTGATCGCGGGCGTGGCAGTCGAAGCGCCGGGTGAAGGCACGACGCAAGTGTTCGGAAAAATCCAGTATCAGCAAATCGCCGAAAGCGAGGACGAGTTCGTACGGATTGCCGCCAGCCGCGACGGCATCTACGATTCGCTTCGTTCCTACGAGGGCGTGCCTTCGGAAACGGGGCCGGCCGTATCGTCCTCGCTCGAGATCGCTGCGCGTCAGGCAATCGGACGCAGCGCATTCCATGTTGGTGAAACGCTATCCGGCGGCGCCGTCACGGCGAGCGGAACGGCCGTCAACCCGTTCTATGCCGCGAGCCTCTCGCTCACGCGAGACTTCCACCTAAAGGGCTGGAGCTGGCTCAATGCCGGGCCGGAGGTACGCATCAGTTCATACCGCTACGACGCGAATCGGTATACCGGCCCCTACGCGGGCTACTGGAGTCCCAAATCGAACCGTGAGGCGGGACTCGTCTTCTACGCCCAGTCGGACGAGGGCGGCCGGTTCCTCTTCAAGACCGGCGGCCGCGTCGGGTATGCGACACGCGAACTCTTCACCGGCCGCGCATCGGGGGCGTTCGGAGAGGACACCACGACCATGGCCAGACTCGTTTCGCGAAATGTGATCGTTGGCGCGGGCGTTGGCTACCGCGCCTCGCCCGGCTATCAGGACATGAGCATCTTTGCCTGGGTGAAAATTCCGTTCGAACCACGCGGCCACCTTCGCGCCGCCGATCTTGTCACCCCACGCGGCTTCTAGCGTGTCGGGCGGGCGGCAAGCGAAATACCAGGTTACGACCATGGGCCTTGGCGTCGTAAAACGCCTCGTCGGCCTCCTCTACCCGAGTGGCCGGAGCCGGCCGGGACCGTGTGCCCACGGCGGTCGGAACCGGTCATTGCGGAATGACCGCAGACTGGAAAGTATGAACGCCGGGCATGGCCGATAACAAGGAGGCAAATGTGAGAGGCGGCGAGCGTCTGCTATTTGGGGATACTGTTGAAAAAGTCGTAGCGCGTCGCCCTAACACCACGAGCGAAAAATTCGACCTCTCAGATCGCCCCACAAACCGCTCGGGAGCATCGGTTAAGGGTAAAGCGACCCATGAAAACCGGGTTAGAACGACCGTCACCGACTTTTTCAACAGTATCCTGCTGGCATCGGCCATTAATCGGCGGTCAAGTGCGCCTCCATGATGTGCCACTCTAGCGCCCATCGCCGAGACAGAATCAGAAAAACAGCTGTCAGTATCGTCATGTAACAGGCAGAATTGGCAGCAATCCGACTGCAACATTTCCATGCGTCATTCGACAACCCGAGCGGCTGTGAGATGGACCTGTTCGCATGAGTCGAAACGACGATCGGCACTGGGTCGAACGGCAACCCACAGCCGGCGGATTTCACTCATCGGCGAGGCTTTCCTGAGAGTGGCCTGCTGCCACGTGTGCAGCCCACAGATTAAACATTAGTTGGTGCCGTGATTGCCGGCGGAAGTGGGGCGTTGTCACGTCGCATGGCACAATTGGCTTGGGCTGCTGCTTCTCGCTAGACTTACGAGCCGACGTGATGCGTACCAACCAACTATCAGGCGGTGTCGCCACCCTGGCTGTCGTGTTGTCGCCGGCTTTCATGCTGTCGATAAGAGGGGGCACTGGCTACTGCTTTTTCGTTATTTTCGCGCTTGCTCTGGCCTACCTTGGCGAAGCCGAGCATCGGCGTCGCGCGGCGGCGCTGTTTCGCGAGCACCGGCTCTTCGTCCTGGGTCTGATCGGCATGCCGGCCGTCGTGCTGTTCCAGATAGCGGTTTTTCGAAGCAGCACGTTCCCAGCGTTCGATCCATTCCTGCGGCTGGCTCTCGCCGTCCCGAGTTTTTTCTATCTGGGGTCGCTGGCGTCCCGGCAACTCCGCCTTGTGCAATGGGGATTTGTGGCGGGCGCGCTGGGCGCCGGCACGTGGGCCATTTACGCGCACTTTCATCCAGCCGTCTGGGTCTTTCCCGATCGCCTCGGCAATTCATTTACCAACCCGATCCCTTTCGGCGACACGGCATTGCTGCTCGGCTTCCTGTCGATTGTGTCGATTACGCGAGGCAGGTGTACGCACGCAGCTGAGGCGGCGATCAAGATCGCGGCGTTTCTGCTCGGCGGATACGCGTCATATTTGTCGGGCTCGCGCGGAGGCTGGATTGCGGTGCCGTTGCTCGTATGGACAACCGTCGGCGGCCGGCACTGGCTAGCCGGCAGGCGGGCACGCATTGCATTGGGCTGCGCGATCGTGGCGTTTTCCGTGGCACTCGCATCCACCAGCATTGTCCGTCAGCGGGTCGACGCGATCGTGTCCGACGTCAAGGGGATACAGCAAGGCGACATCGATACTTCGGTTGGCCTGCGCCTTGAATTGTGGCGCGCGTCCGCGCTCCTGTACTCGCGGCATCCGGCGTTTGGCGTGGGGCGCGGCCGTCTGGAGGAAGCGCTGAACGCGCTCGCCCAACGTGCCGAGGCGCCGCGAGCGATCGTCAACGCGGGCGCACATAGCGAGTTCTTCTCGACGCTGTCCCAAATGGGAACTGCCGGCGTGGCCGCACTGCTGCTTCTGTACGTCGGGACCTTCACACCGTTCTGGCGGAACCGGCTCAGCGCGGACGGCGAAATCGCTACCGCATCGTATCTGGGACTCGCCGTGGTTGGCAGTACGATCATCTTCGGGTTGACGATCGACGCGTTGACGCTCGTGATGAGCGCAGCCTTTTTCGCGCTGAGTGTCGCAACACTGGCTGCGTGGATCGAGGCGCGAAAGCGCGAAATCGGCGAAGCGGACAACTCACGTGCGCTGAAGCTGGAACGGCCTCCGCAAACGATTCTCGTGGCCTGCCCGCGTCGCATAGGCGATGTGTTGCTGGTGACGCCGCTTGTCCGGTCGATGAAGACGCAATGGCCCGAGGCCAGGATCGACATGATCGTGTTTCGAGGCACAGAGGGGGTACTTGAGCACAACCCGGATCTGCACCGCGTCATTACTTGCGCCCGGCGCGCCCCGCTGCGTGAGCGAATTGCCGACGCTGCGCGGATCTGGCGGCGTTACGATCTTGCCTGCGCAGCCATCGACTCCGATCGCGCACTGTTTTATACGTGGTTTGCCGGCCGCAAGCGGATCGGGCTCGTCAATGCCGATCGTGTGACGTGGTTCGCCCGCGTCATGCTTCACCGTATCGCGCTCGACCGGCAACTGCAGGCACACGTGGTGTCGAGCACCCTCGAACTGGCGCCGCTGGTGGGCGTGACGCCGCGCGGGGAGGTGGTCGCACCGGGCATCCGTCCCGATCCCGAGCGCAGAGCCCGGTTCGAGGCGCGGTTCAATGCGCCGCCCGCCGCGATGCCGGGGCAGCCAATGGTCGTGCTGCACCTGTGCCCCATGTACAGGTATAAACAATGGACCGTCGACGACTGGGCCGCAACGATCCGCTGGCTGCGCGCGCAGGGCTTTGCCGTCGCGCTGAGCGGAGGACCGGCGCAGGCCGAGCGCGAGTATGCCGGGCAGGTGGTCGCGGCGGCTGGCGAGCCGGTCCTGAACCTTGTCGGTGAACTGACGCTCGGCGAAACGGCGGAAATGATCCGGCGTGCGAATCTCTTCATTGGTCCCGATACGGGTACCACACATGTTGCTGCCGCATGCGGGACGTCGACGATTGCGCTGTTCGGCCCGGCGGACCCAGTTCGGTGGGGGCCGTGGCCATGCAACTGGCCGGTGGGTGAGGAACCATGGGCTCAACGCGGCTCAGGTCTGCGCGGCAACGTATACCTGTTGCAGGGGGAGAGCGAGTGCGTTCCGTGCCGGCAGGAAGGGTGCGGCCGGCATACGGAAAGCACAAGCGATTGCCTGACCAGCCTGCGGGCAAGCCGCGTGGTTGCTGTCGCTGCGCAACTGCTTGGTATACCCGCACCGACACAGATTCAGATCGTCGACATCAGCCGATAGAGGCGCCACGTGGGCGTCGGCGTTCGGCAGGTCACACCTTGCGCAATGAACGCCGCCAGTTCAGCAGTCCGCGCATGCACATCACCAAGG
Organism: Paraburkholderia elongata; assembly: GCF_013177735.1. Taxonomy (GTDB): domain Bacteria; phylum Pseudomonadota; class Gammaproteobacteria; order Burkholderiales; family Burkholderiaceae; genus Paraburkholderia; species Paraburkholderia elongata. The sequence continues at coordinate 6,857 of NZ_WOEZ01000314.1, read as the reverse complement.
CAAACACGATCATGTATCTAACCGTGCCTTGGCTCTTCGGCTCAACGGTTTCGGCGGACGCCACGCAATGCAGGGTCTGCCGCGCACGGTCTATAGCTTTTCATCCGTCGGGCGGGCAAAGTTGAATGACGCCCGTGGCCCAATGACCGGCCGTTCGGCGGAGCCTCGCGACTGTCGCTTCCTGGCCGATACTGTTGAAAAAGTCGTAGCGCGTCGCCCCAACATCACGAGCGAAAAATTCGACCTCTCAGATCGCCCCACAAACCGCTCGCGAGCATCGGTTAAGGGTAAAGAGCGACCCATGAAAACCGGGTTAGAACGACCGTCACCGACTTTTTCAACAGTATCGGCCGCGTGCTGCCAGTCCGCCACCGCCAGTAGTCGATCCGTTGATGACGGTCGATGCGCGTGAAACTTGCCACTTACTAGCTGGCGTAAGTAGACGCAATGCGACGCGTAGCATCGTCCGCGGGAATTAGTAAGTACCTCAGGCGCAGCGCGCCAGCCATTCCGTCAAATGCGGATATTCAAGAACGCGCGACGAAGTAGGGCTTATCCTCATCATCCCGTCTATTTGGGCGGACACGGCGATGTCGGCGATGGACTTCGACTCGCCGACAAGCCACGGGCCTTCCTTAAGGAGCGTCTCCAGTAATCCAAAGTGGGCACACAATCGGTTCTGTACGCACGACGGGGACAATCTGCCAAGGCCCTGCGCCTTTAGCTTCTGCTTATACATGCGCCGCACAACAAAGCCGACCGGAATGCGCTCCCAAGCTAGACGGCCCGAACACAGCATGTTGATGTGTTCGGCCAGCGCACTTGCGTCACCCATAAGCAAAGAAGCCATCAGGTACCAGTACAACGACTCATCGGCCCAATCTTCGAGTAATAGCGCGTGGGCGCGATGATCGGGCTTCGGCGGAACCACCGGAAATTCAGGTACACGGCGTTCAAGGAAAATGACGATTTCCGAACTGTCCTGCACACGCTCCCCGTCGAAATCAACTACGGGCAACTGTCCAGCCGGCGAGAGTCTCGTCGCCTGTCGTCCGAGGACGCCGTTATAGTTCACTACCGAGAAGTCGATCCGCTTGTGGCGCAAGACCTTCCGAACCTTTCCGCAAAACGGCGACCGCTCCCATTGATGCAAGACGACCGTTGGCATACCCGACTCCTAGCTTATCAAAGGATAGAAGATGGCCACGCGAGCGCGCAGCTAGGGCGCTATTCTTGAGATCCGCACACAGGCTGACGGACGCGAAGCACTCCGCGTGCGCCGCGTCAATTGCATAAAAATCATATTGTCTCACCGCTTGCGGTCGCGGTTCGTGTCGGACCAGCGGTGGCCGGCCTCTTCCGGTCGATGAACGGCAGCACGCGACCCTCTCCGGCCGTTGGAGCCAGCGCGACGTGAACGGCGGCTTCCGAGGTCCCCATAGAAGCGGTCAATCGTGCACGCGTGCTGCCCGTCAAGTCATCGGCCAATATAGCCGCCGTTCGGATAACCACGAATTTTATCGCTCGCGAGTGGCGACTTACGCGACGACCACATGATCTGCGCGATTTCGACCCCTCTCCGACACTCGAGAATCGAAAACTGGATGCCGTAGGAGAGCCTGTCAGCGAGGGCTCACAGGTGTCGGCACTGTCGTTGGCCCAACGCAGTCTGATCGATGACGCGCGCCAAAGCGCGTGACGGAACCCATTGGCCTCCCTGTGCAATGAATCGGGACGTTGCGTCGACGACCGTCGGGTTGCTGTCATCATCGAATACGGCAAAGACAGGCGCGACGGCCAACTCCACGAGGGCAAATTGCTGCTGTTCGAATCTGCTCGGGTCGATGCGGCCTTCAGCATCGAACGTGAGAATGGAAAACGCGTTCCGAACGACGCGCACCGGGTTTCTGGCCACAAGCTCGACCACGACGCTGGCCATTCGTACTCGTTGCTCCGCAAAAACGGGCAGACAGTGGCTTGCCGGATCCCGCAGCATCCGGTCGAACCTGGTGCTTGACAGCCGCCAGAGGGTATCGTCACGAGCGATCAGAAACGTTCGGCAAGAAAAACCCATGGTTCTGCCCCTTGCATTAACGGTGATGCTCACCACGCCCGGCAAGATCCCACAACGTGCCTTCCCGGCGGGAGATTCGCCCCTGTACCTTACACCGCGCGCATGACCAGGCTTCGTGTCGTCTCGGTCGATGTCCCGCTCCGCTGGGCCTTTCCTGCACGTGAAGCACGTCGCAGTCATCGCGCTCGTGCAGTCGAAGTCAGTCGCGTAGGCGGCGGTTGCGTGAAACCACGCCACGGGCCTGGCCGAGCCCCGCTGAGGACCACGCGCGCCCTTCTCATCCAGAAAGTGTCCTGCGTTAACGAATGCATAACTACGGTCGGAATGAAGCGGGCAAGGAACGCCTCAGCGCGAGGATGGAAGCGCTTGCCTCTTGACGTCTCACTGAATGATCTCGCCGCTCCATCGATCACGGTTAGCCCAGAACGAACACTGCGTACATTTTTCGCCTTCGGGGTAGTCAATGCCTTCCTCATGCGGACAGCCGATGATGCGATCGACGGCCACCACTGATTTGGCACCATGCTGATCGATGAATCGAACGATTGCTTCGGTGACTTCCGGATCGATTCTCGCATCGGTTGCTTTGCAGAACCAGCGCTCAACAGGGTCGACGTCAGCACCTTCGTGCGCGACGATGCCAACAGAGACCTTCGTCGCTCTCGTGTCGTCTGGCCCGTAGAAGGCAACCGTTGCCACCGGATAAGCGCGGCCGGCTCCAGCGTCCCGGCCGCGCCACCGGTGTCGGGGGCGTTGAATGGTGACGACGGCCCGGGTCGCCCATTTCCTGAGCGGGCGGCGCGTGATCTCGCGGGAAACCGCAATGCTTTTTGGGCTCCCGGACTGCCAGCGCCCCGAGCGTATCGCCACAACGACGGAGACGCCCTGCAGTTGCTCGCGGGCGCTGATCAGCAGGGACGACAGCATCGACTCCCGACTCCGGTTCCCTGCCGGCAAGACGATACCGTATTCCGTATGCAGACCGCACCGCCGGGCCGCGTGCGCGACGTAGCGACATGACCGCCAGCTGGCCGACAGACATCCCGGCAATGAGCCATATATTAGTAATACAAATTACTTTGCATGTTGCTTCGCCATCCCTCACGGACGGGATGGAATTCGATCACGCGGATAAGCAGACCACGGCAGCCTGACCCGCTCCGGGGCGCTCCTTGCCCCGCGAGCGGCGAATCCTCTCAGCACACTCGGTTCCCGGGGCGACGTATCAACACGCCTTGTAAATCCAGGGAAAAAAACATGCCAGCTGTCAAGCCCCGAATGTGGGCCGATAACGTGTGATATTCGCGCCGAATCGCGTAATTGCAAGCCTTATCGTTGCACATGTTTAACGCAGCCCCCATCAATCAAAGGAGAATTTGATGACCGAAGGTGAAACGCAATGGCCCGGCACAACTGTGCCCGAACCGCTCAACAGCAATGTGCATTCGCTCATTACCCATCCCGGATCGGGCACACGCGGGCGCCGCGTACTGTTCTACAGTGAAAGCGGCAGTGTCGGCAAGAGTGTCGTGTCCTCGCTCGTCTTCGCCGCCACGGGCGGACTGGTTCTGTCAGTTCACTCACGTGGAGACGGAACAGGCGCCTACATGGTGCCGTCAGTAAAAGTCGGAACGCCCGAGATCCCGCGGCTGTTTGAAGTAATCGGGCAGCAATCGGGCAACGTGTTTGTTGATGTGAGTGTCCTGAGCGCGTCGGCATTCCAACGCCATGTTGAAGTGACCGGCTTGCTGCCGGGTGCCTTTGACGCGGTCGTCATTCCCACAACACCCGACTGGCATGGGCAGCAGGCAGCAATCAGCACGATGAAGTGGTGCCGCGATCTGGGCGTTGACCCTGCGCACGTGCGCCTCGTGTTGAACCGCGCGGACCGGCTGAAACCAGCACGGCCCCAGTTCGCAGCAGTTTTCGACTTTGTCGAAATCAACCGGGAATTTGAGAACGTCTCGCCAGATTGCGTGCTGCCTGAGTCCAGCATTGTTGAGTTTTGTTACCGTCGGCACTCCATCGGATCGCTCCTGTACAGCACCGTGGACTACAAGGCCCAACTGCAAGCTGCCTGGGGCCGCGGGGCCACAGGTCACGCGCTGGACGAGCTCGCCGCCCTACATGTCAACCAAAGAATCGCTCACGGACTCAAGCCATATGTTGACCGCTTAATCGGCTCGCTCACGCTGGCTCCGCGTCCGTAGCGCCAGGAACCGCGCGAGCGGCACCATGTGACGTCACGAATACGGCATGCCGCGGCGGCCATGACGCACGTCGCGCTCCTGGCGGCATGCGTTTTGGCGTTCGGGCCAACCGCATTCCGGTGTTTCATGGAATAGCTCAGAATGGCCGTAACTAGACCGGGCCCATGTCCCGGTCTAGTTGGGCTGCCCTAGCCGAAAAGATTTCAGATCGCTACCGATGATGCCGATGGTTCAGCAGGCGCTCGCCATTCGCTTGCCGTAGAAACAACCCGAGCATGAGGTCGGCTTCTGTCCCGTCAACTTGCCGTTGTTGCTGGGGACGCGCGCCGCACAGACGATCGTGGCCATTTCAATAGTGAACTCCTTCAAATGAAGGAAGTAGCAGTCTGCGCCGGCCGCTCCCGGGCAAAGAACGAGCTCTGCCGGCATTCCGATGGATGCTTCGAACAACGGGTCATACAGCCGCTCATACCGCGGGCTACTGCGGCGTCTTTCGAAGTTGTCCACGCAATGTTTCCGCGATGCTTTGCAACAGATCTGACAACGACATCCGCGCATCGAGTGGCCCAGTCACCGAGTGTCCTGAACTGGCCTCACCGTCGATGATCACCACGCCGAACCAGCCGGCGAGCTTCTCAGCAAACCCGTCGATCTTGCAGGAAGTATGGCGCTCTGGATATGCCGGCAGCGCAGTGCCGGCATATGTATAACGCCTGACCGTGTTTCTGGACATGCCCAGTCGTTTGGCAATCTTCCGCAACAAGACATGATCGCGAAAGCGCCAGCGTCAGATCATGCTAAATATCGCCACAGCGATGAGCCGTTCCCCTGCCCGATCCAGCCTCAGCGGACCAGTCCAGATTGCTGCGTAAGGCTGGGCAGGACACCTTGCAGATTAACGGGCCTAGCAGTCGACGCAACCTCTGTCCTTCTGATAGAAGATTCGCTCAACGATCTCCACCTTCTCCACTTTGATGAGGTCGGCATTGATGATGACTTCATCAGAACGGTCGAAGAACGCGGTGATGTCCTCTTTGCACACTGTTGTCCTGAGCAGGATTGCGTCCTGATACTTGTTCACTAAAATCCCGGCGAAATTCCGCGCTACTGTCCTGTTTGTCGTCCACGACAGGCCACTGGGAATTCGCGGCCGACCGGTCCCTTGAAGCCGGAAGGCCCTCATCGGGCAGGCTGGCCAGGCGGTGCCGCTCGGGGGGCGTCATCAGGTAGCGCACCGCATCTTCCAGTAGCTCAATATAAATCCAGTCGCGGGCGTTCATACCGGTCTCCTGCATCCGTCGTCTGAGCAGTCCTGCAATAACCGCTTTGTGGACGCGCCCCAACAGCAGACCCGCGAGCTCGACTGTGCAGGCTGCGTTCTCATCTTCCAGTTCAAATCCGAGCGCCATCGCCTCGGGGAGGTCGTACTCAGATTTAAGCCGGGGGCCAAATTTGGCCCACCATGCGCTACACGCGGACTTGTGGTGAAAAGCACTGGTTTGACCTTCTTCAGTGAGGACGAGAAGCGGGTTTGGAGGCGTGGTCATAATTGAGTTTCCCAACGGCACGGTTTTGGCATTTTCCTCTGTCATTGGGCATGCCACAGCGCACGCAGACGACGGGATGGGACTCTTTGCTGCCTGGATCATGTGCCCGCCTGCCCGGCGTTTGATCCCCAGCGTCTTTTTCTTCATGAACTTCGTCATAGCTAGACTCCGATAAATAGCGCTACCAATTGCACTTCGACACATATATGCGTCGGTTTCCAGTGCATCGCGTCCCGCCACCAGCAAAGCGGGAGAAACCACCTTTTGCGGTCCCGGTTTTACCTATCGGACATCCGGGGGAGAAATTTAGGGGGAATTTTGGGTTGCCGATCCCTGCAGAGGTCGCGCTTCGACCGGGACCGCCCCCGATGAGCCGCAAGTGGCGTGTGAAAAGGCAATACGCGCTGTGCAGGCCGCCTTGGTGAACCCGCCAAAACCGTCGACGCGAGCCTCGTGTCGAGCCTGCACAACGCGACAGAACCCGATTTTTACTAGCAGCGCGCTGTCACCCGGCCGGCGCTTTGCTCATCGCTTGCCGCAGGCCCCGGTCACGAAGACCATCCGTGCTGCCGTGCTGACGTCCCGCGGATGCAGTTCGGCGACCTTCCCCCTCAGGGCCCGCAGCGCGGCAAGGTTGACTGCGCCCGTGATCAGGGCGTCTGCATCAGCGACCGACCGACCGCAGAGTACAGAGCGGCACTCCTCAATCACTCCGTCAACGAGCGTGAATTGGCGCGCCACCTTTCCCAGTTCACGGATGACGTAGCCGCCCATGTCGTCATACCGCGGCACGTCGAACTGGACCTTCTCCTCGAAGCGGCCGCCCCTAACCGCCGCGGTGTCAAGACGATCGAAGAAGTTCGTCGCCGCGATATACATGACGTCACGAACCCGCCCGCCACTGCCATCGATCGTTGTCAGGATCTCATTAGTCAGGGTCCCGACGTCAGACGAATACCTGCGGTCCAGGAGAACGCTGTCAGCCTCATCAATTAACACAATCACCGGACGGATCTCCATCGCCTC